>NZ_BJDS01000001.1 GCF_005405265.1 Enterococcus songbeiensis
CGTTTGCTTGCTTTGTTCAGTTTTCAAAGGTCTACTGCGTTGTTTCAGCAACTTTTAAATCATATCAGATTGACAAGCGATTGTCAACTAAAAGTTTGAAGTTTTTTTCGTTTGAACAAAGTGTTTAAATCGAATTTTCTTCAGCTGCTTAACAGCGACTTGATTAGTTTATCAAACGAGTTGTTATTTGTCAACAACTTTTTAAAGGAAAATTTCACGTTGTATCACGGTTTATTTTCTTTCGTCGTTTGACGACTTTGTTATAGTAACATCTGTTTCTTGTTTCGTCAACTCTCTTTTTCAACTTTTTTCTGAAAAAGTTTTTTTGAAGAGCTGTTTTGTTACCGTTGATTAATTTACCACTTCTTAAACTTTTG
This sequence comes from Enterococcus songbeiensis, assembly GCF_005405265.1. Taxonomy (GTDB): domain Bacteria; phylum Bacillota; class Bacilli; order Lactobacillales; family Enterococcaceae; genus Enterococcus_C; species Enterococcus_C songbeiensis. The sequence continues at coordinate 378 of NZ_BJDS01000001.1, forward strand.
GTCAACTAAAAAAAGACTTTTTTTAGCCTTGCCAAAAAAAGATATTTTGCCAATATGAACCTAATCATTCGCTTTTCTGCTAACTAATCTATATTTTATAGTACTTTTTTTCAAAAATCGAATAAAAAGCAAACAATATAACAATTCGTGGGACTATATCTGGGTGAAAAAAATGTAAAAAAAAAGCCGAATTCGGCTTTTTTTACTTATCAGAAGAACGGAACGCCTTCAATCGCATAGTCTTCAATGATTTTTTGGAAACGTTCTGGGTCTTCCCAATGGTAATCGTCTGGTAGTAGCCCCACCAGCTTTGCTTCTTCCGCTTCAAAAACAAAAAGTGGAATATTTTCTTCATCAATATGTCCATTTGTCAGTTCAACAAGATTCAAGTTGTTTACATCCAAGTGTGCCGTGTCTTTTAATAGTTGTAAAATATTGGCTAAACCTGTGCGGTCGTTTGAAAATTTTGTATATGCTAACTCGATGGTATCTCCAACTGAATGCATCAAAAATTTCTTTGAGCCGTTTTGCAAGTGTAACATCACAGTACCAGCGACCTTCTTGTCTTCCAAAATATCCACCTCAATTGTTTTATCTGTTAACACGAATAGATTTTAGCATATTTTCAGAAAACATACAAAATCATTTTCTCGTCCCCTCTTGGTGAAGACGCATCAACGCTTCACTGATCCACTGAGGTAGTGCTTTTTCGATGCTGTCAAAGCCGATTTTTTTATTCTTATTTGTAAAATATCTTTTTCGTCGGGTCCGATTCGGCACGAAAGTTGGTTCTAAGGTTCGGCGAGACAAGCTGATTTTTTGAGAATATTCGTCAATGTCGATGATTTGCACCCGTACCCCCTCACCGACTTTGATTACATCATGGATATTTTTCGTGTACCCTGATTGAATCTCTGACACATGGATCAAGCCTTGTGTTTGGTCATCTAATGAAATGAATGCCCCATAAGGTTGGATGCCGGTCACTTTTCCTTCTATAATTTGTCCAATTTTATATGTCATATGGTTCCCTCTCTTTGCATAATTCATTATACTGTAAGTAAAGAAAAAATTGAAGTTCTCATTGGACTTCGATGGGAGGCAGAAAAAAATGACGGGATTTGATCAAATTAATGATCGCCGGAATACCAACTGTGTCAAATGGGATAGCATCACCCAGACGTATAAAAAAGAAAAGCTTTTGCCTTTTTGGGTCGCCGATATGGACTTCATGGCGCCCAGCCCGGTGACTCAAGCTCTGGAGACATTTGTAAAAAAAGGAATCTATGGCTACAGCATTCCACCGGAAAGTCTTTACCAATCTATTATTGACTGGCAAAAAAGACGACATGGGTACGGGATAACGAAAGAAGAAATTTTGTTTTCTCCTGGGGTGGTTCCTAGCATCGCCATTGCTATTCAAGCATTTACCGAACCAGGAGATGCCGTTTTGATTCATGATCCGGTATACCCGCCTTTTGCCAAAATGGTCACCGCAAATCAGCGGAAACTGGTTCGCAACACTCTAATAGAAAGAAACGGTCATTTTGAAATGGACCTTGCGGCGATGGAGACCCAAATCGTGGATAATCAGATAAAACTATTTATTTTGTGCAATCCCCATAATCCTGGTGGTCGGGTTTGGCATAAAGAAGAGTTGCAAGCAGTCGGGCGTCTGTGCCAAAAGCATCAGGTTTTAGTAATCAGTGATGAAATTCATGAAGATTTGATTTTTCAGCCTCATCATCATGTTTCTTTCCATACAGTTCAACCGGATTTTGCCGACTTTTCAATTGTTTTAACAGCTGCCACAAAAACCTTTAACTTGGCCGGAATCAAAAATTCGATGGTCTTTATCAAAAATCCTGAACTGAAAAAACGTTTTACAACTCAGCAGGAGAAAACAGAACAAAGTCAAATCAACACATTTGGTCTGATTGGAACAGAAGCGGCCTATCGTGAGGGAGAAGTTTGGTTGACGGACTTGTTGACCTACCTTCAAGAAAATCTATCCTTCGCCTGCGACTATTTTCGTGATCAGATGCCCAAATTGAAAGTTCTACAACCTGAAGGTACTTATCTCTTATGGCTGGATTTTTCTGCTTTTCAGCTTTCTGACAAACAACTTCAGGAAAAATTAATTAATGAAGCCAGCGTGGTGTTAAATCCGGGAATCACTTTTGGACCGGGTGGCACTCAGCATATGCGCTTTAATATTGCCTGCCCTCGTAAAATTTTGGCGCAGGGACTTCAGCAAATCGCGGAAGCTTTTTCTGAATAAAATAAAAACCGGACTCAGGGCTGTGACAGCTCTAATGAGTCCGGTTTTTGCGTTTATTCTGTAATTTCGATTGATTCGATCACAATATCATGTACAGGACGATCTTGAGGTCCTCTTTGAGCATTGGCGATTTCATCTACAACATCCATTCCAGAGATTACGTGTCCGAAAACTGTATGACGGAAGTCTAACCAAGGGGTTCCCCCTGCTTTATATGCTTCGATGATTTCAGAAGGGTAGCCTGCCCCTTCCAATTGGCCTAACATATTGCCGGGAACGTTTTGATTGTTCACGATGAAAAATTGACTGCCGTTTGTATTAGGTCCGGAATTTGCCATCGACAAGGCTCCGCGAATATTGAACAGTTCTTTTGAAAATTCATCTTCAAAATCGCCGCCGTAAATACTTTCACCGCCCATGCCAGTACCAGTTGGATCGCCGCCTTGAATCATAAAATCAGGGATAACACGGTGAAAAATAATTCCGTCGTAGTAGCCTTTTTTAGCTAATTCAACAAAGTTTTTCACGGTTTTAGGTGCTAATTCAGGGAAAAGTTGAACGGTGATATCCCCGCGGTTCGTTTTAATCGTTGCTTGATGTCCAGTTGCATGTTCTGCTGATAATTGTGGAAATTGAGACAAAAAAATCTCCTCCTCATAGTTGATGTAGCCTAATGATAGCAGAAAAACGATTTTTTGCCACGTTTCTTTCTCGCTTTTTTGTTATAATGCAACTAGAATGAAGGATTTTTAATTCACTCGTGTTTTTTCTAAGAGGTTTTGAGAAATCTTCTAAAAAAGAACAAAGGAGCTTTTAATGGATATCTACGATGTAACGATTATTGGTGCAGGTCCCAGCGGTATGTTTGCGGCATTTTATGCTGGTATGCGTAACGCAAAAACCAAATTGATTGATAGTCTGCCTCAACTTGGCGGACAATTGGCTACCCTGTATCCTGAAAAATATATTTATGACATTCCCGGTTCTCCAAAAATCAAAGCCGGCGAATTAGTTAAAAACTTGGAAAAACAATTAACGTTGTTTAACCACACCTATCGTTTGGAAGAAGAAGTGCTGGGTATTCAGAGGATAGATGATGTGATTGAAATCACGACAATCAAAGAAGTCCATTACTCGAAATCCGTGATTCTGGCTTTAGGGAATGGCTCTTTTCAGCCACGTAAATTGAATGTCGCCGGCAGTGAAGCTTTTGAAGCTACCGGCATTGACTATTATGTCACGGATTTAATGAAATATGCTGGCAAAAAAGTTGCCATCGCCGGCGGTGGCGACTCGGCAATGGATTGGGCATTGATGTTGGAGCCGATTGCGGCAGAAGTCTCCTTGATCCACCGCCGGGCCGAATTTCGTGGACACGAACACAGCGTGAACAAATTAAAAGAATCCTCTGTCAACATTCTAACCCCTTACGTTATCAGTGAGTTACAAGGTGACGAACGCCTATCTGAAATAGTCCTGCAAAATGTCAAAGGAGAAGAAAGTGTCCATTTAGCCGTGGATTATTTAATCGTAAATTACGGCTTTACCTCTTCGCTAAATTTAAAAAACTGGGGCTTAGACAGTACCAGACAAGGAATTTTCGTGGAAAGTACGATGCAGACTTCAATACCCGGTGTTTATGCCTGCGGAGATGTTGCGTTGTATGACGGGAAAGTCAAATTGATTGCGACTGGTTTTGGTGAAGCACCGACGGCTGTCAATAATGCACTGCACTACATCGATCCTAAGACCCGCACCCAGCCAGGACATAGCAGTAGTTTGTTTGGAGAGGAATAACAATGAAAACTTTAGCAGATTACAAACAATCCTTTGAATCAGCAACGCTTTCTTCCCAGATTGAAGAATTTCTTTTTAAAAATCAAATACCGACAGAGATGATCCTGCCTCATTTGCTGGCGGTCGCATCGGAGGCCCGCCATCTTGCCAGCCACTTTGGTGTTTCGCAAGAAGCAGCCTATACAGCTGGCTTGCTGCATGATATCAGTATTGTAATTCCTGACGATCAACGGATATTCTTTCATGAGGAATTGGGGAAGGAAATCCTCCCAGAAGAAAAACAACTGCCAATGCTTTTACATCAGCAGCAATCGGCTATTTTGGCAGAGAGTTGTTTTTTAATCGAGGATGAAGAAATTCTTTCTGCTATTGCTTGTCATACTACATTAAAATCTCATGCAACACCGCTAGATCAAGTTGTTTTCCTGGCAGATAAAATTCGTTGGGATCGCCAAGAAACTCCGCCTTTTTTATCTGAATTGCAGCTTGCTTTAAAAGAATCGATGTCCCTCGGCTGTCTTTGCTATCTCGATTGGCTGTTCGGAGAAGATTTACAGGTTCCTCATCCTTTCGCTGTTGCGGCACGGGAAGAACTGAAAAAAAAGCTTGACTAATTTGACGATTCTTTCATTTGATTCAACAATGGGAATGCGCTACGATTGATGAGAAGGTATCAACTCCTGCTTTAGACTATTAAAAAGAAAAAACAAGGACAAAAGTTGCTACTACTAGATGAATGAGGAGGACGTTTCATGGTTATTGAAAAAAATACCTTAGAAGAAAAGGCGCGGAACTTATTGGCATCTCGAGGGGTGACTCTCAAAGATATCGGTGAGCTGGTTTTATTTTTGCAAAAGGATTATATTGAGGGAATCACGTTGGAGCAATGTATCGAAAGTGTAGACAGCGTTTTGACAAAACGAGAAGTTCATAACACCATCATCACCGGTATTCAGTTGGATCTGCTGGCGGAAGAAGGCAAGCTTTGTGATCCGTTGCAGGAAATCGTTGCGGAAGATGAAGGGCTTTATGGCATCGATGAAATTTTGGCGCTGTCGATCGTCAATGTTTACGGATCAATCGGCTTTACCAATTACGGCTATATCGATAAAATCAAACCGGGAATTTTGAAGGAACTCAACGCCCATGACGGCAAACATGTTCACACTTTTCTTGATGATATCGTGGGAGCAATCGCCGCTTCAGCTGCTAGTCGCCTTGCCCATCAACACCCGACAAAATCCAGCTCTATCACCCAATAAAACAAAAATGGCTAGCGATTCCTTAAACGGATCGCTAACCATTTTTTATTTTTTTAATTGCCGCTTGCCGCTTAAAACGACGAGAAAGAAAAAGAGTTCAATCAGCAAGAAGGCTAAAATAAAGCAGTACATGAAATAATCTTCCGGCAAAACATTGATGATCGGGTCTGTCACCGGATCAAACAACCAATCATCATTTGCAAAAAACAATTCATGAAATTTCACAAAAAAAGTATCAAAACCGATTGCCATCAAGCTGCCTAAAACAACCGGTACCGCCATGCCCCATTGAAAAGGACGGATCAGATGCCACAACCGTTTTTCTTTCCACATACGCCGGAAAAATAGACCGCTGGGAATCACCGTCGCTAGAAAAATCCCATAATCCAGCAGAAACAATTTTTTCACATCATAGAAATGACCGCGCCCCGCTTCGGACATTGGAAAATCCGGTAAGGAAAGGGTTGTGTTGAAGGGATTATTCAAAAAGTTCATCAGCAAATCATAATTTTTTAGAAGTTCGGTTTTTGATAGCTCGGTGTAGGAGAGAATCTCTAAGTGGTCAATCGCCCAAACATACAAGGGGCGGCTGTTGATTGCCAAGATTCCTGCTAAACTGATCAATGTCAAAAAAACCAATACGATCCCCAGTCGTTCCTGCCATTTATTCATCTGCAATAATCCATTCATCCAAAGAATCTAAAACAAAGGTCGGTTGTACAGGTAAAGTTGGTACCGCAGCTTTTGGCGTAAAGCCGGAAAGCACCAACAAGGTATCTACGCCATTATTCAATCCCGAACGAATGTCGGTTTCATAATTGTCCCCTACCATAATGACATCTTCCTTGGCCAATCCGATTTTTTCCACCGCTTTTTCCATAATGATAGCTTCTGGCTTACCAATGTAAATTGGTTGAGTCTGCGTAGCAGTTTCCACCATGCTGATTAGAGAACCGGCACCTGGAAGCAGTCCCCGTTCGGTAGGAATATTTTTGTCTGAATTTGTGCCAATAAACGTAGCACCCTTTTGGATGGCTAAGGTCGCCAGTACAAATTTTTCATAGGTGACTTGGTTATCCAAGCCCACCACCACATAATCCGGGTTGGTTTCTTCCCACTCAAATCCGGCGGCTAGAATCAAATCAATCAAACCAGCTTCACCAATCACAAAAACTTTTTTACCTTTGTTATCGTCTTTCATGAAATCAATCGTCGCAAGACTGGCAGTGTAGATTGTTTCTGCTCCTACATGGATATCAAACTCATTCTTTAAACGATCCGCCACGGTTTGTGGACTGCGGGTCGTATTGTTCGTCACAAATAAAAAAGGAATGTTTTGCTGCTGCAGTTTTTCAACAAAGCGTTTGCCAGCTGGGATCGGTTGCGTTCCCAGATAAATCGTTCCATCTAAATCAATCAAATATCCTTTATATGTCATCAATTAATCTTCCCGTTGACGAATCACGAAGCCCTCTTTTTTTCCAGCTTTGGGGCGGTTGTCATTCGTTTTCTTCGTTTTTTCTTTATCTTTTCGATTTTTGATTACTGGTTTTACTTTACGCTGCGGGATCGCTTCACGTTTTTCAGAGAGATGGGCTTGCTGGTTTTCTCCAGTTGCTGGACTCTTCTTTCGTCGTTGTCGAGGATGTCCTTTTTCTTTCTTGCCCCCTACCCGTTGGATCACAAAGTAAGCACAGCCAAAATTGCAATATTCATAAAGATAATCTTCCAGTGTATCGATTCGTTGATCGGGAAAAGCTTTACGATTGTCGGTGTCAAAGAACCCTTTGAGCCGTAATTGTTCATAGCCCCAATCCCCAACGATATAATCATAACGTGCTAAAACCTCGCTGTAGCGTTCCCCCAATTTTTCAAGGTCAAACCCTTCACGATGATTTCTAACTAATTTGTATTGACGGCTGCCGATCATAAAATCTGTATCGCTGATTGTTGTCACGATTTCCCCTTTTTGGGGTTTCACAGGTTCTTCAATAATTTCTTCGATCACGCTGGTCAGCTCGTCTGTCACGGTTGCCTTTTCAGGCTGTTTTTCTTTTGACATTTTTTCACCACCTATTTGTCATTATACCTTGTTTTTATAGGATTGGATAGTGAGCATGCAAGTAGTTGCCCAATACACTGCGAATAAATTCAGGAAACAAAAATTCGTGGGTTCCGGCAATTTCGATGGTAGGGAAAAACGGCACAAACATCAAGTGATCCACCGTAGTCAGTCGATAGTCTTTGTCCGGATCTATCGGACGATCCTGCCAATATACTTGGTGATTCGTGGCATCATAAAAAATGCCGTCATAAACGATTTGTCCAAAAATTTTGCCACGAAAACCCATGCCCAGAATCGGGAAATTCCGCAAAAAATTACGGTTTTTTTCAATTTCTGCCACCAAGCGGATAACATCTCTTCCCTTCAAAGTAACCCGAATCAAATGCATTGGATGGGGTAAAGTAGTATGCAGCTGGTCTTGATCGACGATTCCTTTTGGTAAGGGCGCCAAAAACAAACCGGTATTCAACAGTGCTGCCTCAGTTTTTCCTCGTTCTTTAACTGCCGCTAGTGTTTCTTTGATTAGCGCATGTTCTGCTTCAGGGTCTAGAGACAATTCAACTGGCAGATCCGCCATGACTTTATTTTTCAGCAAACGGTGTCCTTCCTCCATATAATAGTCAATTTCCGCTTGATCTTCAGGAAAAACCGGTAAATCTGACGTTTCAATCGTCCGTGCTTCTTGATGAAGAATTTGTTTTTGATCATCAAGCGTGACCGTCACCTCACCAATGTATCGCCCAAATTTGCCGGCGGCAGCCAATTGAACATCGTTGACAACTTTGCCCTCTTTGAACAAATGATGCGTGTGGGAACCGAGAATCAGATCAATCATCGGTAATTCGTTGGCAATCAGTTGATCGTCTTCAATTCCCAAATGACTCATCAGTATCAGTAAATCCACCTGTGGTCGCAAAGTACGTGCCAAATTTGCCAAAATTTCCATCGGTTGGCGGATATCCCATCCATTTGGCGCATAGGTTAAAGGAAAAGGTGCAGTCAAAGCAATCAAACCGACTTTACTTCCTTGTGGGGTAGTAATGATTTTATAAGGCTTTGCCCATGACGGCAATTGAAGCGTCGCTTTATCATACAAATTGGCAAGAAGAACATCAAAATTCGCCTGATCATAAAGATGATCCAACTCTTCTTTCGAATTTCCAACTCCCTCATTGTTGCCAATCGTTGCTGCATCATAATGGATTTGATTCATCAGTTGGACATTTGCTTGTCCGTTCGTTGCCTCACTCAATGGATGCCAACGATCTGTAAAATCCCCAAGATCAACGGCCAACGGAGTCGCTCCCAGCTGGCTCACTTCCCGTTTTCGTTGATCGATATAACGCCGAATTTTCGGCCAATTTTCTAAATGAGAGTGGAGATCATTGGTATGTAAAACCACGATTTTTTCCATCAGCTCGCCTCGTTTCTTTTCTTCTCAATTTTATGGACTGATTATTTTTTCTATTATAGTCGTAGGTGTCTTTTTTTGCCAGTAATCCAACTAACTCAGCCATACCTAATTTTGATAAAAGAAATCCCTTGCTTCTTAAAGGAATAAAGGGATAGCCGATGATTGCATTTCTCTTTGGTTCCCTTTTTTTAATCAAAAATAGAACGTGTTAAAAGACCGATGATAGCGCCTTTTAACACGTTCTGTTTTGGTCATTCATGAGACAAAAAAAAGAGCCTTGCGCTCTTTGGGTTTCTTATTTAATAAGACACATGGCTGAACTCGCTTAGTGCTGCTTCCTTCCAGATCTGACACGCTTCACAAGCCAACCATTGTCCTAGCCTTTCGGCAAAAATAAGTATATCGTATATTTCTAGTTTTGGCTAGTCTTTCTCCAAAGAATTTTGTCGGCGTTGTTTTTTCTTTGCCCGCAGTTCTCTGAAAAAAGTTGTCAGTAGCTGTCCGCACGCCTCTTCCAAAATGCCGCCTTCAACATAGCTCCAATGATTGAAGCGCTGATCTTCCAACAAATTCATGAAAGTTCCGGCTGTTCCTCCTTTGGGATCGTACGCACCAAAATAGACTTCTTCTACTCGGGAAAGCTGCATCGCTCCACTGCACATGGTACAAGGTTCAAGGGTGACAAACAGTTGCGCACCTTCTAAACGCCAACTTGCCAACTCCCGACAGGCCTCTCGAATGGCAAACATTTCGGCGTGTGCCGTAGCATCTTGGGTTTCTTCCCGCAGATTATGTCCTCGTCCAATGATTTTGCCGTCCAATACGACGATAGCACCAATGGGAACTTCCTTTTTCTCGCCTGCTTTATGGGCTTCCTTAATAGCTTCTTCCATAAAAAATTCTTTTTCAGCCTGACTCAATGTGCTGACTTTTTCCACAAGGTTCCTCCGATCCATGACCCTTTCATTTTATCAATCTGATAATTACTTTAGCATAATTTTCGGTGAACAGCCAAGAAATACTGGACAAAAAAAGCTTGACCCGCTTCCGTAACATCATCGGAAAAGAATCAAGCGTTTTGGAAAAAGTATTGGTTAGAACACGGAATCAATGAAGCTCATCAATTTATTGCGCAACAGTTCCGTTGTGTCTTTGACATTTTCACCATAGACAGAGATTTGTTTACGGCTGTCTTTGATTTTGTGCATGATATTCATCAATGAATCCAAATCCTCATCGGTCAAATTATCCACAACATCCAACAATCGTTCATTGCCATGAAATTTGTCATCAACAAATTTCCTTACCTTGCGGCGATCTGTGGAACGCTTCAATTTGTTCACCAATTTGTCCGAAACGACAGCAACCGTTGTGATTCCCGCTACTGCAGCAATACTTAATCCAATCGTTACTTTTGTTGAAGTTTTCATTCATATCAGCTCCTTATCCTTACTTCTATGATAGCATATTGGAAAAAATATGAATAATGTTAGCTCTAGGATGCGTGGAATCTTAATCCTTTTGGAAAGAAATTTTTAATAACTCCCTGCACCTGTTTACCAAAACCAACCGGGATTTTTTCGACACACAGTAGGACCCATCCGGCGTTGCCGGCTTTAGGAATCGTTTCACCTGCCACATAGTGTTCCCATTCTTTCTTCGTTAAGGAAAGATGAGGATAGTTTGTCGGCTCCTGAATAGCCATCGCAAAGGAATAACTTGGTTCAATGCGGTTTTTCTTGAGAGTGCCTAAATGAACGCCCGCCCGCAAAAAACGCACCCCATTCAAATCAGGCGCCATTTCCGGTAGTAGCCACAATTGGTCACCTAAAACAGTCAGCTTTCCTTGCGCAGGTGCTGGTAATTGATGACTGACCTTCTCCCACAATTGTTGCGTAGGACGATCAAGACTCGTTTGGCGTTTGTTCCGTTTTTTGGGGGCTTCATTTTTTCCATGAAAAACTAATTTCGCAACAAAATGACCTTCTCCCTGATTTTTGTGGGGCCACAACCGAACCGTGTTTTCTAAGCCAGCTACACTGCCCCACTCTGGACGCCCGTGGGAAACACCTAATTGATGAATGGGTTGGATTGTCAGAGGATAATTTTCTACCAGCCAGCTGATGATTTCTTCATTTTCTTCCGGTGCAAAGGTGCAGGTAGAATAAATTAATGTCCCCTCTGTTTGCAGCATTTGGATCGCCGAAGCTAAAATTTCTTTTTGCCGTTTGGCACATTCCTCGGGCGTTTCAGCAGTCCACTCATTGATTGCCTGCTGATCTTTCCGAAACATCCCCTCACCAGAACAAGGAGCATCCACCACAATGCGATCAAAAAAGCCACGAAAATGAGAAACCAATTCATGAGGGGCATGATTGGTAACGATCGTATGGGCAGCTCCCCAACGCTCCACATTTTCCGCTAAAATTTTTGCTCGTTTGGGGAAAATTTCATTTGCGACTAATAACCCTTTATTTTTCATTTGTCCCGCTAATTGGGTCGTTTTTCCACCAGGAGCGGCACACAGGTCCAATACTTTTTCTCCTGGCTGAGCTGCCGCAACCGTAGCTACGATCATGGCGCTTGGTTCCTGACTGTACACATAACCTGCTTGGTGCAGCAGTGATTTTCCGCTGACTTCCCCAAGATAGCCTTCTGGTGCATAAGGCGCCGGTTTCTTTTCAGAAACGTAGCCCTTCAGCATCTCCTTTGCCGCAGGTTTCAATAGATTTATACGAAAAGCTTTTTGAGGGGTTTCCTCTTCAATCGCAGTAAAAAAAGCGGCAGCTTCTTCCCCCAATAAGCGCAAATATTTTTCTTTAAAAGCAACAGGTACCTTCATCGTTTCACTTCCAACTATATTTTTGCAAAAAATATAATAAACATATTTGGAAATTTCTGCAACAAAAAAATCCTCCCTATTAAAAAGAGAGGAAAAATTTTATTCTTTGCTTAATCTCGCCGATTGTTTCCGCCAAACAGTAGGACCAACCGTAACAATTGCAAGAAGGTACTAATGGCTGCTGCCACATAGGTCAATGCCGCCGCTATCAACACTTTGCGCGCCATCGGAACTTCTTCTGCTGTCAACAGTCCACCATCCCCTAAGATCTTTAATGCCCGTCTTGAGGCATCAAATTCTACCGGCAAAGTGACTAACTGAAAAAGCAACGCCAATGAAAATGCAATCAGACCTAAGTTGATTAAAAATTGTCCCCGCAGCAAAACGCCGATGAGGATAATTGGTAATGCCAACGAAGAGCCCAAATTCGCCACCGGAACGATGGCTGCCCGTAGCCGTAACGGAAAATATCCCTTCGCATCCTGAACAGCGTGCCCACATTCATGGGCTGCTACACCGATTGCCGCAACCGAAGTCGATTGTGCCGTTGCCTGTGATAGACTTAATAGTTTCGTTTTCGAATTATAGTTATCCGTTAAATCGCCGGAAATACCTTGGACCCCAACATCTGTGATCCCCTGACTTTGCAAGATGAATTGTGCGGCTTGCGTACCAGTTACATTATTTCTGCTACGTACCTCATCAAATTTTCGGAAGGTGTGATTGACATATGCCGAAGCCGCCATTGAGATCACCAATCCAATAATGACTAAAATAAATGTCGGGTCAAAAAAACTCAGTCCCATTCCATAACCGTACATGGTTCCATCCTCCTATTTCGTTTGTCTTTATTTTACCATTAAACCTTTGAATATTTTGTGAAAAGAGCCGGAAAAATTTTTAATTAATACTTTTCGTCTTTTTTTACTGAATACACAAAAAAATGCGTTTTCGAATAATTACAATTCTGTTACACACTTTCCTTGAATACGCTACCTACTTCGCTTATGATAAACCTAACAACTTTTCAAAGAAGGTGAGGAAAATGGGATGAATCCGTTACGTCAGCTGATCGAGTCGCTCAACCAGCTACCACCCTTCGTCACTGGTGTAGCATGGTTTCTTTTGATCCTACTGGTATTGGCTGTACTATTTGCCGTTTTCAGTCTGCTTTTGACCCCTTTCATGATGCTGTACAATCGGCTGACAGATCGCAACAAAAGCAATGTTTTAATCGAAGACGACTATGTATTAGGAGAATTGACAGAAAAAATCCATGGTGACGCTCTTGGGGAAGTCATGGAAACCGGCAGCGGCTCTGCCCGTTCAATCCATCCTGCCCGTTTATTTCGGGAAAAGGACATCCAAGAAAATCTCCTATTGCCAGTTGGAACAAAGGTACTCATCATCGACTTTGATCGAGAAGGAATCGCTTTAGTTGTGAAAAATCAAAACTTTATAGAACAGGGAGTGGAAAAATGACAGATTTACTTGCAAATCCAATTTTTTGGATCGTAATCGCCGTACTTGCTTTGATCGCTTTTCTAATGATTCGCTACCGCATCGGAAAACCCGATGAAGCTTTAATCGTTACCGGATCATTTTTAGGTAAAGAAGGCATCAAGATTTTGAAAAACAGCGGGACTTTCGTTATCCCCATCGTTCAAAAGGCCCATAAATTGAGCTTGCTGACCCATAAATTAGAAATTGGCACCCCGGAAGTTTACACAGAACAAGGTGTTCCAATCAAAGCCAGCGCCACCGTGTTGGTGAAAGTCGGCAACAGCAACGAATCCATCAAAACTGCCGCTGAGCAATACCTTGGCAAATCAACGGAAGAATTAGAAGATGAAGCAAAAGAAGTTTTGGAAGGTCACTTGCGGGCAATTTTGGGAACGATGACGGTTGAAGCAATTTACAAAAATCGCGACGACTTTGCTGAACAAGTTCAAAATGTCGCTTCCACCGATTTGAAGAAAATGGGATTGGAAATTGTTTCCTTCACTATCAAAGACGTTAGCGACACCAATGGCTATCTGGACGCTTTAGGACGTCCGCAAATTGCTGAAGTGAAGAAAAATGCCGAAGTTGCTGAATCAAATGCGTTACGGGAAACACGAATCAAACAGGCAGAAAACGAACAGTTGGCAAAACACGAAGAAATTCGTCGCCAAACCGAAATCGCCGAAGCCAACAAAGATATGGCGTTAAAACAAGCTCAATACAAGCAGGAACAAGAAGTTGCTGACGCGCAAGCTGAACAGATTGCCGTTGGTGAAAAAATGAAGATCAACTTAATCGAACAAGATAAAAATATTGAAATCCAAGAAAAACAAGCCGAATTAACTGAGAAGCAACTAACCGCAACCTTGCGGAAACAAGCCGAAGCCGACAAGTACGTGGTGGAACAAAATGCCTTAGCTGAAAAAGCAAAAGAAATCGCACAAGCTGAAGCTGATGCAGAGAAAATCAAATTGGCTGCTAATGCCGAAGCAGAACGAATTGCCAAACTTGGTGCAGCCGACGCTGAACGGATTGCAAAAGTCGGGCAAGCCGAAGCCGACAGCAAAGAAAAAATGGCTATCGCCTTGACCAAACTGAACGAAGCCGGTATTTTGATGGAATTCATCAAAGTCTTGCCTGCAATCGCCAAAGAAGTCAATGCACCATTAAGCAACATCGACAAGGTGGTCAGCTTTGGCAGTGGTGACGGATTACCTGAAATGGGAGAAGCCGGTTTAGCACGTACTTTTGATACCATCAAAGAAACCACCGGACTCGACCTCGTGTCACTAATCAACGACACAATGGCAAACCGGGCTGGAAACCAAGAACTGGTTGCCGCAGTAAAAGAAGCAACCCCAGCCGCTCCTGCAGAACCGAAGCATGCAGAAGTTTCTGAAAAAGAATAGCCTACAAAATGCTAAAAGACCAAAAAGCGAATCCGCTTTTTGGTCTTTTTTACATATCCTCCAACCCGTCCAAATCCAGCAGTGTGATGCGGCTGCCTTTGCGTTGAATCAGTTGGTGGTCTTCTAACAATTTTAACTTGCGGGAAAGGGTTTCCGGCGTCGTTCCCAGAAAAGCGGCTAATTCCTTCATTTTCATCGGAATAGTGACATTCGCTTCGCCACCGACTTTATACAAATCTAAGAGATAGGTCGCTAAACGTTCTTCGACTTTTTCCATCATCAGAAATTGTGTTTGCTGCTCAACCTTAGTCATTTTTTCCGCATTGATTTCTAGCAATCGTAAGCTGAGTTGGGGATAACGCAACAATAATTGCTGGAAATCCTGATGCTTCAAAACACAGACCTCCGTTTGTTGTAGAGCTTCACCAAAGAGTGTATCATTTTGCGCACCAAACAGTTGGCTTTCTCCTTCGTAGCCGCCGGGTTCTACTACCCGTAACAGTTGTTCTCGTCCGGCAGGTGAAAGCTGATAGACCTTCATATTCCCACGAGCAACAATCACAAGCTGCGGATCGCCCTCAGGAGTAACGATTTGTTCCCCTTTTTCAAAAACTTGATGGGTGACCAACTGATTGATTTTTCTTTGTTCCTCAAGATCCAAATGATTGAATAATGGAACCAGCGTCACACAAATATGCTCATGAGTCATTTCGCTTATCGTCTCTTTTCCTTACTTTTTTCCTACCTTTATCTAACCGCAAGTATACCCTTTCGTCAACTGGAACGCTTAGACGAGTTCTTTAACCTTCGTTCCTTTCACTTCATAACCAAGGTCTTCAATAACTTTGACTACGGTGTCTGCACTGATTTGGCTGCTGTCAATTTCGGCTTTTACTTTACCGGCATTGAACAAAACCTTGACCTTTTCAACACCTGCTTGATGTCCGACTGCACTTTCGATTTTTTGCATACATGATGGGCAAGTCAATGCGTCTAATTGAATAATTACTTTTTCCATGAGAAATTCCCTCTTTCTTTTCTATGGCTCTAGTATAGGACCAAAGCCGCGGAAAAAAATTGATAGCTGTCAAGAAAAATCAGTTTTTTGCTTGATATTCAGAAAATTTCTCTGTCAAAGTTGTCGCCGTCAAAAAATCATAGCTGTCCACTACCCAATCTGAAGCTAAAGTCAGTTTTGGGTAGTCTGGATTGGCAAAACCAACACACATCATGTTGGCATTTTTGACCGCTTGGCTGCCGTTGGGAGAATCTTCCAATGCAACACAGGCTGCGGGATCTACACCCAATCGTTTCGCTGCCAAAAGATAAACATCCGGTGCAGGTTTGGAATGAGTCACCTCTTCGCCACTGGTAATGACCTTGAAATGATCATAGATTCCAATGGTTCGCAAAGAACGTTCGATTTCAGTTAATGGAGAAGAAGAAGCCACTGCCAAAACCTGTTGTTCTTCGGCCAAGCGTTGCACCAGTTCTATGGCTCCTT
Organism: Enterococcus songbeiensis; assembly: GCF_005405265.1. Classification (GTDB taxonomy): domain Bacteria; phylum Bacillota; class Bacilli; order Lactobacillales; family Enterococcaceae; genus Enterococcus_C; species Enterococcus_C songbeiensis. The sequence continues at coordinate 16,455 of NZ_BJDS01000001.1, forward strand.
TGATCGGGCGAATCCCATCACGATCAATAATTTCTTGTCGTCGTTGGATCATTTCTGCCACATATGCTTCTGCCGGCTTTGGTAAATCGAGTTCTTGTTTCATTGTCTCCCAAGTATACAGATACGATGTTCCCATAAATTTGCCATGGTAACTGCTGGGCACCGATTTTCCGGCTGCCGCCAATACACCATCCTTCGCCTCGAAATAACTGTACTCTGAATCGATCAGTACACCATCCATATCAAAAATAATTGCTTCCATAAATTTTTTGCTCCTCAGCTGTTTTTACTTCCGGTGAAGTAGAAAATCTACCTATTGCTGTGGTAAATCTTCATCCGTAATCAAGCCTTCGATGATAATATTGGTATCTCCCATCAAATAAAGCTCACGATCCTTTACCTCTACTTCCAGTGTACCACCTAAAACTTGGATCACAACCGGATTTTGCGGTGTCAATTTTTTTTCAGTCAGAACGTAGGCCACTGAGCCGGAACCTGTACCGCAAGCTAAGGTAAAATCCTCCACGCCACGTTCAAAGGTACGCACCAAGACATCTCCATTTTCCATGAAATCATAAAAATTCACATTGGCACCTTTTGGTAACTTTTCCCAAAAACGCAATTTCTTTGCCAGATCTTGCAAGTCAGCCAAGTTTTTTTCTGCAAGTGCTGGATAATGGATCACTAAATGAGGAATCGCCGGGTCCCCTAACTCAACATAATCCACTTGAGTCACGATTTTATCCAAATCGTCTGAGAAATCCCAATCAAAATGGGTATGGGTAGGTTCGTTAAGTTGAACTTTGTAACGACGGGCATCCAAACGCCAAGCTTTTACATCTCCTGCCACCGTTTCGATCGTCATTGTATCCGTTGCTAGTCCCTTTTCATAGGCATATCGGGCGATACAGCGTGCCCCATTGCCGCACATTTCGGCTTCCGTGCCGTCTGCATTATAAAACCGCATCCGAAAATCACCGTCGGCTTGCGGGGTATCTAGAGCCATCAACGCATCACTGCCAACGGAACGTTTTCGCTGGCAGATTTGTTTCGCTAAGGTTGACAGCTCTTCGCCGGATAAACCCAGTTCTTGGTTATTGATGACAATAAAATCATTGCCTGCACCTTGCATTTTATTAAAGGGAATTTTCATCTACTCTACCTCCAAATGCTTGATAAGGCTGCTCGTTTTCCAGTAATTGCTGGTAGCTTTGTCCTTTAACAATCAGTTGCGACTCCCCGTCTTTTACCAAAACTACCGGTGGAATCGGCAATTTATTGTAATTGCTGGCCATAGAATACCCATAGGCTCCTGTAGTAAAGGTTGCAAAAAGATCACCAGCAGAAACATCAGGAATTTCCAGATCCTTGATTAATATATCGGTACTTTCGCAAGCTTTTCCAGAAATCGTCACAGTTTGAGTTGCTGGTTCATCCGCTTTATTTGCCACTACTCCTGTATAAGTTGCTTGGTACAATCCTGGACGAATATTATCGGTCATACCGCCATCAATGCTGACGTATTTGCGAATGCCTGGTAACTCTTTGATACTGCCGATTTTGTGCAACGTAATACCTGCTTCAGCAACGATACTGCGACCGGGTTCGATAACGATTTCTGGGCGAGGAAGATTCTGGGTTTCACAAAATTCCTCCGTCAAATCCATTAACGGTGTCAAGAAATAGCTGTAGGGCATCCGCACATCCTGCTCCGTGTAGCGCACCCCAAAACCGCCGCCGTAATTCAATTCCTTGATGACATAATCAAATCGTTCATGCACCTCAAGCATCAATTGCAACGAAACCTTTGCTGCTGCCAAATGTGCCCGGTTATCCGACAACTGGCTACCCACATGAAAATGAAACCCGTAAAATTCGATTTCCGGTGCTTCGATTGCTTCTTGAATTTGGGGAAATAAAATGCCTTCATCCAAAGGAATTCCGAATTTTGAATCTTTTTGCCCCGTCGAAATAAATGCATGGGTATCCACCTTGACTTCCGGTGTGATACGAAAGAGAATTTTCGCTTTTTTTTCTTTAGTACGACAGATTTCCCGCAGCAAAGCAACTTCCTGCAAACTATCAACAATGATTCGTCCAACGCCATAGTCCACAGCCATCTCTAATTCTTCCACCGACTTGTTGTTTCCGTTAAATTCAATTCTTTCAGCAGGAAAATCTGCTTGAATCGCTGTAACTAATTCGCCGCCGCTCACGACGTCTAACGACAACCCTTCCCGCTGGATAATCTTCACCATCGCTAAAGTAGAAAAAGCTTTACTGGCATAGGCTGCCCGTGTCTTTGGGTAACGATCCAAAAATTCTTCATGTAGGGCACGACATTGCGCCACGATTTCCGTCTCAGAAAAGACATAAAGTGGCGTTCCGTATTTCTCTGCTAAGGCGACCGTGTCACAGCCATCCCAATATAAATGATTCTTTTTCGTTGCTTTCATTTTTTCGCTCCTTCGTTGCTTCCTAGTTGTTTAACGCCTCGATTAACTGGAGGTAACATTGAATGCCCCCCAACAGATTTTTTTCATCAAACTGCATTTTCCCGCTGTGGAGTGGATACGTGTAGCCTTTTTCTTCATTACGAGTACCGACAAAGAAAAACAAACCCGGAATTTCCTGCTGATACATCGAAAAATCCTCCGCCAACAGATACGGCGGTGATTCCACATAACTATCCCCAGCGATTTTCTCTAGATTTTCAACCATTTGCGGATTATTGTCAACTACTCGGTACATATGATTGAAAAAAACTTCCCCGCGACAGCCGTAGCCTTGTGCAATTTCTGTCGTCAAACGCGTGATTCGTTCCACCATCGTATCGTAAACGGTGTCGCTAAATGCCCGCATTGTTCCGTGGATCACGACTTTTCCGGCAATAATATTCATGGCTTCTCCTCCTTGAATATCTCCAAATGTCAGCACAGCAGAATCCAGCGGGCTAAGGTTGCGGGAAATAATCGAATGCACGCCTTGGATCACGGCAGCAGCAGCTAAAATCGCATCTGCTCCTTGTTGTGGCTGAGCCCCGTGTGCACTTTGCCCCGTAATCGTTAAGGTCACTTCTCCATTGCGGGCCATCATGCCGCCTTTTCGACAAGCAATCCTTCCTTCATCAAATTCCGGAAAAAGATGTAGCCCCACAATTTCATCCACGCCATATTTCGTTAAAATACCTGCATCAATCACTAACTGTGCGCCCCCCGGACCTTCTTCTGCCGGTTGAAAGAGCAACAGGATTTTTCCTTGGATAACTTCCGGATGTTCTGCTAAATATTTGGCGAACCCTAACATGGTCGCCATGTGCCCATCGTGTCCGCAGGCATGCATCCGACCGGGAATTTTTGATGCAAAGGAAGCACCAGTTTCCTCTGTGACCGGCAACGCATCAATATCCGTCCGAAAAGCAATCGTTTTTCCGGGAAGCTCTCCTTCAAATACTACTACTAATGCCGTATCCAACACTTGGTGAATCTCTTGAATGCCAAAAGAGGCCAATTGTTTTTTTAAATAGGCGATCGTTTGAAATTCTTGCAATCCTAATTCTGGAATTTGATGCAGTTCTCGGCGAAATGCAGTCACGTCCGGCAACAATGCTTGGATTTCTGGTTGAATAATCATCTCGTTCAGTCCTTCTCTCAAAATTAAACTCGTTTGTTCAGGGATAACCATTGATATTTTTTTACATTATAGTATATAATTCCAATAATCCAATAATAATTTGAATAAAAAAAAATTTCAGATAATTTTTCCGATTGGCGTTGGATTCTTGAAAAGAAAGATAAAATGAGAGGATGTGTCGAAAGTGGCAATTTTTGAAGGCTCTGGCGTGGCGTTGGTCACACCCATGAATGAAGATGGAAAGGTGAACTTTGATAAGCTGAAAGCATTAGTGGAGTGGCATATCGAAAAGGGCTCCAACGCAATCATCGCTTGCGGTACGACAGGAGAAGCTTCGACACTGGATGACGAAGAACACATCGCTGTCATTGAAGCCGTCGTCAAACAAGCAGCGGGAAGAATTCCTGTGATTGGCGGCACCGGATCAAATAATACCCAACACGGGATTCATTTATCAAAAGAAGCGGAACGGGTGGGCGCAGATGCCCTTCTCGTCGTTACTCCTTATTATAATAAAGCAACGAAAAAAAGTCTGATTACCCATTATCAAGCAATCTGTGGTGCAGTTTCGCTGCCAGTCATCTTATATTCTGTTGCTTCTCGTACCGGCATGAACTTAACACCGGATACCGTGGCAGAATTGAAAAAAATTCCAAATGTCAAAGGAATCAAAGAAGCCAGCGGAGACATTTCACAAATCGTTGAAATTGCCCGCTTGGTAGATGAGGACTTTGCTCTTTATTCCGGCAACGACGATCAAGTCCTGCCAATCTTATCGGTGGGGGGATCGGGTGTGATTTCTACTATTGGCAACATTGCCCCACAAGAAACAGCAACTTTGGTTCGTAGCTTTTTCGCTGGCGATCTCAAAACTGCCCGCAACATCCAATTGGCGCAAAAACCACTGATTGATGTGATTTTTAGTGAAGTCAATCCTGTTCCTATCAAAGCCGCAGTCTCTTTATTAGGAAAATGCGACATGACCTATCGCTTGCCGCTGGATAAACCAGAAGAAAGCACCTTAGCCGCACTACGACGTGAAATGACTGCCTACAGTCTTTTATAACCCAACCAATTTATTTTTCGTTAGAAAAAACATCCCGCAAAAAAGCGAAACAAAAAAGGAGGTCACCATGAAGAAAATTTTATTAAGCGGCAGCAATGGACGTATGGGTCAGGTGTTGCAGCAGTTGATTGCCCAACAGCCGGATTTAGAAGTCGTTGCCGGTATCGATCGTCAAGCAAATGGCACGGGTGCTTTTCCTGTTTATCAATCTCCGGCAGAAGTCAAAGAAACGATTGATCTTGTGATTGATTTTTCCCATTACAGTGTCGTTCCGGAATTACTAAACGTTTGTGTCACACGTAATTGGCCAGTAGTGGTAGCAACAACTAGTCTATCAGAAGAAACAAAAACCATGTTGGCGGTTGCTGCTCAAGTTATTCCCGTTTTTTATTCCGCCAATATGTCTTTGGGAATCAACGTCCTGATCAAAGCCCTGCAAGCTATCACCCCATCATTAGCAGCTGATTTTAATATTGAAATCATTGAAAAACATCACAACCAGAAAAAAGACGCCCCCAGTGGAACTGCCTTGCTTTTAGCAGACAGTATCAATGAAACGCTGGAGGAAAAGAAGAACTATATTTTTGGTCGTTCTGGTAATGAGAACGAAAATGCTTTAAATGAAATGGGCATTCACGCTGTCAGAGGGGGAACGATTCCCGGTGAACACACTGTTCTTTATGCCGGTCCTGATGAAATCATTACACTGACCCACACTGCTTTATCTCGGGATATTTTTGCAAACGGTGCTTTGAAAGCCGCCGCCTTTTTACTGCAACAACCAGCCGGACTTTACAGCATGGCTGATTTACTAGAAACGAAAGAAACGAGGTAACTTATGTCTGAACTTCAATTTTCCAATCCGTATGAATTAGCAAAATACATTAAAAATGCGACCAAGGAAACTCCGGTCAAAGCCTACATTCAAGGTGATCTGTCCACCGTCACAAGTGAACATGTCAAATTGTTCGGCAGTGAAGAATTTTGGCTGGCTATTGGCGATGCAGAACCGATTCAAACATTTTTGGCAGAGCATCAAGAAAAAATCAAATTTTCTCATTTAGAAAATGATCGCCGCAATTCTGCGATTCCTTTACTGGATCTGACTAGTGTGGATGCCCGTATCGAGCCAGGTGCCTTCATTCGCGATCAAGCAGTCATTGGCAAAAATGCCGTTGTCATGATGGGGGCGGTAATCAATATCGGTGCGGTCGTTGGCGAAGAAACGATGATCGACATGGGGGCTATTTTAGGCGCTCGTGCAACTGTAGGTAAAAAAGCTCATATTGGTGCCGGTGCAGTATTAGCCGGCGTTCTTGAACCACCTTCTGCAAGTCCTGTCGTGATTGAAGACAACGTACTTGTCGGTGCGAACGCCGTCGTTCTTGAAGGTGTTCGAGTAGGCAAAGATGCCGTTGTCGCAGCCGGTTCCGTTGTCACAGAAGATGTTCCTGCTGGTGCAGTCGTTGCTGGCTCCCCCGCTCGAATCATTAAAATGAAAGACGAAAAAACCGTCGCAAAAACCGAATTTCTGGATGATTTGCGGGGATGATTTCAAAAAAACAGCTCATGCACTTCGGTGAATTTCCGAAATGCACGAGCTGTTTTGTCTCACTATTTTTTATTTACTCTTCACACGACCAATAACATCATTTGCCTCTACTGATTTGCCAGCTTCAACGGTTAACGTGTCCACTTTTTCAGCATTGGTAAAGACAACAATCATATCTGATTTTTTGTTAGCTGCTTGTAATGCTGCTAACTCTACCAAGGCGATTAATTGTCCACGAGCAACACGTTGTCCTTCTTCAACATAAAGAGTAAATGGTGCCCCCTTCAAGTTAACCGTGTCGATACCCATGTGTAGCAGAACTTCAATGCCGGAATCCGTTTTGATTCCCACTGCATGTTTCGTTGGGAAAATGTTCATGATTGTGCCGGCAACTGGTGCAAAAATTTCGCCACTTGTTGGCAGAACAGCAAACCCGTCTCCCATCATTTTTTGTGAAAAGACATCATCGGCAACTTCCGTGATGGCAACGACTTGTCCTTTTGCTACTGCAAAAACATCTTGGGTTTGTGGTCCTGTCACAACAGTTTCAGTTTGTGTCATGGCAACAACTGGTTTTTCAACGCTTCGTGCTGCTCCCCCATGAAGTTTACTCATTTCATCCGCAACAAATTGTACTTCCGTTCCCACGATAACTTGGATGTTTTTGTCATCGATAACTTTGACTCCCGGTACACCGGTCGCTTTGATTTTTCCTTGATCAACAGTTGATGTATCGTTGACTTGCAAGCGCAAACGAGTTGTACAGTTGTCAATCGAAGTAACATTAGCTGCGCCGCCTAATGCGTTGTAGATTTGATTTGCTAAAGCAGCAAATTTATCATCTCCTGCAGCGACAAATCCATCCACGTCTGTTTCAGCTTCGCCATTACCAACTTCACGTCCTGGTGTCATCAAATTGAATTTTTTAATAACAAACATAAAAGTGAAATAGTAAACTACGGCCATGATTAAACCTAGAACCAATAACATTAATGGTTGGTTTGCAATTGGTACCCGTAAACTCAAGAAGAAGTCAATGAAACCGGCACTAAAGTTGAAGCCGGCGGTCCAATGGAAGGCTGCCGCAACAAACATCGAAATCCCTGTCAACACCGCATGAACAACATATAATGGCCATGCAACAAACATAAATGAAAATTCTAACGGTTCAGTAACACCGGTGAAGAAGGAAGCAAATGCTGCTGCCAACATCAATGAAGCTGTTACTTTTTTCTTTTCAGGACGGGCACATTGGTAAATTGCCAATGCTCCGGCTGGTAAACCAAACATCATTACTGGGAAGAAACCAGCTTGGTACATTCCGGTAACACCCTTCACACCTTCACTCGCCCAGAATTTACCGATATCATCGATTCCTGCCAAGTTGAACCAGAAAACATTATTTAAGGCATGGTGTAAGCCAGTTGGAATCAACAACCGGTTGAAGAATCCGTATAAGCCGGCACCCAAAGCACCCATACCGGAAATCATTTCACCAAAGCTTACCAAGGCTGTATAAACCGGTGGCCAAACAAAAATCAATAATGCAGAAATAATTGCCATTAATCCGGCGGTTACGATCGGTACTGCACGTTTTCCGCTGAAGAAAGACAGCGCCATTGGCAGTTTTACTCCGCTGAAACGGTTGTACATTGCAGCTGCGACCAAACCGGCTAAAATACCGATAAATACATTTTTATTGTTGATTGCGCCAAAAGCAACATTGACTTTTTCAACATCTACTTTAGTAAATAAAGCAACAGATGCACTGTTTACTAGCGTAATTGGTGTTAAGAAAGCAACTAAACCAGCTAATGCAGAAGCACCATCTTTGTCTTTTGACATACCTAAAGCTAACCCAACTGCAAATAAAATTCCTAAGTTGTCTAAAATTGTGCCCCCGGCTTTGATCAAGAAGGCCGCCAAAATATTATTACCGCCCCAACCGCTTGGGTCGATCCAATAACCAATTCCCATGAACAAAGCAGCTACTGGCAAGGTTGCTACTGGTAACATTAGGGAACGTCCCATCCGTTGCATATAAGCTTTCATCTTTTTCTCTCCTAGTCTTTTGCGCCCCGCAAGCGTTCGATATGAATGACTAAATAGCCAAGCTCTTCGCTTGTCGTGGACATTTGGTATTGTTTTGTCAGTAATACCCGGATTTTTTTCGCTACCGCATAGCTCTCCGGATATTTCCGCTTGACCATTTCAACGATTTCCTCGTCTAAAACGGCATATTGTTGGTTATGATAGCGTTGTAGCAGTAAGCGCAAATGATTGGCCAACCGAGAATAATTCAACGCCATTTGTTCCGAATGAATATCGATTGCTAGTTCTCTTTCAATCAATTGAATGATTTCTGAAACGATAGTGACTTCCCGAATGCTGCGATGATTGCTGGTTTGTCCACTGCGACCACTATGGATGTGAATCGCAATATAACCGGCTTCATCATAGGTATAAGGAATCGCCAACTCTTTGTTTAAATAATCCACCGCCCATTGAGCGATGCTGAACTCATCACTGTATAGTACCTCGATCTCCCGCAGCAGTTTGTTGCGGATCACGATTCCATTGCGGATATTTTCAGCGGCAAAAGCGATGTGATCTGTCAAAGCAATCAAAACATGTTCATTCAATTTTTCCATCAAAACAGTTTCCGCATGATCAATGATATGCTCTGCGGCAAAAAGAAATTTTTCATCGATTTGATTCAGCAGACTTTGCAGTTTCATTTGACCTTCCGGCTCCATAACGAACATCCGCTCGATTTCTCGATGAAAAATCAGGTCATTGCGCTTTTTATCGAACCCAACGCCTTTGCCAATCGCGACTTTTTCTTGACCGTCGTCATCGACTAAGACCGCGTTTTGGTTAAAAATCTTTTTGATTTTCATAATAACAATCCTCTTCTGCAGAATTAAGATTCATGAACCGACCACTACTCCCATTAGACCCTAGGATTGCCAACGAAAGAAAAAAGCATGGAAAAATCCCGTAATAAGTCTCCTTATCTACGACATCTTTCCATGCCTAGTATGATCTAGTCACATGAAACAAATATGTTAACGGTTTAATTGTATAGACCAAAATACTTTTTGTCAACACTTTTTATTATTTTTTTCTTATTCGATAAAAGATAACGGTCTCACAAGAAAAACCCTTTTTTTTCTTTACTCGTCAAAATAACGGCAAAGCTCTTGGATTTCTTGGTAGATTTCATTGATCTCGTCAGAATTTGCCGCATTCGCCCCACTTGCTAAAGGATGCCCCCCACCATGATGCCGCTTGGCAACTTCATTGATGGTAGGTCCCTTCGAACGTAGGCGTACGCGATAGTAGCCTTCTGGTTGCTCAACAAAAATTCCCCAGGCTAAAACAGTATCGATGGTTCCAGGCAGGGAAACGATCGGTGCGGTTTCAGAATCATCAATCCCGAATTCTTTTAACAACTCTTGAGATAAAATCACACGACCAGCCCCATGTTCGTCCACTTCGATATGCTCATAAATATAACCCGATAATCGAGCGACCTTCATTGGAATTTGCTGCAACTGACGATTAAGAAGTGCAGCATCAAAGCCATAATCCAATAAGCGACCAGCGATAGTCAAGGTATATGAAGTGGTTGCCGGATACAAAAAGCGCCCGGTATCGCCAACGATGCCAGCATAGAGTAACCGGGCAGCCGCTTCATTGATTTTTAATTCATCAGGAAAATAAAAGGCAAAATCTGCAATCATCTCACTACAACTACTTGCTTTGGTATTGACCCACACCAAATCACCGTAGGGTTCATCATTTGGATGGTGATCGATTTTGATAACTTTTACACCTTTGTCGTAACGTTTATCACTGACCCGTGGTGCATTAGCGGTATCTGTCACAATAACCAGTGCATCAGTATATTTTTCGTCAGCAATTTCATCCATCGTTGCTAAAAATGCTAGACCGTCGACGCTACTGCCTACTTGATAAATTTCTTTTTCGGGAAAGCTCACCCGCAAAATTTCCGCCAAACCAGCCTGTGAACCTAATGCATCCGGATCAGGTCGTTGATGGCGGTGGATAATGATACGGGAATATTCTTTGATAGCAGCTAAAATTTCATGTCTAATGTTCATTTTTTCTCCATTTCTACGTTACGGCCGTTCTAATACTTGGCTCACGACGATTGCCTTCGCAATCAGAGTATTTTCAATATAAATTTCAATGTCGAGTTTTGCGGAACGACGACCCAATTCCAAAATTCGTGGATAAATCGCCAATTCGCTTTCCAACTGAATCAAGCGGAAATAATGTAGGTTGACCTGCTCAATCCAACTGTTGCGCCGTTGATTCAACAGCATCGTCCGTTTGGCTGCATTGCCAACGACTTCGCTTAACACACCAAAAGAAATTGTTCCGACTTCATTGACCATTTGTGGAGATACCATAAATTTGAAGTAGGGAGTATCTAGTTTTTTCCCTTCCATGTCCTGTTCAACGATTTGCATTTCTGCTGAAATCTGATCGGAGATGGTGTCTGCCACTTGGGTTTGACGTTGAACCAACTGCATGGCCTTCATGACATCTTGACGGGTAACCAGACCCAGCAAAGACAAGTCATCGGCTACGACCGGCATGACTTCCAGCCCATCCCAAATCATTTGATGACTGACTGAAGCCACACTCATTTCTTTTTTCACCATGCTTGGTTCCTTGGTCATTACCCGTTCGATCAACTGAGTATCCGCTTTTTCCAAAATATCTTTGGCGGTGACGATTCCCACCACCCGCATATTTTTATTCACCACAGGAAAACGAGAATGTCCGGTTTCTTCTGCAAGGTGTTTATAGTCTTTGACCGTATCATGCACTGTCAGGTATTGGGTTTTATCCAAAGGCATATAAATATCGCTGACCAATAAAATATCTTTTTTGATCAACTGATCACTCAGCGCCCGGTTGATCATCGTGGCTACAGTAAAGGTATCGTAGGTCGTCCGTAAAATCGGCATCTCTACGTCATCCGCCAACCGACAAATTTCTTCCGAAGTATCAAAGCCACCAGTAATCAAAACGGCAGCGCCATCTTCCAAGGCCAAGCGATGCACTTCTTCCCGGTTTCCGACGATCATCAATGAACCCGGTGTAATGTAACGCTCCATGGCTTCTTCTTTCATCGCGCCGATCACGAAACGATTCAGCACTTTATCTAAGCCGGCCTTGCCCCCCAGTACATCCCCTTCGATGATCTGAACGACTTCCCCAAAAGTCAGTTTTTCAATATGTTTTTTTAATTTTCGTTCAATACGAATCGTACCAACACGCTGAATCGTGGAGACCAGTCCAATGTTTTCTGCATCTTTGATGGCACGGTAAGCCGTACCTTCGCTGACGGATAATGCTTTTGCAATGCCCCGCACCGAAATTCGTTCCCCGACTGGAAGTCCTTCGATATGAGCTAAAATCAAATCATGTTTGGTTGCCATCTTGTTCTCCTATACCTCGATTGTTTGTCCGACTGACAACACTTCGCCATTTCCGGGCAATAAATCAATAAATTTTTGTGGGTCCTGTTGAATAACTGGGAAGGTGTTGTAATGGATCGGAACGACTTTTTTCGCCTGCAATAATTTTGCCGCCTGCGCTGCATCCTCTGGTCCCATGGTGAAATTATCACCGATTGGCAAGAAGGCGATATCAATTCCCTCTTTACCAAATAAAGCCATATCACTGAATAAGGCAGTATCTCCCGCCAAATAAATTCGTTTGCCTTCGATTTCTAGTAAGAATCCGGCAGGTTCCCCAAGATAAATCATTTCTCCGTCTTTTTCATAGCCTGAACTGTGTTGTGCCGCCACCATTTTGACGGTTCCAAAAGGAAATAAAAATTTACCACCAATATTCATTCCGTGCGTCTTTTCTACCCCTTGTTTGGCAACGAAGGAACAAACTTCTACCATACTGACGACGGTGGCCCCCGTTCGTTTAGCAATCGGAACAGTGTCGCCTAAATGATCGCTGTGTCCATGGGTGACCAATAGCCAATCCGCCGAAACGGTATCAACGGTTAAATCTGTTGAGCGGTTGCCAGTGATAAAAGGATCCACCAAAATATTTGTTTGCTGTGTCTCGATGGCAATAACGGAATGTCCATGATAGGTAATTTTCATTTGTCTTCCTCCTTGTTTGGTTTAAGCTATTCCAATTTCTTGACAGAAAAATTTATTGATTCTCACGCTGTGTATCGTCCCACTAGAATAGTTACTAAAAGCGGAACTGCCACTTGTTGTACTTCGTTAGTTTTGAGTAATACAGCTTTCATTCTATATTGTAACAGAGAATCGTTGAAACTGTTACCAAGAAACACCAAAAAAAGGAAAAACCACGAAGTTTCCTTCTCGATTTTTCCCTTTCATTTCAGCTATTTTGTTTTTTCACTTAGAATATCTATCACTAGCGGTTGGAGTAAGGCTAACAAATCGGACACCGCGACTTTTACACTATGACCAATTTCTCCACTGGATACCAAAATTTCTTTAAACTGTCGGATACGTTCGTCAAACACAAGCGGATATTCTGGATGGTGCAAAAAGATTCCGATGGGTGTATTGGCGCCATGGGGATAACCGGTAGCTTCCAATACATACTCCATCGGTGGAAAACCGATTTTGCGGTTGCCGGTGGCTTTTGCCAGCTTTTTATAATCAAGATGTGCAGTCAGCGGAACAAGAGCAATCGTTGCTCCCGATTTGTTTCCTTTTACCACCAAGGTTTTAAAAATAATTTCTTCGGGAATCGTCAACTCTTCCGCTTTTAATCGAGCCGTCTCTTCCTCCAGCCTCCACGGAAATTCATACCTTTCAAAGGGGATTCCTTTTTCAGATAAAAATGTTTCAACTTCATTTGCCATGTCGCAATCCTCCTTGCCGTTTTATTCGTAAAGCAGTCAATACTAACGCCACCAAACAAAGTAAAAAGGAACCCAAAAAAGTGATTTTCATGCCGTAAATAAAGACATCCGGACGTTCAGCGATGTAGGTCGTCACTCGTTCCCCCATTTTGCTGCTCATAGCATCATACAAAATCGTTGTTGCCAATGCGATTCCGATTACCATACCCAAATTTCTGGCAAAGGAATTCATACTGCCGGCAACGCCCAGGTTTTCGCGGGTCACACTACTCATGACCATTGTATTATTTGGGGATTGGAACAATGAATTTCCTAAACCCATGATTGCTGTTGCCACCACGTAAAACCAAATTGGTGTATGAATTGTCATAAACATATACATTATCTGGGTCACAGACAGTAGCGTTAATCCAATCAGCACCAGAATTTCCGGTCCGATTTTATCCGTCAAATACCCGCTTAACGGTGAACCAACCACCATCAGAAAAGGAAAGACCATCATCAGCAAGCCCGCATAACTTGGACTAAGCCCACGAGTATTTTGCAAATAAAAAGGAACGATGACATTAACAAAGAAGTTGGAAGAAAAAATCAGGGTCGCTGTTAATAAGCTCATGGTGAAAATTTTATTTTTAAAAATACTAAAAGTGATCAACGGCAATTTGACTTTCTTTTCCACCAAAATAAATCCGACAAAAGAAACCAGTGCCAATGCAAATAAAACGAGAGGAATAACGGTCAAAAATCCTCGTTCCTGTCCTAAAAAGACACCGCCAAAAAAGGTTAAAATAAACAAAGCAAAGGTCGCAAAGCCCAATTTGTCGGTTTTTTGTTTGCTGAGGGTAATATCTTGAGGCAAAAGACGTTGGCTAAAGAGCATCGTCAAAATTCCCACCGGCACATTGATCCAAAAAATATATGGCCAGGAAAATTGTGCCAAAATCAGTCCGCCTAATCCTGGACCGGCAATTGACCCCAAGGAAACAAAGGCACCGATTGATCCCAACGCACGTCCTCTTTCACTCATAGGGAAAACTTCAGTGATGATTCCGGTATTCGTTGCCATCGTCATACTGGCACCAACAGCTTGGACTACTCGCGCAAATAACAGGAACCCTAAAGAATGATTAAAACCACAAAGCAACGAACCAATAGTAAAAATCAACATTCCTAAACGAAAGACTTTGATTTTTCCCAGACTGTCCCCAATTTTCCCAAACAAAAGTAAACAGGCACAAACCACCATCAGATAAATCGATACGATCCATTCTGCCTGATTCATCGGCACCTTCATATCTTTGGAAATTGTTGGCAATGCAATATTAACGATACTACCATCTAAAGTGGACATAAACGTAAACATGGAAACTGCAACGAGAATCCACCAACGATTTTTTTGAACACTCGCATCTTCTTGATAACTAGGCATAACAGGACTTCCTTTCATTAATTACACATTAAGTTGAAACTTTTCATATAGTTTACATTTTTTCTCGGCAAAAGAAAGACTGGCTAAGAGTTTAAACGGCTCTTCTCCAGTCAGTCCTGTCGGATTATTTACGGGCACGGTTGCGTTGCGAGGATTCCATAATCACTGGCAAAATAACCGGGCGACGCTTGGTTTGTTCAAATAAGAACCGACTCAATCGGTCACGAATATCTTGTTTTAGCTTACTCCATTCAAAATCATCCGTGTGCAAATGCTTCTCAACGATTTCCGCTACCATATCTCCACTTTCCCGAATCAAATCTCGGCTAGCTTTGACATAAACAAAACCTCTTGAAGTGATTTGCGGACGAGCAACGATTTTCTTTTCGCGGCGGCTGATAGTGACAACTACCACAAAAATACCATCTTCCGATAAAACTTTACGATCCCGCAAGACGATGTTGCCGATATCTCCGACACCAATACCGTCGATCAGGACATTTTCAGCGGGAACAGATCCGGCTTGAACCATTTCCCCATTTTGATATTCCAGTACATCTCCTCGCGCGGCAATAAAAATATTGCGGGCAGGAATGCCGACTAATTTTGCCAGTTCAGCATGGGCATCCAATTGACGGTACTCCCCTTGGATTGGAATCAAATATTTTGGTCGCAACATATTCATCATCAGTTGTAAATCGTCGGGATTAGCATGTCCGGAAACGCGCATATTGTCAGAAATTTGTTTTACCGCACCACCAGCACGATAAATGATATCCTCTGTTTTTGCCACAAAGGTTTCCGTTGCAGTGGTTGGTGTAGTAGCGATGTAAACCAAATCACCTTCCTGAATACGCAAGGTGCGATGGGTTCCATTCGCCATTTTTTGTAAGGCTTTGATTGGTTCACCCATTCGACCGGTTTCCAAAATCAACAATTTTTCTGGTGGATAATTTTTCATTTCTTTTTGGGTGATGAATAGGTCTTCATCCGGAACTTCCAATTTTCCCAGCTTCATCGCGGTTCGGATGATTCGACCAAAATCCAACCCAGTCAAGACTACTTTTCGATCGGAACGATAGGCAGCATTCAATACCTGTTGTACCCGTTGCAAATTGCTGGCAACGCTGGCGACGATAATTCGTCCTTCCCAATAGCGGATGTTGTCGTAAACTTCATCAGCGATTTTGCGTTCAGAAGCAACTTTCGCTGGATTTTCTGCATTAGAAGACGTGCTTAGTAGCGCCAACACACCTTCTCTGCCGATTTCAGCCAAACGAGCAAAATCTGTTTGATACATTGGCACTGCTGCCTGATCAAATTTAAAGTCTCCAGTATACACGATCGTTCCTTCAGGAGTTTTCAAGCTGATCCCAACTGAATCTGGAATGGAGTGGGTAGTCCTGAAGAAGCTGACCGTGGTATCACTAAAGTCGATTTCTGTATGTTCATCAATCACATGAAACGCTTTGAATTTTTTTGTTGCCTCATTTTTGTGGACATTGATTTTTGCCAACTCGATCGTTAGTTTCGTCCCAAAAACGGGAACATTGATTTTTTCTAATAGATAAGGCAATGCCCCGATAGCATCTGCGTGCCCATGGGTCAGAAAAACACCTGCAACACGATCTGCATTTTCTATTAAATAAGTAAAGTCAGGAATCACGGTATCAATTCCCAACAATTCGCTTTCAGGATAACGCAGACCGCAATCCAAAACGAATAGATCATCTCCCACTTCAACGGCGTAAAGATTTTTTCCATTTTCTCGTACACCACTGATTGGGATAATTTTGATACTGCTCAAATTATTCACCTCTCGAATATTTTTTAATATATACAAATACTTCCAAGCATAAGCACCCACGTTCCATTATACAATAAAATAAGGAAAAAGTAGACTGATTCCTTCCGATTCTCACCGAATCCATGGAAATCAAAAGAAAAATTTCAGAATTTCCCACCCCAAATTTCTTTGCACCAATAACGAAGTATGGTATCATCAAAATAGAACAATTAGAAAGTAGGGAAAGGAATGACGGCAGCGATGCGATTGCGTTTTGTACTTTTGAATAGCTAATTAAATACAATTCAAAAGTCTTGTCAAAACGACGATTTCATGGGATAAGTGTCGACATTTTTATAACCGCTTGCTGGTTACATTATGATCACCCAAGGGATAGCGTAAGGCTCTCCCTTTTTTGTGTACCCAAAAATTGCGTTTTGCCAAGGAAACAAGGAGTGCAAAATCAATGGAACTAGCAGTGAAATTAACAGATGTTGCCGTTACATTCGGCAATAAAGATATTTTTCAAATCGATGAGCTGACCGCTTATCAAAATGATCGTATTGGAATCGTCGGTGGCAATGGTCAAGGAAAATCAACCTTACTAAACTTAATCGCCGACAAAATCCAGCCGGATCGCGGGAAAATTAAGCGGGAAACAGCCTTTACTTATTTTTCACAGATTGCTTTACCGGATGAAGCAGAAACAGAATTAGACGGCGAATTATTGGGACGAATGAAAGTTCCCACCAACAGCATCACTACCCTCAGTGGGGGTGAAGGATCAAAATTACGCTTGACACAAGCCTTGACAAATTATCAGTTGGGCATGCTTTTGGATGAACCCACTACTCATCTGGATCGCCGCAGCATTGATGTGCTGATTGAAGAACTGAAGTATTATTACGGAACGTTGCTTTTTGTCAGCCATGACCGCGGGTTTCTCAATCAACTGGCGACCAAAATCTGGGAAGTTTCGGAGGGGAAAATTCGCGAATTCAACGGCAATTACGACGACTACCAACAGCAAAAAGAACAAGAACGTCTGGCGCAGGAAAATGCCTTTTCCCACTATGAACAGGAAAAAAACCGCCTTGCTGCCGCAGCTCAGAAGAAAAAAGAACAAGCGGCACGAATGGCACGTGTTTCAGATAAAAAGAAAAAACAAAATATACGTCCTGACCGCCTGTCTTCCTCCAAACAAAAAGATACCGTTCAAAAAGCGGCGCAAAAAACAGCAAAAACGATTGAAAAACGATTGGAGCAACTGGAAACAGTCCAGAATGTGGCAGGACAAAGAAAGATTATCTTCCCGCCTTCGATTGCTTTGACGATCCACAACAAATTTCCCATCATGGGGGATAGAATCACTTTGATTAAAGGAGAAAAATGCTTACTGGAACAAGCAAGTTTTCAATTTCCCCTCGGCAAAAAAATTGCCCTGATTGGTGATAACGGAACAGGAAAATCCAGTTTGCTGCAATACATTCAAGAAAATCAACCGGGCATCACCTTATCGCCCAAAGTTGTTTTCAGCACCTATCAGCAAATGGATTATCAACTTCATCAGCGAGAAACGATTTTATCTTTTCTGATGAAACGAACGGATTATTCCGAAAGTTTGGTTCGCAGTCTTTTAAATAATCTTGGATTTTTACAAACCGAATTAGACAAACCCGTCCAAAAATTAAGCGGCGGCGAAGCGACACGCGTCTCCATGGCCCTCGTTTTCGTCAAACCCGCCAATGTGTTGATTTTGGATGAACCGACAAATTTTATCGACTTGTCAACTGTATCCGCGTTAGAAGGATTTCTTCGGGCTTATCCCGGAACGGTCTTGTTTACCTCCCATGACCCGTACTTTGTCAAAACGGTGGCAGATGAAGTCTATGAGATCAAAGGAAAACAGCTTAAACGCCACTACTGATTTTTTCAAACTTACAACTTTGTTAGGTTTTTCAATGGTCTTTTTCACTTAGGCTGTGGTATCTTGTAAACACCAAGAAAGAAAGGTTGATTTATTATGAGAAAAACAATTGGCGGACTAGTATTGATTTTGGTCCTTGGCGTCGGTGCCTATTTTGGTTATAACTACTACAAAGAAACGTACCAAGGAATCCCAGCTTATGCAAAAGTACCTGCAACAACTCCCGAAAAAGTGCAAACAAAAAGCGATTCCGGTGAAATTATCAAAGGTTGGTCTTCCTATAAATACACCTTCACCTTTGTAAAAGAAAATGGTGAACACCAAGAAATGACCTATGAATTGAGTGGAGAAAATCCAACTCCTTTCCAACCAAATACCATCGTTAAAGCTTCTATCAGTAAAAAACGGGTAATCAAAGGACCAAATGTGGTTGAAAAATCCTCCGTACCCGAGAAAGTGCTGAAGGAATTGGGGGAATAATCCTTTCTCACCACGATACAAAGAAAAATACTCGATAGAATCCGGACAAAGGTCCGATTCTATCGAGTATTTTATTTGCGTTTTATTTAGCTTTCACCAAGCCCATTTCATGCAGTGTTTCTGCGATTTGCACAGAATTCCATGCAGCACCTTTTAATAAATTGTCAGAAACTACCCACATATGAAACCCATTTGCTACATCTAAATCTCGGCGCAAGCGTCCGACAAAAGTTTCTTTTCTGCCGACACTGTTTAACGCTTGGGGATAAATTTGTTGACTTGGATCATCTTCCAAAACGATTCCCGGCGCATCTTTTAATAGATTTTTCAAGGCTGCCACATCGGTTGCATCTTTGGTTTCGATGTAAACAGATTCAGAATGCCCGCTGAATACCGGAACCCGCACGCAGGTCGCCGCTACTTTAATTTTGTCGTCTGCCATAATTTTATGGGTTTCGTTGATCATTTTCCACTCTTCATAGGTATAATCATCCTCGGCAAAAACATCGATTTGTGGCAAAGCATTGAAGGCGATTGGATAATGTTTTTTATCCCCACCAGAAGGTAAAATCTCTGGATTCAATTCGTCAGCAGAAGCACCTTCCAAATAAGCCAAGGTTTCGCGTTTTAATTCTTCCATTGCTTTTGCACCAGCTCCGGAAACTGCTTGATAAGTCGAAACGATGATTCGATCCAACCCCACGGCTTGACGAATCGGTTCCAATGCCACCATCATTTGAATTGTTGAACAGTTTGGATTGGCAATGATTCCTTTATGTTGACGCAAGGCTTCTTTATTTACCTCTGGAACCACTAGCGGTACTTCCGGGTCCATACGAAAATGACTGGTATTATCGACGACCACAGCACCACGTTTTACTGCTTCCGGCGCAAAGATTTTCGAAATTCCGCCACCTGCACTAAACAGCGCAATATCAATACCCTCAAAAGATTCCGGCACTAATTCTTCCACAGCCAGTTCCTTTCCCTTGAAGGTCAATATTTTTCCTGCTGAACGCTTGGAAGCCAATAATTTTACCTCCGCAAGCGGCAAAGTAGTCTGTTCTAACATCTCGATCATTCTTGTGCCCACTGCACCTGTTGCGCCAACAACCGCAACCCGATATCCTGTACTCATACCTTCCATCTCCTCTTGGCAAGAAATTTTTGTCAAAATTTCAAGCGATTTTCCCGCCCATCCTTACCAAATCCATCATAAAGTAGAACGAGTCTCAAAAATTAACTTTTTGCCATTTTAGCACATTTTCCCATTAATTACAGTAACAACCGTTGTAAAATTCTGAAAATGCTTTTTCACACGGAGGGCTTCGCAAATACTCGGCTCATTTTGCCTTCTCTCATTGAAAATCCGTCTTTTTTTTGGTATAGTTGCCACATTCTAATATCTGGAGGCTAACCACATGGCACGAGTAGAAAGTTTTGAATTAAATCATAATGAAGTAAAAGCACCGTATGTCCGCCTTGCCGGCAGTGAAACAAATAATAACACCCTGATCCAAAAATACGATTTGCGTTTTTTACAGCCAAATCAAGCCGCCTTGCCAACCGCCGCACTGCATACGCTGGAACATTTATTGGCAGTTAATTTGCGGGATTATTTGACAGGCGTAATCGATTTATCACCAATGGGTTGTCGAACAGGTTTTTATTTGATTCTTTGGGGTGAACATACTACCGAAGAAATTCGAGATGCGTTAGCCACTGTGTTGCAAAAACATGTCATCGAAACCGATGAAGTTCCGGCGGTCTCCCCAAAAGAATGCGGAAATTATCGGGATCATTCTCTTTTCAGCGCCAAAGAATATGCGATTCAAGTGTTGGATCAAGGTATTTCCAGCGATCCCTTTGAACGCAAGCTATAAAAAAAGAACCAAGAATAGTTTGGAAGAGACTTCCACTATTCTTGGTTTTTCATTATAGATTATTTAACCATTCTCGCGCTGCTTGCAGCTCATCCATATTGATTTGATGACCAGTTTTTGTACGGGCAATCGTTACTTCTGCATTCCGTGTTTCAAAGGCTTGATCCAATTCATTAAAGGAGGCATCGCTAACGATCGGATCACCGTCTCCAAAAGAAAGCCAAACTTTTTTATCTGCCAAAGAAAATGTCTTTGTGTGGCGTTCCAAAGACATCGGATGGAAGAAAATACCTCTCGTCAAGTTGGTCTCTCGTTCCAAAAGGAGATGGGCAGCGATGTTGGCACCATTTGAATACCCCACTAATACCCAATCCTCGATAGGAATATTTTTTTCTTTGCTTAATTCTTTAATTTCTTCGTACAAGCGGTCTGCTTCTTCCTCCAGACTGTCAAAATCAAACTGATTTAAACCATTTCGTTTGAAAAAGCGATTCATTCCTTCTTCTTGTACTTCTCCTCGAAAGGATAATATCTTACAGGAACCATCTAAAAAACGAGCAATATCTACCAAAGAATATTCATCACCGCCAGTACCATGCAGCAGCAACAAATTTTTTCCGCCGGCTTCTCCCGCATCGAAATAATACTTCATTTTTCGTCCCACCTTTTTGCTTACTTATTGTAAGTGTAAGATACCATGAGACTTTTTTTCTGACAAGCAATCTGTTTTACCTAATTGAACTGACCATAACCAGAAAATTTTCCCAATGCGAAAAAGCCCTTTGTTCCATCTTCTCGTGGTTGAACGCCCCATAAAAAACCATCGGCGATGCAAATATCGTTGATTTTTATCTTCTGCCCAACAGATAACAACGCAATCGTCGGACTTTTGCGGTCAGGCTTTTGTCGCAGATAAACAGCCGTTGTTAAGTTGAAAGTTTTCATGGGAAAATCCCCCTCTCCTTCCGTTGACGTCCCAAAAAAGTACGAAAGCGTTTTTCGATGCAACCGATTCAGATCCAGCGGTCCTTCATATCCCGACAGTCGTCCTGCTGAAGTGTACTGATGCAGGTCATAATCAGTCGTTGCCGTTGGATTGCTGCCGGTATAAACTCCGGAGTTAGCACCATAAGTGGGCAGCCAGATACCATCAAAAGCGGTGACGTCCAAATTCAACTGTTTGTACAGGTGATTGGCAATATACACGCCAACTTTTTTCGCTCCTAATTTTTTCAACGTACGGCGGTATATTTCACACCCGCTGCGCATCTCTTTCATGGAAAATTCCTCCACGTCCAACCACCAAAAACTTGGCTGAAATTCTTTTCCCCGCAACCAAAAAAACTCCGCCTCTCGTGCCATATCGTTAAAATTAATTCCCCGTACCCAAGCATAAACTGCAAAGGGGATTCCACGTTTTTTGAACTCCTTAATATGGGTTTGATAGTGCTTGTCTACATAGGCACTGCCATATTGAATCCGAATAATCACACCACCAATTTGCTTTGCCAAAAGATCATAATTGATGACAGCCGGGCGCTGCCATTCGCTAATATCAATAATCAGTGGTTTTGGTCGCATACTTTTCCTCCTCCCAAGTAAAAAAGAAGTGGGCAGTCGCCCACTTCTTCTCTTAAAATAATGGGGTCTCGGTTACTTCGACATATTTTGCACTTTCTACTGCAGCAAACAATGCCACCCCGTCTTTTTCAAAAAGCGACAATTCCGTAATATCCTCCATCGCTTGTCGGACCTGTTCTCCTGTCAAATTTTCATCCGCCAATTTGGGAATTAGGTTATGTTTTTTACCTTCTGCATTTGCAAACGTCAAATATAATTTTTTCATCTATTTTTTCCTCCTATTTTGTGTGCTGTGTTGCTACTGTTTCAATAACACTCACAACGACAGCTGAATTTGGTGCCAGCTGATCCATAGCATCACCTAATGCCAGAATCTCTGTTTCTGACGGTACAGCAACCACATTTGCAAAACGCTGTTTGGTCAATTTTTCCTTGCCATCTTCTTGATACATAATCCCCAATTCCGTACTTACGTGTGTTTTCATTTTACTTCCTCCAATTCGTTGATTTGTAAGTTGCGCCCCTTACACCTCTATAACGAAATTTTCGAGGCAAATGTAAAGCGATTTTTTTATTTTTTTGAAAAATTTTTTTAATTTCGGAAGAAATCTTGATTTAACAGTCTTCTTTGAGAAGCCCGTAATTTTCTGCGGCAATGGTACCGCATTTGCCGAGTCATTGTTTCATCCTCCAATAATCGTGCAACTAATTTTTGTTCCCCGCTGTCTAACGCTTGCCAAAAATCAATGGCCAATGTTCGGGCATCAATTCTCGAAAAAGTTTCCGGCAAATACGCAATCACCGTATCTCCTAACTTTTCTCTTTCTGCCTGTTTACGCTGTTTTCTGCGGATATCTGCCGCTTGCCAAACAAGCTTTTGAAACAACAACCCTTTAGGCCAGATTTCTTCAAAAGCTTGTTGCGTGGCAAAAGGCTCACTAAGCTTACAGCAAATCAACCGCAGTTCCTGCAAGTAATCATCAAAATCTGCTTGTCCTTCTGAAATTCCAGCTCGCCGCAAAATCTTCTCAAAAAAATCCTGATGAAGCAGCAACCACTCATTCAATTGTCCTCTCTCCATTTTATACATCCTTTATTTTCATTCCGGCCGGTACCTAAACTGTAACAAATTCATCTATCTACGTACTTTCGGAAATCCAACGAAAAAAATCGAAATAAAATAAAAAAAACTGAAAAACCTTTCGTAATTATTTAAGGATTACTTTTTTTACAACTAATTAATCAAGGATGTGTTTATGTATGGAAAATTTTTCTTGTCTCAAAACAGGTGAACCAATCAACATTTCACCGGAATTTATCACAGAGATTCCTCTTTCTTCGATCACAGAATATTGCCAGACCCGAATTTTTCAACCGGAAAATATTGCCTGTCTCTGTGAGAAAATCGAGCCGATTGCAACAATTCATCCCTATAAAGTTATTCACGCCCTTTTGCCGATTGCCCGGAAAGAGTGTTCCCACTCCTTGGTGCTGACTGCTGAGGATTTCCGGCAAGTGGCGGCTACACATAAAAAAATCACAGAGTCTTTGCTCCATGATCATTTACATATTCAACCACAACTGTATCGCTTTGCACTTGCTGCAGTCTTTGATCAGTGTAAATACAGATTGCCTTGTAGTTTGCCAAACTATTGCCTCATTCCTCTTGGGGGAGTGACAGAAAAAGATACGATATGGGTCAATCCGGCACAAATTGCTGCGATCAGTGAAGAACTCAACTGCACAGAATTGATTTTACGAAATGGGTTTCGAATCGCTTGTAAAATGTCCCGTCAAAGTATTCATAACAGTATGTTACTGGGATTTCTTTGCCAAGGAATCATTAAACGGGAATGGCAATACGAATCCCTGCAAAGTAATCTGCCGCTGCAAGAATACCTGCATCTTCCCGGAACTCGCGAGATCAATCATGTAATTCAGAATCACCTCGTTGCTGACATTCCCGGCAAGCGTGGCGATTGGTTTCGCTCCTATTTTGACGAAAAGAAAATCGAAGTTATTCGTGCATTAACTGAAAAAGAAGAACGACTTTTGGAGAAAAATCGTTTATAAAAACAGCCCCAACCACGTTTACTTAAGGTGGTTGGGGCTGTTGGTTTAAATTGTAGCTGATAGTTTTTCTGTTACTTCACCATCAACACACTGCATGGTGCGTTATTCACGATATATTGGGTGGTTGATCCGGCTTTTTCTCGAGTGATGGAACCCATGCCTGTTGCCCCCACAATAATCAAATCCAAAGAATGAGCTTCCGGAATCGTTCGAGTGATGTAGACTTTTGGATTACCGACTTCCACGATAGGCTCCACTTGCTCGATCCCGGCTTCTTTTGCATCATGGATTCGTTTCAGCATATCCATTTCCACTTTTTCTTGTTCTTCTTTCAAAATTTTCGTATAGGCGTAAGAACTGGTGGACAATTCTTCTTCATTGATAATTGCTGCGATAAAGAGTCTTGCTTGGTTGTAACTGGCAATTCTGATTGCTTCATCAAATGCGGCATCGGCATTTTTTGATCCGTCAATCGCTACTAGAATTTCATTGTATCCATTCATTGGAAACGCCTCCTTTTCTTCATTATACCATTGCGGGAACAAAGACAAAATAATTTAAGTTTGCGGATGCTTATCGTTTTAATCACTTGACTCATTCTTTGTACTCGAAAAAATTTAGTTGCTCTCCAATCAAAAAAAAACGAACCGTCAAATTAGCAGACGGTTCGTTGTTTTATCTCGGACTAATCCCGAGTGAAATTCGTCCAAATCGACTGATACGAGTCACTTTCCACGCTGGTGACCACACAGTTTCAACAGTGACTTTTTCGATTCCATCAATTTCAGTTAATGCTATCCCAATTTCACTCGGAACGGTCGCCATACAGCCACAGCCCATCGAAGTATAGGTAAGAACTACATGACAATGCCCATTTTCCTCCAAATTAATTTCATAAACCAACCCTAAATTATAAATGTCCAACCCGATTTCCGGATCATATATGGTTTGAAGTTTCTCGATTAGCTGCTCACTCACTGTGGCTGCCAGATCATTCACTTGGATGTCATCTCTCATACTTTTGCCTCTTTTCCAACTACCAAAAATAGTTTATGTGTATTTTTTCATAAAGCGTGGCTTTTTTCAAGGGGAATTATGAACTTTTTTTCATTTAAATCTAGAAAATTTCAAGTGTTGTGTTAAAATACAATTAGAATAAATAGATTTATTATTCAAGAGACAACAACTGGTTTGAAAGGAGTGTTCCAAAATGACTGACAATCAGCCAAAGAAAGATATTAGAATTAGAAGCAAAATTTATGATAGTATGGTTAAATCTCCTAACCGTGCATTGTTGCGGGCAACAGGTATGGGGGATGAAGAATTCAAGCAGCCGATTATTGGCGTAATCAGCACTTGGGCCGAAAATACTCCTTGTAATATTCACTTGGAAGACTTAGGAAAAATCGCTAAAAAAGGCATTAAGACAGCAGGCGGTTGGCCCGTTCAATTTGGCACTATCACCGTTTCAGACGGTATCGCCATGGGAACCCCCGGCATGCGCTTTTCTTTACCTTCACGGGATATCATTGCTGATTCAGTCGAAGCTGCCATTAGCGGACACAATTGTGATGCCTTTGTTGCAATTGGCGGCTGTGACAAAAATATGCCCGGCTGTATGATTGCTATCGCTAATACTGATATTCCTTCGATTTTTGTTTACGGTGGAACTATTGCACCGGGAAAATTAGATGGAAAAGACATTGATTTGGTTTCTGTTTTCGAAGCAATCGGGAAATGGAACCATAACGACATGACCGAAGAAGAAGTACGAAAAATTGAATGCAATGCCTGTCCTGGTCCTGGAGGATGCGGCGGAATGTACACTGCCAACACGATGGCATCCGCCATTGAAGCAATGGGCATGAGCTTACCCGGGTCCTCTTCGCACCCAGCCACTACCGAAGCAAAACTGCGGGATGTTGAAGAAGCTGGAGAAGCCGTGATGGAGCTGTTGAAAAAAGGCATCTATCCAAAAGACATCATGACCCGTAAAGCCTTTGAAAATGCAATCACCGTAGTTATGGCTCTAGGAGGTTCTACCAATGCAATCCTCCATTTGATGGCGATGGCACATGCGGCCAATGTTGAATTGACCTTGGATGATTTCAACGATTTCCAAGAAAAAGTACCACATTTGGCAGATTTGAAACCAAGCGGACAATACGTTTTCCAAGATTTGTACGAAGTCGGCGGCGTTCCTGCCGTTATGAAATACCTTTATGAGAATGGCTACCTCCACGGAGATTGCTTGACCGTAACTGGTAAAACTTTGGCTGAAAACTTAGCCGATGTTCCTTCATTGAAAGAAGGACAAAAAGTCATCATGCCGCTAGAAAATCCAAAACGAAAAGATGGTCCATTGATTATTTTGCACGGAAATTTAGCTCCAGAAGGCGCAGTTGCCAAGGTTTCCGGTGTGAAGGTTCGCCGTCATGAAGGTCCAGCAAAAGTCTTTAATACAGAAGACGAAGCCATTAATGCGGTATTGACAGATGAAATTGTCGATGGTGATGTGGTGGTCGTTCGTTACGTAGGTCCTAAAGGTGGTCCCGGCATGCCGGAAATGCTCTCTCTATCCAGCATGATTGTTGGGAAAGGGCAAGGTGAAACGGTTGCGCTATTGACAGATGGACGTTTCTCAGGAGGAACTTATGGACTGGTGGTAGGACATATTGCGCCAGAAGCCCAAGATGGCGGACCGATTGCGTTGCTGCAAACCGGCGACTTAGTAGTCGTCGATCAAGACACCAAAGAGATCACGATGAAGGTTTCCGAAGCTGAACTTGCCAAACGCCAAGCAGCTCTCGTGATTCCACCGCTACATTCCCGCGGTGTTCTTGGAAAATATGCTCATATTGTTTCCAGTTCATCTAAAGGTGCCATCACTGATTTCTGGGAAAAAGAATAATTTACTCTCCTAAAAATGGTTTCCTTTTTCAATGGCACTTCCAGTATACTAAGTGTAAGGTTTTTATTCGCTGCGAGCGAATAACCTTGCACTTTTTTTAAAAGGAGAAAAAGACAATGATCAAAAATCTGCTGAAAAACTATAACTTTCTTCTTGGCATCGGCCTTTTGCCTCTTTCCTACTTAGAATTGATCTCAGACGGTTTGTCCCGTTGGTTTGGTGTTCTCTTTTTCATTGCCTGTCTTCTTCACCTCGGTATCGGATTCTACGTCGTACGCACACAAGAAAAATAATCAGCCACGCTGCAACGATGCGACGTGGCTGATTGTTTTTATCTTGTCGAATGAAACAGGCGCTTTCCAACTATATCAAATACATTTGCCAAGGAAACTGTCACTAAGGCTGCAACAATCATTTCAACTAATCCATTTGACGTAATAACCGCACCAATCATGGCTAAAACAGCGGTTAGTGATTGATAGCCTAAGTCGTGACCAAAAATCAAGCCCATGAGTCCAAGAACCAGAACTGTGTTGGTCAATGAACCAATCAAGCCAGCGATCCCATAGCTGATGTTATGGGAGATATTTTTCCTGCTAAATAGTGCAAGGACCAAAGCGGGTGTGACACCTACCAAAATACGTGGCAAGATCGCCACAACGATCGCTAATAAATTTCCCTGCTCACTTCCCGGAGCCGGCACAAAAGGCGAGAAAACAAAACTTGTCGGACTAATAACAATCGTTGCCCGATAAAGGCTTAGTAAGCCGAAAACCAATCCAAGAAAAGCCCCTCTTTTGTATCCTAAAAGAATGGAACCAACAATGACCGGAATATGCATGGTAGTAATCGCAAACGGACCGATCTGCAAAAAGCCTAATGGTGTGGCATACAATAAAAACTGAATAGCAAGTAGAATTGAGGTATACACTAATTTTTTCGTTCGAAGATTATTTTTCACGATTTTTCTCTCCCATTTTGACAACTGCCTGCTTATTCATCTTCCCAAGTCGCTAGTCGAGCAACAAATTATCTGCGCTTAGCTAAATTCTCCGATTCATGTATAATAGAATAGATGATTCATTATAATTGCTTAAAAAATCGGACTCGATAATGGCAGTTATCCTTCTTTCACTATTAATGACACCAACGTCATTAAAGTGATTATATACTAAAGTGACACGGGTGTCATTATTTTTTTGAAAGAGGTGAGCAATTTGGCTAGCATTTCCAATGAAACGCGGAAAAAAATGAAGCGCGAAGCAATTTTAGAAGGTGCTCGTGCCGTTTTCAGTAGAAAAGGGCTGATTGATGTGACCATGAAGGACATCATTGACGAATGTGGAATCAGTCGCGGCGGCATTTATCTGTACTTTGATTCGGTCGATACGATTTTCACCTCGGTGCTCAAGGAACGTAACACTCGAAAATTTGACGGCATCCGATCAGCAATCAAAGAAAATCAACCTTTTGAAAAATTGCTGGATGATTATTTTGCCGAACACAAGGATCGCTTGTTAAATCATGTCGGAAACAGTTTGCTGCGGGCAACCTATGAATATTATTATACCCACAGCTCTGAAAAAGATCATGCTTTCCAACAAGCACAAATCAACTCCAGCCAACAAACAATCTATGAAATTCTAAAACTGGGTGTTGAGCAAGGAATTCTGGAAAATCAAAAATTAGAGGAATTGGCTGAAACCTTCATGCTTCTTATCGAAGGATTGGGTGTCCTAGCAATTACCGGAACGATTACTGAAAAACGCATCGATGATCAAATCGAGATGATGCAATTTATGCTACCGAGGAGAAAGTAATTTTTACTTGTTTTATTACTTACGAGTTCTTAATTTCCATGTCTAGTCAAAAAAGCACAATGTCTGTGAGAAGGGGAATTTTACCTCCATCTCTTACACTGTGCTTTTTGTTTTGCCTCGCTTAAAATTTTGCCGTTTGTATTCGCTAAATCTTATTTTTTCGGTTGATAGAATAGAGGGATACTTACCATTTCTCATAAATAACTATGGCACTTCCGCCAATAATAATCATTAAACCAGCGAGCGTCCCTAGCCATAAACGATCTGTCGAACCGGTTAGAGGTAAGGTTGGTTTGAAAATATTAATCAAAGTAACATTATTTGTACCATCGGTGGTCGTACTTGATAACTCGATTTGTTCCGCAGCCGGTTCGCTATAATTAGCTAGGTCTGTCACCTGTTTAACACTATATTTACCGTATGGTTGTGGAGCAAAGGAAGCTTTACCATCTATATTTGTTTTGACAGTAGCTACCGCGCTACCATCCTCTTTATATAATGTGATTTCAACATTCGATAGCGAGTTACCTAAACTATCTTGTACGAGTACATCGATACCGATACTCTTATCTGGAGTCAAAACATAGGTATCTGCCACTACACTAGCGTATGCGGTTAATGATTGATTCCCTTTTGGTACCGCAAGTGTGCCTCCGTTCAATGCATCAACATTTTTCCATTTAATCGTGCTAGTTGTATTAGGTAAAGCGACTGACTTATTCGTGACATTTGCGGTACTAAAATTTTTACCAAAAGTAATCACTTTTAACCCGGTCATTCCCGAAAGCATATTGGTCATATTAGCAACATTTGTAGTGTTCCAACTTGTTGCGCTATTATTTAGGGCGTTGCCAAGCGTGAGGCTTTGCACGTTAGAAGTATCTTTAAACATTCCTGCCATATTCGTTACATTTCCAGTTTCAAAATTTGAAACATCAAGTGCTCTAAGACCTATTGCTCCATTAAACATATAACTCATATTCGTTACATTTCCAGTTTTCCAGTTTGAAACATCAAGTGTTGTAAGACCTGTTGCTCCACTAAACATATAACTCATATCGTTAACACTATCCGTTTCCCAAGTTCCGAGGTTTAAGTTCGTTAATGCTTTAGTTCCGCCAAACATATAGCTCATACTGTTAACATTGGTAGTAATAAAATTTGATAAATCTAAATCGTTCAATTTTTCTGCATTATTAAACATCGCATACGTATTGGTTAATACTCCTGGAGTCCAACTGGTAATATTTTTAATTTCTGTCAAGTACTTTGCAGAATTAAACATAGAGGCAAATGATGTCGCTTTCTCCATGCCCCATTTCTCTACATCCAATGACTGAATTGCAGAATTCGCAAACATAGACGATGCGGACCCCGCTGCCGACAGATTCCATTTACCGGTATTCGGCATTTTTGTTAAACTAGAAGTATTTTGGAACATACCGGTAGCATCAGACACAACAGAAAAGTTCAAATTTTCAGCACCAGAAATTTGTGTGATATTGTCTAGTTGGGAAAATAAGTATGTTGAAGCAGCATTTAATGTAATTGCACCATCAATACTAATTGAAGTAAATTTATCTTTATATTGATACCATGGAGAAACGCCAACTTTAACGTTAGTTGTATTGGGAAAAGGAGTTTTTCCAGCTTTACCTGTTGTTCCTGGACCAAGATGCAATACATTATCACTAATGTACCATTTAACACCGGTTAGTGCATCGACACCAAAAATCCCCTTAGCCTGGACTTGAAGCTTATTAGCAGTATCCGGGTTTCCAACCCAAGGGTCATCCTTATCAATATAGTCAGTCAATCCTGTACTACCATAGGTTCCTTTATTAGCTGCAATATCCACATTAGATCCCGGAGTCCAGAATCCTACTTCCTCCGCAGATTTCGCCATAATTTTTGCTGAATACCCTTCAGGAATCAGCGGCGTAATCGCCTTTTTAATTTCAGCAGCCTGTTCACTTAGTGTGGTCGATAAATCAATCGTAATTGTTTGGTTATCTACCGTTACTGTGGTTCCTGTAACATCACCAAATGCCGCAATACGATTAAGCAAATCTGTTTGAAGTTGCGCAAGATTAATCGTGTCTTCGTTAGATTCTGTGGTTTCTGAAGACTCAACTTCACTAGCAGTTGTTTCTTGAATCGAATCCGTGGTGCTGGTCACTATACTACTGTCAGTTGCAGATTCTGAAGTTTCTTCTGGTTCACTGCTTGCTGTTGTCTGTGAGGTTTCAGTGGATGACTCTGCTTGGGTCTTCTCTGTCGTCGCCATAGTGGACTGCGTCGTTTCAGCAATAACGGGGTAAATTGGAACAAACAATTGGATACTTAGCACACCGATGACAACCAATTTCAGCAAGCGCTGACTTCCATTTTTAGAAAGACCCTTCTTTGTTTGCAATAAAATCTTGGAGAAGCAATGAGTCAAAAATGATTTATTCATATTTTCTCCTCCCAACGTTTACGAATTAAAACAGTTCCGCCGATAACCGTGCTTAGAAAAATACTTGTGCCAAGTAACGCCTTTGTTAAAGAAATCTTCCAAACATCACCACTTGTTTGCATAATTGTTGTGGTATTCTTTTGACCAATAGTTTCGTGATTTGATCCTGAAACATTATTGTCTATCAGTCCAGACTTAGGTTCATAAGTAAAATCATCGGTGACCTTTCCTGTTGCATCGGTATAAGGCAACTGAAAAACAATCGGAGTAGCAGGTTTGTTGTTACCACTGCCGGCTAATTCCTCCAGTAGGTAATAACCTTCCACCAAGGTTGCTGTATCAGCATACATCGTTTGTCCATTCGTATCAGTAATCAATTCGATGGAAAAAGCTTGTTCCTTAGAAGCAATTGTATAAGTCGCAGAGTCGGTCGGCACAATTTTTTCACCGTTGATAGGTAAAATACGGGTCAGTCGATAATGTACATTTGCTACAGGTTTTGTTGCTTGCGACACGGTGGAAGAACTTGCAGTCTCACGCTTCACTATGGTAACTGACGGACTGTTCATCCCATTCGCAGCATAGGCCATTTGTCCTAGCATAAGCCCAACAATGCTGATAATCAGCATACTAAACAATCGTATGTACTTCATGCAAAATCCTTCCTTTCTTGTCACAGCATTTAGTAATTTATTTTTTCTCAGTGATTACGTTTTCAATCAGATGTTGTGAAATAGCCTTGTCAGATGATTCGTTTATTCATCCTCTTCCTCGTTTCCATGTTCTAATTTTTTTATTTGCGTTCCTGCTTATTCCTAAAGTGACGATAAATTAGCCAGAAAAGAAGGAGTACTAGGAATAGCAGCAATACTGCGATTCGAATCGTGTCTGGCGTCCAAACGGTTCGATGAGCGGTTTGGACCTCTTTTGCAGCTTTTATAGGAACGCGTTTGCCATAAACAATCAAACGATGACTATTGATAAATAATGGTGTACAAGTCATCAGCGCTACGATATCTTTATTCTCCTGAATGTAAAAGGCTTCTATCGCGGCTTTATCATTAGGATCCACAGTTTTTTGATCGTACACTTCATACGCTAAATTTTGACCAAACATATTCAAATAAAAGACATCACCTTTTTTCAAGTAGCGAATATTATCAAATAAAATCTGATTGGCTAATCCCGAGTGTCCGGTAATGCCGCTAAGTGTATTTTTTCCTCCAATGGGCAATGTCGTCCAAGGCAAGGTTCCAATCCCTTGGTTTAACGTCCATTCAGAATCACCAAAATAAATCAGCATGTTGGTTAGGTTGATACTGGGAATATTGATATAACCGATGGGCTTTTTTAAATCTTTTTGAATGTCAGTAATGTTGACTTCTTCCGAGGCTTTTCCTTTTTGCTGATGATAGATCATCTCGTTGTATTTTTTGATCAACTCGAGTGTAGTATTCTTTTCTTCAGGTATTTTCTCTTCATAAGTCGTAACTACGCTTTTACGGTGATTCTGAGTGACCAGATCATAAAAAATCGGTACTATAAGTAAAAGAACGCCAAGAAAGATGACACTCCCAAAGATCGTATAGACCTTTCGTCGTCCCTTCTGCGTTTTTTCTATCTTTTTTCTTACCACAAAAGCTGATCACCTCTTTTTTCTCTGGTGCATTTCGATTGTTCAATAACTCACTAATTCAATTAATTAGGTAGCAAAACTAGACCTATTTACATTGTTTCCTTCTATAATTGAATTATACCTTCTTTTTCTGTAAGTAAAACGTCAACTTTTGACGTGTTAAGGATAATTTTTGACTTTCTCCTATTTCCTGTTATTTTTCGTCACTAAACAAAAAAACTATCGCTTATTTTGATTAATAGCTCAAAATAAATGATAGTTTTTTTCAATAGGATAGAAATTTTTTTCAAGTTAATCAGTAAAATCGGCAAAAGTAAATGAATTTAATTGAAAAAATGACCTTCACTGATAGTTTTTTCATCCCATTGCCATTTGATTTAAATAAAAACATACTCTTTATTTTAATCGTTGTCTTCGTTTCATCCTCCGAACCTCTCTCATTCGCTGTTTTTCCATCACTTCCAGCAAGTACTGTCCGCATCGCCCCAGTACACTTGCTTCACAAAAATTATCCACAACATGAAGTCCATTGATAGCATACGGCAAACGATCGATATCTTCTTGCAGGAGCTTTGTCTGTAAAGTTCGCGCCAGAGCCAAGTGTTCCTGTCCTTGTTTAATGTGCTGAATCATTTTCTCCAAATTCTTTTGCCGTAAGCTTTCGATTCCTTTGCGAAATTCCTCACTGGCATCATCGGAAACATAACTAATTTGAAATGCTAATGCTTTGATTTTTTCTGTCGACATCCTTTTCCTCAATTCATCCTTTTTTGTGGTGCAAAAGAGATATGTAAAATAGAGCATTCTCTGTTAAATTTCTCTTTCCAATGTTTTTTGCATAGCCGCAAAAAATTTCCCCCAGTGAATGACCGTGGTGAGATACTCCTTTGCCTCTATGACCATAGCAATATGAGTTACCTTTTCTTTTTCTAGATAGAATAAGCTCATTTCTAAGTTGCAAGCGACATTCAAGCAGACTTGCCCTTTTTTAAGTAAGCGCAACGCATTACCGAACTCTGCTCGTTTAAATTTATCTGAGCCTTGCGAAAAATAATCCATTGCCATTTCTGCATGGCTGATAATTAAAGTTGCGTACATTTTTTCTTCTTGTAACGGCATTTTCTTCCTCCAGATTTTCTATTTTCACTAATCCAAGAGTAAGTACGCACTATTTTGGAAAATCATAGAAAACTATTTTCTTTTTAAATCGTAATTCTAACCACTTCTTCTGCTTTACTTTCCTCATGTCCCCTTTCTAATAAGAAATACGCAGAATATCTATAGTTTACTTTTTTTATTTGAGAAAATAAAAAAATCCCGACAAAACTCAAATTCGAGCTTCGTTGAGACTTTCCTTCATCTATTTTTTATATTCTTCTGAAAAACAGCCTTAACCTTAAGCAATAATTCATCTAGAAGCAGTTCGTCTGCTGCTTCCAAAAATTGGCAATTTCTGGCTTCGTAATCAATCGTTGTTAGTTGATCCAGCATTACTTTACCTTTCGTTTTCATGTTGTTCGCTTCATTTATTTTAATATATAGTGGATAATTTCTATTAGTTGTACGAATAGGTGCTACAATGACTACATTAGAATTATTCGCAATCACATCATTACTTAAAACAATATATGGTCTTTTTCCTGTTTGTTCATGACCAGCTCTCGGAGCCGCATTTAACAACAGAATGTCTCCTTGTCGGGGTCTTTTTACCATTTCTCATTTCCTACAGCTTCCCCTAAATCTTGCAGCTCTGTATGGAACGGTTCGCTGTGAAAATCTTTAAACAATTCTTCAATTGTGAATTCTGAAGGGATCACTTGTTCTAAAATAACTCTTTTTCTTCCATTGATTACTTCTGTTTCAATTATAATCTCATCATCCGTTTCTATGCCTAAGAAATTCATAATGTGTTTGGATAGGCGGATTCCATTGCTGTTTCCCCATTTTTTTACCGATAACGTTTCCATGTTAAAGACTCCTTTCGATTGTATATACCATAGCGTGCCATCTTTACTTTTCTTACGCTCCTGAGTGATAGGGAACACAACAACATTCCATAATGGTGAAGTTTCTCACTGGACGACTTGTGAAAATTTTTGTCTCTCATCTAACAACTGGTCAACTGTATCTCTTCGTTGTATCGTCGCAATCATATATTGACTCATCACACTACAGGCCAATGCAGAGTCTAAATCCCACATCGCAGAAATTTCGAGTAGGGTCCTCAGCTCATCTCCCTTCCTCCCCTCAATCAAACCCAGTTTCTTTCGCAAAAAACATGCTTGATCTAGATACCTTTGTCCACTTTCGATGAATTCAATTGCCACCTCAAATTTCCGCTGTGAAAATTGCCTTGCTCCTGTAAAAAACTGTCTGCGCGCATTCTCAGCAGTATAGCTTATTTCATGTGCAATCTTCTCAAGTTGATCTTCTACTGTTTCTTTCATTCTCTTTTTTCAGCTTCTTTCTTAAGTTATTCTCTCTATTTTTTTCTTCCTGAAATTAAATACGCAAAAAACTTGGAAATTTTCAAAAAAAATGAAATAGTCTAAAAAAATATCAAAATATTTTCATATCATCCGTACTCGCAAAAAAAAAACAGACCTGATCCACTCTATACTTGTAAAGTTAATCAAACCTGTCCACCAGTTACTCTCCATCAATGATTCGATTTTTTTGTATTGCTGTGCTTATCTGATTTCATAATCTTTTTCTATCTTTTTAATCAATTTTCTTAATTATTGTCACTTCCAGAATAAAATCCTTTTTTCGACTTGTTGAGCGAGTGAAAATAAAATCAGCCCGATTATAGAAAGTAAAATAACAGAACTCAAAATAATATTTATATCATACATTTCATTTCCATAAACTAGTAAATACCCAAGTCCAGATTTAGCTCCCATCATCTCGCCAATTACAGCACCAGTCATGGCTTGTGTCACTGCGATTTTTACTCCAGACATTATCGAAGTTAATATAAATGGAAATTCCAATGTCTTAAACTGTTGCCCTTTTGTAGCACCGAATACTTTCAAAAGATCAAGATAAGCACTATTCATCTCCTCTAGCATCATTTGAACGTTCACAAGTATAGGAAATGATACCACTAGTATAACCAATGCTACTTTAGAACTGATTCCCAATCCGAACCACAAGATAAATAGAGGAGCCAAAGAGATTTTAGGTGCTACCTGTGCTATTACTAATATAGGCATAAACAATCGATTGATGATTTTCAGTTTTCCTAAAAGATATCCAAGAATTCCACCAACCAAAATGCCAAGAATGGTTCCCACAATTATTTCCAATACAGTTGTTCCCACATTGGCCAATAAATCACCAGTAATTAGATATTCACAGAAGTATTTTGCTAAATTTATCGGCATAGGAAGAATCGCTTCAGATATCTTCAATACTATGACTGCTAATTGCCAAATTAATAGGATAACTATTCCCAAGAAAGTAGGATAAAGTATCTTTTTCATAATTATTTCTTCTCCTCACAGAAATTAACAATCAGTTTCTCTGCAGAATACGATTCTTCAATCAATCCGTATTCGTCTAAGATTCGAATGTAGCTATTATATTTTTCTAAATCTGAATAACCAAATCCATATTTAGCAGTATTATCGCTCTGCCATAAATGGGAAATAAATTCGTTTTTTATGACCTTCATAACTAGGTCTTCGCTTTGTTTAGCAGCTGGAGTAAAATCATTGATTGCAGTATTAACGCTCTCTAATAATCCATCCTGATAAATCAGAAAGTTCAGTGACCTATCTATTACCCGGTTCATTGACTGACAAATAGCTCTATTTTCTTTAAGAAATTTCTCAGAAGTAATCAGAACATTGCCAGATATAGGTATATAATCATTTAATCGAAATTCTAAAACATCTATACCCTGTTCTTTCAAATCATATTTTCGAAGCATCGAAAAACAGATGCCATCTACCTGATTAGTGACAAGAGCATTTACTATTGCCCCCGTTCCAATAATTTTAATGTGTACATCGTCAACCGTCATTCCATATTGTTTCAAAATCATTTGAAGTTGAATAAAGTTAGGACTGCCAAAACTAGTAATTGCGATAGTTTTTCCTTTTAAATCTTTTGGTGATCTAATTTCTGCACGTTTTTTAAACATAACGGCTCCTAGACCTTGTTGATAAGTGGAGTGAATTATCTTTACAGGCACTTCATTTCCTCTCCCAATAATTACTGGGTCAGAATTGGGAAATCCAAATTGCACATTATTCATTGCAACATTTTTTATGATCTCAACAGCTGATGAATAATAGAATTCTACATCCAATCCTTCTTCAGCAAACCAGCCCTTTGATTTAGCTATATAAAGTGGAACATAATATGGTGTAGCGGAACCATCCAGTTGAATAGATATTTTTGTCAGTTTTCCAGAATCACTATCTACCGTTTTGTTTTGCAATGCACATGAAGAAGATAAGGCAACTATTATAATCATGATTAAAAGGACTGATTTTCTCATATTTAAGCCGGCTCCTTCCAAGACAACAATCTATTTTGTATCCAATCTATGGCTCCATAAAAGAGTAGTCCCACAATGACTGTGAGAATAATTGTGGTCATTAGTAGTGGTGTATTAAATGTTGCCGTTGCAAAAGTTTGTAAATATCCTAAACCACTTTGACCCGACATCCACTCTGCAACGATGGCTCCGATTAATGCCTGTACAATACCAACTTTAGCAGAGGCAAAAAGAGTAGGTAAGGCATAAATCAGCTCTATTTTGAACAATCTCTGTTTTCTTGTTGCATCCAACAATGATAAATAATCAGAAATATCTCTTGGTACAGCATTCAATCCATCCATCATTCCAGCAACTATTGGAAAGAAAGCCATGGAGAAGACGAGGATGATTTTGGAGAGATAACCTAGACCAAACCAAATGATGAAAAGCGGAACAAGCGCAATTTTGGGTGCTGCTTGGAAGAAAATTAGAAAAGGCAATACACTAATTCTCATTGTTTCATTTTTATGAATAAAATACCCAGCCAGCATTCCTATGACTATTGCAATCAAAAATCCCAGCAATGTCTCAATACTGGTAATTGCAAGATGATACCAAACCTCTTTTGATAGTATTTGGTTAAAAAATTCTTCAAAAACCACGAAAGGTGTCGGTAGCAAGAAACGAGGAATTTCTGCTTTCACAATGTACAAATGCCAAATTGCGCAAAAGAAAAAAATAGATACGACGAAATCCAAAGTACGATTGCGCTTATTCATTGTTCTAACACCTCTCTCAAATAGCTAATGAATCTATTAAACTTCTCTGAAGATCGTATACTCAAATCTCGATTGGTATCTAAATCAATCGAAACAATCTCTTTTATTGTTCCCGGACGAGAACTCAATACAACAACTTTCGTAGACAGGAAAACAGCTTCCTCAATATCATGTGTAACGAATAAAATCGTTTTATTTGATTGATGCCATATTTTTCGCAACTCAATATTTAAACTATCCCTTGTCATCGCATCTAATGCTCCAAAAGGCTCATCCATCATCAATACATCTGGATTATATGAGAGTGATCTCGCTATGGAGACACGTTGCTTCATACCACCAGATAATTCTTTTGGGAGAGCATTTCTAAACGCATCTAGACCAACTAACTCAATCAACCCCTTTACATTATCAAGGTATATCTCGGTCATTTGCTGTTTTATTTCGAGAGGAAAAATAATATTTTGATAGACAGTTTTCCAAGGAAGCAAAGCAGAGTCCTGAAATACAAATCCTTTATTATTCCCTGCAAAGTTCATCTTACCTTCTTGAAAGTTTTCCAATCCAGAGATGATTCGTAAGAGCGTAGATTTCCCACAGCCACTTGGTCCAATAAACGAAACAAACTCTCCCTTCTCTATCATCAAATTGATATTATCTAAAGCAATCACCTTTTGAGCAGAACTAGTAAAATAGCTTTTTTTTAAGTCAGAGATAGTAATCATCGCTTCTCTCATTCATCTTATCCTTTCAAATTTAATGCTCCTGATAGTACAATTTCTGCAGCTTTTCTATGAAGCTTTTTATACTTTTCTTCATCTGTCCATTTATCTTTTTTTCTACTTATATGAACAACTAGACTATTTGCTACGGGAACATTGTAAATATTACCCAAAATGTATAGGGCTGCAGTTTCCATCTCACAATTCTTAATTCCTCGATTAACCCAATAATCCATATATCCTTGATTAATCGGAAGCGAATCAGTTATCGCAGGCACTCTTCCTTGACCGTTGTAGTATGTTTCCGATGTTAGTCCTATACCCACATGGACATTCATATTTTCATTTTTCATTTTCTGATATATTTTCGTAAGTAGTAACGGATCAGCACTAGCTGGATAATTCTCTGAAACATATGCACTCATTATCCCAGTGCTTCTTGCCATACTCGTATTTAGTATAATATCCCCTGGCTCAATTCCCTCGGCCCATGCACCACACCCGCCACATCTAATAATCATTTTCGAACCATTTTCAATCAATTCTGTGACCGCAATTTCGGTCGAACCAATACCAATACCTGTTGAGCAAATTGAGACTTTATGATTATGCCACTCCCCGATAACAACAATGAATTCCCTTGTATCCACCACTTTTTCACATTTCACCCAACTTTCAGAAATCAGTTTAACTCTATTTGGATCACCTACGATAAGGGTAACTTCTCCCAGCATTCCTTTTTTTAATCCTTTTAAGTGTATACTCATATGAATTCCCCTTTTTATTTTGTCTTAAGCATTAGTACGCAACTTAATGAAATTAAATAAAGAACTGACAGAAAAGCCATTGCTACTGTTAAAGAATAGTTATCCAAAAAGAATCCAATAAACACAGAAGAAAAACCACCTACTGCTCGACCAAAATTGAAAATAACATTATTTGCTGTTGCTCTAATTCTTGAAGGATAGAGATTTCCAACAATTGCTCCATACCCAGCATTCATTCCATTGGCAAAAAAACCAACAATCGCTCCACCAACCAAGATAAGCAATGGACTATTCGCATACGAATAGATAAAAACAGCAAGTGCAGAAGATATAAGGAATAGAGAATATGCAGTCTTAGCTCCAATTTTATCCATAATCTGCCCGAAAAAAAGCATCCCAATCGACATTCCAATAATTGTAGCAATCATCCAATAAGACGAACCAGATACAGTCAATCCTAATTTTTTTTGCAAGATAGACGGCAACCAATTCATTAATCCGAAATAGCCTGCAACTTGTGCAATAGCCATTATTGATAAACGAATCGTCGTCATCGCGCGACCTTTTTGAAACAACTCAATAATCGATGGTCTTGAATCATTCACATTAGTCGCTTTCCATTCTTCAGGATCATCTAGTTTGAAGTAAGCAAAAATTGCTAAGAAAATTGGCAATGCACCAAATATAAATAATGCTCTCCAACCAAATACTGGAATAATCAATGCTGCTGCGATTGCTGCAATAATACTTCCAACTTGTCCCGCAATTGTGACAAAAGAATTTACTCGTCCTCTTCTTTCAGAAGAAAAGGTATCGGCCATCATCGACATAATAACTCCGTATTCTCCACCCCCACCAACACCGACAAAGAAACGCAAAACATACACAATTACAATATTATTAGCAAAGGCCATCCCGCCGGTCGCAATAGCGAAAATTGCTACTGTAAGTACAAACACTTTTGCTCGGCCTTTTCTATCAGCTAAAGTCCCAAAAATCAGTCCACCAGCAAGCATGCCGATATTCGTAATAGTTGAAATGAATCCCCCCGCTGTTCCACTTATACCAAAGTCTGTAATCATAGTTGCCAGTACATAAGAAAGCAACATCGTGCTCATGCTCTGTAATCCCAATCCACTCATAGACATCGCTAAAATACTTTTTTCTGGCCGACTCATTAGCTTTTTCTGATAGTCACGTTCTAAATTCTTCTCCATAATCTGCTCCTTTATAAAAATATTGACATTGATTGCTACGTAAATCCAAACGATTTTTACCTCTTCAAACAAAAAACAGACTCGATACATCCCACCGCTCGTGAAATGGATCAAGCCTGCATACCAGTTACTCTCCAACAATTTTTATTCAATTTTTCGATATTGTTGTGCTTGCGTTGCATTAATAACGTCCCCACGTTTCTTCCCAAAACCGATGCCTCGTTGCACTAGCACCCACTCTCCTTTCCATTCAATTTCTTTTGCGATTACTGCGTTATGCGACAACACTTGAACTACCACCATATTCCCACCCTTTCTGATAGTAAAAATCGACATAAAAAAAGAGGTACTAGACGACTGTCCAATACCTCTGACATAGCAAATAAACGAGCAATAACTTCCCTTAAAATTCTCCTAATTTTATCAAAAAAGTGCGATAAACCGGTAGAAATCCAGCAAAAAATTAGGTACAATTAACAAGGTTAGTGCTTGCACTAACTATGGCAACTTGATTGATCAGGTCCAACTGATTTTTCAAGGCCTTGTGGTTTAGCGCCAACTAAACTGCAAGGTGCCTTTTTTTATTCGATTTAAACTATCTGAGTCTATTCT
This sequence comes from Enterococcus songbeiensis, assembly GCF_005405265.1. Taxonomy (GTDB): domain Bacteria; phylum Bacillota; class Bacilli; order Lactobacillales; family Enterococcaceae; genus Enterococcus_C; species Enterococcus_C songbeiensis. The sequence continues at coordinate 58,177 of NZ_BJDS01000001.1, forward strand.
AATGAAAACGATTCCTATCTGTCAAGCGAACAAGGGTAAAAAGTTAAAAAAGATAGAATTTTCCGATAAGAGTAAGCCAACTCATGTAGTAGAGCATTTTTTTATTCAAAATCTACAGGTCTTGCAACTTCATTGCTTTCATCAAATTCAAATGCAATAGCATCCAAAATACGTTGACTTGATTCTCCATCCCCGTACGGATTTGAAGCTTTTGCCATTGCATGATAGTGTTCCTCGTTATCGAGAAGTAATGAAGTTTCTTCAAAAACAGTTGCTTCATCCGTACCAACTAGTTTCAACGTTCCAGCTTCAATACCTTCTGGTCTTTCAGTTGTATCACGAAGAACTAGTACAGGTACACCAAGAGACGGTGCTTCTTCTTGAACTCCACCAGAATCAGACATAATCAAATGACTTTTATTGGCAATATTTTGAAAATCAACTACATCTAATGGTTCAATCAATTTGATTCGATCAGATTTAATCAGTGTATTTCTTGCCAGCTCACGAACTTTAGGATTTTTATGGATTGGAAAAACAACCGCAATATCTTCATACTTTTCAATTAATCGATTGATTGCATGAAATACGTTTTCCATAGGTTTACCAAGATTTTCCCGTCGGTGCATTGTCACTAGAATAATTTTTTTATCACTAAGTTCATCAAGAAGTTCATTTTTATAATCTTCTCGTACTGTATACTTCATAGCATCAATAGCTGTGTTCCCAGTGATAAAAATCCTGCTTTCCTCATGATTTTCTACCAACAGATTTTGTTTACTTTGTGTAGTTGGCGCAAAGTAAATATCCGCTAATACATCTGTCACTTGCCGATTCATCTCTTCAGGAAAAGGCGAATATTTGTTCCAGGTACGTAATCCTGCTTCAACGTGACCAATCTTAATTTGACGATAGAAGCCTGCGATAGATGCTGCAAAAGTTGTTGTTGTATCACCATGGACTAAAATAATATCCGGTTTTGCTTCTACAAGTACACTATCCAGCTCTTTGATTACACGACTAGTGATATCCGTTAACGTTTGTCCATCCTTCATAATGTTTAAATCATAATCTGGAGTAACTTGAAATACTTCCAGAACTTGATCTAACATTTGTCTGTGTTGTGCTGTAACAGTCACGATTGACTCAAAACGTTCATCTGCTTCAATAGCTTTCACTAATGGAGCCATTTTGATTGCTTCAGGTCGAGTGCCAAATACGGTCATTATTTTTATTTTAGTCATTTTTATACTCCTATAATTTGTAAGCATCATCAAGGAGATTGTGTGTATCTAAAATTAATTTTCCTTTTAGCTTATCCAAGTTTTCTTTTAGATGGGTATGTTCTACCATTAGAACAATAATTTGAGAATTCTCTAAGAACGAATCAAAGTCCGTCACTTGATTATTCATAATTTGCTCTTTTAACATTGGATCAAATACTCGAAATGGTTCAGCAAAATTACTTTCCATTTTTTCAAATAGTTGCAACGTTGGACTTTCACGGATATCATCTACATCTTGTTTGTATGTCATACCATAGATACCAATTTTATTTCTATCCGTGATATTATTTTCTTTCATGATCGTAGTTAGACGATCCAAGACCAATTCAGGCATAGATTCATTGATCTCTAACGCTGTTGAAATCAAATTTGTTAATCGGGGATAATCTCCCACCAAAAACCATGGATCTACTGGGATACAATGCCCCCCTACACCAGGTCCAGGACTTAGAATATTAACCCGTGGATGCATATTTGCAATTCGAATGATTTCATGCACGTCTAAGTCATCATGTCTAGCAATTTTAGTTAGCTCATTTGCATAGGCAATGTTAATCGCACGAAAAGTATTTTCTACAACTTTTGTCATCTCCGCAGTGCGGATATCCGTACAAACAATTTCACCTTCGCAGAAAGATGAATAAATCTCTTTTACCTTTTCCGCAACTTCTGGTTCATCTGCACCAATGGTACGGGAATTAAATTGAAGTTCCTTAATCATTTGACCGGGTAAAATACGTTCTGGAGCATGAACTAAATGTACGTCCTCTCCCAAAACCAAGCCCGCTTCTTCTACCAGTGGGCGAACAAAGCGATCAATCGTTCCTGGAGAAATAGTTGATTCAATAACTAAGATTGTTCCTTTTTTACAAACTTCCAATACCTGTTTTGTTGCGGCAATGACATAAGATGGATCAATTTTCTTATCCACTTTATCATAAGGTGTTGGAACGGTTATGATATAAAAGTCCGTTGAGGAATAATCATTTTCAAACTTGATACCTTTATTCAAGGCGTTATCAAATAACTCTTGTAGTCCTGTTTCTTCAAAAGTTAACTCGCCTTCTTGAAGTTTGTGTAACAGTTTTTTATTGTAATCTGTTCCTACAACCTCATTTCCATTTGCCGCCAACATTAGTGCTGTTGGTAAACCGATATAACCCAAACCAATTACGTTAATCATTTATCTTATCTCCTTTTGAAAATTGATATATAAACCACAAATAACCGAGATATACAATTGAAAAGAAAAATGAAATTAATTTCAAAAATACCAGAATATCTAAGTTACTTATTTTTATAATAAAATAAATACTTATTATTACAATCATGAACATTAATTGTAATAATAGATCTAATTTCTGTTTACCGACAATTATTAATGCAGGAGAGACCGTAGTTACGATAAATCTAATTCCAAACATAGGAGCAAGTATGACAACATATTCGCCTGCAACTCTCCAACTATTTCCAAAGAAAAACGAGAACAGAGTTGGTGAAAATAACATTAAGAAGATAGTCATTGGAATTGAGATTGCTAATTGTAACAGAAAAGTTTGCTTAAATTCTTTTTTAAAATTCGATTTGCTGTGATACGTTGCAGTTGCTCTCTCAAAAAAAATTCTCGAAACATTTCCAGATATCAAAGCTAGTGGTATTCCCAACATCCTAACTGAAATAGAATAGAATCCAACAGCTGAAAAATCAAATAATTGTTCAATAAAAATAGTAATTAATGAATAAGATAACCCATTAAAAAAGATAGCTGGAGTCGAATAGACAGGTTGTTTATATTCTTTCTTTAATATTTCTTGTACTTTGCTAAATGGTATAGTCCTTATTTCTTTAAATCTGGATCTTAACGATTTAGCTTGTTCACTAACTCCGGCAAATTGACCAATTGAATAAAATAAAAGCAAAGTAATTATACCGTTGTAGAATAGACCTATCATAGATACTATACCATTTTGAAATATACTTCGTATTATCGCTACTTTAGAAATTAATTTATAATTTCTTTCTTTATTATTATAGGCGGTAAACACATTAATTAATGAATAGGATACAAGTAATAGAAAGAAGAAGGGAATAGTGGAAAATAATTTTGTGTTATTTGTACCAACGATATAACACCCATAACCTATTGAAATAACGCTTGATAAAACTGTTCCTATAATTAGGCTTCCTTTAATCAGTGGAAAAACTTCCCTATCTTCTACAGAAATCACACTCATATCATATCTTAAGTTTATTACTGGCATAAAAATAGTTGCTGCTGATAATAAATATGTATATATTCCTATATTTTCTGCTGAAAATGCTCTTGTCATAACTGGGGCAAATATTATAGATATTCCTTGAGCAATAAGCGATCCTGAGAAGAGAACCACTAAAGATTTAAGATACTTGCTATCTAATCTCATAATTTTTTGATTATTTTTGCAGGATTTCCTGCCAAAATAATATTCCCTTCTTCAAATTTCTTAGTTACTACTGAACCTGCTCCTACTATCGTATTATTCCCAAGCACCACTCCCGGTAAAATAACCGAATTCATTCCAATCCAACAGTTATCCCCAATAATCACAGATTTACCTTCCAGATGGCTAGAAATATCATGTGGATCATGATTCGTAGTAATAATTCCGCAATTTGGTGCAACTTCACAATTTTTACCAATGATTATTTTAGCTTTATGCGCTTGATAATAACAACCGCTCATTTGGAAGACATTCAAGCTACTCACATCAAATTCAATATTTTTAAATGTTCCAATTAGGGTATTTTTCCCCATGGGCCATGGCGGAGTGCTATTTCTTCTAAAAATACGTTTTCCAAGTCCATTGAATGCCCATATAAATCCTAATCTTTTATCATTAAAAAATTTTCCATCTAAATATTTTTTTTCATAAAACAAAGAAAAAAATAGATATAAGCATTTCCTAACGAATTTAGAGTAAATTATAGTTTTCATCTGTATTTATATTAGCCTTTCCCTTTCTAGATATGAGAGAACCTATAAGAAATACTAAACCTAAGGTAAACATATTCTGAGTTATAAAAATAATCATTGATGGCGTTGAATAATAAATATTGAAAATTACTCTGGACAGGATATACGACCAAAAATACAATGATTCATAACTTCTGGACTTATTGAGTATTTTTTCAATTATTGTAGATAGTTTTATATGAAATATCGTAAATATAGGAGCTAAAATTGCTCCAAAATAATAATATCCAAATCCAATTGATGAAAGTATATGACCAGACTTATAATTATTACTACTATAAAAAACATTATTAAATAATTCACTTGTTAGACTCATGTCTCTGTCTTTAACAAGAAAATTGAAACCAAAGAATGATCGTGCAAAATCATACAATAAATTTAGAAAATTGGGACTGTGAGAGCGTCTCGTTAAAATTGCTATCGAAACATTTTGAGGCCCCGTGAAGTAAGCCTGTAAGTCTTGACTAATATCCGATAGTGTAAAAGTAGTATTAGAAATAGCATCAGAATATGAACCAAACTGATTAGCTAAATAGGATTTATAAAAACTTGCTAAACCCAATAATATAAGGGTTGATAAAATCCCCCATAATAGTATTTGATTTCTGTATTTTTTAAATACCACAATGATAAGTAAAAAAGAAGATATGGCTGTAAAAAGCATAATTGTTCTTCTCTCTCCTACTATTACGGATGTATTCAAAACAGCGAGGATAATTGCGAAAAGAACTAATTTAAAACTTTTTTTTTGCGTATAGCTTTTTTGAAGTAAACTTAACAATAATAGGAACAATAATGTGCATGTAATTTTTATTATTTGAATTACAAGATTTAAAAACTGATTGGTATTATCCCCAATTCTTTCACCTATATCTGAAGTTAATATCCCAAAGGAAACCAATCCATTCCTTCCCCATAGTAAGAAAACAATAATTCCAAATAGAATAAAAACAATATAAAAAAGGTTATTCCCTATAAGCTTTAGATCATATTTTTCAGTTTGATTAATAACTTTTGGCTTTGAAATTAAACCTAGAAATAAGAAACTTATAAAACACTCATAACTAATTAACAGTATAGCTAAAGAAAGATTATTCTCAATCATGGGCGCATATGCAGCCTCAAAATACCATCCCGAAAGTGCAGAAAATAACGGAGAAAGAACCATTCTTAAGAAAAACATTATTAATATTCCAATATTAGTTAGTAAAAACCGCATTGACGTAGAAAAGAAATTCTTATACAAAAAAAAGGTTCCGACAAAAAAAGAAAGCGGCATCAATGTGTATAGTTTAAAGCCATCAGGTAATTTATCCTGTAATATCAATAAAAAAAACATCACAAATAAGGAAATGCCCTGTAGTGCTATTAAAAGAATTTTTCTCATTCTAGTCCTCCATAACCAAAGTCAACGTTTTTTTTAACAATTTCTTATTTTCATCTTCTATATTATTTATCTTTTCTTCTATAAAAAATTCGAATTCACTTGAATTTAAAGAAATATACCATTCATAGATATCACTAGGTAAACTCTCTGGCAACTTTCTTGGAACCACATAACCAATATCCTTCGTTAACGTCTCCATGTAAGTACCTTCAAAGACCAGAATCGGCTTCTTAAAATAGAGAGAAAAAAAATATTTTAAGGAAGTTGCTGTATCTAATGCCATGTTATCAAACCCATATAGATTATTTATTATATCCGAATCTCGAATGAACGATGGTGTATCTTCAGGAATAAAAGAACCATGAAACTTAACATTTCGAATCGAATTTTCTTTCGCGTAGATTTTTAATTTTTCTGATCCAACACCAAAAAACTGTATTCTAAATCTATCATCATTTGCAAATATATCTAGTACCTTCTTATCAATATCAAAAAACCTTACTGATCCAATAAAACTAATTCTTATTGGTTTATTTCTAGGTATAAACTTATAATAGTCATCTCTCAAAAAATTTTTATCAAAGCTATTTAATAAGAAATAATCATGTTTAGGTAAAAATTTTTCAAATCCTCTTGAAGAAATAGTCGTGAAATACGAATTATTAATAATTTTTTTTAGTACATTTTTTATCACTGGTCTATCAGAATTTGCATAATCTCTAATGTTAAGCACATATTTATTGGATGAGAGCAATGTTGAAAATAAAATTGCTGTCTCGGTTCCCCATACTATGATTCTAGAATATTGATTTCGCTTAATTATTTTTGAAGCATATCTTCTAAAAGAAATATATTTCATCAATTTTACTAGTTTGTTAGTACTCTTCTTAAAATTCAAAGGAAACTGATAAATCTTTTCCGTACCAGTTGGCTTTTTTTCTAAACTTCCATACTTATCAACACATATTATATCAAAAGGGATATTTTGTGATTCAAACAAATTATAATACAAAGCTGCTCCAGTCATATGTTTCACATTCACAGTTGAAAGAATTAATACCTTCGCCAATTTTTTTTACATCCTCACTTCCATATTTAGAAGTTATTTTATCCAATACTGTTCTTATACTCATAAATTTTAGCATCTACTAGTACTCTATACCAATACGCCTGAAAAAAAGCGTATAAAAAGCCTGCATACCCATCTAAAAATCCTAGTCTAAATATATATCTATAAAGGAAATAAGCGTTTGTTCTAATGATACTCGGTAATCGATAGTATAAACCGTATTTTAAAAACCTTCTAATCTTTGCAGGTGTGTCTAATGACTGATAATCGTCTTTTCCATTGTTTTGTAAATTATGAAGATAATCCTTTGCAGCTCTACTAGCATACCAATTATGTTTATCAATCCAAAAGGTAAGGTCTTTAAAATCTTCATGTTTCGATATATGTTTCATTTCAACCGAGATACCCTCTGTAAGAACTATTTGTTCGTCCATTTCTCGTTCTTCCATAAAAGCTTTTCCCTGCTTGAATATACATAATTTTTTAAATGGGAAGGTACCACCGTGTCTTAATCTCTTACCTAAAAAGTTTACTTCTAAAGGAAAGATTATACCATTAACATTAGTATCTTTATTTTTCTCACTTAAAACAGCTATCTCATTCAGAGATTCACTTGTCAATCGTTCATCTGCATCTAACCTAAAAATCCATTGTGTAGTAATATCTAGATGAGTAATTGCCCATTGAAACTGTTTCCCATAGTTAACAAATTCATGTTGTACAAATTCTGCATTATAATGTTTTGCAACATTTTTAGTTCCATCTGTGCTAAAACTATCAACTATAACAACTCGTTGAAATCTTTTGTTTAAAGATTCTAAACACTCAGGTAGATTTGTTTCTTCATTTTTTGTTAAAATGACAACAGTCATATCGATTTTCCTCACTTACTCCACACCACTCTGTTCACATAATCTGTATAAGAAAGAATAATTCGCAATACCTTTTCCGAAACATTTGGCATTGAATAATCTGCTACGTGTCGTAAAGTACTTTGTTCCTGTGTTTTCAATACTTCTAGACCTTGTAAGATTCGTTCTTTTTCTAAACCAACCATCATAACGCTGGCTTCTTCCATTGCTTCTGGACGTTCATGCGCTTGACGGATATTCAATGCACGGAAATTCAAGATAGAGGACTCTTCGCTGATGGTACCACTATCACTCAAAACAGCTTTTGCATTGATTTGCAGCTTGTTGTAATCATTGAATCCCATTGGTTTCATAGTTTGTACTAATTCATGGAACTTGATTCCTTTTGCTTCGATCATCTTCATTGTACGAGGGTGTGTACTGATGATGATTGGCAATTGATACAATTCCGCAATTGTATTTAAGCTATCTACCAGGTTCAAGAAATTCGCTTCTGAACTGATATTTTCCTCACGGTGAGCAGATACGACAAAATAATTATCTTTTGTTAGTTCTAAACGATCAAGAATATCCGAATTCTCAATATCTTCTTTTCGTGAATTTAACACTTCAAACATTGGACTTCCCGTCTTAATCACACGATCAGCTGGCAGTCCTTCTCGAAGCAAATATTCTCTTGCGATATCGCTATAAGTCAAATTAATGTCTGAGGTATGGTCAACGATTTTGCGGTTTGTTTCTTCAGGCACCCGTTGATCAAAGCACCGATTTCCTGCTTCCATATGGAAAATTGGAATGTGACGACGTTTTGCCGCAATCGCACACAGGCAACTATTCGTATCGCCTAAAACTAGAAACGCATCTGGTTGGACTTCTTCTAAAATTGGATCGATTTTAATTAGAATATTGCCGACAGTTTCAATAGCTGTGCCGACTGCTGCATTTAAGAAATAATCTGGTTTTTTCAATTTAAAATCTTCAAAAAACACTTCATTTAGTTCATAATCATAGTTTTGACCAGTATGAACCAAAATGTGTTCGATTGCTTCTGATTCTTCCAATTTATTTAATACAGCAGATAAACGAATAATTTCTGGACGTGTTCCAACGACAGTCATCACTTTCAATTTTTTCACAATTAAACCTCCACGTAATAGGTATCTGGATTTTCTGGATCAAAGGGTTCATTGACCCACATAAGCGTCACCATATCCGATTCCCCTAAATTTTCTATATTGTGAGTATAGCCCACAGGTATATCTACTACTTCCAGTTTTTCACCAGAAACAAAATATTCAATCACTTCATCCGAATCAATCTTTCTAAAGCGAATGACACCTGTCCCACTGACCACTAAAAATTTTTCATTTTTGGTGTGATGCCAGTGATTTCCTTTCGTAATTCCCGGTTTTGAAATGTTTACAGAAACTTGCCCACGATCAGGCGTACGCAAAAACTCGGTAAATGAACCACGTTGATCGCTATTCATTTTCAAGGGATAGCTAAACTGATCCTCCGGCAAAAAGCTGAGATATGTGCTATATAGATTTTTTTCGATTCTACGATTTAATTTTGGTAATCCTAATGTTTGTCGATTTTCCTTAAAAGAAACAATCAGATCTCTCAATTCACCAACAGATACTTGATCAATCGCAGGAACAAAACCAAACCCATCTTGCACTGTTGGGTTTCCTTGGAGACAATTCAGCAATTCCTTTACAACATCATCAATATAACATAAGTCAATCGTTGCTTTTGGATCATTTACGCTGACTTCTTCTCCTCTGGCAATCTTATAGCAAAAGGTTGCGACAACCGTATTGTAGTTTGGTCGCGACCATTTTCCATAAAGATTGGCGAAACGATAGACATAAATCTCTGCACCGGTTTCTTCATGATACTTTTGCAGCAACTCTTCTCCTGCACGTTTGCTTTCACCGTACGGATTATCCAGTTTTGCCTGAATAGAGGATGACAACATGATTGGACACGTATTATTGGCTTGTTTCAACAAATCAAGCAGCTCCGAAGTAAAGCCAAAATTACCTTCCATAAATTCAGCCGTTGTTTCTGGACGATTGACACCGGCTAGATGAAAGATGAATTCTGCATTTTTACAATAATCAACTAGCAGTTCCTTAGGTGTTTCCTTATCAAATTCGTAAATTTCATGTTCATCTTGATTTTTTAGTTCAGCAATGAGATTCTTGCCGACAAATCCCATTGATCCCGTTACAAGTATTTTCATTTGTTATTCCATGCCTTTAATTCTTCTTGGACTAGGTCTAATTCAAGCAACCGTTCCTTGATTTCAGCCACAGTCAAACGATGAGTATTATCTGAATTGTATTCTTCATCTTGTGACAATTCTTGTTCCCCATCAACAAAGTATTTATCATAATTCAAGTCGCGTTTGTCAGCCGGTACTCGGTAGAAACCACCCATGTCTTTTGATACCAAGAATTCTTCCTTCGTAAGCAACGTTTCGTAGCGTTTTTCCCCATGACGAGTTCCGATCACATGAATTTCATTATCCACATTGAATAATTCTTTTACTGCTTGTGCTAGATCACCGACTGTTGAGGCAGGGGATTTTTGTACCATGATATCGCCGGCTTCAGCATTTGCAAAAGCAAATTCAACTAAGCCTACTGCTTCATCCAGATTCATTAAGAAACGAGTCATATCGGGATTAGTTACCGTCAATGGCTTTCCAGCTTTGATTTGGTCAATGAATAAAGGAATAACCGAACCACGAGAAGCCATAACATTTCCATAGCGTGTACAGCAAATCGTCGTTTTTGACCCTTCCACGGCACGCGCTTTGGCGATAATTACTTTTTCCATCATTGCTTTAGAAATCCCCATTGCATTGATTGGATAAGCTGCCTTGTCGGTAGATAAACAGATCACCCGTTTTACCCCAGCTTCAACTGCAGCAGTCAGTACGTTTTCTGTTCCTAAAATATTGGTTTTCACAGCTTCGATTGGGAAAAATTCGCAAGAAGGCACTTGTTTCAGTGCTGCTGCATGGAAAATATAGTCCACACCATACATCGCATTTTTTACACTATTGATGTCTCGAACATCGCCAATATAAAATTTCAATTTATCGCTGTTATATTTTTTCCGCATATCATCTTGTTTCTTTTCATCCCGTGAAAAAATACGAATTTCTTTAATATCTGAATGCAGGAATTTCTTCATTACTGCATTTCCAAACGAACCGGTTCCACCTGTAATCAACAACACTTTATCTTTAAACACGTCTATTCCCCCAATATATTACCTACCAAATCAATATATTTTTGAATTTGATATTCTTTTTTGTATTTTTCATTATGCAATTTTGATACATTTTTTTTCATTGCAAGTAATGTTTCCTCATCTTCTTGAATTTTCATAAGAACTCTTATCAACTCTTGGCTAGCATTATTTTCTAGTGCAATACCGGCTTGATATTGTTCGATTTCCAAGATGATATCGGTATCTTTATCCATAATTGCTATGACAGGTTTTTCTGCTTGATAATAGCTATAGGTTTTACTTGGTACTGCTAATCCTGAGATGCTATTTTCTAATGTAACTACAAACAAGTCACTTATATTTAGTGCTTCGGTGAAGTCCTCGCCTTTAAGATAGTCAAAAACATAACAATTAGAAAGTTGATTTTCTTGAACAAATGCTTTTAATTTATCCTTTTTATTTCCGTGACCGGCAAAAAGAAAGGCAATCTTTGACTGTTTGATTTTTTCGTCATTTATAGTTTTCATTAAAGTATCAATATCTTGAGCAGTTCCCATATTTCCAAAATACGAAACAATTAATCGGTATTCAGCTCGAATTTCTCTTAGCTGTTCATTAGTTATCGTATCCGTAGTTTGAAATGATTCTGTGGCCCAATTTGGAATCACCTGAACTTTTTCTGAAGATATTTCTCGATTTTCAACAATATATCGTTTCATATCATGTGATAAACTCACTACTCTAGAAACGTTTTTAAATAATTTTTTGTTAATAAATCTCATTACTTTAGAAATAATTCCACTCTCATTGAGGACACCTGAATTTACTGCAATTTCAGGATACAAATCATAGCTGACGAAAATAATTTTGCAACCAAACAGTTTCTTTGCGATAACAGCAATAATTGGTAATATCGGTGGATTTGAGTAGACAATAAGAATCTTATATTTACGACATTTAAATAAATTAATTCCTATAGCTAGTGTAAACGAAAAATAATTGATTAACCGAGAAAGAAAATTTTTTCTTCCCAATTGAAGATATTTTTTTCGATGAATCGTGATACCTTCCACTGTTTCATTCAAAGGAACAGTTTTTTCTGAATCAGAATATTCTTTTGGATATCCACATAAAACATCCACGCTTATACCGGCTTCAACCAGACCTTTTGCCGTTTGATAGGGCAATAAAGCTGAAGAAACAAATTCTGGATAAAAGAATTGGCACATAAAAAGAACATCACGCTTCATTTTCCGTCTCCATAATACTTTTCTCAAAATTTTTATCCTGATAAGATAATTGAAATTCTTGAATGACACTTTCAGGATAACCTTCCATTTCTTTATCATAAACAAGCGTACCAAAGACTTTGTTGAACACATTGATTTTTTTCGATAAAAGCTGGATTAAACCACTAAACCCAGGAATCATTCTGATTTTTTTATTATTGATCTCAGCAATTTTTTCTACCATATCAGATGTATTTACGTATTCTATATTTTGAGGATGGTATGTCCCTGATAGCTGAGAATCAACCATTAATTTGAGAAATAATGCTAAATTATTGATATAAAGCATACTTCTTTGATTTTTAACTTTTGGGAAGATAGGACTTTTTTTTGCCAGTTTAGCTAAACGTGGATAATTTCCCACTGTATTCGGTCCATAAATCATCGGTGGTCGTAAAATACAAACTTTAAAGCTAGGTGAATCAAGCTCACCGATTAATTTCTCTGCTGCTAGTTTTGATTTTCCATAAGGTGTTTTTGGCTGTGGTATCGTTTCTTTTGATATAACTCCCGTATCTACACCAAAGATTGACATGGAGCTAAAGAAAATAAACTGACTAACCCCTTCGTCTTTTGCTTTTTTCGCTGTTTCAACTGCTAAATCACGATTGACCTGATAATATAATTCTTCATTTTTCTCTTTTACATGCACAATAGCTGCTAGATGGATAATCGAATCATACCCAGAAAAATCCTTTTCTTTCCACGAACCATCCTTTAAATCAATCGTGTCAATCTGATAGTCATCCCCGAATTGTTGCATATAGGTTTTAAAAGAAGTACCAATGTAACTATTAGCGCCAGTAATCAAAATCCGCTTCATTCTTTCTCTCCTTTATCCTTCAACGACCCGGTTCCGCCTTCTACCACACCATCACTTTTAAAGACTGCACCAATTGTGCCAAAGAAACATTTGATATCTAACCCAAAAGACATTTCCTTTGTATAGGTGCCATCTAATTTTGCTTTGATTGGTATTTCCAATTCATCACGTCCACTGATTTGCGCCAATCCAGTTAGTCCCGGACGGATGTCGTTTGCGCCGTAAATGTCTCTTGCTTCAATCAAATCATACTGATTCCATAAGCAAGGACGAGGCCCAATGATTGCCATATCCCCTTTTAGAATGTTCCACAATTGAGGTAATTCATCCAAGCTGGTTTTCCGCAAGAATTTTCCGACTTTTGTAATAAAATAGTCTGGATTTTCCAACAGATGGGTCGGCATTTCTTTAGGAGTATCTACCCGCATCGTCCGGAATTTATAAATATTAAAGTAGCGTTTGTTCTTTCCTACCCGCTTTTGTTTAAAAATGATTGGACCTTTTGAATCTAGCTTGATTGCTAAAAACAAAAGCAGAAAAATTGGCGACAAAACAATGATGCCAATCAATGAAAGCAAGAAATCAATGCCTCGTTTAAGTCCGTTCCTATACACGTTTCCAACTCCTATTTATTCGAAGCATTCGCAAAACGAACGACTTCTTTGGCTAATTCATGATCATCCTTTGGCAGATGATCGACAAAATCCATCACTTTCTGGATGGAATACCCTTTGATATTTCCAACAAAGATTTTTTCATAAACTTCTGCATCGTTGCGTTCTTTGTCTAACAATAATTCTTCATACAATTTTTCTCCGGGACGAATACCGGTTTCGACGATTTCAATTTCATCTTCGGAATAGCCGCTGAGACGGACCATATTTTTGGCAAGATCCAAAATTTTGACCGGTTCGCTCATATCCAATACGAAGATTTCGCCCCCTTTTGCAAGAGCACCAGATTGAATTACCAATCGGCTAGCTTCAGGGATTGTCATAAAGTAACGAGTCATGCGAAAATCTGTCACTGTAATGGGTCCACCTTTGGCGATTTGTTCCCGAAAAACTGGAATTACACTGCCTCGTGAACCTAAGACATTTCCAAAACGGACAGCAGAAAATTTGGTTTTTCCTGTTTCATTTAATCCCGTCACGATCATTTCTGCGATTCGCTTCGTGGAACCCATGACGTTTGGCGGATTATTGGCTTTATCGGTAGAGATCATCACGAAATTTTTGACGTTAGTAGCTTTTGCGGCTTCCGCCACATTTTTCGTACCGTAAACATTATTTTTTACTGCTTCTCTCGGATTATACTCCATCATCGGCACATGTTTATGGGCTGCAGCATGATAGACGATATCTGGCTGATAGTGAGCCATGACTTCGAAAATCTTTTCTCTGTCTTGAACGTCCGCAATGATCGGCACGATTTCGGTTAGCTTGTCGCTATAATTTATTCTCAATTCACGATCAATTAAATAGATGGAGTTTTCTCCATGACCTAGCAATAATAATTGCTTTGGATTAAATTGGATGACTTGACGACAAATTTCAGAACCAATCGAACCACCAGCTCCTGTGACTAAAATCACTTTATCCGTCAACTGATCTTTGATAGAATCAATATCTAAGGCAACTTCCTCTCGTCCTAATAAATCTACGACATCAATGGTTTTTAGACGAGACATACTGATTTTACCAGATGCCATCTCTTCCATAGATGGCATCGCATTTACTTTTACTTTTAAATTTTCAAGAGTATTAAAAATTTCTCGTAGTTTTTTTCGTGACATGGATGGGATGGCGATTGTCACCATATCAATATCATGGGCTTGAATCAAATCCGGTAGATCTTTGATTTTCCCCAGCACTTTGACTCCGCTAAGATACGTTTTTACTTTATTGGGATCATCATCTACAAATCCGATCACATCGATTTCGCCGGCGGTTTTTGAACCTAGCAGACTGTTGTAAAGAATTCGTCCGCCTTCACCTGCACCGATAATTAGTGTTCGTTTAGCTTCAGTACCATCAACCATATGCATATTTCGATGTTCCACAAACAGGCGCCAAACTAATCGACTAGCGATAATCAAAAAAATAGAGACAATATATGCAAAAATTTCAATTCTTCGACTGTATTGATTGCCAAAGAAAAAAAGTATTGCCATGCCAGTAATAAGTTGACAGGTGGCCGCAGCAAAAATCGCCACCATTTCTCGAAGATTTGTGTAGCGATTGATTCGGGTAAATACTTTAAAAATGTAGCCATAAAACCAGTACAACCCAATTGATAAAAGAGTCATTTTTTGAATAAATGCTGATGAAACGGGCAAAAATGGCTGTACGAAATAATAGGTTGCAATGTTGGCAAATGCGATCAGTAAGCTATCTACGACCACTAAAATGATTACTTTTCTTCTCCTTGTTAACTCAAACACCCTAACATCCCCTTAAAACAATCCAAATTTCCTTTTTTTTACTTGTGTATAAGCAGCAAAAGTAATTAGATCACCATTCAATAAATCTTTTGCTACCTGTTGCATTGCCATAACTTTATCCTGTCCAAAGTCTTTGGCAATTTGTTCGTATGCTTCCTTCATATAAAAATTACGTCGATTCACCCCATGAGCATCTGAAGCCACCATTTGAACCAAATTATGCTTCACCATTTCTTTAGCCGTCTTTTGAATCGACTTACCAAAAATCCCTACATAACTAGGAGCGGTCAACTGTGTCAATACTCCCATATCCAAAAACGGCACTAGCCGATTCGGGTCTTCTCGAAATTTAGCGTTTCGCTCTGGGTGAACGATAACCGGTATCTTCCCCAAACCTCGCAGTTCAAAGAGAATTTGTTCTGCGTAAGCAGGAATATCCAACGTTGGAAACTCAATCAGAATATAAGTATCTTCTAAATCAGTAAAGAGGATTTCATCACGTCTTATATCCTCAAGCAAATCACCAGTGATGCGAACTTCTTGTCCTTCTAAAACCGTCAACGGCAATTGACGACGGTCCAATTCTTCTTGCAAACGGAGAACGCAGGGAATGACAGATTGCTTGGGATTGCTGTATTTTCCATTATTATGATGGGGCGTACATAAAATATGTGTGATCCCCTGGCTGATTGCTTTTTCTGCCATGGCAATGCTATCATCCATTGTTTGAGCACCATCATCAATTCCCGGTAAGATATGGCAATGTAAATCAATCATTCCGCCGTCTCCTTTACTTAATTTCCGTAGTAGTAATAGCCTTGATCTTTCATATTTTCTGCACCATTATAGACCACGCCAAGTACCCTTGCTTGGACCATTTCCAGCAAATTCCGTGCTTTTACAAGTGATTCTTTCAATGATACATTTTCCCGCACAACTAAAATCGTACCATCTACTTTTGATGCCATGATTTGGGCATCTGTTACTGTAACGACCGGCGGCATATCAAAAATAAGAATATCATAATGGTTACGTACTTCTGCCAATACCTGATCCATCCGGACAGATCCCAACAATTCAGAAGGATTTGGCGGTTTTGGTCCACTGGTTAACACGCATAGATTGTCAACTGTTGTCGGTTGTGCTGCATCAACAATATTTTGAGTAGTACTTAATACAGTGCTTAATCCAATTTCGTTACTTAATCGGAAGGTTTTATGCACTGTAGCTTTTCGCAAATCAGCATCGATTAACAACACTTTTTGTCCCGCATTAGCAAAAACAACAGCCAGATTAGCAGAAGTGGTTGATTTTCCTTCACCCGGACCAGAGGAAGTTACTACGATGGTTTGGATTTGCTTATCTGTTGAAGAAGCAAATTGAATATTGGTTCGAACTGCCCGATATTGTTCTGAGACGAGTGAAGACTTATCAACTAAAGTAATTAGGCTTACTGCATTACTTTCTTTACCTTTACGTTCATTTTGTTTTTTTGTCATCTTTTTTATCCTCCTATACCCGAGATCGACTGCGACGTGATGTTGACGTATCTTCGTCCTTTTTCTTATTATCTGATAAAACTGAGTTTGTTTGCAGAGTCGTTGCCGAAATTTCCTTTTGGGTCATTTGAGGAACTGTCCCTAGAATAGTGAACCCTAGTGTATCCGTAACGAATTTGTCGTCCTTCACTGTCCGATCCAGTAACTCTAATAAGAAAGCCATCCCCACACCGACCATTAATCCTAATACAATACCAATTGCTAGGTTCAATTTGTTGTTTGGTGAAACTGGAGATAATCTTGCAGTTGCTTTCGAGATAATAGAAATTTTATCAATCGAGGTAGTCATCGTGTCTTTGGCACTTTCTTGAAAGACTTGCGCCGTCGTATTGGCGATATGTTCAGCATCAACTGCTTTCGTACTCGTTGCTTTGATGGAGAACATTTGTGAATTTTGGGACTGAGTAACTTCAATTGCTCCTTTAATTTCCCCCGTAGACAGGTTCAGATCGTATTCTGATTCCAACGTGTCTTTTACTTGACTCATTACCAAATCGCTAACAATTAAATCTTTGTAAGTATTAATCATTTGTAGATTCGTATTGACATCATTGACATTGGTTGTATCATTTTTGGGCAAAGTAACAATCAATTGAGCTTGGGAACTGTATTTAGGTGTAATGACAAAGAAAGTAACTGCCCCGGCAAGCGCCAATCCGGCAAACATACTAATGATAATTGCGGCGATGTGTTTCTTTAAAATTCCAAAAATTTCTTTTAAACTAATTGTCTCTTCCATTTTTTCTCCACTTTCTCTAGTTATTAGTGCCTAATTGCGTTTGCAATTTGGTTTGAACCCGGGTTAATTCGTCTTCACTGACCTGTTGATAAGAGATACCATCTTGCATAAAGCCTTCTCCTTGCATCTGATCTTGCTCAATTGTTCCAAAGGCACTACGGTAATCAAGAGCAATTTTTTTCATGTCATCAAAGCTCATATCCGTTTTTACGTTGTCTTCCATTGCATTAAGTACTTCCTGATACTTGGTCACACCATCAAGTGATAAGATTTTTTTTGCGACTCCTGCCACGATTTGGCGTTGTCTTTCTTGCCGACCATAATCTCCCCTTGGATCTTCCTTCCGCATTCGAGAATAGGAAAGAGCTTGGTCTCCGTCCAGCGTAATTTTTCCATAGTCAAAGGTGTACTCACCTTGCGTGAATTTTTGCTCATTGGCTACTTCAACGCCACCTACCGCATCAACAAGTTCCTTCAACCCTTTCATATTGATTGCTACATAATGATTGACGGGAATGTCCAAATAATTCTCAACGGTATCCATCGACATCCCGGCACCACCAAAGGCATACGCATGGTTGATTTTGTCTTCAGTGCCATGACCGACGATTTTAACATAGGTATCTCGTGCAATGCTGACGATTGTGGTCTTCTCATTCGTTGGATTGACCGCTGCTACCATCATAGTATCGGAACGACCAACTTCTGTACGTCCTAGATCACCGGTATCAATTCCCAATAGCAGAACTGAAAATGGTTCTTTTTGATTCAAATTAGCAGTTTCTGTTTTTCCCCCATCTTGGGTCTGCCGCTCCACCGATTCATAGGTTTTTTGAACCGAATCACTAAGATCAAAATAGACCTTTGCCCCGATGCCGACGATTACCAATGTCAATGCAACGATAACGCCTAAAACACCTAATATGATTTTTTTACCCTTTGACATGCGATTGCTCCAATCTCATCAAAATTTATTAATAATTTTCTCCAGTTGTATCAACGGTTTCTATATTTTCCTCCATTTGTCCATAGTCTATATCACTTTCAGAAGATTCAGCCTCGGAGCTAAGCCCTAGTCCTAATTGGCTATTGATGGTGTCTGCGGATTTTTGATAGTCAGCTTTTAGCTTTTCATTTCGGACTTGCGCAATACTATTCACCAAATTTAGATAACTATCATAAGTGGCAGCCTCTGTAACATTCCCATCTTTCACCATTTTAGCGATTGATTCTCTGATATTCTTGCTGCGTGTGATTTGTGCAGAAGCAAAATCAAGATATTTCGTCACTAATTCATTCCACTGATTACCTTCTACCAATTTTAATTGTTCACGAATCTCACCAACATCAGTATCTTTTAGCGTATCTTTTATAATGACGTCATTTTTTACCGTTTGCCAATTGCTGACTCCTTTCGTAAAGAGCAGATTGACTTCTTCTTGGATATTAAATTTTATGTCAGCATCGTCAAGCTGTGTTTCTAAATTTTCTTTTTGTTCGCCAATTGCTTTTGCCCCTGTAGGCATATCCTTTTCTTCAATACCAAACTCGTCTGCGGAAACTTTTACTGCGTCCAGATTTGCTGCAACTACTGAGACATCCGTATCCTTTAGGCCATTGCGCAAAAAGACTAAGTTTTTGTCGCTGTATAAGGCTTTGATTTCTCCATCAATTTCTGTTAACTTACTGCTTTCTTTTTTCACTGCTGTTTGAGCATATGTGACCATTTGATCATATTGCTTGCCAGCGTTTACTCGGTACCCAAAAAAACAAACCGCTAGCGCACTCGCTCCAACAGCTGCGACCGCAACGGTCTTCAGTAATGGCTTTTTCATCTAACACACTCCTTGTAAATAATTATTTTCACTATTCGTTAAATTTTATTATTTCCTAAATTACTGTGTGCAAAGTCACTAGTTTATATTATAAGCAAGAATGCTGCGAAAAAAAAGTGCTACAAAAGAATTTCCATGTGTTTTAGCAAGCATTTCTGTAAAAACCTGCACTTTCCATAAAAATTTTAATGAAATTGTACGTTTGTAGTCGTTTTCTCCAATTCAAATAGCTTTAATGAGATTTAAATAAGATTTTTCTCATTTTTGTTTTCCCACGAAAAAAGCAGTCCGTGCGAGGCATAGACTGCTTTCCTTAATTTCACTTGATTATCCGCGAATTGTGACCTTCACTTGACGACGTCCCCAGCTTGTACATTGGTCAACGGTCGGAAAATGCACGTCAATAATATTTCCTTTGATGGCACCACCTGTGTCGAGCGCTAAGGCAACTCCGTATCCTTGAACTTCCACAACGGTTCCTAGCGGGATCACACTTGGATCGACTGCGACAGCTTGCGGATTTTTCCGCAAATCTGTTCCGCTGGCAGTAAAATAGCTGGCGCCAGCTTCTGCGTAAGAATAGGCCGTTGATTCCATCATCATAGTCTTACCACCAGTTGTACTTCCGGTATTGTTACTTGAATTATTATTCGATGAACTCTCTTCGGTTTCACTAGTGCTTGTTTCTGAGCTGGCACTGGTTGAGCTGCTGCTTGGTTCACTAGTTGAACTTGCGCTGCTTTCCTTCTGTGCTGTCTTTTCTGCCGCTGCTTTCTCAGCTGCCGCTTTCTCCTGCTCTGCCTTTTCTGCTGCTGCTTTTTCGGCAGCCGCTTTTTCAGCCGCTAAGCGAGACTCTTCTGCTTCTTTGCTGTTGGCGATTTCTTGCAGGATATTTTTATTTTCTGCCAATTGTTCTTGTAAATTTGCGATTTTATCATCTAATTCTTTTGCATCTGCTTCTAAACTGGCCTCATTTTCTTTCAACGTTTCTTGGGTGTTTTCCACCTTGTCTTTTAACGTTTCAAGTTTTTCTTTTTCAGAAGTTAAACTGGTAATCTTCTCTTTTTCCGCATTTTGCAGAACACTCATTGCATAGGCACGGTTAATCAATTCTTGTAGATTGGACGAATCCAATAATGCGGTCCAATCCCGTTCGGCACCCCCGTTGACTTGAATATCCTTCAATCGTTGGGCAGCCGCAGTTTTGCGCTTTTCAATGTTTTGTTCTGTTACCTTGATTTCCCCTTGGGCATCTGTCAATGCTGCTTCGTTTTTAGCGATTTCGGTTTTCGTCGCTTCGACTTCCGCATATTTATCGTTCACATCATTTAACGCCAATTGGACTTCTGCGCTGATTTTATCACTTTGCTGTGTAATCGCGCTTTCTTTTTCATTTAACGAATCAAGAGATTCTGCACTAGCAAATACTGGGACGACAAAATTTGCTACTAATACAGCAGTGAAGACTGTCATTAGTTTCTTTGCTTTCACTGAATCCAACACCTTTCGTTTCTATCCTCAATGCTACTTATTATACAAATTTTGTTGGCGAATATTGTTTCATTTCTTTTACAATTTGTTACATTTTCACCTGAAAGTGGGGAGTATTTCGTGAATTTTTTCAGAAAAACGCAAAAAAGTGGAGAATGAACCTGTTTTCTCCACTTTGTCTTTGTCATTGTTTTGTAATATTGGGTCTATTTTTTTCGAAGATTTTCGACTAATTGACGAATATCTTCCAGACTTTTCACATTTTCGATTTTTAACTGCGAAAAGTTTTTTAAGAGTCTTCGTTGATTAAAATTCAATTTTGGCAAAGCTTCTTTTAATTCAGGATGGTCCTTGAAGTAATTCAGCCATTCAAAACGCTGTTGAACTTCCTGCTTTTGTTGGTCGAAACTTTCTCTCAACTCAGTCTTTCGCTGCTCGACTGCCGCATTCAGTTTCTTCGTAGCCGCTTGGAAGGCAGCAAGGTTCGCCAACGTATAGCCCAGATCAAACATAATGATGGCAATCAAAATCACCGGGAGATAAAAACCAAAATGGGCGGCCAACCAGCTTTCCATTTGCGCAACTTGTGGATGAACAAATTTGACAATCACCACGCACCCGATTCCCCAAAACAGTGAAACCGGCAATGCCACGCGTCCGTTGAGATTCAAAGGAACGTCGCGATAATCCCACCAAGAAGCATGAAACAGTTTTTCCAATCCAAAGCTGGTCACATATTCTAATATCGTCACCAGTACCGTCGCAAAGATATATAATAAGAACAAATTATCATGAAACGGTTGTAAAAAGTATAAAACAGCTAAAATGCCAAACCCGTAGATTGGTGTGATGGGTCCCACCAAAAATCCACGATACACGAACCGTTTTGCTTTGATCGAACAGTAGACGGTTTCCCACAACCAACCAATAAATGAGTAACAAAAAAATAAAAGCACCACACGAATAAATTCTTCCATTGTGCTCTCCTTTCTGAGTTTTCTTCTATTATACCGTATGTGGTTGGACTATTGTAGAATAGAAGCGGAGGAACCTGCTACATCAAAAAAGGACAACCATTCCTCTGTCTTTTTTTTTCGAGAAAAATCCTTTTTTTATTTTCTACATGCTAAAATAAAGATAACTTTTTGAGAAAGTAAAGGTGAAAAAATGCTTCAATTACTTACCTACGCAAAAAATTATCGCAAGCAAATCGTGCTTGGTCCTTTTTTTAAATTCTTAGAGGCCGTCTTTGAATTGATTTTGCCCCTACTGATGGCCCGTTTAGTGGATCATGGGATTCGGGCAAACGATCCACGAACAGTTTGGTTAATGACCGGCTGGATGATTGTGATGTCCCTTGTCGGCTTGATTTGTGCGGTGATTTGTCAATATTATTCTTCGATTGCCTCTCAAGGCTTTGGAACGGAACTGCGAAATCAATTAATGAAGAAAATCAATACTCTTTCCCATGCAGAGCTGAACAAATTCGGCACCGACACGCTGATCACTCGAATGACCAACGATATCAACCAAATGCAATTGGCGTTGGCTATGCTGATTCGTTTAGTCGTTCGAGCACCTTTTCTAAGCGTGGGGGCAGTCATTATGGCCTTCACCATTGATTGGCAAATCGGGTTGATTTTTTTATTGGTCCTGCCTTTATTTTGTCTCGTTTTGTTTTGGATCATTCGCAAAACCGTGCCTTTGTATCAGCAGGTACAAAAAAAATTAGACCGTCTAAACGAATGGATTACCCAAAATCTTAGTGGAATCCGTGTGATTCGCGCCTTTGTTCAAACAAAAAAAGAAACGACTCGTTTCGCAGAAGCCTCCGATGAATTGGCGGACATTTCCGTCAAGGTAACGAATTTGTCCGCTTTGTTGACGCCTGCTACCACCTTGATTATGAACCTTGGCATTTTGCTGGTGTTTTATCTGGGGGGGATCAAAGTCAATCTTGGTCATTTGGCACAAGGAGAAATTTTGGCTCTGGTCAATTATATGAATCAAATGTTGCTGGCGCTGATCGTTGTCTCAAATCTGGTGATTATTTTTACCCGTGCTGCAGCTTCGGCACAACGGATCAATGAAGTTTTGGATGTTGAACCGACAATCAATGCACAAACAGGTACAGTCAGTGAGGAACCGTCCTCTATCATCTTTCAGCACGTTGATTTTCGGTTTGCTCCTACCTTTGGTTTAGCGTTGCAGAATGTTTCCTTCACTGCTCCTGCTGGTTCGGTCGTCGGCATCACCGGACCAACCGGTGGGGGAAAATCTGCTGTCACTCAGTTGATTCCCCGATTTTATGACGTGTCTGCTGGATCAGTAACAGTGGGAGGACTTGATGTTCGCAAGTGGCAGCTTGATGCATTGCGAAAAAAAATCGCTCTCGTTCCTCAAACTGCCGTGCTTTTCACCGGAACGATTCGTGAAAATTTGCAATGGGGGAAAAAAGATGCCACAGACGAGGACTGTTGGGAGGCGCTGAGAATTGCGCAATGCAAAGACTTTGTTGCAGCATTGCCTAATCAGTTAGACACCAAGATTTTCGAAGGCGGAAAAAACTTTTCCGGCGGACAAAAACAACGCTTGACCATCGCCCGTGCCTTGATTGCAAAACCGGAGATTTTGATTTTGGACGACTCCTTGAGTGCTTTGGATTATCAAACAGATCGGAATTTGCGGCAAGCTTTGAAGGAAGAAACTGCCAGCACGCTGTTTATTATTTCCCAACGCATCCGCTCCATTCAATCAGCAGATCAAATTCTCGTTTTTGATCAAGGAACTCTTGCGGCAAAAGGAACCCACCATGAATTACTCAAAGGTTCGCGGGAATACCAAGAAATTGTTGCCTCACAGGAGGAATCAGAAAATGAATAAAACCTTTAATACGGCAGTTTTGCGGCGGTTTCTTCCCTATCTGCTGCGCTATCCCTTGGAGCTGTTCCTTGCTGTACTGCTGGGAATCGTTGCCGGTGGAACCAGTGTTTATATGACTTTTCAAATCGGACAGGCGGTTGATGTCTTGATTGGCAAAAATGCTGTCGATTTTGCGGCGTTTTCCCATATTCTCTTTTTATTCGCCAGTGTGGTGCTTCTTACAGTGGTCAGTCAATGGTTCATTCAACGATTAGGCAACCGAGTGGCGTATCTTTCTGTGACGGAATTGCGAAAAGATGCCTTTGCACAGTTGAACCGATTGCCCCTGCGTTTTTATGACCAAACGCCTCATGGTGATATCATCAGTCGCTTCACCAATGACATGGATGCGATTTCGATTGCGGTGGCTGCGATTTTTAACCAATTATTTTCCGGTTTAACGGTCGTGTTGGTAGCTTTTGTCGTCATGCTGCGGTTGAGTTTTTCCTTAACATTAGTGGTTTTACTAGCCACACCGATTATTTTTCTCGTTAACTTTTGGGTGGCTCGCAGTTCTCAAACGAACTTTGCCAAACAACAGGCAATCGTTGGTGATATTTCGAGTTTTGTTACTGAAATGATCGGCAACCAAAAAATTGTCAAAGCTTTTCAACGAGAAGCAGTCAATCAGACGCAATTTGAAGCAATCAACCAAGAGTTGAATCTTCGTGGACAAAAAGCTCAGTTCTCCTCTTCTTTGACGAATCCTATCTCCCGTTTTGTCGATCACCTTGCCTATTTAGCCGTTGGTTTTGTTGGCGGTTGGCTGCTTTTGGCAGGAGATACCCAAATTACGGTAGGAATTATTTCCAGCTTTACGATTTATGCCAGCCAATTTACCAAGCCTTTTATCGAGATTTCCGGCATCACCACCCAGATTCAAACAGCAATGGCGGGCTTGTCTCGAGCCTTTCAATTAATCGATCAATTGCCGGAGATACCAGATGCTCCCGATGCAGTTTCCTTAGCGAAAATCGAAGGGGCGGTTGCTTTCCAAGAAGTTTCCTTTGCCTATGATCCGCAGACGCCGTTGATTGAGAATTTTACTTTTTCTGCAAATCCCGGCGAAACAGTTGCCATCGTGGGAAAAACCGGGGCTGGAAAATCAACACTGGTCAATCTGCTGATGCGTTTTTATGAGGTAGATAGCGGAAAAATCACGATTGACGGCATCGACATTCGCCAACTCAAACGCAATACCCTCCGCAAAAGTTTTGGTATGGTATTGCAAGATACTTGGTTATTTGATAGTACATTGCGGGAAAATCTGCGCTACGGTAACGAACAAGCTACCGATGAGGAAATTTTTTCTGCCTTGAAGCAAACCTATATGCTGGAATTTGTGGAACGCCTTCCCCACCAGTTGGATACGTTGATTGGAGCATCCGGCATCAAAATTTCTGATGGGCAACGACAATTATTGACGATTGCCCGAACCATGATTAGCAAGCCCTCAATGTTGATTCTTGATGAAGCAACAAGTTCTGTTGATACCTTGACAGAACGTAAAATCCAGCAGGCTTTTCTGGCTATGATGGAAGGACGAACCAGTTTTGTCATCGCTCACCGTTTGGCAACGATCCAAGCCGCAGACCATATTTTAGTGATGGATGCTGGACAAATTGTCGAACAAGGAACTCATGAAACTCTACTTGCACAAAATGGCTACTATGCCCAGTTGTATCACGCTCAATTTGAAGCTTAAAAAGCAAAACGAACATCTGGAGATTGCTCTCACAAGATGTTCGTTTTTTTTATTTGCTGGATTCTGAAAGTAAGCCTAGCGATTCCTTCCACTTCAAAACCCGCATCACAGATTGATCCAATGCACTTTCTGAATAGGTTCCGTCTTTTACAGCTTGGATAATAACCGGAATTTGTTGCGCATATGTGGAAGACATCACCAAATCATTTCCCGCCTGCAATGCTGTCAAACCGGCTTCTTCTTGAGAAATAAAATTCGCCAAGCCCGCCATATCCATGTCATCTGTCATGACGACTCCTTGAAAATGCAATTCCTGCCGCAACAGTTTATGAACCTCTTTTGAAATAGAAGCAGGGTGATCCGGATCGATACTGGCTATAATATTATGAGATACCAGCACGCTGTCCGCTCCGGCTTTGATGCCCGCTTGAAAGGGCAGAAAATCATTTTTTCGCAAGTCTTCTAATGGTCGTTGATCGGTCACGATTTCCACATGGGAATCCCGATTGTCGCCATAGCCAGGGAAATGCTTCATGGTTGAACCGATGCCCGCCGCTTTCATCGCCGTTACAGCCGTTTCCACATAGTGGCTGGTTCCTTCCGCATCCATGCCAATCGTCCGATCATAGATGAATGATTGCGGATCGGTAGAAACATCGGCTACCGGAAACAACCCAGTTTGGATACCGTAATTTTTAAAAATTGCCGCTTTATCCTGAACATCTTGAGTGATGGCATCCCAGCCACCCTGTGCATACAATTCCTGTGGAGAAAGAAAAGGCGAAGCCACTAAATTGCTGTTGCGGCTGATTCGTGTCACAGTGCCACCCTCTTCGTCTGCACCAATCAACAGCGGGATTTCACTTGCTTCTTGATAACTTTGGATTTTTTGCTTCAAACTATCTGCCGTTTCATTTTCGGTATCCCGACCAAACAAAACATAGCCACCTAAATGATAGGATTGAATGTCTTCCACTTGATTGCTTTCCGGCACCCGAACAAAAAACAGTTGCCCAACTTTTTCTTCCAAACTCATGGATTCCAGCAATTTTTCTGTTCGAATTTTTTCGGGTTCTGTGGTTGATATTGCAGTAGTTGTAGCTTCCGATACTTTTGTGGAGGATGCTTCTTCTTGTTCTTTGTTTTCTTGGCTAAAAGACTGGAACAAGAAAAAACCAGCCACCAATAAT
Organism: Enterococcus songbeiensis; assembly: GCF_005405265.1. Taxonomy (GTDB): domain Bacteria; phylum Bacillota; class Bacilli; order Lactobacillales; family Enterococcaceae; genus Enterococcus_C; species Enterococcus_C songbeiensis. The sequence continues at coordinate 85,046 of NZ_BJDS01000001.1, forward strand.
AAAATGATGATGCCTCCGAAAATAACAATTTTTTTCATGGATTCCTCCTACGATTATGCTCTGTTATTACCCTTTTATTATGCCATAGGTCGAAAAATAATGTGACACGAAAGCTTGGAAAGTCCTCTGTTCCCATTTCTAATGAAATTAACGTATGGTAAACGATTCTTGGAGAAAATTTATGGCGGCTAGCAACTCCATTTGAAGGATGTGGTGCCTATGAGCAATTTCACTTGTGATTCAAAGTCTAAAGAAAGGTGCTGCCTGATTTTGTTCTCTCTGGATAAAACCATTGCTATTATTGGAGTAGTCGCGGGTATTGTGACCGCAACGGCGAAAGCCAGTGACGCCATTTTAGATTAGTTGAAATTCAAAAAAGAGTAAAAAAATAAATCGCTCTAACTTTTGACAAGTCTTGCCCTTACTATCGTGGAGAAATACCGAATAGCGATTTTTCATTGCTAACTAAATTTAATTTTCATTGGCACTCACTTCTTTAATGATTTGAACAAGGATGGCTGGTTTCTTGTCCAATAATTGAATGAGTCGGTTTGCGCTTCCGCTCGGCTTCGCTCCATCTACCTCCCATCGTTCTACTGTTCTAGGCGAAACATCTAAAATATCTGCAAAAACAGCTCGTGAAAGATTCAATTTTTTTCGTACAGCTTTAATCTCAGCTCCATTAAAGTTTGGTGCTTTTGTCACATCATAGGTTCTTACTTCAATATTGGTCCTATCACCATTTGCAAAAGCAGTAAATTCTTCAATAGATTTCTTCAATGTCTCACTCATTTTCTCATTCCCTTTTCTGATTATATTTTAGTCGGTGTATTAATTTTTTTATTTCTTTTTTCTCAGAATCACTCAAATTCTCCTGTTTAGATTTACTGAAAACATCTAAAAAGAAATACTGATTTTCTACGAGAATTAGATAAATAATCCTTGCAGAGCCACTCTTTCCATGAGGAACTTTTTCAGGAGAAAAACGCCATTTAATTGCTCCGCCGGTTCCTTGAATGAGGTCACCCAGAAAACTTTTACCAACGTGGTTTTCACGTTCAGTAAAAAAATTTTGTAGTAATTTCTCCATATACTCCTGATCTACCTCTGTCAAACCAAGTTTTTTCCATTCTTTCATAAATGCATTTGAGTAGTGAAAAATTATTTGTTCTCCCATTTTTTCTCCCAACCATACGCATCTTGCGTATATTATTTTATATATAAAATTAGTACTTGTCTAGTATTCTCGCTTTATTGCTTTACTCAAAAGCAGTTTTCACATTTCTCTACAAATAATTACGAACAATGGAGTGATTTTTTTATTTTTATTTGAAAATTGCTAACATCTTAACTCGATTAAAAGCAAAAAAAATAGACCGTAGCAACTTCGCAGTTGACGCTCTATTCGTGTCAAAATAAAACAACCCATTTTCTATTTTGCTGGAAAAAAGCAATTTGCATTCAGCAGATAGTGAATATAATCAGCCGTCATGCCTCGCCGAAGTTCCACTACTTGATGCCCCTTTTTTCTATTTCCTTCTTCAATCATTTTTTCGATATCTTCACTTTTTTGTTCCGCAGATAGCCCGTACTCTTTAATAATATCGGTCAATTTTCGTGCAGCGCCTACTTTTTGAACAATGACTTTCAACTGCACCTGTCTTGGCTCATTAGAAATATACAGCCACGCCGAATCTCTTAAAAAAATGACATCGGCAATTCGCTTGATTGTCTGACTTAATTCCGGTTTTGCATGGTCCTTATACGGAAAATGAATGACATAATTTCTCTTTTCCAATCTCATTGCCACACCAACTCCTCCTTTTTTTATTTTTCCTTCCTCAACTGATACCTGTCTTGTTCCCATTTTAGAATGTATTTGCCTTTTTTTAATTTCATATAAAATCGACTTGCTTTGACTTTCTTCACACGTATTTTCAGGTCGATGCCCTTACTTTGTAGGCGATATTTTCCACCCGTTAAATCAGGAAAGACAACCAACCCATTCTCGTCAGAAATCATTTCAATCGATACTTTTTTCCGAAAGACCGGACGTTTGCCGTTTTTTGTTTTCAAGGAGAAAACAATGCCTGAGAGCAGTTGATCTTCTTCATCAAATATATAAAAAGAAACTGGATATCTGCGTTTTCCGATTGCCAATAAGCGGAGATAATGAGCAATCAAGCCTATCAAAGCTAGTAATGCTGCAAAACTTCCTACCAGCCACAAAATAAATTTCAATTTTTTCCATTTATCGATAGCTTTGATACTCTTTGCCGCTTCATTTTCGCTATATGGAATGCGGTGACCTGTTACCAACAAGCGATGGGTATTGACCATATAGGGCGTACAGGTCAGCAGTGTGACCAAATCTCGTCCCTCTTGGATCTGTAGCGGTTCGATTTCAGTTGGTAAAATCACTTGTATTTTTTCAATTTCATAAGCCAAGGTCTGGTCGTTGATCTCGATGAAAAATTGATCCTTCACCTTTAATTCTGGCAAATCAGTAAATAATTTAGCTTCTGGCAAACCTCGATGACCTGACAGAACAGCGTGGGTACTTTTGCCGCCAGTAGGATAAGAGCTGCCTTCTAAAAGCGAGGTTCCTTTTTGTAAGAATACATCTGTTGTTTGATCAAAAATGGGCAGACTAACATTGATTTTGGGAATATCTATCACCCCAAGCATATGCTCCATGTAAAAAGAATTGCTAGGGAGATCCTTCAAGGCCTCCGCATCCACAGCATTATTAAAAGCAGTCAATCCGGGAAGCGCGTGTTTTTCTGCAATTTTTTTATTTTCTGCCTCCATTTCTTTCTGACGTTCGTTTACTTCTGCGGTATTTTTTTCATTGGCTTTTTTTTGATAGTGGGTAATCAATTGTTGTGCAAGGTAGTCATTTAGTGAATCCTCCACAAAAGGGTACGCAAAAATCCCAATTCCTCCGACTAAAATGAGAACCATAACAACATCGAGTATTCTAAATCTACGCTTTTTCATGGAAACCACCTATTTTTCTACTATGTATAAAGCCGGGATAAGAATTTATCCCGGCTTTACGAGAGATGAATACGATTTTCTACATCCATTTCATTGGGCGAATCAGTTTTTGATTACGCTTCTGTTTCTTGACGACGTTTATTAAAGTAGATGACTGCCCCGCCAACAAGGACGATACCAGCTACGACAAAGGCAATGATTCCCATACCACCAGTTGAAGGAAGGATTCCTTTTGGTTGGTTCGCGATTTCGGGTATAACTTTTACTTGCTCTTCATCAGGAACAGGAGTAATCGTAAAATTTGTAAAAGCAGCTTCTCCACTTGGTAATACATACCCATCTGGAGCTTTGATCTCTTGTAAAAAGTAAGACCCTACCTTCAAAGATTTAACAGCAATATTACCTTTTTCATCGGAGGTTACTACATAATCAGACCAATTTTTTTGTTCTTCTTCATTTAAATTGCTTACTTCATCAGACCAAGCGTATGGATATTCACCTTCTAAAAGACTAGTTTCTGATTTTTTCATCAAATGAACTTTGTCTGTCGACGCTTTATCTTTGATAACTAGAAAATCTGCTCCAGGCAATTTTTTACCCGTATTATTTACATCAACTTTAGTAAAGTTAGCAGTATCATTTTTAAGCATATTTTCAACGATGATCGTATCTTTTTCTAAATAATTTGTGCTAATCGTAAACCCAACAGGAAAACCTAAATCAACATTATCTATCGCATGATAAATTCCATTTTTTTCAGATAATTTGCCATCAACAATTGTAAACGGTGTTTTTGCATCCTCACCACTAGGAGTAACAAATCCAGTTGAAGCTGCAATTTCAATAAGGTTATAGGAACCATCTGGTAATCCAGAAACCGTAATTTGTCCCTGATTGTCTGTTGTTAAAGTTCCTTTCTCACCCGCAGTATCACCAAAATCTGCAATATCATTTGTAGCAGTGCCCGTATAGTACTTTGTACCATCTGAGGTAGCTATTTGAAATTGTGCGTCGGGTACTCCTGCCCCTTCAGCAAAAGTAGCAACTTTTTTAATTTTAATAGATGAGTTTTCCATCACATTTTTAGGATAAAGATTAATTTCCGTTAATGGTTCATTTGGTGTGTCAGAATTAGGATTATAAAATGGCATAGCTACCATAATGTTTTCGGCACCAGCTTTCATACTTTCAGGTGTCGTTGTTTCAACGAATAAATAAATAGCATAACGTCCATCTGTCGTTTTAGTTGGTAGCCCGTCAAATGTGGCCAATCCAGCATCATTTGTTATTTCTTCTTTATCAAATCCATTTACCAATGCTGCATTTGTCGGTTTTGTTAAAGTATACTCAGCCATGATATCCTCGGGTGTCGTTGTTTTTACTTTGTCATAGTAATCCACTGAAACATCATAGACTGTAAACCCAGCTCCTGCCAATGGCTGACTACCGGGGAATTTGGATAAATCTAATTGACTACCGTCATTCACAACTTTTTTTTCATCTGTTACTTCTGTCATAAATTTTAGTTTATGCAGGTTAACAGTAACTGTATCTGGGTCTCCTTCTACTGTTGCCGCCGATGCATTCATTCCGCCTAACCCTAGAGCAAATGGCAACAACATTACAAGCGTACCCAATAATGCCCAAATTTTTGTCTTAAGATTTTTCATTTTATTTTCCTCCTATATGTCCTTTTTCTGTTGTCTTTTTTTATAAATCCAAACTGCTCCTGCTAGAAGGATCAGTAGAAATCCGATAATTGAAAAGGTGCGAACCGCTTCTTCGCTTGTTTTTGGGAAATATTTTGTGATTCCCGGTTTATCTGTTTTTTCCGGTGTCGATGGATTTGCGGGTGTTGCAATCTCCGATGTACCTGACCCATCTGACGCTGTTCCGGTATTTTCTTGTTCGTTCACTATTTCTAAAGGAAGTGGATTTGCTAAATCAAAACTACCTTTTTCAACCGTAAAGGTGACCGGTGATTTGTTTAAAATATAGCCTTCTGGTGCGTTGGTTTCGACTAGTTTATAGGTGCCAAAGGATAATCCTTTAATCAGAAACGAACCATTTTTATCAGAAGTCAAAACAGTTACGTCTTCGGTTTTCTTGTCTACCCAATGATTCTCTCCATTGATTTGGGCAAGATACTTTCCAGCTTCATTTCGAATGACAAAGCTGGCATTTGTTAGACCTACACCACTTTTTCGATCGACTTTAATAAATTGTTTGCCTCCAGTTTGCGCGCTGATTTGCGCACTCCCATTCATCGACGAATTTTTGCCAAGATTTAGCTCCACCGTGTTATCAAAGGATAGCTCGTCTGAATTTCCTTTGAGCGTCATTTGGTAGCTGATGACGACTTTCTGATTGCTATAGTTGGCTAATATTTTCGGAGATGAAGTCAAACGAAACCCATGTTCAGTCGTTTTCACTTGAAAGACGTCAGTAACTTTTCCATCAAGAGTTACTTTTAAACTTTTAGTATCCAACCATAACTGGCTGTCCGCCGTATCTTTGATAGTATAGCTATCAAAACTCGCGATACTTGCTGGAATTTTAGTTGAAACGTTAAAGGGAATCGAATCCCCATATTCAAAATTTGTACGATTTCCAACAATTTCTTTTTCCAATGGTGGTGACTCGTAAGCAACCTGTTCATTTTTGGGGTACAGATGAATGTTCGTCAAGACTTGATTGTCTGTTGAATAAACAGGCAAGACGACGACCAAGGGATCAGATTTTTTATCCACATTACTAGGTGCATTCGTTTCAACAAATCGATAAACGGCATCCCGCCCCTTGGTATCTTTTGCCGCTGCGGTAAATACCGCAATCCCGTCTTCGCCATTTTGCGTAGCTGTAACTTTTTCTTCTAATAATTTGCCAGAATCAGCGGTTTGCGCTAGTTGTTGTTGCGCTTCTTCAATACTCTTTCCAGATGCCCTCAAGTCGTAAAATTCCTCAGAAACATCGTACAAGGCAAATGTAACATTGTTTAGCCCCTGCGCTTCTTGCAACATCGATGGTTTATTCGTGCCATCATTTGGCAGCTTTTCTGGTAATTCACCATTTTCAAACAATAATTTGTGTAGCGTAAAGGTGATTTGCGATTCACTGGCGGAAACTGATTGAGAGAACGCTTGCAAACCCAGGGGTAGTAGCAACAGTGTCGCTCCCAACATAATCCTTTTGTAAAAATTTCTCATCACGCCTCACCTCCCCGGTTTCGGTAACTGAGGTACAGCCCACCAATTCCGACAAAAGTTAGTCCGGTAAGAATGAACGGCAGTATTCCGATTCCACCAGTTGAAGGAAGAGGTACGGGCGGTGGAGTAATCGTATAGATAGCTGTGGAAACCGATTCAGTAATCACAAAATTCTTCAAAATTTCAAGTTTTGTTTGTCCACTATCGCTAAATGTCACTTTGTACTCGCCGACCCCCACTGCCTCTGTGTAAGAAAGTGGGGTATTATCTGAGGTCAGATATTTAAAGTCTTCAAAATTCCATGTAACAATGGGTACCGCTGTATTCCCTGCCCCCCCTCCGAAGGTTACCTCGGGTACAGAATCGATTGGTTTTCCGTCCTGTGGTTTTGTTCTTTCACCAGAAAGTTCAACCGTGACTGATGCAGGGGTGATTGTATAATCTCCAGCCGAAAATGAACCAGTTGAAAAGCTGTAGCCAGGATTTAAATTGGTTAGATTAGCTAATTGAGTTGTGTCCAATTCCTTGATTGCTCCATTTAAGACTTCATCATCATCTAAAGCATTTGGGCTTACATAATTAAATGAGTTATTCGACGAATATACGTCTTTAATGCCATTTAATGAAAGAGAATTACCATTTTCATCTTTAAATACTAAATGTTCGTAATCCTTTGTCTCATCATCGGCATCGTCACCATCGGCAATACTCTTGCCATCATTATCCAGTCCGTTATAGACCTTGGTTGCTGAAACAGTTACCTTTACTTTTTTTTTGTAGTACAAGATATAAGTAGATATGCCGGGATTAAAGCTAACTTTTGTGGCAGCCTCATTTGCTTTGTCTAAAGAATTAAAAGTGTATCCATCAATACTTACCGGATCATCTGTCAAATCAACTGTATCATCGCCTTCTGTAAGTTCTACTTCAGAGAGAGATAGAATCTCTGTTTTAAAATAGTCTCGATGTTCTACTTTAATTTTCTGTGTTCTAGCTACATAAACGATAACTGACAACCCATCTTCAGTGTATTTAAATTCAGTTGGTTGTGTAGTTCCATTACTTAAAACCTTCGCTGGCGCTATTTTATAAGAAGTGTTGTTTTTTGCATTGTACTCTGCCAATGTTTGGATAACTGTTTCATTTTTTGTTAAATCCTCTGTTGAATTAATTTTATTTGTCGTATTTGCTGTTAAATTCTTCAGCTCAGTTTCGGAATTATTACTATCGATATAGCTGATATTTGCTGAATATGCTTGAACGTAGTTGAACGTTTCAAATTGAATCGACTGTGTATTATTGTTTTGTCCGGTTGAAGCAGTAATCATGAAGTTCATTGCTGCTTGGTTACCAATCCATGCAGTTAAATCCTTTGACCATTCTTTTTTAGAACTTTCTGGGCCATAAGTGGCATTCATTATATGTGTAGTCCCATTATAAGATATGCTGAACGGTATACTCGCACCTTTTGTTAACGCTCCTAAATCCTTTGCTGAATCTACGTCTGTGGAAACCTTCCAATTATTTGATTCTACATTGTGTACAAAAGCACCAAATTGTTTAAAATTTGGATCATCATAATCAGAATTTCTATACGTATCGAACTTAAATCCAAAACCATTTTTCAACCCACTAATTCCCAGCCCGCCACCTGTTTGTCCTAGTCCGGTTTCATCCGCTGAGTAAAAAGCAAAACCGATTCCATCAGATTGTCCAGTTGCGTTACTACCATATAAAGTGATATTCCCTGTTAATTCAAAATTGTTCCCCATATCTATGCGGTTATTTAATTGCATATAGCCGGCCTGCCACCATGGAATATTGCCATCGCTATTAACAATTTGCTTTGTGTCATCTTAGGTTAATGTGATTAAACCAGTCTCAGAATTATATAGTGGTTCCCATGTAACCTTGTCACCAGCCTTTCCTTTAAATGTAAAATAGTTTGGAACCACATCTTTTGTTATTGTCACATTTCCAGATATATTCTCCGCCCCCACTGCCGTAACGGTTTGCGGAATCCCGGTTTCTTCATATACCTTTTTCGCAGAATCTTTCGCATCTTCAATTTCCTTCTCACTAGGGTCAATCAGTTGCACATTTGATGACGCTTCAGATATTTCTGTTGTGGAATTTGTTTCAGTCATACTTTTTGTTTCACTATTTGAAGTACTGGTTTCCGTTGTTTCGACAGATTTAACGCTTTCATTTGACGATGAACTGCTCTGTAGGTTTTCTTGTGTCAATTGACTGGTTGTGGTGTCACTGAGAGTTGTAGCGATTACATTTTTCGTCGTACATGTGCTAAGAAGCAATAAGGTTACTCCAAAGAGGCTTCCAATTTTCCACCAAGTTTTCAGAGAAAGCTGTCTGTCTACTTGCCGAGTGTTCTGCCTTTTTGGACGGCATGTACTACTAGTTCTTTTCATTGTCTTATCACATCCTTTCGTTGCTAATAAAAAATTGTATTACTGAATTCGTTTTTTCTTATTGGCTGATTATAACAATTTTTTTAAGCTTGGAGTCGTCATCTTTTGACACATCCGCGACAATTTATGACAACATTTCAAATAATTGAAGAATTTTGATTAATAAACGAGATTTTGTTTTTTATGAGAAAATTCTTTTGATTTATTTCTACTTTAACTAATTTTTTCTCATTTATTTGAATACTAATTACTTACTTAAATCGTCAAAATAAAAAAACTAGCACATTCCTCTAAATCCCAAGAGCGTACTAGTTCTTTTTTCATTTAATTGCTTATTTTATTCTTCTTCATTTTTTTCTTTCTTTGATCAAGGCTTTAAATGCCAGATCATTTAAGTAATGAAAAGGGGCAGTATACTGCGGCATAAAGGTAAAATTATGGACGGCTAGTTGTCTGAGGTCAACTTTTTCGGACAATAATGTCGCAGCGACATTCAAATCATCAGCCATAAATTCATCGCTGACTAATTGGAAACCTAACACCTTTAATGTCGCTTTCTCGTAAACAATTTTTGCATCCACATAGGTTTGATTTTTGCTGAATTTGGTTTTTAATGGAAAAGTTTCTCGAAATCCTACCGCTTGAAAACCAAACAGCGGCGACTCTTCTTCCGTCAATCCGGCACTGCCTAAAAACTGATCAAAGACAAAAGTTGCGCTAGTTTTGTGCACTAAATCACCATTCACCGGCTCCCCGCAAATATTCATTGCAGCAGCCCGACCCATTCTCACGGCACGATTAACTAAAGGCATAAAAATTTGTGTTCCGTGATGGGGATAAATAATGGGAACGATATCGCCAATAGCAAAGATATCGGGATCACTGGTGCGGCAAGCAGCATCATCTGCGACGGTGTTGTCGATATTCAAGGTTACGATGTTTTCCAACAGCTCCACATTTGTATAAATGGAATCAGGGAAAATCACCATATCCACCGGCAATTCACGGTTAGAAAGTTTGACTGCCTCAATATGTTTTTTCACGATTTTATAGTCTGTCATCTGATCGAAGGGAATCAGTTCAATCTCGGAGTCATTCACCCGTTCCCGCAGATTTTGGACCATTTCCTGATCAAAATAGCGAAAAAGGAGTTCTTGAATGCCATCTAATAGGTAGACTTTTTTTCCTGAATGTTTCAAGGAGTCTGCCAGTTCCATGCCAATATAGCCGGTACCAATAATCGCAATCGTCTGGGAATTTTCAATCGCTTCTAATACACGATAGGATTCTTCGATGGACTTATAGGAATAAATATTATCCACACCGGGAAAATCCCGGGCAACGATCCAAGGGGAGGTTCCGGTGGCAACGATTAATTTGTCATATGTCATCGTGAATGGGTTTTCTTCATCCTCCACGTACTGCATGCTGATTTTCTTTTTTTGGTTATCTATCTTGGTAACTTCAATTCTCGTAAGTAATTCCACGCCACTGGCAGTAATCTCACTGGCTTTGGTGGTGGCTTGTCCTAACTCATCAATAATACCGTTAAACAAAAGGTTGATACCATTGGAAATAAATCCTAATTCTTTTTCTGTTCGTTTGTCGATCAAAACAACTTCATGCTCCGGGTCTAGTTGCCTGATCGTGAGCGCTGCGGTTATCCCACTGTGGGAAGCGCCAATAATGATGGTTTTCATTGCAGGTTCACCTTCAAATTTATTTTATTTTGATAGTTTTGATAAAGAAAATTTTCTAAAATAGGAAAATCAATATTGTGTTCGATGCTTAAAAGGGTGTAAACCGGTACTATTTCTGTCATCAGTGCATCAGAATCTTTGTAGGTGATAATCGCATCATACGTTCCACCACGACGAAATCGGACAAAATTTGCCTTGATTCGGTGATTAATTCGTTCTTCGATATTCTCGATAATGATTGTGTTCATGGATGCCTCAAAAGGAAAATCACAGCCTACCTGCAACACGATATCCAACTCATTGTAGATGGCATGAAGCAAGACCGTGTAACGATTATGGAGTTCTTTTTTGACACTTTCAGCATAAAAATTCTTATTCCCGATTTTATCTGACTGGACCAATGCGAAGATTTTTTCAGTCATGTGGTCCGTTAATTGCTGCAAAGAAAGATTTGGCACTTGTTCCAGCCGTTCTTGCAAGTTGGTATTGCCCCAAATCGAGAAAAAGCTTGGAAAATATAGTGCTTTGTAATGGACTTGCAGCAACGTAAAGTAGACCTTTTTTTTGAGCTCATCTTTCAATAAGCTTGGGTCAAAGTGGGTATACAATTCCTCCAAAAAGGTCTTGTCCATCTGATCAATTTTTTGATTTGATTTTGCAATTTTAATTAAATCCTGTACGTGAGAATTGTCTAACTCTAGTGTATAGTTTGCGATCATAAAAAGATAGAGGTATTCGCTTTCGCTTTGATTCCACTGGAAGGCATACCGACTGAAAAAGCGAATAAACAAATCTTGCAGACCAACAAAAGCAGAGCGATTAAGGTCGGTAAACAGCTGTTCCGGCAAAGGGAGTTCGTGGCTGACTTTTGTATTCCGGAAGCGACATTTCGTGATATACAGCCAGATACAAAGTTTCACTTGTCCTTCTTCTGTAAAAGGATAATCCAGATTATTCTCTAAAAAGGACAGCAGGTCTTTTACTGACGGATTCACGAATTCATCGACATTTACTTGGTAAGGATTGCCAAACCAGAACAGTTGAAAATAAAAGTAGCGAATCGCAATTTCTGAGCCTTCGATTTTTCCCTGATGGATTTTCACATGGTATTTATTTAGAATGGCGTTTAAATCCCGAATTTTTCTCGTTAGGGTGGACATGCTGATGTTCATCATTTCAGCCAAGGTGCCATAGCTTACCTGTTTTGACGTCAGTAGATGAAGCAGAATATGATATTTCAATGAGCGCTGCAAAAAGCTATAGATGATTTTTGTAAAAGAGATTTGTTCATTAATGACCAATCGGATAAGGTTTTCTTCATCAACCACTTCTACTGCATTGTCTAATCGAAGAAGATTTGCCTGTAATTTTTCCAAATCTTCCTTCAATGTGCTTCGATTGATGTTGAGCTTTCGTGCTAAATTTACCACGGTAATTCCTTCAGAATCCGTCATTAGAACCCGTATGATTTGTATTTGCCGCTGTTCACCGACATCTAGAAAATCAGTCGTTCTCAAAAAAATCATCCCCTGCTCTTAGCTACTTTGTTTATCTGATTATACCTCACACTCCCTCTTCTGGATAAATTTTTTATAAAAAAACTACAATTTATTTAATTCGACCCAGCAACGAGCAAAAAAATCTGCCTATAAGTGTCCTTGTCATTTCGAAATCAAAACGTCTTATTCCGCAATCATTATAACTGAAATCTTCGTTTGCAACTGGTCATTTTTTAGTCTCTAAAAAGGAATTTATGACTAAGAAGAATATTTTCTCATTTTTCTGACAACTATTGAGCCAAAAAGAAGAACAAGCAAAAATTTCTTTGCCTGTTCATAGAAATTTATCTTGGGATGTAGATAAATTTTATACTTATTTTGTTAAATAAATCGTTTGGCGATCCGTTTCAACGGAACGGCACGCCCAACAAGATAAACCAGAATTGTTTGGATGGGCAGCATCACGAGAACTTTCGGGATTCGTACCGACCAAATTGCCCAACTGGTCAATGGCAGATTTGCTGTGATTGCCAACCAAATTGGGGTTAGAATCAAACTGATCAAAATCGTGTTTGTCAGGACACATAAAAATGCCCGTACCCATGTAATCTCCTTTTTATAGAAGTAAAAACCGTAAACCAATCCTCCGACCAGCGCATTGATGGTAAAACCAATGAAAAATACCCCTGTCGGAAAAAGTGCCATGCCGATCAGATCCGCCAGCACTGCACCGATTGCCGTCCAAAATGGGCCAAATAAAATCGCCATAATCATTTCCGGGACAAAGGTGAAGGTGATTTTTACCAGTGGGGTGGAAATCCCCAAAACTTGTGACAAGACGACCATCATAGCAATCAATAATGCCATGATTACGATCATCCGTGCGTCGATTTTTCTTTTCATACCTAGCATCTCCTTAACGAGCTGCTACACAAAAAAATATGCAGCGAATGCGAAAACAAAACCGCGGACCATAGTCCTTCGTCCGAGAGGCAACATCCCATCCTCTCAGCACTTAACGCTTTATTTCCTACTCTGTTTTTATTAGGCAATTTGCCTACCGATACTATAGCATGGAATATGTCGTGACACAATTTAAAGAGACTACTTTTGCTGTTTTTTTTGAAACTTTCTGAAAAAGAAGATGATTCGTAAGCCTACTGTCTCACTTCACCAAATACAGCGACTGACTTCCCATGCTTTCATAAATTTTCTCTAAATCACTTTTGGCTATTTTTCGATTTTTATGCCCATAGGGATCGTTGACGTACATTGTTTCTTGATTGATTCCGGTAATCACTACAGAATGAATCAAAGGGGTTACTTCAATTCTGCCAGAGGTGGTTTGCCAATACCAAAAGTCATCTTCGGTTGGGACTTCAAGTTCCACCGTTGCAAGAATCCATACGGGTGTTCCTTTTCTTACCCGTTCTGTAATTTCCTGAAAAGATTCCTCTGAGCCGCTTTTAACTTCTTCTTTAACGATTTTTTTTGCAACCTTGGCAATTGGTTCTACCCAGACGCCCATCGCTTCATCCCCACCGTAAATATTCCCCACAAATCCTTCTCGAGGATCCCCACGATGTATCTCATCCTCATAAAGAGGCACGTAATCCAGAAGTTCTGCTAATTGATTTTTATCAACTTGATACCCATAAAATTGTAAAAGCATCGACAACGCCGTCACCTCACAGCCATTTTCCAATGCCGGCTCCGTAAATTGATTTTCCAAAGGAACGTCCATCAGGCTGGCTTCCGGTGAGGATTCGCTTGTTGCTGTAGAACTTAAACGAGTGACAGGTGTTTCTTTTGGTTGAGACTTCTGAGAAAAAACGAAACCACCGGTAATTATTAGTGCTACGCCGATCACGAGCACAAGCCATTTTTTCTTCACGTTGTCCCACCTCTTTCTTATATCACTTTTTTATTTTAACAGCTAATGTAAAATTGCGCATTTTTTCAGCGATAAAAAACCTCCGCTATTTCTGAGAATAACAGAGGTAAATTATTTTTCATTTATGCGATTGGCTTCATCGATTGTATCTGGGTTTGTTTTGCTTTGGAAAAAATCGGCAACGTAAATTGTTTGCTTAGCACTCCTGCCACAAAATAAGCCAGTGAATAGTCGATCATACTGTGGATTAGACCACCGATTCCCATGAGGACAAAGAAGAAATAAAAGGCACCGCCCTCAATTGAGCTTGCGGGAACATTACCGACAAAGTTAAAGGCCATGACAACCAGCATCTCTACAAACGCATGCAGTACACCAATAACTAAATTGAAGGTTTGAAAACGCAAATTGAATAAACTGACCTTGCCGTTTTGCATGACGATGCCCGGATGTTTTTGTAAGTAAATCGCTCCGGCAATAGCAAAAACAAGATGGCTCAACGCCCGCAGCGTGATAATAATTGGCAAACCTGAGATCAAAAACCCAAATGTCGTGCCTAAAGCAACTGCCACTGCGATGCCTGGTGAAAAGAACATGGCGATAAACAAAGGCACATGACTTGCTAACGTAAATGATGCCGGACCGATGACGATTTTTGGCATGACCATCGGAATCATAATACCCAATCCAATCAACAAGGCACTGATTGTTAAGTGGCGTACAGAATTTTTTTTCATTTTTTTCTCCTTTTTACTAGTGAATTTCCTGACAAACATTTTTTATTTTTTCTTTCAACTGTCAAGACACCTGAATGTCATTTATTTTAGATGGAAATCTTAAATGTGTCAAGACACTTGTCTGGTTTTCTTTCAAAAAAATCCCCGAAAATTCTTCGAGGATTAATGGTTTTATTCAAATGCTTGCGTTGCTTTGACGGCTTTTTTCCAACCGGTATACAATTTTTCCCGCTGCTCTGCGCTCATTTGGGGTTCAAAACGCTTGCCGGCTTCGTAAAATTCACTAATTTCGTCCGTATCCTTCCAGTAGCCGACAGCCAATCCGGCTAAAAAGGCAGCACCTAATGCCGTTGTTTCTAAATTTTCTGCCCGTTGAATTGGTACATTTAAAATATCTGACTGAAACTGCATCAAGTATTCATTATTTGCCGCCCCCCCATCAACTTTTAAAACAGGAATCGTGATGCCGGTATCTGCTTGCATCGTATCCACGATGTCGCGAACTTGATAGGCAATGGATTGTAAGGTGGCCTTGATGATATCTTCTTTGGTGGTGCCTCTAGTCAAGCCAAACATTGCTCCTCTGGCATCCTGGTCCCAATAAGGTGCCCCCAAACCAACAAAAGCCGGAACAACGTACACTTCGTCCTCACTCGTGGAACGACGGGCAGCCTCCTCTGAATCGCTAGCTTTTTCCAACATTTTCAATCCGTCTCTTAACCATTGGATAGAAGAACCGGCAACAAAAATCGATCCTTCCAATGCATAATAGATTTTACCGTTGATTCCATAACCGATTGTCGTTAATAAATTATTTTTGGAAATCTGTGGTTTTTCTCCGGTATTCATTACGATGAAGGAACCTGTGCCATAAGTATTTTTTACCATGCCGGGTTCAAAGGCCATTTGTCCAAACAGCGCTGCCTGCTGATCACCTGCCATACCAGAGATCGGCGCTTCTCCCCCATAAAAATGGTAACCTTGGGTGTATCCATAAATTTCAGAATTTGAAGCAACCTTGGGCAACATCTCCCGAGGAATATTAAGCAGTGTTAAAATTTCTTGATCCCAGTCCAATGACTTGATATTGAACAACATCGTTCGACTGGCGTTGGAATAATCGGTTACATGGGCTTGCCCGTCGGTTAATTTCCATACCAACCAAGAATCAATCGTCCCAAACAATAATTCTCCTTTTTCCGCCCGCTCTTGCGCACCATCTACATGATCCAAAATCCAACGAACCTTGGTGGCTGAAAAATAGGCATCGATCACTAATCCGGTCTTTTCGTGAAAGAATTCTTCGTACCCATCCGCTTTCAACTTATCGGCTATCTCTGCCGATTGTCGGGATTGCCAAACAATTGCATGATAAATCGGCAGTCCAGTCTTTTTATCCCATACTACCGTTGTTTCGCGTTGATTGGTGATACCAATACCTTCGATTTGATCAGGTTTTACACCGGACTCAATGAAAGCTCCGGCAATCACTGATTGAACAGAATTCCAGATTTCATTGGCATCGTGTTCGACCCAACCATCCTGTGGAAAATATTGGGTGAATTCTTTTTGGGAGCTGCCGACATGTTGTCCTTTTTTATCAAAAATAATTGCTCGGGAGCTGGTCGTTCCCTGATCGATTGCCATAATATAGTTATTCGCCATTTTTTCTCTCCTAAAACTATTTTCTCTGTTTGTATCTTACTACGTTTATTTAGCGCGAGGCAACTTTTTTGGGAATTTGTGGTTGGTTTATCAGCAGATAGTTATACTTCTTATAACTAGTTAACAAACGTCTATGAATGACGAAAAAAACGGTCTGATCGTCTATTCCCCAGAAGCACTCCTAAAAAAAATATAACTAAAAAAATGGTAGGAGCGATTATGCTACTCTACCATTTTTTTGTTTTCTACCTATTTTTATGAAGGTCGGCTGTTTTCCAGTGCATTGCTCAAACGGGCAAATTCTTCTAAGGAAAGAGTTTCGCCCCGTCGTTTCGGATCAATTTCTGCTGTGGCAAGACTGTTAATCAACCATTCTTTGGTGGCATCATCTTTGCCATAGCTATGCAAGAGGTTGTTCCACAACGTTTTTCGTCGTAATTGAAACGAAGCCTTCGTCAATTTGAAGAATTCTTTTTCACTGGTGACGGTCACTGCCGGTGTTGTTCGGCGGGTCAATTTTAAAATAGCGGAATCCACATTTGGCTGTGGTACAAAAACCGTTTTAGGAACAATAAAAGCCAATTTTGCTTCCATAAAATATTGCACTGCGATGGACAACGAGCCGTATGCTTTAGTTCCTGGTTTTGCAGAAATTCGATCTGCTACTTCTTTTTGCATCATAACCACCATTTCAGCAACCGGCAACTTTGATTCCAAAAAGTGCATCATAATGGGGGTAGTGATGTAATAAGGCAGATTTGCCACAACTTTGATGGGGTATTCTTCCTGAAAATGATCCGCCACCGTTTCTAGATCAGCTTTTAGTACGTCTTGATGGAGAATCGTGACATTGTTGTAGGCTGACAATGTATCTTCCAATACCGGAATCAACCGATCATCAATCTCAAAAGCCAAAACTTCCGCCGCGTTTTTTGCCAACTGTTCTGTTAATGCACCGATTCCCGGTCCGACCTCAATTACATTGGTCGTAGTATCAATTCCAGCTGTTTCCACGATTTTTCGTAAAATATTCGGCTCCGTCAAAAAGTTTTGACCGAGACTTTTCTTAAATGTGAACCCATGCTTGGCTAAAATATCTCGTGTTTTTGATGGTGCTGCAATTTCTCGAGTATCTTTCAAAAAGATTCTCCTTCCTTTTTCCCCGCTATTTCCTTGCTTCAGCTAGTTGCTCCTCAACTTTTGCCATTGCCGCAAGAAATTCTTCTTCTGTGATTCGAAACATCTGCAGTCGTTTTTCCAGTTGTTTGCTGTTGGTATAACCGATGCGCAGCTCGTCTCCGAGTTTTTCTCGTCGCTGTTTGGCATTCGTACCCGCTATTAAACCATATTCCATCAGGCGTTGTCTACTGATTTCAGAGACGGTATCGCTAGCCGGTGTCACGATTTTGTCCAATGCCTGCAAGATGGAAGCATCACTGGCATGCTCAACGCCGAGACTATTGCCACGTTTTTGCGGTGCTGCTTCACTGCGGGGCAAGAATGCGTGCTTAGCATCCGGCACAACTTCCATAATTTTTTTACGAATTTTTTCACCAGAAAAATCGGGATCGGTGAATACGATCACACCACGTGTTTCTTGCGCCAGTTCGATTTGTGCCAAAATTTCTTCATTAATTGCAGAGCCAATTGTTTCGATGGTATCTGCATCAACAACTTCTTGAATTCTGCGGGTATCGTCTTTTCCTTCAACGACAATGATTTCTTCAATTTTTAATTTACTCATTAATCAATCCTAAACAACCGATGGGCGTTGCCACGCGTCTGATTGGCAAGTTCTTCAAAAGGTACCCCACGAAGCTCAGCAATTTTTTCGACAACATACCGAGTATAGCCGGGCTCATTGCGCTTGCCGCGATAAGGAACCGGCGCCAGATAAGGCGCATCTGTTTCAACCAATAATTTATCCAACGGCACGATTTGTGCTGCCTCCTGAACATCCGTTGCTTTTTTAAAGGTAACCACGCCACTGAAAGAAAGGTGCATTCCCAGTTCTAAAAAGCGTTTCGCCCATTCGGCATCACCACTATAGCTGTGCATGATTCCACCGATATCTCGGACATCTTCTTCCTTCAAAATTTGATAAGTATCCTCAATAGCTTCCCGCATGTGGATACTGATTGGCAGATTCATTTCTTTGGCAATGGCGATTTGACGGCGAAAAACCTTGTCTTGAACTTCTTTCGGATCTTCCATCCAATGATAATCCAAGCCGATTTCCCCTAAAGCAACTACTTTTGGCAAGGTTAGTTTTTGTTGCAGGTCTTCTTCGATTTCTTTGCTGTAACTGCCTGCTTCAGTTGGATGCCAACCGATTATGCTGTAAATGAAAGGATATTTTTTGCTGAGGGCTAGACTTTTTTCAATCGTCGGGGTATCAAAGCCGACAACAGCCATTTCTGAAACCCCCAGTTCTTTTGCTCGCTGGATAGTTTCTGGGATATCCTCATTGAATTGTTCGGCATTTAAATGAGTATGAGAATCAAAAATCATCTCTACTCCTCCTTTGTTTTCGTAATAAACTTTCTATACTAAATCTTCGTTTTCCCAAACACTTGTTGGAAGTACTGTCTTCTTTTCCTCTCTAACTTTAGCATATTTTCAAAAAAATGAAACCTGTCGCGCCCCGATTCTTACAAGCAATTTTATAAAATTGGAAGTAAAAAACATCCGTCTGGAGTTGGATGTTTTTCTTCTCACCAGCTTGTATACTGAAGCTATCTATTAAAGGAGGTTTTCCTGTGGATCATTTTCAGCGATCTTTTCCACGAGTGGCTGCGTATTTGCGCAACCAACAACTGTCTCAGCATGAATCGGGATTGTCCCGATTGCATTGGCTGCTTTTAGGTGTCTTCAGCCTACTGACTGTCTCTGGTTTCTCCACACAACTTTTCTGCTTGTTCCTTCTTATCGGTGCGGCGGCGTTGATCAAAGGACCAGCTATGCTGCTTTATGGCGCTGTCTATTCTTTTTTAATCGGTCTTTTTCCACCATTAGGTATTGTCCTGTCTCTGCTTTTCTTTTTGCTTTCGATCCGCCAAATTACTCGAAATTGGCGTTTTGGTTTGGTGGCAAGTTTCTTTTATCTTTATCCCTTTGCTTTGACGGCTTTTAAGTTTTTTACTGATTGGGACTCTTTTTGGGTGGTCACATTATTGGCAGGTGCGGGAATCTTCACTAGTCATTTTCTGCTAACACAGTTGTATCATCGCTATGGTGCCAGCCGCAGTGTCGCCTGGTCGTTACTTTTAGTTCCTTACGATTGCCTCGTCTTTTTCATTCCGAAAAAAGCAAAAAAAATTCCTGTTTCCAAAGGTCCCCGAAATCGAACGTTTAAATGAAACTTTTCTTTTAAGAAAGGTTTCATTTTTTGTTGTTATTTCACTCTGTTTTATGCCGATTCTTCTTCACCTCAATAAAAAATAATCTGTTTTCTATTCCCTTTTTCCACAAGAATTTCACGGGATGTTCGATTGCTTTTTTTGCTTTTATCCTCTATTCTATACTTTAGCAGACAAACAAAGGAGACCTTCCATATGCTGATCTTTTTAGGGATTCTAGCAGTATTTTTAGGCATAGCTTTCTACGCGGTCTTCATTGAACCCCGCAGGCTGAAAGCCAAACATTATCTCATTCGCAAAAATAAAGCGCGGGTTTTAGATATTTCCAATGCTTATGATCTTTTCACCGCCGATTCGGATGTCGTTATCGCCCACCTCAGCGATTTTCATTTTTCTCACTGGTACAAACCAAAACGTATCAATAAAATCATTCGCTCAATCATGGAAAACCAACCGGATTTGATTGTTTTTACCGGCGATTTATTAGACGACTACAAACATTGGCCGGTGAAGCAGACAAACCGACTGATTGAAAAATTAAAAAAATTGCATGCACCGATGGGAAAAATCGCCGTTCTGGGAAACCACGACTACAAAAGTGACGGAAAGCATTTTGTACTGGAAATCCTGCACGAAGCTGGTTTCACCGTTTTGACCAACGAATCGGTTTTCGGGTCAGATGCTCAGGTATCTATGACGATTGCTGGAATTGAAGATCCTTCTTCAGGGCAAGCTCGGTACAACTATGAGAATACATTGGCAGAATGGCACATCTTACTCGTCCATCAACCTGACAGTATTCAACACGTCAAAAATCTGGCAATCTATGATTTAGTTTTAGCTGGACACAGCCACGGCGGACAGATTCGCCTACCTTTTTATCAGGTCAAAAATGCGGGTGCGACCCGTTACACCCATAGATTGTATTTACCCACGAAGCAAACTATCCTATCCGTAAGTTCAGGAATCGGTACAACAATGCTGCCTGCACGTTTTCGCGTTCCACCAGAAATTCTTTACTATCATTTGTCTAATAAAACGGAAGCTTTCAGCACCGATTTCACTGACATAAAAAATAAGATCAAACAAAAAACAAACCTTTCACCAATAAATCCAACGCCTCCACAAGATACCGAGAAAAAGGAGAATCCTCCTGAAGCCGTGGCAAAACAATCTGGTAAGATCGTTTCCCTCGCTCCGTATCGACGAATAAAAAAAGAGCAGTTGCAAGAAGAGGTTTTGTGAAAGAGCGGTATTGTCGTAAAAAGCAATACGGCTTTTTTTCATGGCTTTTCTATTTTTCTCATTCATCAATTCAGTCACTTGACAGCATCGTAAAAATCGGTTATTATTTGCTTGCGCAAGTAAATTATTTCCAAGTAAGGAGAAGTCTATGAAAGAAACTGAAATTGATTTATTAGAGTGGCTCCCAATTATTTCCCGCAATTACACAATGACCCTTGATCAGCAATTGCTAAAAATCGGCTTGAATTCCAGCCTATATTACTACGTGATCAAATTATATGAGTTTGGCGATTTGCCTCAAGAAAAATTGGTCCGACTTACAGGAGTCAATGCCAGCAACGTTACCCGTGCGGTTCAAAAGTTGATTCACTCTGGCTTAGTGACAAAAAAAGAAAACCCTGACGATCGCCGCGGCTTTTTACTTTCACTAACGACAGAAGGAAGAACCCTTTATCCGCAGATTCTAGATTCTTTGGAAAAAGTTACGGCAGATTTCTTAGCACCACTTTCCCCACAACAAAAAGACATTTTTGTCCAGTCCCTTAGCTTATTACGATCCCATTAGGAGGTAACGTAATTATGGATAAACTTACACTCATCCAACAATTTATCACATTTCCATCAGACTATCAGTTGACGGAACAAACAAATGAAAAAAGAAACAATCGAAAGGTAGATATTTTC
This sequence comes from Enterococcus songbeiensis, assembly GCF_005405265.1. Lineage (GTDB taxonomy): Bacteria > Bacillota > Bacilli > Lactobacillales > Enterococcaceae > Enterococcus_C > Enterococcus_C songbeiensis. The sequence continues at coordinate 106,464 of NZ_BJDS01000001.1, forward strand.
CGCTATCAAAAGAATGGCGAATTTACATTGAATGGTCCTCGAATCATCGCAATTTTTCAGAAAGATACCTTAGTAAGTTTAAAAAATTTCTCTTCGCTTCCAACAGGCACACTGTTCGATTTTCCCCGTGCAAAAACGTTTGGTGAAGAACTCTTTGAAAAAATCAACCCAACATATGCCAAGCATCTTTCTTTTCTTCGCATAGAAAAACAACAACGGAGTTATCTCAGCGAGGGAACAGCTGTCACTTTTCCGGTGGAATGGGTCAAATTTGCCCACAGTAATGGCAGCTACAACTGGGTCACTCTAGGAGGCGATGGTACGCTGATTGAAATGGAAATCGATTCACGGTGGGATTATTTTCGTGGACGGCGAAAAACAGAGATGTGGGATAATGATGATTGGGTCCTTGCCCATGAAGGAAACGGTCCACAATTACCAGCACCACAAGCACTAGCTTAATGAAAAAGCCACGAGAGGAAGTTTGTCAATGAATGAAATAGACTACGATACGACCTTGACATTATTGGGACAATTGCGGGAAAAATTACGACGATTGGAAGAAACCGATTATATCACTGCCTATTACAAAGGTTACAGCGCCAGCGGCATGACCTTGGCTGAAATTCAAGAAGCAACTGTGGAACTGACAGAACAGATTTTGGAGATTGAACGGTATTTGGAGGATGAGGAGTTATCCTACTAAAAAAGCCCCTGAGACAACTCTCGTGCAGCGCTACACGCTAGCAAGGTTGTCTCAGGGGTTTTATTTTTTCCATCATTTACACATTCAAAATCCACATAAATCCGATAAATACAAAAAACAATACATACATGATTGGCGAAACTTCTTTGCCTCGTTTTGCAGCGATCATGGTGATTGGGTAGAAAATGAAGCCCAAGGCAATTCCGTCTGAAATGCTGTAAGTTAGCGGCATGCCCAAAAGAATCAGAAACGAAGGAATGGCAATTTCCATCTCGTGCCATTTAATTTCTCGTAAAGATTGTGCCATCAAAATACCCACAACGATTAACGCTGGTGCCGTGACTTGTGATGTAACGACCGATAATAGTGGTGAGAAGAACAAGCCTAGGATAAAGAACAGCCCTGTCGTGATTGCTGTCAATCCTGAACGTCCTCCTACAGCAATTCCTGCTGAAGATTCCACATAAGCACCCACCGGAGAGGTTCCTAAAAGCGAACCCGCCAGCATCGCAGTTGAATCAGAAGCCAACGCTTTTCCGACACGAGGCATTTTATTGTCTTTCATAAAACCTGCTTGATTGGCTAATCCCACCAATGTTCCGGCAGTATCAAAAAAAGTCACCAATAAAAAGGTCAAAACAACGACCCATAGTTGCAGGGAATTGATGTCGCCAATGTGTTTGACTGCAACTAAAAAGGTAGGTGCTAAGCTGGGGGCACCGGAAATAATTTTTTCAGGCATTGAAATCAAGCCTGTAATCAAGCCTAGGACAGTAGTTGCTACCATTCCGATAAATATCCCACCTGGTACCCGACGAACCATCAAAATCGCCGTAATAACCAATCCAAAAATAGTCAGCCAAGTCGTTCCTACAGAAAAGGAGCCTAAACCAACCAGTGTTGATTCATTCGCAACGATGATCCCACCTTCGCTTAATCCTAAGAAGGCAATAAACAAACCAATACCGCCAGAAATGGCGTATTTTAAATCGGTGGGAATTGCATCAATAATCAGCTCCCGCAATTTAAAAATCGTAATCAAAATAAAAATCAGTGAAGCGACAAAAACTCCGGCCAATGCCGTTTCCCATGGAATACCCATTCCGACACAGACAGAATAGGCAAAGAATGCATTGATGCCCAAAGCGGGTGCGGTGGCGATGGGATACCGAGCAAGTACCCCCATTAAAATACAGCCGATCGCACTAGCTAAGGCGGTAGCAGTAAAAACCGCCCCTTCATCCATCCCCGAAGCACCCAACACCGTAGGATTGACAAATAAAATATACGCCATCGAAATAAATGTCGTAAAACCCGCCAAAATTTCTCGTTTTACCGTTGTATGTAATTTCTCGATCTCAAAGTAGGAAAGAATTTTTTCCTTCATTTGATTTCCCCCTAATCAACTAATTAATATTGTTCGTAATAAGTGCATATTTCTCTTAAAGAACGTATTTAATCATATATTATTCGGAATGATAAGTAAATATTGAATTGAGAATTAGCGAAGAATCCGAACGTTTCAAAAAATTGGCTATTAAAATACCTCAATAATTTGTACTTCTTTACATTGCTGCCAGAGCAAGCTTGCCGATTGCTTCTCTCATCTTACTCCGGTCATAAACACCGTTTGACAGTACTACGATGGCAAAGGGATTATTCGGTGCAAAAACCAAACCAATATCATTTTCAACACCAGATAATTCACCAGTTTTATTGGCAACGGGAATCTTCTCAGGCAATTTACTTCGCAGTTTTGTTCCGATTTGCTGTCCCAACAAAATCTTCAGCATTTCTCCATAAGGGAATCTTGCTTGCTGACTATATATTCTTTTCAAAAATTCCATCGTATCAGGTAAAGAAGTGTAATTTTCAATTCCTTGGCTCTGTGCTTGAGTGTCCAACATCTTTCGCTGTATTTTTGTATCGGTGTATCCCGCCTGTAAAAAATATTGATTAAGGGCATCCATCCCGACTTGATCAATAATCGCATTGGTCGCCTCGTTGTCACTGATTTGAATCATCCGCTGTAACAAGCTGTTCAACGGCTCCCCATTTATGCTCCTTTGCAGATCCAACTGGTTTGCAAAAATATATTCCATAATGAAAACTTTGATTATACTTGCTGAAATCATTGGTGCCGAATACGCATTGGAGAGATATTCTTTTCTTGCAAAATAATAAATGCCATAAGCAACTTGTTTTGCCATTGATTCGATCACCGATCCATCAAGCAAGGGCCTTGCTGGTTGTGAAATTGAGTCATGAGTAGCCATCGTCCGCCTCTTTTCTTCCAATTTTTCAGTCATTTGGATTAGTAATTAAGACTAATTGAAAAAATCCTCTTTATTTTAACACAATCTATGGTGAAGAGAAAAAAACGAACCCTCAAGGAGAGTCCGTTTTTCGTCTTTTTATCTTATTCTTTCACCGAAGCACTAGACACGCTGTCTACTGCTGGTTGTGGTGTTTCTTCCTTCGTAGAGGCACTGGATACGGCATCTACTTCTTGTTTTTCACTAGCGCCAGATACGGCATCGGTTTTCTTTTCTTGTTTGGAAGCACCAGATACAGCGTCCACGTCTCCCACCAATTTTTGTCCGGTTTGTTTCAAGTACCATTCAATAATTGGTTTGAAATCTAAAATGTATTCGTTGATTCCCGCATAGTTACCTTCTTCGTCGTGCATTGCTTGGTAATTGTGAACGATATATTTTTCAGGAACATGTTTTGGTACGTGTACCCGCACGACATCTTGTGCACCGGAGCGTAGTTGGGAGATAACCCAGCTAACATTTTTGTATGATTTTTCCGGATGGCATTTCGCAAGAGGGTTCCCTGGTTGCGCAGGTACCCGTGGCGCTAACATTTCTTCTGCCGGTTTGGTTTTATTATAATATAAGAATTGGTTGTTGCTGTCGGCATAGGTCAATTCCATCGGCATAGATTTCAGGAAATAATTCAATTGATCCACCGTCAAAATTCCGCGATCCAATTTCACATAGGTCTTTCCTTCTACCGCATTAACTGCTTTGGCTGCTTGTTCCACCCAATCGTCTGCAGTCATGTCAACGCCTTCGATTGTGGTATCGATTTTTCCAGTCGCATAAAGGTCTTCTGGTGCAGCTTTTGGTTTTGGTCCTTCCAAAACGGCAACAACTTTTACGAACTGCACAAATTTCCCTAAGGTACTGCCAAGGAATTTCACTGTTCCTGGATCTTTTAATTCTTCGTTTTCATCAAAGGCTTCTTTGACCTTACCCAGTAAAAATTCATTTCCTGGAAAAACCATGGCATTCACACCGGGAGCATCCAAAATTTGGCGCAAGTGCAACTGTGCCCGCGAAGAACCTTGATCATAGTAAGAAGCCCCCACGATCATAACGGGTTTGTTTTCTAATGGATGAACTTTGAAGGAAAGCCATTCTAGGACACTCTTCAAGGCCGCAGGAATGGTGTGGTTATGTTCTGGTGTGGCAATAATCACGCCGTCTGCTGCTTTGATTTTATTGTTCAATCGTTGGATTACTTGCGTATTGGTTTGATCGTCACTTTGATTGAACATCGGAATATCTTTGATTTCAACGATTTCTAAATCAAAGAGTCCGCTAAATTGCTTTTTGATATATTTTAACAACAGCCGATTGTAAGACACTTCTGCTGCTGATCCTACGATACCGATAAATTTCATCTTACTTCACTCCTTTAAATTTTTTCCCAGTTAAAGTTTTCCGCTTCTTTTTTGTTGCTTTCATGCGCATGATTAAGTTGCGCCGTGATCGCCACAAAAGTTAAGAAGTCTTCAAACAGTTCTTCCAGTTTTTCCACTTGTTCTTGATCCAATAACTTGTCTTCACTATCAAAAGCTTGCAGTGAGTGTCCCAAAAGATATTCTGAGCTTGGCATGATTCGCGCTTTTAATTCAGGAGCATCAAGAATTTGACGTAAATGGGCTTGTGCTCGGGAAGAACCTAATGTACCGTAAGATGCTCCGGTAATCATAACGGGTTTGTCAACAAAAGGAAAAATGCCATAAGATAACCAGTTTAGTGCATTGATCAGCGAAGCGGTCACCGCATGATCGTATTCTGGCGTGCTGATGATTACGCCATCTGTGGCATCAATTTTTTCAGCGATTTCTTTGACGACATCCGGTAATTGTTTATCCGCTGGTTTATTGAACATTGGAATATCCTTGATTTCAATTAATTCAACCTGTGCTTTATCTGAAAAATGCTTTTTAATAAATTTCAACAACGTTCGATTTGTCGAATTGTCTGAGTTGGTTCCTACTAATCCGATAAATTTTTTCATTTTATTACTTCCTTTCAATTGTTTTCTTGCAAAAACATCCTACGTCCGGATTTTTCCGACCCTCAGACGCTTACAATCCGTTCCTTTAATCCATTTGAATAAGCAAATTGCTCATCCTTGGTAATCAGTAACCCGTCAATTTTTTCCAACTGATTTAACGTGGTGAGAATTTCTTTAGAGGACTTGCCAAACAAACGTGTCGTCCAAATTTCTCCATCGATGGATTTCTCCGATAAAATCGTCAAACTGGCGACATCTGTCGTTGCCGGATAACCAGTATGAGGATCTAAAATATGGTGGTACGTGTGTCCGTTGCTTTCCAAGCTTCGTTCATAAATCCCTGAGGTTACGATTGATTGATTCAATGCTTTTATCGCAAGCAGCGAATGATTACGGGACAATTTTGGATTTTGAATACCAATTCGCCAATAATGATCGCCATGAATAGAGGGTCCCAAGACGACAATATTACCCCCTAAATTAATCAATGCAGAGAAAACCTCCTGCTTTTTTAAATACGCAATAATCAAATCGGCAATAAAGCCCTTCGCCAGCGCCCCTAAATCAATCAGCATTCCTGGATGGGTCAAAAAAACCGATTGCTCGTCATCATTTAGCAAAATATTATGCGGATCTGTTTCCTCCAATAAGCGCTGAATCGTTTTCGGAGAAGGCACCTTCGCATCATCAAAGCCGATTCGCCAAGTTTGGACTAAGGGACCGATGGCGATATTTAAATTACTAGCCGGCGCACAACTGTGGTATTTTCCGATTTTGATCAGCTCATACAAGTCGGGATGCACCTTCACCGCTTGAATACCGGCATTTTTATTAACCACCATCAGCTCTGAATCCGAATCATTTGCACTGAAGCGCTGTTCATATTTTTTTAAACGAGCAACAACTTCATCCAAAATAGCTTCCGGAGCCTCATGTTCGATCTCGATGTCAATTACCGTTCCCATCAGCCGAACTCTTCGATTTTGCTTCACCTTTTTCCCTTCTTTCCTTCAGCATTTTACCGCCTTCACTCATTTCTAACTACACAAACGTTCCCTTTTCACAACAATCGAAATCGATTTTATTTTTTGTGAAAGGATAGCACTTCTAGTTGCAAAAAAAGCACTCTCCTCGTAAAAAACAAACGAAGACAGAGATGATAATTGTGTTATCTTTCACATTTTCTACAACACGATAATACTATTCACCAATATTTATGTCAATGGAATATGTAAAAAAATATATATTATAAAAAAACAGCCGTTGGTTTCAACGACTGTTTCTGTCTTTAGTGCTAAATTTTTTGCTCTACTCCGGTTGCTTCAATCACAAGTACACGGGACAAAAAAGGAAACTCTTCCTTCATACGCTCCACGATTTCTCCGGAAGTTAAAAAGCTGGCTTTTCCTGATACATGAAATCCTGTGCCGGGTCCAACCAGTCCTTCCACTTCTCGACTACCAAGAGTTACTAAAACCTGATCGTTCACCGCTAAATCTTCTTCAACGCTATGCATCCCTGCGGCAGGAATCAATAATTTGTTTCCTTCTACTTTGACATACGAATTCCAGGTATTGACTGCATGATAATCACTTGCGTTATTTGAAATAATCGTAACCACGCCTTCATGCTCTAAAACTGCTAGAAATGTTTCAGTAAACATCCTAAAATCTCCCATCTAATTAATGTATCTTACTGATATCATATTTTATATAAAATGTAAAATATCTCCCCTTGAAAGCCACCAAAAATAGAATGTTTTTCCTGACATACTTCTTTTATATACCTATTTCCTATTTTATTTCTGCACAGTTCTTTGCTGTAAACAAAGAGCTGTTTTGTTATTTCTGCTAAATCTGCTATACTTTTTACAACTTGCAGGAATGAAAACTAGTTGAATGTTAACGACCACTTGACGAGGACAGAAACGAGGAGAGATAAAATGATCAAGACGATTTTATTTGATGTTGATGGCACTCTTATCGACACCGAACAGGCGATTTTGCGTTCCCTTAAAGAGCTATTGAAAGAAGAATTGCACTTAATTGTTCCAGAAGCAGAACTGACTTTTGTTTTAGGAATTCCCGGTGAAAAAGCCTTGGAAAGATATAGTGATTCTCCAGCGGAACGGGCACGTTTGTTAACGATTTGGGTCGAAAAACTGGCGGCTCATTCAACGGATGTTCGGCTTTTTGACGGTATTGTTCCTCTTTTGACAAAATTAAAAAATACCGGGTACCAATTGGGGGTTGTGACCTCCAAATTACGCAACGAGTTGATAAAGGAATTCGCTTCTTTTGAATTGACGGATTTTTTTGAAGTTGCTGTTACTGCTTCGGATACAAAAAAACACAAACCAAACCCGGAACCAATTTTAAAAGCGCTGGAAGAATTACACGCTCGTCCAGAAGAAACGATTTATATCGGCGATTCGGTTTATGACCTGCGTTGTGCGCAAAATAGTCAGGTGGCGTTTGCCTTGGCTGGCTGGGGTGCCCAACCGGCAGAAGAATTTTCGACCCTTGAGAGGATTCTTTCTCAACCAAATGACTTACTGGCTGTTCTTTAATCAGAAAAAACAATCTTAGTTGTCACTACCTTACTTTTTTGCGCGCCCCTTGAAAATTTGCCGTAGTTTGCTTTTTAGCTGCTGGTAAAGCAAAAGCTGGTGTCGGACTCGTTTGATCTGTTTGTATCTTTTAGATTGCTTTTTATAGAATTGTTGATGATAGTTTTCTGCCGGCCAAAATGTGCCGGCTTTTTTGATTTGGGTCACGATGGGCTGCTTGTATTTTTCTGATTCAATCAACTTGTTTTTTGATTTTTCCGCCACTTGTCTTTGTTTCTCATTTTGAACAAAAATAATCGGTTGGTATTGCTCGCCACGATCTTGAAATTGTCCAAAAGCATCCGTTGGGTCCGTCAGCTGCCAATACAGTTCCACCAACTCTTCATAACTGATAATCCGTCTATCAAAAATAATTTCTACAGCCTCAACATGTCCTGTCAGCCCACTACTGACCTGATCATAGTTGGGAGAAGTCGTGTACCCTCCGGTATAGCCGGATAAAACAGAGACAATGCCACTTTGGGTTTCAAAAGGTTCCACCATGCACCAAAAACAGCCACCGGCAAAAATTGCCCGTTCCTGATAATCAAGGTTTGACAATGTATGCTTTGACCAGTCAAAGTTTTTTTCACCAACAGGGTCGTTGGTGATTTGTAAATAAAAATCAGCGACATCTGGCGTCAAATTATTTCTAAGGGCAAGGGGTCGCAAAACCGCTTCGAGAGCTGCGATTTTATCCCAAAAATTCTCTTTGTCCTCCAAGTTATTTTTCGTTTCCACTAATACCTTGCGCTCCCACTCACGGGTATTGGGATTGAGGATCAGATTATAAAGTGTATTTGTTACTTTTTGCTCATCTTTCATTTCTGCACCTCCTCGTAAAAATCCGGTTTTGCTGAATAGTTGCTTTCTTTTACTATTACTATACGTTATCAGGCTAAAAGGTGACCAATTAAACGATTGTTTTTTGTCGTAGAACGTAGAACTCCATGAGAAGATTAAATTTTCCGAAAAGTCTATGCTTTTTCCCTTTAATTTGCTATGCTTGAGCTACTTTTTATAAAACAATCGTTTTAATTCCTGCATCTGCTTAACCTGTGAAATGGACGAATACTAACAAACGATTGTCTCCAATATGAAAATTTAGTACATCATTACGAACAAGGATGTCACTTCCTCTTTTTCCAGGTTATCTAGTGGAATGATATACGGCGTGAGAATCAGATTAAATTTTCTGTTAAGAAAATTTATTACATCATTACGAACAAGGAGCATACTATGCCTTATATTTATCTTTTTTTAAGTGCAACAGAAACCTATACTTCAAAAGCGATCCGTTTCACCACGGCTGAAACATTTACCCACGTTGCTTTATCCTTTGACCCTAGCCTATCAAAAATGTACAGCTTTGCCCGTACGCAACCCCTTTTCCCTTTACCCGCTGGCTTTATTGATGAAAATATTGCCGTTGGTTTTTATAAAAATCATCCTGATACCCCTTGTCTGCTGCTTCGATTGCCGGTAAATCAACGCTCTCTGCAATTGGCACGTCAACAAATTTTCGCCATGCTTACGATGCGCAACAAATATCGCTACAATCTACTTGGTCTTTTTTTATGCAAGTTGAATATTGAAAACAAACGACCTTGGCATTTCTTCTGCTCACAGTTCGTGAGTGAAATTTTAGAAAATTCCCAAGCAATCACGTTGCCAAAGAGTCCTTCCCTCATGCACCCTGCCGACTTTTTACAGTTGCCGGAATTAGAATTAATTTTTGAAGGCACCTGTGGTCAATTGCAACAAAATTTGGCCTTGGCTTCGATAAACAAGTTAGCTGGCAGTCAGACACCTACGTACACGCAACAGCTATTAAAGGTAGTTGAATAATTTTTTCTAGATACCGTCGTAAAAAAAGCCGCTTTCCTCTACAGGAACGCGACTTTTTTTGCATGTTATCTAATTTTATTTAAAGAATCCACTAATTTTTACTTTTTCGAAGACTATTTATTTTCCGATAACCAATCTTCTTGTATAAACTGCCTGACCAGAATGCATCACGGCGTCATCGATTGCAGAAACCAATCGGATTTGTCGAGTAACTACTGGCGTCCAATTCGTATCTATCACCTCTGCAAGTTCATCTTCTTTGACAGTTTCCAAATAAGATGTCACAAAATCCACACTGGCAGTCAAATAATCAAGCAATAACTTTTTATCCGTTACCACTACTTTCGCTGCTTCCTCCGGTGTATGACGCCAATCTTCTGTATCATCAGGCAGATCCAACGCAAATTTTTCACTCCAACCAGCACTTACCCACAGCGGACTACTTCCATTCAGCTCTGAAATTTGAAAATCCAATTCCCGCGCAGTATGCCAAACAAGCCACGTGACCGATTTAATCAAGGGTGCCGGCATGGTATTTGCCTCAGACACACTCATCTGCCCCAATGTCTCCTCCAGCCGCTCTTGCCCTCGTTTTAGCATATCGATTGATAATTGCGTGATTTTCATTGTGCACCTCCCATTTTTTGTTGAAAAATGACTGTATTTATTCAACTAAATTTCTTTAGTATTACTCTACTATAAGAAGGAATAACCAGCAAACTTCATGACCTATCTTTTGATACATACAGTTATCTCTAAAAACAGTGGATTTTCTAGTACAAAAAACTCCTTTAATATTTACTAGTTACAGCATTTGTGTTATTTTTCCGTGTTTTATTTTTTTAAAATTTTTCCTAATGCAAAAAATAATGCTACTACTCCCAAGTAGATTGTTCCTACTAAGTACCCAGACTGCTCAATGGCTTTAAACACAGTGATTGCTCCAGTTTGAAATGAATTGTATACAGAGTCAGTCATATCAAAATTTGTTGTTTCAATCACTTTTCTATTGGTTATTTCAGTAGTATCTTTGGTTTGTGGGGATTCATCTTTTTCCGCAATAGTCTTTTCTTCAGTATTTTTTTCTTTTTCAGTATTTGCTTGATTCACGTTTTTTTCCTTAACAGTCAGACCCAGTCCTTGTAAGACATTCACCTTTGCTTCTGCAGCAGGATAAGACGTGACAAACTCACCTTGAACCACAGCTCGATCAGGTGTGTTCAACGCGCCCTCACAGCGAAAGAGCGTAATTTTTGCTGTCTCTCCAACGAGTGGCTCATTTAGTAGTTCTCCATTGGCTTGATTCTCAATTTTATTTATTTGCACTTTATATTCATACACTTTAGAAAAATCAGTGGCATAGATAATTGTGCCTAATTCCATTTTAGTTATGTTATGTAATGCTCCTCCACCTTGAACTAAATTATGCGCCAAAACAATGTAATTTCCTTGACCAAGTTTCTGTTCCGCTTGATAAGTTCCCACTGCAACTATTAGATTAGTATTTGACATTCCAGCAAGCACTTTGGTTTTTACTCCTGCAGATGGGCTGTAGATAGCGCCGATCCCCCACTTATTGATAACCTCAACATATTTTAATTGGGCATCCGCATATTCTGTTGGTTTCACAGGTTTAATTTCATCTTCATCAAAAACAGCTTGCGCATTTCTTTCTACCCGATTTTTTTGACTGACTATAGGTGTTTCAATTGTATGCTGAATTTTGCTTGCATTATCAGCAGAATTTAAGAGAAGGTGATATCCATACCGACCATAGGAAAAAAAACTGATTCCTAAAATAATCCATAACAGTAATAATAAATTAATCTTTTTTTTCATAGATTTAATCCTCATTAGCAGAACAGAGCACTCCAAAACTATTCAGAGTGCCCCATCATAAATTCTAATTATTTTTGCTACGGTTAAGATGAACAAAGTACAACGCAGCGCTTAAAAGCAATATACCTAATAGAACATTCCACAACATTGATGATCCCAATGTGCCGGATGTTTTTGGATAAGTTTTATTTGGTGTTGTTGGTGTTGTCGGCGTGCTTGGTGTTGTTGGTGTTGTTACTTTCACCGTTTGACCTTCATCATTAATATCCGCATGAACCGCTACTTCTTTTTCACCTTGATAGGCTGTTTCAA
>NZ_BJDS01000002.1 GCF_005405265.1 Enterococcus songbeiensis
ATCTGTGATTGTTACTTGCTTATCTGGATCAATGACCTTATCTCCATCGGTTTTATCTGTTGCTGTCGTTCCGATTTTTGGATTAGGTACTTTCACCGTTTGACCTTCATCATTAATATCCGCATGAACCGCTACTTCTTTTTCACCTTGATAGGCTGTTTCAAATACTACGATCGTCTTGCCTTTCAATGCACTTGCATTGAAAGTAAAGTCTACATTCACTGTTCCGTCTGCTTTGCTTGGAGTGAACGTGGTGCTGCCGGTAACTTCTTTTCCTTCTACTTCTAAAGCTTTGCCGGTTGATTTATCCATCAATATACCTTTTACCGTGTATTCTTTGCCCGGTGTTAAACCAGTATAGTTTACTGCATCTGTGATTGTTACTTGCTTATCTGGATCAATGACCTTATCTCCATCGGTTTTATCTGTTGCTGTCGTTCCGATTTCTGGGATTTCCGGCACTTCAGTTTCCCATTGCATATCGTTTTTTGCAACCTCATTGTTGCTAATGTATTCATCTCCGATAACTAATGATTGTTGTTGACCATCAGCTGGACGGCCATACTTCATAAATGTAAAAGAAGTGGTTCCCCCTGTTGCTATCACAGTTATTGTATCAGTCGGTGTTGTATTTGGTACAGTAATCGTAAATGTTTCTCCAACATTTACAGTTTGTCCTTTTGTGGAACTTATATCGAATGTTCCTGAAGTTGTACTGATTTTTGCATCTTCAATATCCTTACTTAATGTTATTACAGCATTCCCGGCTAGTTCATATGGTGCAGTCAACGTATATTGTTGATTATATGTTCCTGCTTGTTCCGTTGTTTCGCCATTTTTTTCCAATTTAATTGATAAATCTTCCCTGATCCATGCGCGCAAGTTAGCTACGCCAGCAGCTAATTGAGGATTCGTAATCGTAAATTGGCTCATATCAACACCTTCTGTTGGGACAATTTCGTGAACCATCCATTGAGTAGTCACGAAGGCATCAATATTACTTAAAGTAGTGACTCCTTTTCCTTTATAGATTTCTCCATTGCGTTCTACATAACCCAGTTTCAGCAGATTATTTAATAAATATTTTTGTTCTGATGTTAATTCATCCACTTCACCCACAGGATTGGAAGAACCATTAGGAGTTGCCTGATCAAAATTTAAACAGTAGGCAAGAATATTATCCGTTATATTTTTAAATTTTTGCCCGTTCCATTGTGCACCACTTTTATCTGTTGCAAACCCGGTAATGATTCCATCACTATCTATTGCTAAATAAGATCCCCCTAATGGAACACCATCATTCCAAGAGCCATTATTACTACCCACAGGTGCGAATGTCTTTACACCACTTGGCGCAGCTGATGCAGCAAATCCCGAAATCGGGGCAATAAAAACTTGGACCAGTAAGATAAAAAGACCTATCATATTTCTTATTTTTTTCATTTTACATCTTCCTTTCAAATTATTTGTTCATGTGTACACTCACACACAACTCACTGCTTCAACTATTACTATATTTCTACCCATACACCCCTATCTATTAAATTAATTGTTGATCACTATTGATTTCGCTATAATTGTACCAGTTATTTTTTTCTCGAAAACGTCAATTTTTAACGCTTCCAGACGAATTTATGACTATTTTTTATTTTTCTTATCTTTTTTGACCAAAAAAACATCAATTGATGTTTCACTTGAAAAAAATTTATAAATTCAATCATTTAAAACTCATTTTTTTGGCAAAATTAATTAGTTTCAGCTTGTTTTTTCTGTACTTCAAGCAAAATTAGTTTTATGAAGAATCACTTTTTAGGATTTCGATAAAAAAACTCTCTAATGGTGTTCCCATTAGAGAGTTTCAGTTCTTGCTATTCAGTTTAATATCGCACCTGATACTGTTTTTTACTCATGAACTTTAATTTCTAAATGAACTGTCTATTATCAGAAATAGTCACTAGGTTCATTTTTACTTAGAATCAACAACTGATGAATAATGGTGTGCTTGCCATAATTGGTATTCATAATGTAATCTCGCCAATAAAATTTCTTTTCGTGTTCCATGTAATCACTAAAAGGTACCTTGATCCCGGACGCCAGTTCACGTACTAAAAAAGCCATCCGCGCATCTAAATACATGACTTCTTTAATATATTCCAACTTATTCTCTGCTTCCAAGTCTAACATTTTACGCATTCTTTCCTGTAAAAAACTGAAATATTCATAGTATTCTTTCGGAATTTCCTCCCGTTCATCTTCCGCTAAAAATTCCTCGCCTGACCATCGTTCTCCAGCATCAATGATTTTTTCATCCAATGTGCCTTCCCATAAATAATCCCATTTCATTACAGATTCCTCCAATAGTTGAATGTCGAATATAGATACCTTTTTAATAAAAGAGCCTCATTCATGCGTAAAAAATTTTCAAAACAATAAAAAATCAGGTGCTTTTCTTGTTTCTTTATTATTCCCACTCATTTACCTACGATTACTATTGGAATAACTTTTCTTACCAATTATATATTCAGTATAGGGTGGTTTTCTTTGATTATAGTAAACAACTGATTTTTATTCAAGTGATGGAAAATAAAAGAAATTTTTAGCTGACGGATAGCTGGTGGCATTGCTTGTACTCTAGGGCCTTTCGTTGCTATAATCTCACTACTTTTACTTCTAAAAACAAGGTCAATGATGTTCGTCATTGACCTTAAACTATTAGAGAAGATTTACACTTTGACGCTCCAAATACCACGTTCCTTGTTTCCTGGTTCTGCGGAAAAAGACAAGATGAGCAGCCACGATAAATAGTAGAACCGACAGTAGTTGTGAAACCCGCAGATTTCCGGTCAAATACAAACTGTCCATTCGCAAACCTTCGATAAAAAAGCGACCCATTGAGTACCACATGATATAGGTCAAAAAGATCTCTCCATTTTTAAACAAATTTTTCCGATGACGTAGTACTAAAATCAAAATAACGCCCGCAAGACTCCAAAGTGATTCATATAAAAACGTCGGTTGGTGATAAGCACCAGCAATAAACATATTTTTTATGATAAAGTCAGGTAAATGCAACGATTGCAGAAAAGACAACGTTGTTTTAGGCCCGTAAGCTTCCTGATTCATAAAATTTCCCCAACGGCCAATTGCTTGTGCCAGTAATACACCGGGAGCCAAAATATCTAAAAATGTCCAAGAGGAATACCAATGCAGACGATTATAAATCAAAAGTGTTAACCCACCCGCAATTAAACCACCATAAATCGCTAGACCACCATTCCAAATTTGAAGGATTTCTCCAAGATGGGCACTGTAATAGGACCATCGAAACAGAACATAGTACAGCCGTGCACCTAAAATACCGATTGGCAATAACCAAATGACAATCGATGAAAAATAGTCTGCTGGAATCCCTCGTCTTTTTCCTTCTCTCTCACTGAGAATATACGCCATAATCACGCCAAAACCAATAATAATCCCATACCAGTGAATATGAATTGGTCCTAGCTGCAACGCAATTGATTCGATTGCAAGTAGCAAAATTTCCACCCCATTTAAATTTTGTTGCTCGTTAAACAACTTAGCGTCAGTTTACACAAAAAAACTCTCAGAAAAATTGATAAGTATCAACTTTCTAAGAGTTTCGGAATTTTTTACCGTCTTTTATCTATACAACTGTCAGTCTAGTCGAATTGGTTGTAGTGCCGCTCGCAACGAAACGGTTGATATAGGTTTTTTTACCTCGATAATGACACTTTGAGAAGGTACATCCAAACTTACCTTTCCGACATCCTCCAGTGAGATCAATTTGAAAAAGACCTCTTTTGCTTTACAGGTACAAATCATCTGCTTGATTTTCACCGTTTGTTTCATATCCATCCTCCTTTCCTTTGTGAAATCATAACCTACTGCAAGCAATGGTGAATTGATTTGTATCAAGTAATTTTATAATGTGGAAATTCATTGAAAAACACTACTTTTAGATCCAATCGAACGAATCGTCGGTTTGAAAAACAGCTAACTTACAATTGAAATTTGTTGTCGGAAGAATTAAACGCCAAAATAACTAATCAGTTTCTTACGGATAACTTGCGGCTCAAGTTTAATAGCATTCAAACAGTCAATTTTTACCATCTTTTTTGCACCCAATAAATAAAATAGAGTTGATTTCTCGACCATATAAAATAACGAGTTCCCGTAAGATTATTCTCCGTTTCTAAAAATGTATACTATGAAAAATATGAACTTACATTAGCCAACCAAAAACAGCGTAAAGAAAGGATATTTAGGAAGCTTATAATAACAATCTTAGACTTGCATTAAGCCAAATTAATTTTAGAAAAAATGACTGATACTCACTTATACTAGTTGTAAACATAGATTTTCAAAGCTCATTTTCAAAGTAATCATTATCTATACGAAACTGCTTATAGACTTTGGCTACTTCTATTCCTACACCATATTGCATCATCAGTTCAGTTAACTTGATTCCATCAATTAACACAATTCCCTGATTTTTAGCAAATTCCTGTGCACCACCAGAAAAACCGGATGTAGTAATAAACACACCACGATCAGCATTCACACCTGCCAAAGCACCATAAAAAGACTGAATAGCAGGGCGACCAATTGTATTTCCTTCCATGTATCGTTTCGCCTGGATATAAACTGTACTTGTTCCCAACGGATCTTGGTTGATGATTCCATCAATTCCGCCATCATTTATCCGATTTGTTACTTTGGCATCCCCATTTTTGCCGCTGTATCCCATTGCTACAAGCAAATCAACAACCAGCTTTTCGAAGAAAGAAGGCTCTACCTGCCGTACTCTATCTAAAAGTTCAATAGCTATCTCATTATTCTGATTCGTAATCAAGCTTTCCACTTCTACTTTTACATCTTCCTGATTAGTTTCAGGAATAGGTGCTGTATTACCAGTACGTTCATTTCTAATGGCCAACTCCTGTTTATAATTCTTGAATGCCGGAAGCTCCTCCAGGACTTTCTTAGTAAGCGTGTCTCCGTATTTATTTAGTATCGATATACCATCATCGGTGATTTTGTATACACCACGTCTTGGACGTTCGACTAAGTCTGCAATGTATAAGCTACTGATTGCCCAACCAATTCTATCAATAAAGATACTCATACTATTATGTTGGTTAGGATAGTTTATCTCAAGTATATGCGGAGGGATTTGAAGATAGTTAGTTACACTTTCTTGGATTACATTCTTTGTCACTTCTTCTCCGTCCTGAATTACTTCAAGTATATACGGAATTAATGCATCATGAGTTGGAATACCATTTGCTGATTGTTTTAACTTTTGCCAATCTCGGTTCATTATGTGCCTCCTATTATTTTTACTCTTTTCATGTTTATACTAAAAAATAAATCTGATAAGACATGATCAAGTACCCTTTCATTTTAGTTTTCACATATTATTTTTCAGTAACAACTGATATATTCTCTTACTCTAAAATCTCTAATAATTTATAATTTTTTTCTCCCTACTTATGATACGGTTCCGCGTATCACAAGTGAATGATATTCAGAGAATACGATTATACCAAACATTTATCTAACTCTTATTGCAGATTTTTACCATTCGTTTACAATCCTTTATTATAAGAAAAGGAATTCATCAATTACCTGAATTCCCTTCTCATAGATTATAATTTTTCATAATACTCTTTTATTTTCAATGACATCATTAAAGCACGTTCTTTTAAGAACAATAAATAGTTATTGCTATTCCCATTTTTAACTAATTCTGGTACAGCATTATCCTCAAGATTCATCTTCAGTTCTTCCATCCCTTTCATTTCATTACCATAGACTCCAGTATATTTCATGATTTCAGTCATATAAACCTCCGGGGCATAATCATTCACTTTATTATTCACTTGATCATGAAGGTATACATAATTGGCTAACTTGTTATACATATTTTTGCTTGAAAAACCATTGTTGCGTAAATAAGATTTTGGATAAATATGGTGAACTTGAGCAGTTTTCATATCTCGAACTAAAGTGGTTGTTAGAAAACTTTGATTTCCTAAATACTTTTGTGACAATGTATAGAGAGTCCAAAACGAGCTATTAACATTAGCATTATCAAATCTACTTGGTGCTGTATCGTTCCAAAACACATAAGTAAGATTTTGTCTTTCTAATGTTGTTACAAATTCTTCCAAAGAATTGACATCTACCATTTTTTGAAAATCTGCTGTCCATTGACTTTCAAAACTACCACTATGTCTTGAAGTTAATAGACTAATAATTAATAAACGTCTAATTAAACTTTTTAATTTTGAATCTTCGACACCTAGATTTTTGTTACGCAAATACATAGCATACGCGTAGTTTATTGCATTTTGGGAAATAATTAGCCCTGATTCTTTAAATCCAAGATTCCATAAAATATCTTGGACAAAGTGTTCAAAATTAGTTTTTTTAGTATACTGTTCAATACCTTTTTCCAACTTATCAAATGAGTCATCAGCAATTTTCTGTTTGTAATCTTTTTCTTTAAAATCACGCCCTGAAAGCAATGAAACTAAATCTCCTAGCTTTCCTCGATTAAATTCAACAAGTGAAATCACACGTAATACATCATTATATGTGGGAATGTACACCTCATTTTCGTCTTTAACCACCCATTTTATTCTCTCCCAATATTTTGATTCTACAAAATTTGAATCATTGATTTCAACTTGAGAATAATTTTCAGGAGAAGCTGCTAACTCACAAAAATAATCAATATATTTACGTAAATACATTCCGTATTCATCACCACTATTTTTTTCATAAATAGCAATTTTACTCATAGTGAAATCTGCCTGAGAAAGCTTCACTCCTGCATCGTTAATTCGTATGAATATTTCTGTTACAATATCAATTGGAAGACTGGCATTCAAGGTGATATTTCCAACATCCGAATTTCTTATTTGTTTTAGCTTTTCAATTCGATCACTAATTCGATCACATTCATCATCATTATCAATAATTTCATTTAACTCTAAATAGGTATTAATATATTTTCTACCAGCATCCATTGCATCTGCAATATCAGTTATCCATTCTTTCCCTTTTTCTGTTCCCCTATCTCGAACCTTGAATTCTTCGGTCAGAGGATTAAATGAAATGACAATTCTTTCTTTTTTATACTTATCATTTACAACTTCAATTTTATTCAAGGCAGTAGACAGTGCTGTAATTCTTTGCTGCCCATCAATCAAAATTAAGCGTCCATTTGATGTTTGTCCATCTTTTATTTTGATGTCTGGGGATTTCCAAGTAATAATATAGCCAACCGGATAATTTTTATATAACGAATCAATCAAATCCCTCACTTTAGATCTCTTCCAAACAAAAGGTCTTTGGATTTCAGGAATTGCAATATTACCCACTTGAGCATCACTCAATAAATTTCCTACTTTAATATTAGTTACAGTATATTTATCCAACAACAGCAACTCACTTTCTAAAATGATATTCATTTTACCACACTATTGACATGATTAATTATTTAATACTAATTTGACAACTAAAATAGTATTAAACAATAAAAAGTTTAGGAACTTCCCAAAAATTTCTTATGGTTTTCTTTCAAAAATATATTCTTCAATCTTACCTAACATGCGGGGATCAATTACGTCCCCGTATCATAAGCAAAATATATTTTCAGGTAAAATGATATATGTACCTTATCATCTTTTCCAAAATTCCCAGAATATCTTAAGTAAATCCAGTCTTCTTATTACAACCAGTATAACTATCATGCCACAAAAAAAACGCCACAAAGATCGTCATCACTTAATGTTAAATATATCGTCAATCTTAGTACTAGCGACTATTCTAATTATGACACTAGTCCGCGTATCATAAGTGAATGCTATTTCTACAATTTCTAGTCCATATTAAGGAAGCAACTTTTTAATCAAAAAAAGTATATCTAGCGAACAAAATTTTTATAAAGCACTATATAGGAGGGTTTAAGAAGAAAGAGTACCAAGTGCAATCTTACTCTTTTTATTTTATCTCAAAAAAGCCAGTGAAATGAACCATTTCTGGTCACTTCACTGGCTTTTTTGTATACTTATATCCTAGCCACAGGTTCTTCAACACAGGACTTTTCGAATTTTGTGTGATTTAATGATTTTTGATAATTTTTTTGAATCTACATATTTTTAAATTCGGTTATTTCTCATCAGTTTGCCGTGTTCATTCCTGGTAATCTACATACCTAGATTTATTCGCGCTTGCTAAAAATTCTTTAAACCAGGTATAACTTTTTTTTTGATAGCGTTTCATATCTTTAAGATCGTGATTCTCACGATTTACATATATTAATCCATACCGTTTTTCCATATCGCCTTTAGAACTTAAAATGTCAATCATTCCCCATCCAAGGTAACCCAGAATCTCCACTCCATCATATTTAATAGCATCAAACATTGTTTTTAAGTGTCTTTTATGGTAATCAATTCTATAATCATCTTCAACTGAAAAATTATTATCTAATAATTCCCTGGCTCCAATTCCATTTTCTACGGGAAAAACTGGTATTTGATAGCGTTGATAAATTTTGTTTAAAACATCCCGAAATCCCTCAGGATCTATCTGCCATCCCCACTCATTGGCTGTTAGATAGGAATTATCCTTCTTTCCATATTCTAAATAGCGATTAGGAATTATATTTTCAGGAACTAAAGAAGAATCAATAGTAGTAGATGCATAGTAGCTAAAAGCAATGTAATCATTTCTTTGTTTTTTTATTTCTTCCATTTCTCCTGAACAAACACAAATATCTATTTTATTTGTCTTTAATAAATTTTTCATGAATACAGAGAAATCACCATGAGCATAGCAATCGAGCAAAGTATAATTCATTATCTCATCAATTTCTCTTGCGTATCGAATATCTATAGGATTAGAGGTTGCTGGATAGACTTCTTGATAGGCTAACATTCCTCCAATTTTTGCATCTGGAAAATGATTATGAAGGTAGTTGCAAAGTGTAGCATGACCAACCATTATATTATGAGCAATTTGATATAATTCTTGATCAGTTTGCCCTCCTTCTAGGTAGCCACTTATATTGAAAGTTTCTTCACTATGAAAATGGTTCTGTTCATTAAAGGTAAGCCAATACTTAACCTTATGAGCAAATCGATCAATAATTATTTTACCAAATCGAATGAATGCCGCTAGTACATCTTTGTGAATAAATCCATTATATTCTGCTGCAAGATGCCATGGCATATCAAAATGATAAAGACATATCATAGGTTCAATATTATGGGAAATTAGGTCATCGATAAATTTATCATAATAAGAAATTGCAGCCTCATTTATTTCCCCAGAGCCATCTTTGATACATCTGCTCCACGAAATTTGAAAACGATACATATTCATTCCCAAATCTTGCATAAGATTAAAATCTTCAACATAGTTATTGTAGTTATCATTGGCTACTTTCCAATCACTAAGATCTGGGTCAGCTTTGATTACATCATAGACTGATAAAGATTTTCCATCTTGGTTCCACCCTCCTTCAGTTTGCATACTTGAAACACTATTTCCCCAATAAAATTTTCCCATAAAATTATCCTCTCTTTTACCAGATCACTGAACTTTTGTATCAAGGAAACCTCCGGTTTGAACTATCCTATCTTGTAATTCACTAATATTAACACTGTGTACATCTCCTGTGTTCAATGCCAAATTGGCAGCTAGACCCGCAGCTTGCCCTAACGCAGTCATTGTTGGAGTAGTTCTAATTGCTCCTTGAGCATCAAATTCTGCTGAGACACAACGACCTGTGACTAGAAGATTTTTATACCCTGGTATAGTCATAACACGATACGGAATTTGATAGTAATGCTCGAAGTCCTCGCGACTAAAAGTTTTGTTAATTTCTGCTTCTTTTATTTTTGCGTCCTTAATTTTGCTTATATCAATGCCATCTGGTGTATGAACATCTATTGGATAACCAGAGTGAGCAATGGTATCTATAAATCGAGTATTGTTGATAATATCCTTTCTGGTCAGTGTATAGTCTCCTATTATCTGTCTTGTTTGTCTAACCCCAACTCTCGGTCCGGTATATTCTAAAAGTAAATTTTGGAAACCGGGCACACTTTTTCTGAAAAAATTTATTATTTCTTGACTTTGCTTTCTACCAATTACTTCAGCTTTTGATAAGTCAGCAGCATCCGTCCCATTAACATGTATAATTCGAGTAGAATTGATAATAAATTCTCCAGATGTATTTGTTTCAAAAAACAATAGATCTTTTCTAGGTGAAGTGACTTCACCCGTTTCTCGAGCAGCTTGCATCTCGTCGTAAAATCCGATTACAGCCATTGTTTTTGCAGTTTTAAACGACTTCAAATCTCTTGCTGCTCTGGGAAACCTGTCAAGGTTATTTAAAATGTAATCTTTTAATTCTGTTACATCAACATTGGAGACCTTGATGTTCATTGTCATAGGTTGGGTAACAGAATCATTACCTCTGCCTATAGAGTAGGGTACTTCACTTATTTTGGCTAGCTCCGCATCCCCAGTAGCATCTATGAATATTTTGCTGGTTATTTTTGTGAGTCCGTCCTTGTTATGAATAACGATAGAATTAAGTTTTTTGTCAATGTTTTCTACACCGATTAACTTTGTATTAAAAAGACAGTCACAGTTTGATTCGCTCACCATCTCATCAAGTATCAGTTTTAATCCTTCAGCATCAAATGGAGTATTGTAAGAAACATAATTTGTTGCATCTCGAACATGCCCTGGGGAAAAACCTTTACTGACCAACCGATCAATAATTTCCTGTCCAATTCCTTTTATTACTTGTTTTTCTCCAGCAAAGAATGTCATCATAGGTCCAACACCCATTGATGTTAATGCACCGCCCAAAAAAGAATTCTCATCTATTAACAATGTTTTTACACCAGATCTAGCCGCTGAAACAGCAGCAGAAGTTCCAGACATGCCTCCTCCAACGACAACTAGATCATAATGCAATTCCTTTTCCACTTTTAATGATATATTAACTGACTTGTCCATTTAATTCCTCGGTCCTTTTCATTATTTTTTCGTTTAATTTTAGAAACGGCAAATATAGTAGTACATTCAAAACTAAAATTAAGAAATGAATTACAGCAGCCCGCCAATCTCCCGCCGTTGCAAGATATGCACTTACGACCGGTGGCAAATTCCATGGAACCATCACTACAGTTTTAGCCATCCAACCAATACTGGTGAAAAAATAAGCAATAGTAAGGCTGATTAATGGATTCAAATAAAATGGAATTAGCATAGGTAAATTAAATACAATTGGATATCCAAAAATCATTGGTTCATTGATATTAAACAGTCCTGGTCCAAGAGACAGCCAGGCAATTTTTCTACTCGAAACAATTTTTGAAAACAAAAGAATCGCAATAATTAAACCAATTGTATTACCCACTCCCCCAAATTGACCAAAAGTATCACGGAACGTATTTGTCAAAATATGAGGTGGTTCTTGACCAGCCGCAAAAGCATCCATATTCTCACTCATATTAACTAACATTGGCGGGTTTAAAATTGTACTATTCACAAAAGGATGTATTCCTACCCAGAAAAACAGATTTCCTATACCATAGATTAATAAGACACCAAATAAATTCGTGTTTATTTTTTGCAAAGGTTCTTGTACAAGTTTAATAATTAAACTTGTGATATCGGTTTCAAAGAAAATCAAAAGCAATGCACCAATCAAAGCGATAGCACTGATTGAAATAGTAAATGGAATTAAAGAGTTAAATGATTTCGCAACAAAAGGTGGTACCGAATCTCCCATATGAATTTGTAACTTTTTTATGTTACTTAATTTGATAAAAATTTCAACGGAAATTAATCCAATAATTATAGCAGAAAACATTCCATTTGCACCCAGATTTTTGATTACAACAACTCCAGTAATATCTACAGGATCAGTTGCTCCAGTAGGAATTATTTGGTTGATAAGTGGCATTGAAATAATAAATCCAGCTAAACTTACTATAGACGCTGCTAAAGGGTCATTAAAATCCCGATTTCTTGCTAAAATAAATCCAATAGAAACTGCTACTGCAAGTCCTCCTATATTTAGGGTACCATTCGTAACTAATTGACCCCATATCTGAAGTTTAGCTAATGTATCTCCCGATGCAAAAAACGGAAATATAACCTGATTTATCATAATCGCAATCCCTGCCACTGTAAAAATCGGCATAATTAAGACAAATGAATCTCTTAATGTTCGCATGTAGAGCTGCTGACTAAATACCTGAGCAAAATAAACCAGTTTATCTACAAATTTATCTTTGTCAAAATTAGAATTATTACCAGCTACCTTACCATCTTTTTTCATGTTTTAATCTCCTTTAATTATTCATTCATTGGCCAATGAAAGCGATAATATTATCTTCGGGAAAATCATAACACACCATTATAATATGTCAATACTTTTAATTAATTAGCATATGCTAATTAATTAATGAATTGTCTTTTTGAAAATGAAGCTATGTGTTAATATCTTATTGAGGTGAAAAAAAATGGCGAAATATTTAGAAATTGCGGGTTTAATTAAAGAGGATATTGAAAGTGGAGTGTTTAAATACGGAGAAACCCTACCCGATCAAAATACGCTGGCAAAAAAATACGAGACAAGTCGGGTAACTATCCAAAAAGCTCTCAAAATTTTAGCAACAGAAGGATTAATATTTAGTAGGCAGGGTTCTGGAACGACTGTAAAAAAGAAAGTCAAGCCATTATCTAAATATGATTTAAGTATAAACGAATATTCTGGTACAACGGCACTATTACGTGGTAGCAAAGTTACAACTCGGATCATCTCCTTTGATATCCACTTACCAAATTCTGAAGACCAAGCTAACCTGGAAATTGAAAGTAATGAACCTATATATGATTTCGTTAGACTACGGATTGTAGATGACGAACCATGGCTGTTAGAACATACACAAATGCCAGTAAAAATCATTGCCAGTTTAGACGAGGAAATTCTCAAAGGTTCTGTGTATCAGTACATTCAAGACAAATTGAAATTAGAAATAGGTAACGCTTACAAAATTATTCGAGCAGATGAGCCAAATTTAACAGATATAGAATACTTAAATATCAATAACTCTACACCGATATTAGAAGTTGAACAAACTCTTCATCTGACAGATGGACGAGCCTTTGATCATTCCACTAGTAGACGCGCCTTCACTAAAGGAGGAGTTGTCGCATATCACGCTGGAAAGCCGCTTGTGTAAGTATAACTATCATACACATACTGTCAATGGGGTTTAAAAACGTTATTTTTCGGGGGAATAAAAATACCAATTATTCGAAATACCTTTGAATGCAGGATAAATTAATCTAGTATTACGCTGTTGCTGTGTCACTATTGAACAATCCCCCCAAAACAGAGATGCGATATTAGTTGTGATAATCGTTGAATGTTGTCGTACCTTAAATTCATCAACTTTTAAAATTAATTCGCGTACTCTGAGGTGGTAGTGGGGGCATGACCAGTTTATCGATAATCAGTAAGAAAATCCTTAAAAATAGACCAATCAGTAATTCTAGTGTTCTTTTTTTTTGCATATTCAGTTAATTCAATACGCAAAAAAAAAGGCCAATGGACTCAACCATCGAACCTTATCAGCTTAATACATATGATATTCGTTATTAATAATAATATTTCTAAGACATAATTAAACCAATATCACAATTATCAACATTGATATGTCAATGATTCTCATCAGTATTATACGTTTTTCATTTTATCTTTCATAAAATACAGTAAATTAAACAGCTAGCTTTAGTATTTCTTTGAATTATGAAACTGGCTTCCTTAGATTTTTTGTGCAACAAATCTCGTTCGAACATAATGTTCAGGCGAAAAATGAATTTCTGTATACTCAAAAATTTTTCCGTCATCCAAATAAGACCAGTTTTGTGTTAATCCTACACAATTCTCCTTTTTGAGCTGCAAATGAGTCTTATCAAAATCCGTAGCTAGGATGATTCTATCAACAAGTCTAGAGCCAATAATCTTTTGATTTGGGACAGACTGAATATAACGATATATCGATTGTTCAGCAATTTCTTTAGATAGGTTAGGAACTATATCAGACAGAAAAAAACTGTCATCTATCATTCCTGGACTACCATTTATAATCCTTAATCGAATAACATGGTAACAAATAGCTCCCGCAGGAAACATCGTTCGTGAAGCAAGAGAATCATTGACTTTGACCTTTTCTAAAGATAGAACTTTTGTTTCAATTAAATCTGTTTGAATAACGGATGACCGATCCATATTTCCAGAGTCAATTAGCAAATCTTTGACAGAGACACGTTGCAACACGATATTAGCACTTCCAAGTTTACTATAAACTAATCCTTCACTATTTAATTGCCTGATAGCTTTGCGAATCGTATTACGAGAAACTTTATATTTAGCTTCTAAACTTTTTTCTACGGGTAATATTTGATATTTATCAAATTCACCCATTAGAATCCTTCGTTTAAGATCTTCATAAATATTTTTTGCCTTGTTTACTTGAACCATATCTACATATCTCCAAAAATTGAATAATCTGTTAAACTATATCCTTCCTCTCTTATCATACAAGTAGTTTTGAAATCTGTAAATAGCTTTAACTCAGTAGGTCTGCTTTCGTTTAGTGAAGACATTTGTCTAAGCACCTGTGACATGTACCCTGGATGGCAAATAACTTCAACTAGACGGCATTGGGCAGCTTCTCTCAGCTCTTCTTGTAAATACCTCAGAGAATACTTCACTCCCAATGGGTTTACGATTCTTTTTTCAGGCATTTTTATCCCGTAATCTAATAGATAATCGTTGAGCCTTTCATTAGATAACCTACGTACTGGAATATTATAAAACATGGCTAATTTAGCAATTATCTCACACATACGTTGATCGATGATTATATTCTTATGGTAAGTCAAATGTGTTAATGCTATGTCTTGAGCTATTAGAAATTCACACTGGGAAAAAAACTCTTTTTCTACCCATGTATAGAATTCAGGAGTTCCTACCTCTAAATTTTTTTTCGATAAATCTCTACCATCATAGCATGAGTATCCGATTTCCAAATTTAAATGAATTCCCATATTATTTAACTGATTTTGTTTTGCAAGTAATGCTGCTTCTTGGCAGTAAGGCGATGTAGCTATAAAATTTGTTTCCGTAATACATCCTTTAGATATCCCATAAAGGATACCTTTAGTTACACTGGGAACCAAACCAAAGTCATCAGCACTAATTATCAAAGAACGTGAACTACTATTTTTCATTTACAATCTCTTTTTTATACAGTCCATCATCTGCAGCTTTGAAAAATGGATAATAAATCACTGTATCGATTAATAAAAAGAATATTTGTAGAACCCCTAATTTCCAACTTCCTTGCAATAAACCAACAAAAAATATTGGAATTGGCATACCTAAAATCGAAGCCCCAGAAGGAGCTGGTACTAAGCCGGACTGAATAACAAAATACCCAATTACAAGATTAATCAATGGTGCAAAAATATAAGGAAGTGCGTACATTGCATTGAAAACAATCGGAATTCCAAAAATCAGAGGTTCATTAATGCCAAAGATACCTGAAGGAAGAGAAAGTTTTCCAAGTGTTTTATATTGTTCACTCTTTGATCTAAAAGCCATCAGAATATTTAATCCTAACGTTGCCCCACCGCCACCAATTGAAGTACAAAGAATCCAAAAAGCTAAACCGACAATGTTAGGTAAGGGATCGCCATTGTTAAATGCCTCTAAATTTTGTAAGTCTAATGGCATGAAAACCGTCAATAAAATGGGCATTAATACTAACATACCATGAATACCAATCATCCATAAGAGACGAGAAAGCAGCGTAATTAATAGTAAAGCCCATAAGGAATTTCCAAGATTAGTAACTGGCGTTTGAATAATCGTGAAGACCACTTGATGAATACTTCCAAAAGATGTTAGTGAGAATAAGAAACGAATAACCATTGCTAAAAAAATGATTATAGCTGAGGGAAATAATCCTGCAAATGATTGGCTAACCATAGTCGGTACAGCCTCTGGCATTTTGAGAATCCAATTATTTTTGATCATTTTCGTATATATACTTCCTACAGCAAATGCAGTAAGGATAGCAACAAAAAAGCCTGCACTTCCTAACCATTCAAAACCGATATATGAAGCATCATCTACGATAACCAATGGTGTAATAATCAAAAATGCAATTACAGAAATAATACTTGGAATAATTGAATTCACTTCATATTTATGAACATAGGTATACGTTATACTGATAACAGCTATTAGCGAAATGATACTTGTCGAAAATTGCCCACCTAAAGCAAAAATTGTCTTAATACCATGATTAGAAATAAATTCTTGATAACTTTCAATTGGAAAATTTGCAAATAGCGATGAAAAAGCACCCACAATTATGACTGGTAAAATCATCGTTAAACCTGAAGTTAAGATTTTTAATGAAGTAAAACTATCCAGTTTTGCATTGATCCTCTCTAAATTTTTTATTAATATACCATCTGATTTAAACATATACATCTCTCCTTTTTAGGTTAACCCTTTTTGTTAACGGTTTAATATTAAGTTAACCCGATATCTTTGTCAACTATTTTTAAAAAAAATTATTGAAAAGCTATACGATTTTATCATTTGCCTTATCTATGTGATAAGCGGAAAGTAAAACGAGTACATGACAAATAGGCAATCGTCGGTCTACAATCGATGTAGTGGTGGTTGCCTATTTTATTTACAAGTGAGCTAAACTTGATCTGTGCAGGTAAATATTTCTCAAGGAATGATAGATACGACAAGTCGGGAAAGTATTCAAATAGAAATTCAAAATATTTCGTGGGATTAATTCCGTTTGCTTTAGCTATGTCGATCGAACTATACACAATGCCATTCGTAGTCGCACCGCACGTGCTTGCTGAAAAGTTCTAGTTCATTCTACCAACGGTTGTTGGGCGAATACTGAGTTCCGCAAGATTATTTGAAACTGCACAATGACCCTCAAGTAAGAAATTCATCAAACCGGTTCGGTTGTTGATAGCATAGCCGACGGCTTTTCCTAACTTAGAACCGCCAAGTACGTGAAAGGAGCTGATCTATTGCCAAAATCTATCTAAAATTGATTTTGATTTCACGTTTCTAACTTGGTACTTCTCTTCTGGTGAAAGCTGCTGAATTTCTCGTTCGATGCTGAAAAGAGCATCACAGAATTTCATACCTTGCTCTGCCTTAGAAAGTTTGAGATTTGTTCCTTTTACCTCAACGAACTTTCTTCGCAAGTGTGCCCAACAGTTAACTAATGTCACATTTTCTAACGTTCCATAAGCGCTGTAGGCATCACAACGAAGAAATCCCTTAAATCCATGCAGAAATGTCAGCAATCAATGAGACTTTTACACAAAAGAAACTAAAACAACTTGCCACTAAATTCGAAACATCTAAAGAATCTGTTAAATCGCTAATCATTCATCTTGAGGTATCCAACTCAACTTCGCGTTTAGATAATGCTTTTCTAAATAAAAAAATAGAATTCATATGATATGATTGCACACATCACTTTTACAGACGATATTCCTCCAAACTTTAAAAAACCGCATCACTTATGATACGGTTCTCCCCGATTTATCCGAAATGCGCGATAAATTTGTTCCACCAAAATCAAACGCATCAATTGATGGGGATAGGTCATCTTTCCAAAAGAGATTTGAGTATCACAGCGGGTCAACACACTGTCTGCCAGACCAAGGGAGCCGCCGATGACAAAAGTTAAATGGCTTTTCCCCTGAATCCCCAGCTGATCGATTTGTTTGGCAAAGGCTTCACTGGAGGGGTTCTTGCCATTAATAGCAAGGGCATAGACATATTCAGTGTCTTTAATTTTTGCCAAAATTCGTTCCCCTTCTTTTTCTTTGACCTGCTGCATCTCTGCCTCACTGAGATTTTCCGGAGCTTTTTCGTCGGCGACTTCTACCAATTCGATTTTGGCATAGGCGCCCAAGCGTTTGACGTACTCGGCAATTCCTTGTACCAAATATTTTTCCTTCAATTTTCCAACAGAAATAATTTTTATGTTCATAATCTACTCCTTATTTTTTATCGAGCCTTGTTATTCTTTGAGATACACACAAAGTTATGCACATTAGTCACAGGTTTATCCACAGAAACAACCATAAAAAAGCCTATTATTTAAGTATTTCTAAAGCAAACGTATGTTTCGGTTAGATTTATCCCCTTTATCCACAGACCTGTGGATAAAACTAGTGAACTTATCCTCTTACTTATTTTAGCCTTTTCCACATGATTTGTGGAAAATATCTCCTCATTTTTACACTTTTTTCATCGAACCTTTTTCATAATTTTTTCAAATTCTTTCATTAGACTAAAATCAGCAATAGATACTATACTATTAATAAGAATAATTTCTTAGGAGGAATACAGATGCAAAGAAAAGAAGTAAATCCTGAATCCAAAAAAACTTCCGGCGGTTTTCTAAAACGGTTTGCCGTTGGTGTGTTAGGTGGTGTCGTCGGGTCTTTGATTATCGTTGGTGCTTTTTACCTACTTAACGGTTCGGGAAGCAATCCCACCAATAGTTCTGGGACAACAAATAATGCCGGCGAAACAGTAGTCAGCAACGTGAAGGTCAATGTGGACAGCGACATTACTTCTGCCGTGGATAAAGTACAAGATGCGGTGGTTTCCGTAATTAATCTGCAAAAACAATCCCAAAGCTCTGAATTGAGTCCATGGGGCGGAATGTTCGGACAAGAAGAAGGAACCGAAGAATCTTCTGACTCCAACTCTTCTGGAGATTTGGAAGAAACCAGTGAAGGCAGTGGAGTAATTTATAAAAAAGATGGTAAAAATGCTTATGTCGTGACGAACAATCACGTAGTAGAGGGACAAGATGGATTGGAAGTCGTTTTAAAGGATGGCACAAAAGTAACAGCTGAATTAGTCGGTACCGACGCTTACACAGACTTGGCGGTTTTAAAAATCGCTTCTGACAAAGTTGATACAGTCGCAACATTTGGTGATTCCAGCGAACTGAAGGTCGGCGAACCTGCGATTGCAATTGGCTCACCATTAGGTTCCCAATACGCAAACTCTGTGACTTCCGGTATTGTTTCGTCAATGAATCGTCAAGTAACCAACACGACCGAATCTGGACAAACAGTCAATATCAATGCCATTCAAACAGATGCGGCAATCAACCCAGGAAATTCCGGTGGTCCTCTGGTAAATGTTGAAGGACAAGTTATCGGGATCAACTCCAGTAAAATCGCCAGCACTGCCAGCTCTTCTTCTGATGTCAGTGTGGAAGGAATGGGCTTTGCGATTCCAAGTAACGATGTAGTAACAATCATCAATCAATTAGAAAAAGACGGAAAAGTAACTCGTCCCGCTCTAGGAATCACGATGCGCGACCTTTCAACGATTTCTTCTGGACAACAAGAACAAATCTTGAAAGTTCCTAATTCATTGACTAATGGTGTCGTCGTTCTCTCTGTTGTAAATGCAACACCTGCTGAAAAAGCCGGCTTGAAACAATACGATGTAATCACAGAAATTGATGGTAAAGAAGTGACTTCAACAACAGAATTGCAATCTGCACTATACAAGAAAAAAGTGGGAGATTCTGTAAAAATTACCTTCTATCGAGAATCCAAAAAACAAACCGTAGATGTCGAACTTTCCATCGATCAAACAACGTTACAAAATTCTCAGAGTGAAGGAAACAATTAATACCAAATAAAAAAGTTGCGGTTAGCCCGCAACTTTTTTTATTTGGTTACTGGAAAAACTTCACCTACAACAGCATCTTCTGGTAATTCTAAGATGCCCTTTTTTTCTGGCGCATTAGGTAAGTGCAATTCCCGTGCGGAACAGATCATTCCGTAGCTTTCAACTCCCCGTAACGTACCGGGCCAAATCAACAACCCGTCTGGCATCATTGCACCTGGCTTAGCAACTACAACTTTCAACCCCGCTTTGATATTTGGCGCACCGCAAACAATTTGTAAGGTTTTTCCGCCATCAATTTGAGTTTCTGTAATTGACAAATGGTCACTGTCTGGGTGTTTTTCACAGGTTTTCACATAACCTACAACAAATTTTGGTTCTGAATCATAAATTAAGGTTTCAGCAAAACCTGCTTCATTAATCAATTCATTCAAGCGAGCCACTTGTTCTTCTGTCAATTCGACTTGTCCCTTGCCGTCGATCGTTAAATGATTGGAAATATGAAAGAAATTCCAGCCGATGATTGTCCCATCAGTGGTTTGGATGCGGGCAACATTCAGTTTACGAGTCACTGTTTGCTCCAAGCCATGATCGTTTTCAGTGATCACCAACAAAGTATCTCCCACATGTTCTTTATTGTATGCAAAAATCACGTGTTGTTCCTCCTAAAATTTTCTCTGCTTATCATAACAAACTTTTCACTACTCGTCATGAAAATTTCCAGCAGCTTCTTAGAAAGGCATGAGTAAATTCAAATTCTTATTCAATGAAGTCTTTTTTATTCTTTTTCGTTTGTTATCACCAGCACATCGCAGGGCGCTTCACGAATGACATGGCTTGCTACACTACCTGTCATAAATCGTTCAACTGCGTTCAGTCCAGATTGCCCCATCATGACTAAATCGATTTGATATTTTTCCGGCAGCTGCTTTGCCATTGCTTCTTTTGCAGACCCATAGGCAATAATACCTTCGATATTTTTGAAATGAACCGATGCACCGTATGCCTTGTATTCTTCGATCATTTCTTTTGCTGCTTCTGTTTCTTGATCGATAATATTTTGATTGAGAGAACTATAACCCATCATCGTATAAAGCTGTTGATCGATAACGTTTGCAACATATACCTTGCCCTCGTTTCGGCGAGCCACCTCGATCGCTTTCCGAAATGCCTCTTTTGCCTGTTCCGAGCCGTCGATCCCCACTAAAATATTCTTATACGCTTGTGTTTCCATTTCAATTCCCTCCTCATTCTGATAAACATTTTTCAAGAAATACCGGTTATGCTTGAAGACTGTTCAAAAAA
Organism: Enterococcus songbeiensis; assembly: GCF_005405265.1. Lineage (GTDB taxonomy): Bacteria > Bacillota > Bacilli > Lactobacillales > Enterococcaceae > Enterococcus_C > Enterococcus_C songbeiensis. The sequence continues at coordinate 21,149 of NZ_BJDS01000002.1, forward strand.
GTTTCGATTTCTGCTTTTGTCTTACGATCTTTATTTACTAAACGACCAACTTCTTTGCCATCTTTAATCACGACAAAACTTGGAATGCCAAAGATATTCCATTCTGCCGCTACATCGATGAATTGATCCCGATCGATTTCAATAAATTGCCAATCCGGAAAGTCTTGTTCGATTTCCGGCATATAAGGTTTAATAAAATTACAATCTCCACACCATCCAGCGGTAAAGAAAAAGACGTTTTGCCCTTTTTCTACATATCCTGCTAGTTCTTCTAAATTTTTTGGAATAATCATTTATCTGCCTACTTTCTTTACTTTCTAGTTAAATTATACACCTTTCCTTTGGTCCGATAAACTCATTGCTCTTCTGCATTTTTTAGCAATTTTTGGTAGTACTGATAACTGTCACTTGCTTCATCAAATGTAGAAAGTGTTGCTGCCTGCTCTGTCGCCTTTTGCAGGTAAGCATGAGATTCTTGAAAATTTTCCTCTAACGCGTACATGTCCGCCAGCAAAACGTAGGCTTGAAAAATCACCCAGTCGTTCTCTTCAGCCAGATTGCTTCTTTCTAATCCTCGTGTCATCATCTTAATTGCTTCTTGCGGACTTTCGTGAGAATAAGCCAAGGTATTGCTTTCTCTGTATAGTTTTTCCAGTCGCGTCATTCCATCAGCTGTTTTTTTCTCATAACTCTGGGCAAAAATAAAATAATTGCCATTAGGATCTGTCAGAGTAAAACGACGATCCGAATTAAGGTCTCGTGGCAAACTCATTTTTGGAAGACCCGAGCGGCTTAACTTTTTCCCCGTATTTTCTTTGAAATTCGCCTGCAGCGCATCGTGCAAAGCATCCACATTTTCCACCATCACTAATAATATATTCGTTGGTGTAGGAACGGGTAATTTTTTATAGGCAAACAAATGAAAGACCAATTCATGGTACTGTAAGACTGCATACCCGCCAGATCGTTTTTCTTCATACTGATTCTTAAAGCCGAGATTTCTAAAAAATTGGACTGTAGCTTTAAAATCTTTTGCGGGAAAGACAGGGAGCGTTGCCGAAATTTGAAAAGTCATCCGTTTTCTCCTTTTGTGTTAAAATTTTTTTCAAACTGATTACGCATAAATTAGCAATGTTAAAAGTTTATTGTACCATATTGGCAAGAATTGAGCAGAAAGTCGCCACAAAAAAACGCGGCTTGCTTTGCAGCAAACAGCGTTTCTTTTCATAATTTTTTGCGATTAAAAACTAGAATAGACAGGCTTAAAAACATGCCGGCAAACAAAACACTAAGTATCATGCTACCACAAAAATCGTTAAGTGTGTCCCCCTTGAGCCACGCCATATTCTCACTGATCAAAGAAATTGGATTGTAGGCTTTGAAGCGGTCAAAAAGCTGTAAGAGATACAGCAAAGCGGTAACGATAATCGTAAACAACAAGCCTTCATAGCTGGATTTTGCAAGGGTCGAACCGAATAAAATCACCGCAACAAAAAAACAACCAAAAAGCAACAACGGGAAGAAACCTGCGAAAATATGCGGGCTTTGATTATCTGGAAAATAATAGTGGGTATATCCGGCTGTAACGCTAAAACATAACAAAAGGGCACCAATCCATTGCACAAGCATCACCAGATATTTGCTAAGAATGATTTGCCAGCGATCCAATCCCTTCGTCACCAAATTCACCAAACTACCACTGGCAACCTCTCGACTGACACTGCCGCTGAAAAGAACCGCCACCAAATAAATACCCATCTGTGTAATATTTTTATAAAATTGTGTCCATGAATCCAACGAGGTAGGCTCGGGGATCGTAACTAGCGTTGAGCCAAAGGCGGATTTCATGATTTCAGGTGTGAGCTTTGCCAGCAAAGGATTCATCAAGCCGAATATCAGAAAAATAATAACAAGCAACAGAACTCGTTTAGTACGCCAGCTTTCCAATAATTCTTTTTTCGTAAAGAAATAACACTTTTTCATTTGATGACCTCCAAAAAGATTTGTTCCAATGAAGGTTCAACCTTTCGCAACATTTCTGGAGTAATTTTCTTTTCCATAAATCCACGAAATAGATGAGGCAATAATTCCTCGTAAGAGCCTTCGTAACGGACAACAACTGCTTCCTCTTTTTGAGAAAAAGATTGAATCAGGTGCTGCTGCTGTAAAGTTTGCAAAAGCTCAATCAGTTTATCCTGCTGTTTTTCTACAAGAATTTCGATTTGCCGATGCGCATGAAGTTCCTTGAGTGTAGCTAAAGGGGAACTGACCGCTAATTTTCCTTGATGCAAAATGCCGACATAATCACAGATTCGTTCGACATCACTTAAAATATGGGTAGAGAAAAGGATCGTCACTTTGCCTCTTAAGGAAGCCAACAACGCAAGAAATTCTTGGCGCCCACTGGGATCTAGTGCCGAAGTCGGCTCATCGCAAATCAATAGCCGCGGCTCATTCAATAGGGCTTGCGCGATACCCAGCCGCTGCTTCATACCACGGGAATAGCTGCGAATAAACTTTTTTTCCGCAGCCAGTCCAACCAATTCCAGCATTTCTTCCATTTTAGTAGCAAGTTTTTGTTTTGGTATTCCTGTGATTTCACCACATAACTGCAAATATTCCCGTCCCCGCATATACCCATAAAATTCCGGAACATCCGGTAAATAACCAGTATAATGATTTGTTTTTGTATGCCCAAAAATCACCGGTTCCTTATTGATGGTGATTTCACCAGTTGTTACTTCTTCTAAGCCTAAAATCAATTTCATGGTCGTTGTTTTTCCCGCACCATTTTCTCCGACAAATCCGAAAATACTGCCTTCTGGAACGGACAAATTCAAACCATCTAACACCGTTTTACCGCCAAATTTTTTCCCGACATTTTTGATTTCCAGCAGATTCATTCATTTTCTCCTTTTCCAAAAACAAAATAGACGACTGGTCCAATGATTTGTAGAAAAACCACAATCAAAATCCACATGGTTTTGTTCCCAAAACGATAGGTTGGATGCTTCAACACATGAAGCAAAGCTGTAACCATCAACCCTACTTCTAAAAGGATGACAGGAATCAACAATGGTAAATTTTCTAAAAAAAGTTTACTTCCGTTCATTTTTTCTTTCCTCCTTCACTTCTTCGATTCGTTGAAAAATTTCACGCATTTTTTCTTCTTCCCTATAAGGCAGCAATAATGGATTCGTTAAAATAAAGGCAATCACCGACTCCACGACCGTATTGGCTTCCCGTGGCGTTTGTCCAGCCAATGCCTGTGTGTTTAGCCACTCTTGAATGCGATCAAAATAATCATCCGGCATAAATTGTAATACTGGATTTATTTCTAGCAGCTGACAGACTTTTTCCAAAATCGCAAACAACGCCGCTTTGTCCCCAATTTGCGCATACCCTACTGCCCCCGACAAATAAAAATTCAGCAACGCCGCCGGATTTATTTTTTCGGCTTGAAAAAGAGCAATCAGTCCTGCTCCTCGCTGGTAGGTTTCGGTGAAACGAATTGGCTCCTTTACTAATAAAGGCAGATAATTCGTCAAGCCACTCAACAAAACAAAAAAATTCTGAAAAATACCGCTTTGGGTTGTCGCCAACGCTTGATCTGTCGCTCCTTTTAATTGAAAAGCACCGGCAATCAAGCTGTCTGACGGCAAATACGGCGGAACATACTCTCCCAAAATCGCCAGCACATCGTCTGGACGATTCAAAATCAACAGACAATAGGCCTGCATTTTCATTGCTTCATCCATCACCGCAACCTCTTTACTATTACTGCGAACCCGAATAAATAAATCTAAGGCTTTCGGAATATAGCGCTGCTGTTTTTCTAATGGATTTTCTCCAGGAAGCAGATCATAGTGATTCAGCAATAAATTGCCCATCTGCAAAAGAAACGGGTAACAGGAATAATACCGATGAATGAAGCTTTCGATTGACTGCAATACTTCTTCTGCTGATTTGGTTTGAAAAGATTTCTGTAAAGAAAGATAAATCCGTTGAATCTCCTGTTGATTCAATTCCGGTTCATAATCCAATAAAGAATCGATGGACACATCAAAATACGCAGCCAACAGCGGTAGTAACGTGATGTCCGGATACGTTTGCCCAGTTTCCCATTTTGAAACGGCCGCCTTAGATACCCCGACAAAATCTGCCAATTCCTGTTGTGTTACCTTTTTTTCTTTTCGTTTTTCTGTAATCACCGCACCTAAACTAATCTTCATTTCCCTCACCTCACGTAAATTTTACGTTGTTTTCTACGGTAGTACAATGGAGCGGTTGTTAACTTTTGATATTTTTTATCAACTAATGGGATACAAGAAACTGTTTAGTCAAAAAAACGCATAGAAACTCTCTTGAAGGGTTTCCATGCGTGAGATGAATTTTTTAATTAGTGCAAAGAAAGCTTTTCCCCTTGGGCAATTCTTTCCAGACCAGTAACTTCAATAACCTGAATTTTACCTCTAGATAATGCTAAAACACCTATTTTCTGAAAATCCCGTAAAATACGAGTTACTACCTCCCGTGCAGAACCAAGTTCAAGAGCAATCCGCTCGTGAGTTGTCTGAACGAAATTCTTTTTGTTATTATGCAGCAAATACTTGGCGATTCGTTGCGGCATGGAATCAAAAACTACTTCACTCACAGTTGTCATGAGCTCAAAGATTTTTTTCGAAAAAATCTGACTTACATATTTTTGCCATGCTTCGTCTGCCAGTAATTTCTTAAATATTTCTCGAGGCAACGAAAAGATCAGACTTCCTTCTTCAATCTCGGAAAATACCGGAAAATCCTTTTGATACATACTGCAGGCCGCACTAAAAAAACAAAATTCCCCCGGTTCAATATGAAACAAAGTAAACTCTTTGCCATCATTAGAAATCTTATACTTCCGGATATTTCCTCGAATCAAAAACGGAACGACTTGACAGGAATCTTCTTGGTAAATAACTTTCCCGCCTTTAGGAACATTGATGCAAAGAGCATTTTCCCAAACAAGTGTCAAGAACGCTTCATTGATTTCTTTTAATACTGGCAGTTTCTCACTAACTTCCTTTTGACGCACTTTCATGTCCTCCATAATGCCTCCCCCGTCTTTATAATTTTTCAAAAAAAAAACTATTCTTGGTTTAAGAATAGCTAATTTTAAAAAAACTATCGGTGATAAAATCACATTTGTATTTTAATTGTTGCTAGACCATTTTTTACAAAAAAACACAGCCAAAACTAGCTTGACTGTGTACAATTTTTTCCCATTTCTACTATTTTGCAACGTACTTTTCATGGTCCGGACTAAATTTTCACCCTTATTCAGAAACAATCCTTGCACCAAATGGCATTAACGCCAAGCGAGCCATTTTTAATGACTGACTTGCAAAGGGAATCCCGATAATTGTGATTGCCAATAAAATTGCACTCGCCACATGAGCCAAAGCTAATGGAATGCCGGATACCAACAACCAAATGATATTTAAAATAAAGGAAACGCCATTTCCTTCATAAACAACTGTTTTACCAAAAGGCGCCAAGGACATCGAAGCCAATTTAAAACATTGCTTTCCTATGGGAATCCCAATAATCGTGATCGACCATAAACATCCAGCCAAAAACCAGCTGATTGCGCCTCCCAAGCCACCAAAAATCAACCAAATAATATTTCCCAAACAACTCATTTCGTGAACCTCTTTTCTTTTGATTATGCTAAAGATACCATATCTTTAAATGAAAGACATCCTTCTTTTGACCGAGTGAAAGGAAATCTCTAATACCATTTTTTACTTGATTTTTTCTAATGCTTTTTGAGGAACCTCTTTTTCTGGTATCTCTTCATAAGTCTCCACGTGAGCACCTTTATTGATCAATTTTAAATACCGGTCCTTCTTCAATACTTGGAGCCCATTAAATTCCAACGTTCTCGTTGTGCCATCAGAAGCCGCAGCTGTTTGTTTATAAGCCGCTGTTCCATATCCATTGACCGATTCAGGATCCTGCGTTTTAACATACACTTCGCTCTCTGGTACAAGCGGATTTAATTGATCTAAAAGAGCAGCCATCTCTCCTGATGAATTTTTGGTGTAGAACAAACTTCCTCCGCATAGAAGCAAAAGAAAAATCCCGACTGATACGATTACTTTTACGATTGTTTTCATCTCTCTCTCCTTTCGAATATATAACTATATTAACAAATATGCTTCTTAACTAATCAGGCTTAAGACCTAAACTGCGGTAACAATATTGAAAGGTTTTTGTAAGGAGAAAGTGAGTTTCTGCGGGGTTTTGAAGTTAAGTAAAAAAGCTGGAGATACCGTTTCACAGGTATTTCCAGCTTGGATATAATATTATGTTAGCCTACTGACCCTTACAATGACTCTTTTGGGAATCAGAGGAAAGGAATAGGCTTTGTAGAAATATTTGATTTAACAAATTACTATAGACTGACGGTATATATCGGTAGATACTATCATCGGGAACGTAGCCAATACCGTAGCCAAAATAGCAGGTAGAGAAGTTATTTGGGGAATCAAGTTATTCTGTTTCAATCATGAAGTTAAGTTCATTGACAATCGTTGAAGATAGTTGGTATTTCAACAATTTTTGAATAGAGCTAATCGCTTTATTGATTCCAATTCATCTTGATTGGTATTCTAATCGGCTTCAAAAACGTATTCAAGCTGCGTGGCGTGCTTTTAATGAGGAAAAAATATCACCTAGCAACCCATTTCAAGGGTATTTTTACGGAAACATAATCAAAAATTAGTCCTTGTTCAGTAATACTTTTATTTAATCGAACTTGTCAAATATTATTGTAAATATTTTAGAGTTAATCCAATACCTGTAAAAATTTATCGAGTTCTATATATATATATATAATTTCTTTTGCGTATTGCTCATTATTAGACGGATTATACGTATTGGCTATCTCTTTTACCCAACATTCTTCATATTCGTAGCTTTCTATTTCGATAAACATATTTTTAAGAATATCTATTCCTTTAGCAATGCTTTCTTTATCATCTAAAGAATATTTCGATTGTACTTGCATTATTCCCGTAGAATATCTTCCCGAAGAAAATTTTGATACTACAAACTCTACTAGCCTATAGAATTTAGGGCGACTAAAATTTTCATATATGATAAAAGAATAAACCAAGAGAATAAATTTTCTCGTTATTTCTTTATCTATTTTGAATTCCTCATCAATGTTGCTTAATATATAAGAATTGTACTTATCAAAAAAATAAGAATAACTATTTCTTATGTATTTTTCTCTTCGTGAAGTAACATCTCTATCTTTAAAAACTGTAACTAAACTATTTTTGAAAATGTCGTACAAAAAAAGAATTAGCAAAAGCACTATTTCATTTTTAAAATCATCAATAGGGATTATTATTGAAATACCAGACCGAATAAATTTATCAAAGACTATATAAGTTCCTAATAAAGTTAAGGTCACTAAGGTAAATTCATATCTAAAGTTCAAAAGTGATTTTCTTTGTAAAATAAAAAAAATCACAAAATATCTGATTAATAGATATCCGATTACAACAAAATACAAATTATTTACATAGGGTTTGGCAATATTCATTTCATTTAACAAAAGAATATATATATTGGAAATAAAAATATTATAGATAATATTTATTCCTGAAGTTGTTTTGTCCTCGCTAAAAGAAAAAGTATCATATTTTTGCTTTAACAGCGCTAAATTAGAAATAGGAACTCCGAGTATTTGCATAATAACAAAGAGCACCAGACTATTCATTATGATAAAAACCATTTTCATCCACCCTTAAAAGTACATAAATTTTGAATCGCATATTATATGGTATGTAACATGAAAGTATACCCTATCGTTACATATCCCATTCATTATTATACCAGTATTTCTTCATGACACATAAGGGTGTAACATAATAATTTTAAACGAAATGACTACAAGTAGTCATTGAAGCAAATCTTCATAAGACACCTGTAGAATATCTTTGATGGCTTTCAATTGATCTAACTTAATGTGTTGGCGGCCACCTTCAATCTTAACCAACGTTTCCCTAGTTATAGCAATTTTACGAAGCTGTAGGTCTTTAATCAGCTCGGTTTGACCAATTCCTTTTTCTAATCGGATTCGTCTAATATTGCTACCGATTACATTTTCTTTATCAATAATTTTTTCCTCTTCCAAGAATAGCACACCTTTTGGACTAAAATCAGTCCTTTTTCTTATTAATCTTAAAGATTTGGTGTGCTACAATGGGACTAGTATTAGTCCATATTCAATTTTTAAGGAGGAATTTTTTTGAAGAAATTTGCAATCATTCTAACCAGCGCTCTACTAATCGGAACTATAAGCGGGTGTACCACTTCTGACACAAGCTCCACAAGTACGGAAACTAGTACAACAACCTCAGAAAAGAATTACCCAATACATTTTTTTCCGGTTCCAGATGGATTTGAAGCTTATTATCATGATAAAAAACTAGATGTTCCTTTATCAGAAACTGAATCTACTGAAAAGATTTTGCCAATTGAAATTGAAAGAAATCAAGACGATATAAAACTAAAAGCTGATCTTCCCTTACTGAACAGCACACAAATTGATAGACATGAAAATATCAAAGTTAATATTGAAAAAGGAGCGTTAGCACAACTTTATACTGAAAAAGTTGAACAATTTTTTGAGTCTGGTGCCAATAAAGACTTTTCAAAAATAAGCGATTATTCGGATAACTTTTTTAATGAGACCCAAGATGAAATCACGAACTCAACTTTTATGGCTGAAGATATGTACAATATGACGTTAAAAAAAATAAAAGCTTACGACCATCCATTAAATCTGACACTAAATAATGGATTACTCTCTTTTGTATTAGCAGGTTACGTTGACTATGAATATTCACCAGATTATTTGGAGACACCTCTTCAACACGAGAACAATGATATTAATTTTAGATTTGTCTACGAGTCAAAAAGTAAAACATGGTTAGTTGATCAATTAAGCACTATAAACACAAGCTTCCATGAATTACCTAAACCTGAAAATGAAGCTGATATGGTCATTAAAATCTTCTAAAAAAGAAGCGTTGAAGGAGAAATATTCCTTTCAACGCTCTTTTTTATATGCTTAGAAACATAAATAAATTGTATACTTTCTTTTTAGCCCCTATTACTTTTCACGAAAAATATCTTTTTTCGACACTAGCGTTTCTCTACTTATAATATTGTACACAGTTTTTGTATTATTGAAAAATTACTCATTATTTAGCATTAATCCACATCGTTTTATCAATCGACCTTCATACTAAACTACTTTAAAGTCATCTTCCTTCTCATTTTTCATTAAATCAGATACATAAGCCCATGTACCCGTTCGTTGTAAATAAAGTTCTTCTTGTAGCAGCTCCCACTTTCTCTTAGAAATCATAATGACGCCATCGTTCAATCCATTTTTAGAATCCCTAGTAATTTCTATTTCAGAATTTGAATGAACTACTTCTTGCAACACTTTACCTATATTTTTTTTGAAGTTTGTTGGAGTAATAGTATCCAAATTGAACACCTCTCTTCTCTATACCTCTATTATGAAGCGCCCATCAAATAAAGCAAGCGTTGAGGAATAATTCTTTCAACGCTTGCTTTATTAAGCTTTCATTTTGTAGTTTGACTAATACCAATAATCTGATCTCTAAACAATCGAAAAACTTCTTGTGGTTGATAATAATCTGTATCTATTTCAAATGTTTCTGAGAATAATTCATTGAATTTTTCTACTGAAATGATGATTTTACCATTCTCCTCTCGACTGTTTTCTATTATTTCTGCTTCTAATTCAAATAAATCTAGTGACGAACTAAAATCATAAATCCTGTCATATTGAATAAAAAAATCAAGAAAAAGTTGCTCAAACTCTTCCATATTTATCACTAATGTTTCAAGCGGAACAACTTTATTTTCATCAGCCATTCTTCCAATTTCCTCACTTTCATTTTCAAAAATCACAAAATTGATATTAACTTAAAAGCCACTAACAAAATAAGACTTACAAAGTAAAGGGTAATCTAACAAAATAACCATTCGCTCTACGTACTACGATTTGGTATTCCTGCCTTTCAATCGGTAATTCATAATAGTAATTTATTGTTTCTGATTTGCCACTTTCAATATACTCTGGATTATCCAATATCATAGCATACTCATAAAGTTCTTCACCATTCTTATTTTCAATCGACCATTGTTGCGGACGTATAGGATTTTCTGTATCATTTTTCATTGTATAGGTCACTTGTAATACACGATCATGCTGTGCAAATTCATTTCTTTTTTCGGTCAATTCAACCTTTTTAAAAATTAACTCAACCCCATCTGCCTGATAAGTTTCACCTATTTTTAAATCTTTTGTTACAATTTTTATCGGCTTTTCTTCTGGAAAATATCTGGCTTTAATTGTTAGATAACTTCCAAAAAGAATCAATCCTAGTAGCACTAAAAGAATTCCTTTAACGAGCTACTGAAACGGGAAGTAAACTTTAAACATCTTTTTTCTCCTCCGTTTTGTATTTGTTTTTCAGAGAATACGATAACTTTTGATCAATGGCATCCAGCTTTTCAATTACTTCATTACTTATCATTGATTCTAGTTCTGAAATTTTTTGTTCAAATTTAATGCTTTCAGGATCATTAAATTTATTATTTGATGGACTAGCTAACACTGGTAAATTTGAAACCATAACACGAAACATATTTGCCTTGGAACCAAAAACTCCTTTGTTTTGGTTGTAAAAATTGTTGAATATTTCTTTAGTTTCTTCTGAAGCCGAGACTTTAAAATATGGATAGTTCATTTTTTCCCTCTCCCTATTTACTCAAAAATCCATATCATATTGATTTTGTCGTTTTTGATAATCAATTTTTCTTGCTGTTTCTTCATACTCTTTCCGAGCTTTTTCAATCGTACCATCATCAATTGCACGATTAAATAAATAAAGAACACGTTTTGTTTCTTGAATATAACGCTTCTTAAAATTACGTTCTAAATCGGGTTCAGTATCATGAATGTTAAATTGGTCATAATCAGTTGATAAACTCTCTGCGATATCATAAACAACTTTTTTATACACCAAATCTACACATTTCTTCTTATACTTTAAAGATTCCTCTTCCACTGCAAATCCAAAGAATTGGTCTTTATTCTCACCAAAAACATCTAATAAAATTTCTATTCTGTCCTCTATTTCAAATTTATATTTGTCATAAAATTCTTCATAATCTTTTGATGATCTAAGAAATGGTATATTCTCATTATCCAATTCAAAGTGTTGCGCTCGTTCTTGCCAATTAATTCTACTATCCGCTCTACCATTTAACGATTTACCAAGATGTCGAATAGCAATTTCAGTGAGTACCTCTTCAGATTGAATTTGCTCCGCTTTTTTATTTTCTGTGAACAAATCATCAAGATAATTCATATCATAGTTTTGCCCTAAACGCTTTCCGCCAATCTTTAAGATTAACTCACCTTCAGAATCTAAGAGTTTGTACCCAATACGCTGATTTTTGGCAAATCGATAGGTCTCAATAGAATGTTTTTTCTTCAATTCCGCATGAAAGTCATCATAATTTTTCGCATACTGAGCAACTTCAGAAACAGCTAGTTTTATTTTTTCTCGATTTGAAATCTTATTTTCAGTTCTAAATTCACGTTCTTTCCAATTTTCACGATCTGCAACTAAATGATTATACTTATACATATCAAGTGGGCTAATTCCATTATCAATAAGTATATTATCATTCCAAGCCTGCAAAACTCGAATATCATTCTTTCGAATATCCATTTTCTTTCCTGTTCGCTGATCGTTTGGCGAAATACCAAAGTGATTGTGAACATGCCCTTTGTCTGTGTGTGTGACGACCAAAATTGACTGGTTAGGAAACACTTTTTCTGCCCACTTAACACCCAACTCATGTGCTTTTTCAGCGGAAATATCTTCTAGTGGATCAAAGCTTTGTGTAAAATGCCAAAGCTTTATTTTCCCTTTATCACCAAAAATTTCATTGGTTCGTTTAAATTCCTCAATAGCATTTAAATCATTCGATACGCCAATTCCTGTCACGAGTTCAGAATCTTCTTGTTTATTTAACATATATGAAATTGTATTATGAATACTCCGACTTTTTGAAGCAATTTTTATAATCGAGCCCATAACTTATTCAACTCTTTTTCCAAGCGGTTTAATGGATCACTTATTGATTTTATTTGTATCATTAAATCATTTTTTTCAGCATATAACCGCTTTAATCGCTCTTGCTTAGTTGTAAAAGATAAGTAAACACTCTGATGTTCTTCTTTTTGTATCTCGGTATCTTTTTTATTTAACTGAACACGCAAATAATTTGCTGTTTTCACTAATTGATTCAAATTTCTTCCTATTGCTAGTAAATGAAAATTAATTTCTTTATATTGTCGATCGGTATATTTTAGACTTTTCCCTGCGTTGTCTACTGCGATTTTCTTCACGTACATTGGAACAGATAAACCAAAAATGTCTGCTGTTTTTTCTAGCTCTTGGTACTGATAATCGTCTACTCGAAACTTTATCGGCCTATTTTGTCGTCGACTATCTTCATTACGTTTATATCGCTTTCGCCTTTCTTCTAATGGTAGTTTACTGACATCAATTGCCATACGCACTTCTCCTTTCCAATATTATTTTTAAGTTCAAAAGAAGCAAGCGAGGGGAAAGGGAACCCTTCCCCGCTTGTCGAGGGAGTAAACTCCCTACGAGCACCCTCATGCTCCGCATTTTATCGAGATTAGATAGCCGATAAATCAGCTACCTAACACTTTCTTCTTGCGCCTCTTCTCGATAGAAAATTCGATACGCTGTCTCTCCTTTTCTTCTCAAAAATTGTTGGAACTTCGTTTCCAACAATTGATCGCTTGCAAGAAATTCATGCACTAGGGTAAATTCGCTATTAGCGAAATTTACCGCCTTTTGCCATTTTTCTCGAGTACCTTTTTGATTAATCTCAAAAGTTTCTTCAAACTCTTTTACTGATGAAATTCCTGTTTTTTCATAGGCAAACTTTCCCAGTTCGGGATAAAGCTTTCTCTCCAACTCGGCGAGTTCTTTTTTCAAATCTGCAATTGATTTTTGTTTTTTCCTTGCCATTTTTCATGCTCCTTTTTGTATGTGAATAAGTTCATTCATAAGCTCATTTTTCATCTCTAATTCTTCTTGAATCATCAGTTCAATATAATTAGTGACCGTGATTTTTTCATTTGTTGCATTCTTTACTGATTCACATAATTCGTCAAGTTCTAAGAAATCATGCGTACTAATCTTTAGAATTAATTGCATGACAATCCCCCCTTTTATTTTTTTAATAGATTATCGAAAAGCGGATTAGGATCATTAAGTGTATCTCTGAATAACTCGTTGTCTTCATAAGTGAATCTTCGTCTTGGTTTTGATCCCTTATCATTTCCACGAATTTCACTATCAATAATCACTGTTTCATGATTTGAATCAAATTTTTTCGCTGACTTTCTGTCTTCAACAATATTGATTTTTTGTGTTTTTTCTTTCATTTCTCCACTATCTTTTTGAACGTTCTCCCGAACATCTACTGTTTTGAATCCTTGACTACTTGTAGAACTTTGTACATTTTCTCGGACATCTACTGTTTTTGGTTGACCTGCACTGCTGCCTTGAACATTCTCTCGGACATCCACTGATTTAAACCCTTGACTACTTGTAGAATTTTGTACATTTTCTCGAACATCTACTGTTTTTGGTTGACTTGTACTGCTACTTTGCAGATTTTCTCGAACATCAATTGTCTTAGTACCTTGACCATTTGAAGAACTTTGTAAATTCTCTCTTACATCAACATTCCGTCCGACATGACCATTCAATGAACCTTGAATATTTTCTCGGACATCTACTCCACCTTGACTACTTGTAGAATTTTGTAGATTTTCTTTGACCAATTTTTCTAATCCGGTATTTGAATTTTTAGCTTCTTGGATTCTTTCTTTGGTCAACGCTTCTTTTTCGTCCATATTATCGCCAGTACGCCCTTCTACACGTTTCCTCAACATTTCCTCACGATTCATTATTTCAGGCGTGTATTTTGCTTCCTGTCGCTTCTGATTAATTAATTCTTCAGCAGACTTAGATTGACCATGCATAGCATTTTTACGTTCTTCAATATCTTGTTGAACTTTTTGCTGAATTGCACTTGCAGGATTATTATTCGATTCAGCATTATTTTTCATTGCTTCACGCATACGTTCAGAACTAGACATAATTCTATCGGCATTCTCAATCTTAGCCCCATCTTTTCTATCCGAAAGACGTGTTGGCATGCTATCAGCATATTTTCCAGTTTCATCTTCTTTGTTTTTAGCTACTATAGGTTTGCTATTTTTATTAATAGCGGACACTGTACCATCATCTAAACCTTCTTTGAACTTATTCTTGGTATCATTAGCTATATCACGCATACTTTTAAATGGTTTTGTTGCTCTTTCACTAGCTATTGTAGCTCCATCTGAAGCTAAGCCTGATAATCCACGTTCACGAGCATACCCAAGCGTTTTCCCCGTTTTATTAGCTTTTTGAGAAAGTGATTGACCAAAGTTGCGTTCAGGTTTTCGTTCTTCCCCTTCCGCTTGATCGTTTCCACCACTATTTTTCCCACCTTTAGATCGGTTCATACCACCTGTTCCTTTACGAAACAGCATTGCACCCATTCCAAAAGCAGAAGCAAGTTGCCCATAGCCTTCTTTGAGTCCAATATCCACACCAAAGTAACGCATGACTGTTCCACTGCCTTTGATTAAAACAAACACAGCACAGATATAAGCAATTGTTTTTATAAAAATATTTGTTGAGATACCTTCGCCAGTATTTAAGTAATTTATGAACATTGCAAACATAGATAATCCAAACCCTTGAAATCCGACTGTCAAATAGCACTGTAAAATATCTGACAAAACTTGTTTTGATCGTTGTCCTGTTTCTAAGTCAGTAGCAAATACTAAAACTCCGAGTACACGTTTGAATGCTAGCTCGAGTATTGCTGTAATTATAATGAAAGCACTAAAAACATACGCTACCGCTAAAGCAATCAATCCAAATGAAATTCCCCACAGGTTCGCTTGATAGCGATAATATCCTGATTTGATACCATCAACAAAGGTTGACAAAAAATTATCTGAAAATTTAGTAGCAACAAATTCATTATCAGAATTTTCAACTAATTCATAACGCAGGTTATCAGCTGTTGAGTTCTCTTTTTCCATTTTATCAATTACATTATCTGTCAATACTTGCGTAAGATCCGTTTTCCAAAAATTTTCTTTTGTTAGATTATTCCGGTCATTCGTTTTGTTAATCATTGAATACTGATCTGTTTTATTGATATAAGCTAAATCAGTGACCCCTTGTTCAATCAGCGACCACGCCACGCCTTCGTCCGAATTTGTAATCGTAGTCGTATCATTATAAAATGTTTTAGAAAACTCTATTCCACTGTGAATCAAAGTCGGCATTAAAAGAATCAATGCAATCGACATAACTACGTTCATTCCAACCGATTTTAAGTCTAAAGTCCCTTTTCCAGTCACCATTTTATATCCAATAATCATTAGTGAGAGTACCATCAATCCAATAACAATTGTATTTAAAACTGACTGATAGACTTTGTTCAATCCGGTACTTTCTACAAAGCTAAACAAATCTAAAACCTCGGGAATCATATTTTGAATGCCATCGACAACAGCGAACATTGATTTTATAACAGACCAGCCTATCCACATACCGAACTGGCTGTAAAAATTTCCGTTATATTTTTTAAGATAATTCTGATAAAGTGGATTAGTTAAAAACTCAGTTTGACTCTCAGTATCATCAAACCAGTTGAAAATACTGCCTTCTGCAACGTTACTCGTAAAAATAATCATAGCTGTTAGAATAAGAAAACTAATCGACAACCAATTAATTTTACTCTTAATTACCTTCATTGTTACCTCCCTCAGCCCATTTTTTTAGGCTCTCAGAAAGCTTCTGAGCTGTTTTTCTGTCAATTATGATGTGAGTTACACATTTGTCATTTTCAGATCTTAAATCGAGAACTACAGTATTGAAGCAGATACTCTCGATTAGTTCGAGAGTATCTGTGTTTTGATCAAGACACAAAATCTGATCTATTAGACGATTTTTAATCATGTTTTTTCTCCTTCTAACCAATTATGCATAGGGATTTTAGGTAACTCTTTAATTCCGAAGGCTTTATTGAATTGATCTGTAGTTTCTATATTTTCTAGAAGCTGATTTTTATATCTAATTTGAAGTCCCTTTAGAAAAAACTTTGTGTAATCGAATAGTCCTTGATCTGTTTTTGCTTGAAAAACGCATGCTTTATGTTGTGTTATAATGCATTGAGCGTTAAGATACTGAGTATTTTCATATAAAAATTCAATGATTTTTCTGATATCTTTTATGTCTACATTAGCGTTTTTCAAATAGTGATACACTTGAAATAATTTTCGACCATCTTCGTTATTTGCTTCATAAAGAACACTAATCTTACTGTAAATCCTCTTTATATTAATATCCTCTTCTTCCATAACGGGAGTAGTTTTTGATGTGTTCTGTGAAGTAGTCTTTGTATACGTATATACGAATTTGTACATACCTCTACCTTTTTTTAAAGAGACATATCTCTTTTTTTCGATAACCCTCTGACGGATTTTCGACACATACTCCTTTTTTTCACGATCTAAAGCAGGAAAAGTAATTTCTATCAATTTATGTACATTTAAAACAATGTACATAACATTTGATAATGTAACTGCTCTTTGCTCATAATAAATATTTCTAAAAACTCTTTTGATAATTCCCTTTTTCTCTAAGTACACAATTGCATCTTTTATAGCTCTTTCTGATAGTCCTGTTTTTTTGCTTAATTGCTTATATGATTTTTGCAAAATATCTTCAATAAATTTCTTTTTATATCCAATTAACTGGCCCTCATCGTTAAAAATTTTTTGGGGTCTGTACCAGTAAGTAATTTCTGCTAAGATAACTATTGCATTCAAATAGGGCTTCTCAACGCCTTTTTTCGTTTTTTTTCTTAATTGACCGTACCACGAATGTGGAATTACATTTCCGTCAAAATTTATTTCTCTAAGTTTGTCAACTACAACATTTCCAGAAGAAAACACCTTTTCACCTTCTTTTTGATATAATAGCTATAAATAAAGTTTTCTCAGAACTTTATTGTCGAGTGCTTCCTGTGGTCGCCAAACTATCGGGAGCACTCTTTTATATATTTTTTTCAATTCTTTTCAATACTAAATTTGCTATTTCATCTTCTCTCAAAACTTTCACCTCTCTTCATTCGAGCAAACATAAACTCATTTACTGCTTTTTTTGAATAAAACTTTCTTGCACCTAATTCAACAACAGGTAATCCCTCATTTCTCACCGCATTTTTTAAAAAGTTTTCGCTCACATTTAAGTATTCTGCCATTTCTTTTTGATTGAGGTATTCCCTTGTCATACCCGCATTTTCTTGAGCCTTTTCAATTGCCTTTGTAGCAATTTGATAAAACTGTTTTAGAAACATTTCCTCCTGTTCTTCTGAAATCATTAATTTTATTGCTTCCACAAAAACCTCTCCTTTTTAATTAATTATTCTATAACTCCTCTACCTAAATAAGTACAAACAAGTACAAATTGTGTAAAAATGTATTTATTTGTATTTACGAGAATAATATATCACGCTCCCAACAAAAAGTAAATACTTTTAAATACTTTTGTTTTATAAATATGATATACTATCTATAAAAATAAAAAGGAGAAAAAAGATGAAGCCGAATCCTTCAGAAGCAGGAAAACGAATTAAACAATTACGCCTTTCATGTGGTTTTACTATGGAAGAACTTGGAAGGAAAATAGATAATTCACCACGTGCGACCATATCCAACTGGGAACGTGGGACCAATTTGCCAAATCCACAAAAGCTGAAATTATTGTCAACTATCACTAATTCAACAATTGACTGGATTAAATGGGGAACATTAGAAGAGTATATAACTTCATACCTTATCGATATAGGGTATGAGCTATATATTAAGGACTTTCCAGAGATACCTCACAAAGTCTTTAAAGACATCCAAGAAAGATATAGTGATACGTTTTCGCTAGATAAAGACTATGAGTTATTGAATCCTATAATAAAAAATATATTTTCAAAATATTACTCAAAAGATTTTGAAATTTATCTAAATGAGATACTTGCTAATGATATCAATCCTCTTATCGAAGAGTTTGCTAGTCAAAAACACTCTATCTCTAAGGAGCTATTTTTCAAAAGAGCCAACAGTAGACTTCAAGATAAGATAAGAAATGGGGATTTCAAATACGGTGAAAAAGAAATACTGATTGATTCTTCAAAACAGCTATTAAACGAAATGGACTTAGCCTATCAAGATATTTCACAGTATTCATCTGTCGAGGATTTCTTTTATAAAATTACTAAAAACCAATTTGAAACAGAAAAATTTATTTCTGATCTTAGCAAAAAATACAATTTCCCATATGAGAAAAATAGTATAATCGCAAAATTTCTAACTAATAATCACGATAAATTTAAAAGCAATTGATTCTTCAAATAACTTCTCTACCTGCAATCATGAAGTAAGGAGAGAATCAAATGGCAACATTTTTTTGTTATAAATTACAAAATGGCGAAAAATATTGGGGATTTGAAACTTATTTAGGAAAAGATCCCAAGACTGGAAAAGATATACGTACAAAGCGTAGAAGATTCAAGTCAAAAGCTGAGGCGCAAACAGCACTTAATAGACTACTTGTAGACTTTAAAGAAAAACAAGAGTTTAAAATAAATGTTACAACTTTTCAAGAGTTGTATGAATTATGGATTGATAACTACAGAACAAGAGTAAAACCGTCTTCTGTTGCCGTTGCTCAACGTTTTTGCAAGAACCATATATTACCTGCTTTTGGGGAATTACGATTGGATAAAATAAGTGTTAGTTATTGTCAAAAACAGGTGAATGAGTGGCACAAAACATTAAAACAATATGGTTTCTTGAGAAAAACAACTGCTCAAATATTTAAATTTGGAGTAGCAATGGAAGTCTGTAAGGATAATCCTATGTCTAAAACATTGCTTCCAAGAAAAATTGAAGAAGAACAACCCTTGAAGTTTTACACGAAAGATCAATTACAACTGTTTTTACAGAATACTAAAGAAAATAATTCAGTTAAACTGTACACTTTTTTCCGTTTATTAGCTTATACAGGAATGCGTAAAAGCGAAGCATTGGCGCTTCAATGGGAAGATATAGACTATTTCAATAAAACAATAACAATTGGTAAAACTATCGCTCAAGACGAGTTTAATCAAGTAGTTCTACAAGTACCTAAAACTAAAAAATCATCAAGAACGATTCAGCTTGATGATTTTACACTTAAACAACTGCGTATTTGGCAACAAGAACAAATGAAAATAATGATCTTATATGGCTATAACACGAATTCACCAAAACAGTTTCTTTTCACTACAAACACAAACAAGTTGTACTACCCCCAAGTAGTAAACGATTGGTTAGACTGGATTTACAAAAAGACACCGATGGAGCCTCAAATTACTCCACATGGATTTAGGCATACCCACTGTAGCTTATTGTTTGAAAGTGGTGCGTCGATAAAAGAAGTACAGGAACGATTAGGTCATAAAGATATTAAAACCACCATGAATATCTATGCTCATGTCACACCACAATCTGTTAAGAAAACTGGTGACCGATTTGCAAAATTTATGGGCGAATAATTCCAAACGTAGCCAAAAACGTAGCCAACCATTAAAATACAAATAAAAAAACGCTCGAAACGCTTTAATATCAACGTTTCGAGCAATGAAATAGTTATTAACCCACAGACCCTTCCATCTCATAACTAATCAATCGATTCAGTTCCACCGCATATTCCATCGGTAGTTCTTTGGTGAAGGGTTCGACAAAGCCCATGACGATCATTTCAGTGGCTTCTGATTCGGAAAGTCCACGGCTCATTAGATAAAAGAGCTGCTCTTCGGAAATTTTTGAGACTTTGGCTTCGTGTTCCAATGAAACTTGACTGTTGTGGATTTCATTGAAGGGAATCGTATCAGATTTTGACAGTTCGTCCATAATAATCGTGTCACATTCAATGTGGGACATCGAGCCGCTGCTCTTTTTGCCAAAGGTAACTTGTCCGCGATAATTAACCTCGCCGCCATCTTTAGAGATTGATTTAGAAACGATTGAGCTGGAGGTATTCGGTGCGTTGTGGATCATTTTTGCGCCGGTATCTTGGATTTGGTTGGCGCCGGCAAATGCGATTGACAGCATAGTACCCCGTGCGCCTTTGCCATCCAGATAAACGCTTGGGTATTTCATTGTCGTTTTTGCTCCCAAGTTCCCATCAATCCATTCAACGGTTGCTCCTTCATAGGCTTTCGCCCGTTTGGTTACTAGGTTGTACACGTTTGAGGACCAGTTTTGGATCGTAGTGTATCGGCAGTAAGCATCTTTGCGGGTGAAAATTTCAACAATTGCCGCATGCAAACTATTGCTGGAATATGTCGGTGCAGTACACCCCTCCACGTAATGGACGCTGGCGCCTTCATCTACAATGATTAATGTTCGTTCAAACTGCCCGGTATTTTCTCCATTGATTCGGAAATAGGTCTGCATTGGCACATCCACTTTGACACCTTTTGGCACATAAATAAAGGTTCCACCAGACCAAACCGCTGAGTTCAATGCCGCCAATTTATTATCCGTAGGCGGTACAAGTTTTGCAAAATATTCTTTAAACAATTCAGGATATTCTTTAAGTGCCGAATCGGTATCAGTAAAGACAATTCCTAATTTGGTAAATTCTTCCTTCATATTGTGGTAAACCACTTCTGATTCATACTGTGCTGAAGCGCCAGCCAAATAGGCCCGTTCTGCTTCTGGAATACCAATTCTTTCAAAAGTTTCTTTGATTTTTTCTGGTACATCTTCCCAGTCACGTGCTGGTTTCTCACTGGATTTTTGATAATATTTCAGCGCATCAAAATCAATATCGGATAAATCCGGACCCCATTTTTGCATAGGCATTTTATGAAAAGCTTCCAGTGATTTCAGCCGAAATTCCAGCATCCACTCCGGTTCTTCTTTGACTCGTGAAATCTCACGAACGACTTCCTCTGTCAAACCTGTACCTGTGCTGAAAATTGGTTCTACATCATCATGAAAGCCAAATTTATATTCTTCTAATTCAGGAACTCCCATGTTCTCACTCCTCGCTCTTTTTGGTTGAAAGTATGTTCAACCGATTTCCACTGCTAATTTGCTGCTTTTTTTCTCACGCGTGATCGCTGTCTTCTGGTTGATGGAGATGACCTGTTTCTGCCACACCATTTGATTCTACTGCTTGACCCAATGCCTTCCAAGCAAGTGTTGCACATTTGATTCGAGCTGGAAATTTTGCCACTCCGCTAAGGACGGCCGCTTCTCCCAACTCCTCTTCCTTTGGTGTTTCATTGCCTTGCACTAATTCTGAAAAAGCAGTAATCAGTTCTTCGGCTTCTGTTACACTTTTTCCAAGAACTGCATCCGTCATCATGGAAGCACTGGCGGTACTGATGGAACAGCCACTACCGTCAAAAGCGATACCCGTAATGATGCCATCTTCCACTGCAAGTTCCAAGTGAATCACATCTCCGCACGTTGGATTATTCATCTCCACCGCTTGATCTGCTTTTGCCAAAGAACCATGATGATGAGGATGGCTGGAATGATCCAAAATAACTTGTCGGTATAAATTATCTAATTTAGAGAGTGCCATGTTGGAAAAACTCCTTTGTCGCGTAGATTGCTTCAACTAATCGGTCGGCATCTTCTTTCGTATTGTAAAAATAAAAACTTGCTCGAGCTGTTGCCGGAACCTTCAAATATTGCAGTAAAGGTTGTGCACAATGATGTCCAGCCCGTACAGCAACGCCTTCCATGTCTAAGGCAGTTGCCACATCATGGGGGTGTAAGCCCTCTAGGTTAAAGGCAATGACTCCGGTATGTTTAGCAGCCTCTTGCGGTCCAAAAACAGTCAGACCTTCGATTGCCTGCAGCTTTGGCAATACATAAGCCACAAGCTCTGCTTCATACGCATGGATCTGATCCAAACCGAGGACCGAAAGATAATCAATGGCTGCTCCTAAAGCGATGCCCCCGGCGATATTTGGAGTCCCGGCTTCAAATTTCCACGGCAATTCTTTCCATGTACTGTCTTGTAGTCGGACAAAATCAATCATTTCTCCACCAAATTCTACCGGTTCCATGACTTCCAACCATTTTTTCTTTCCAAATAATACACCGATGCCGGTTGGTCCGCACATTTTATGTCCACTAAACGCATAAAAATCCGCATCCAATGCCTGCACATCTACCGGCATGTGGGGAACTGCCTGCGCACCATCCACCACCATGACCGCTCCTTTTTGATGAGCAAGTTGTGCCAACTCAGCCACCGGATTGATCACACCTAATACATTCGAAACATGGGCGATTGAAACAATCTTCGTTTTGTCAGTGATTTTTCGTTTTGCATCTTCCATATCAAGAAAGCCTGCTGGTGTAATATCGATATACACAAGCTTTGCATTCTTTCTTTTGGCAAGTTGTTGCCATGGAATAATATTGGAGTGATGTTCCATATAGGAAATGACGATTTCATCGCCTTCTTGAATGAAAAAATCACCAAAGCTTTTGGCTACCCAATTTAAGCCCGTTGTCGTTCCCCGCGTAAACAGGACTTCCGCAGTTTCTTTGGCATGGATAAATTGGCGGACTTTTTCGCGAGCCCCTTCATAGGCATGTGTTGCCCGCTCCGCTAAGGTATGGACACCTCGATGAACATTGGCATTGTCCTGATGGTAATAATCGGTTAGCGTTTGTAAAACAGCTTCCGGTTTTTGCGTTGTTGCGGCATTATCCAAATAGACCAATGGTTCGTCATTGACCTTTTGATTTAAAATAGGAAACTCTTTTCGAAGTTTTTGGGCATCGATCATGCGTTCAACTTCCCTTCGATAACGTCAATTAATTCTTCTTGGACTTTTTTGACAGGAATCGCAGTGATTACAGAACCTAAGAACCCGCGAATCACCAATCGTTCGGCATCTTCTTTTCGCAAGCCGCGGCTCATCAAGTAATACATTTCCTCTGGATCGACCCGACCGACACTGGCTGCATGCCCGGCAACAACTTCATTTTCGTCAATCAATAAAATAGGATTGGCATCCCCGCGAGCATGATCAGACAGCATCAAAACCCGACTTTCTTGTTGGGCATCAGCACCTTTTGCCCCTTTGATGATATGACCGATACCGTTAAAGGTCAGCGTGCCGTGATCCAAAATAACGCCATGTTGGAGAATATGTCCCACGGAATGAGGGGCTTTATTGGTGACCCGTGTATCAATACCTTGAGTTTGACGACCAGAAGAAATCGCAACAGCTTTAAATTCTGCATGGGAGCCGTTACCCACCAGGTCAGAATCAAAATCTGCGATTACATCCCCATCATTCATCACTCCAATGGCCCAGTCAATCGACGCATCCTGCATCAAATAGCCACGACGATTCATGTAAGTAGTGATGTTTTTTCCTAATTGATCAATTGCCGCAAATTTTACTTTTGCTCCCGGCTTTGCAATAACTTCCACAACGATATTGCCAGAAATTTTTTCTGTTTCTTCTCCCATAGTAGAAAAACGTTCCAAATAGCTGAATTCACTATGGTCTTCTGCTACGATCAAAATATGTTTGAAGAAATGCGCTGCATCACTGCCGGCATGGTAAAAGATTGCTTCAATCGGTTCTTCAATCACGACATTTTTTGGTACATATAAAAACACACCGCTGTTCATAAATGCTGCATGTGCTGCTGTTAGTTTATCTTCATCAAAAGGAACAGCCTTGGTCATATAATATTTTTGCACCAAATCAGGATATTCCTGCATTGCTGTAAATAGATCAGTAAAAATCACGCCTTTATCTGCAAGCTCTTGAGAAAGTTGTTCAAAGACTGGAACATCGTCGATCTGAATGTGCATTGGATGGTTATCTAGTTCATCAAAACTAGGAATTGCTCCCAGCGATTGGGCACTTTTTTCTCCTTGTAACGCTGCTTGACTGATAGTAAACAACGGCCAGCGGGTAAACTTCACACGTTCAATATGGGGAAAAGCCAGTTCATCGACTTGTGCCAAGGCAGCTTGTCGCAAAGCGAGCATCCAGTCTGGTTCTTCTTTCAATGCAGAAAAAACCTTGACGTCATCAAGATAGTTCTTGAATTCTTTCATTCTCTCGCCCCCTCTATGCTTCTTCTTCGCTGTATTCGATACCTAATTCGTTGCTGATTCCGGCGTAGCCTTCTGCTTCCAACCGTTTGGCAAGATCGGCATTTCCTGTTAATACCACACGACCATCCATCATGATATGAACAACATCCGGTGTGATGTAATTTAATAAACGTTGGTAATGGGTGATAATCAGAGAACCAAAATTATCTCCCCGCATTTCATTGACACCTTTTGCAACAACCTTCAAAGCATCAATATCCAAACCGGAATCGATTTCGTCTAAAATCGCAAATTTTGGTTCCAGCATCAATAATTGCAAAATTTCGTTGCGTTTTTTCTCCCCACCGGAAAATCCTTCGTTTAAATAGCGTTCTGCCATTTCTTCCGGCATATTCAACAAGTCCATTTTTTTATCTAATTTTTTTAAAAATTCCATAACCGACATTTTATGGTCATCATCCCGTTTGGCATTAATCGCTGCCCGCATAAATTCTGCGTTGGTGATTCCCGGAATTTCACTTGGGTATTGCATCGCCAGAAAAAGACCTAGGCGTGCCCGTTCGTCAACATCCATTTCCAAAATATTTTCACCGTCGAGAAGCACTTCTCCTTGGGTAACTTCGTAGTTGGGGTTGCCCATGATGGCAGCAGACAAGGTGGATTTTCCTGTGCCGTTTGGTCCCATGATGGCATGAATTTCACCAGTTTTCAGCGTTAGATTGACGCCTTTTAAGATTTCTTTATTTTCAATCGATACATGTAAATCTTTCACTTCTAAGACTGACATAATGTATTCCTCCAATAATCATTCATTCTCACTCATTTTAGACTAATTGAGAATGAAGTTCAATGATCCACTGCTAAGATCTGGCATTTTCGCGCTATTTCGTGATAAACTTTTCTTTTTTATAAGAATATTTCTAAAATAAAAAACGAAATCTCTCCGTCAGAAAGATTTCGTTCGTTTGTTAAGAATTATTTTGCGTCAGCATCAACGATTTTGACAGACCCTTGCCATTTTTCATCAACAAAATCTTTCACTTCGTCACTGTGCAATGCTTCGATTAATTTTTTGATGGAATCTTTGTTTTCATCGCCACTACGAACAGCAATCACGTTAACGTATGGAGAATTGTCGCTTTCAACTAACAAGGCATCTTTTTTCGGATTCAAACCGATGCCGTAAGCAAAGTTTGCGTTGATGGCTACCAAATCAACATCTTCGTTTTGGTAGGTTGTTGCTAGCAATTCTGGGTTGATATCGTGCTTGAATTCGATGTTTTTTGGATTTTCATCGATATCTTCAAAAGTAGCAGTTTCTGGATCAACGCCTTCTTTCAAGGTCAACAGGTCAGCATCTTGGAAAATCGTCAAGATACGGCCCCAGTCAGATTCAGAGTTGGATGTGATAACGGTCGCACCGTCTTTCAAATCTTTGATGTCTTTCAATGTTTTTGAATACAAGCCCATTGGTTCGATGTGAACGGCTCCGGCATTGACAAAGTCATAGCCGTTGTCTTTGATCTCTTTGTTCAAGTAAGGAATGTGTTGGAAATAGTTGGCATCAATGTCTTTGTTTTCCAACGCTTTATTTGGCAAGATATAGTCATCAAATTTTTTGACTTCTAATTTAATGCCTTCTTTTTCCAATAATGGTGCCGCTGCTTCTAAAATTTCCGCATGAGGAGTTGGTGAAGCGCCTACTGTTAAGGTTGTTGTCTTTTCTTCTGCTGCTGAGGAGCCGTCAGTACTGCTGCCGCCGTTTCCACATGCTGCTAATCCCGCTGTTACTAATAATACTGTTGCTAATCCAAAAATCTTTTTCATATCCTATTTCCTCCCTTTTTTTAACGCTTATCGGTTTTTTTCGTCAAGAAATCACCAATTCCTTGAACAATAAACACAATAATCAAAATAATAATCGTGGCTACCATTGTTACTGTGTAGTTTCCACGTTGAAACCCTTCCTGCCATGCCAGTGCACCAAGACCACCGGCACCGATTGCTCCGGCCATTGCCGTGTAACCGATCATCGAGATTGTTGTCACTGTGATTCCTGAGATCAGTGCCGGAACACTTTCTGGAATCAATACTTTTCGGATCACCTGCCAATAATTGGCACCCATCGCTTCGGCAGCTTCTAATACACCGGGGCTGACTTCACGAAAGGCAATCTCTACTAACCGAGCATAAAATGGTGCTGCGGATAAAACCAATGCGGGAATTGCTGCTTTAGCTCCCAACATTGTTCCAACTAAAATCATCGTAAACGGAATAATCAAGACCATCAAAATCATGAATGGCGTGGAACGGAAAATGTTGCTGATGATGGAGATCAAATTATAAAAAATTCTGGCAGAGGTTTGTTGCTTTCTTCCCAGAGAATACAGAGCCAAACCAAGCAGCAATCCGATAATCACTACTAAAATCGTTGAGATTACTGTCATGAACAAAGTGTCATAAAAGGCTTGTTTCATTGTATTCCAGTCAATCATTTCCAGATTGAAATAGGTTTCCATAAATCCTTTATCCATGATGAATCACCTCCACGCCAACTTGTTGTTCAGCAAAAAAGGTAATTGCTTGATCGACTGCCTGATCTTCTCCTGAAAGCAGGACGGTCAAGGAACCGAATGAGCCTTCTTTTGCCTGACGGATTTTCCCGTACACCACATTGATATCAATATCAAATTGTCGAATCGCTTGTGAAATTACCGGTTCATTGGCATTGTCTTCATTAAAGGTCAAGGTCACTAAACGTCCAGTTGGATTTTCAGCGATAAATTCCTCCAACAATTCTTCCGGATCTTCCCGTGGTTTGAAGTCCTGTTGCACAAATCGTTTCGTCACTTCTTGTTTCGGATGACGAAAGACATCTACGACCAATCCTTCTTCCACGACTTTTCCCAGCTCCATGACGGCTACTTTATTACAGATTTTACGAACCACATTCATTTCATGTGTAATCAATACAATCGTCAATCCTAATTTTTGGTTGATGTCTTGCAGTAGTTCCAAGACTTCTTCGGTTGTTTGGGGATCTAAGGCACTTGTTGCTTCATCACACAATAGAATCTGCGGATCGTTTGCCAACGCTCGGGCGATTCCGACCCGTTGCTTTTGCCCACCGGATAATTGCGATGGATAGGCATTGCCTCTTCCCTGCAAACCCACCAATTGCAATAAGTCTTCTGCTTTTTGTTTTCGCTCAGCTTTCCCAAGTCCTGCAAGTTCCAATGGCAATTCGATATTTTCGATGACCGTTCGTGACCACAGCAGGTTAAAGTGCTGGAAAATCATTCCGATATTTTTTCGAAATGCCCGCAATTCTTTGTTCTTCAGTGCAAGGATGTTCTGCTTATTGACGATTACTTCGCCGGCAGTTGGTAGTTCTAGTCCATTGAGCAATCGCACCAATGTACTTTTTCCTGCACCGGAATATCCTACAATGCCGTAGATATCTCCTGGTTCAACCGTTAAAGAAACATCATTGACCGCGTCGATTCGGCCATTTTTGCCTTCAAATGTTTTTTTGACATGCGTCAATTGAATCAATGACATGCTCTTCCCATCTTTCCTTTAGCGTATTTTCTAAACAAAAAAACTTCCGTCCTTGTGCATATTTCTATACAAAGGACGAAAGTTATCATCTTTCGTGTTACCACCTTGATTCGTTATTGTTTTACAACAATAACCTTATCCGGTACTTGACTGTTTCTCGCATACCGTTGTGCGTTAACGGGCACCCCCGTATCAAGCTAGTCCTTAGACTCACTTCATCCGCTCAAAGACCATCTTCCATCTCATTTTCGTTACCCGTTTGCAGCAATTCCGGGCTCTCTGTGAACGTTAGTGACATGTACTCTTCTTTTCAAAGCTTTCAATTATTGATGAAATTATAACAACGTACCTTACATGTGTCAATTATTTTCTGAAAATAATTTTAAAGTTTATCAAATTCGGCTGGATCAACGTCTTTAAAAGCGACAATCCAGGCATTCATTTCGTCTTCATCATTTAAGATATCCACGGATGCATCAACTTTTTCATTCACGGAAGAAACGACACCTGACAAAGGACTTGGAAATTCGTTGACAGCTTTTTCTGCTTCAACTTCCAGCAATGCTTCCCCTTGTTTCACTAATTTTCCTACTTTAGGTAAAGAGGCAAAGGTGATTTTTCCAAGTTCATCCTGCGCTTCCTTCGTCAATCCGACACAATATTCGCTGCCGTTAAACAGCACCCACAAATTATCTTTTTTCTTTAGACATTTCTTTTCCATGATTCTTTCGCTGCTCCTTCAAAATCAATTTCTTTAAATCCAATGGCTTGGATTTTGCCATTTTTTTCCAGAATGGGACGCTTGATCAGCATACCATCTGTTGCCAACAATTCGCAAGCTTCTCGCATGTTGAGGGTCGGCACGATAGTTTTTAATCCTAGCTGACGATAGTTTACACCACTTGTGTTAAAAAAGCGACGAATTGGCAAGCCGCTTTCCTTCATCCAGCCTTCCAGCTTCTCGGCAGTCGGCGGTTGTTGAATCATATCAATCAGTTGATACTCTATTTCATGGGCATCCAGCCAGGCTCTTGCCTTTTTGCAGGTACTGCATTTGGGGTACCAATAAAGATTCATTCTTTCACTTCCTTCGAAGTTTCTGCTTGAAACCGCATCGATAAAATCAACCCGATTCCGATCATGTTTCCTAAAATCGAAGATCCCCCTTGGCTGATAAAGGGTAAAGGTATTCCCGTCAGCGGCATCAGCCCGATGTTTGCGCCGATGTTTTCAAATACGTGAAAGAGAATCATCATAATGATCCCGCTGGCAATGTAGGCATAAAATTCGTTGTTGGTATCAAAACACACCCGAATCATGCGGTAAATCAAAATAAAATAAAGTAAAATTACAAAAGAGCCGCCGATAAAACCAAAATTTTCTCCAATAACCGTGAAAATCATATCGGATTCTCTTACCGGAACGTAGACATCACTGACGTTGAATCCTTTTCCAAACATTCCACCAGACCCAATCGCCAACAAGCCTTGTGCCGGTTGATAACTTAGTCCAGATGTGTCATGGAAAGGATTGAGCCAGGAATCGATTCGGGCAAATTGATAAGATTTAAAGCCGATATTGTACAATAATTCCCGACCGGTTTCTGTTGTTACCAGATAGATGGTCCCACCACCAATGACCACAAAGAGAGCCACAACAGGAATAATGATTCGCCAGGAAATTCCTGACATTAAAAACACACCGCCTAGAATAGCCAAAAAGACTAACATCGTTCCGAAATCTTTTTGCAACATTACTAATCCCAAGACCGGCAATGACACCAACGCCATCTTGCCAATCAAAAAACCATCCGTCGATAAATTACGATTTCGATATTTGACATTGTGGGAGGTAACCACTAACGCCAACATTAAAATAAAGGCGATTTTCATTAATTCTGCCGGCTGAAAAGTAAAGGAGCCGAACTTAAACCAGTTTTTTGAACCGGTCACATTGGCTAAATCTTTATCATAAAATCGCAACAGCGCCAACATAACGGCTAAACCCAGTCCATAGATAAACGGGGTTAATTTCCAGATCCATTTTGATTTCAAGTGCATGATAACAATAATTGCAATGGTTCCTATAACGTACCACAAACTTTGGATCGCCATTTTTTGCAGTACATTTTGCCCGGTAGGGTCTTGGCTCAAAGCCACGTATAACGAAGCAAGGCCGACTAAACATAATAGAAAGACCGGCAAAATCACGCCATAATCAATACGGCTGTCGGTCGAAGTTGATCGTTTTTTTTCCATGATTCCTCTCTTTTCCTTCAAAGATACACCTTATCATTATAGAGGTGTTGTTACAGAAAAGAAAGACATCCCGTCCTTCATTCAGAAAAAATTTAGAAATACCGTTTGCGGACTGATTGAAGTCAGACCGTATAATTTCACTAAAAAAATATCACCGAAAAAAATCGGTGATCAAGTTTAAATCTTTTTCATATGTTTATAATTGATGATTAACACACCATTGCTTTGCGTAAGTAACTGTTGATTGTCAGGAGTTTCATCCAATTCGATTACTGCAGAATTTTTCAGCTGCTTTGTAACGGTCCCTGTCTGCGGTTTGCCATAGATTGAAAATTTCACATGAGTGTCTACTAAAAACCCTTCTCCAGCTTCAGAAGGAATTACTGTTGCATCAAATTTACCAAACGTTGCCATTCACAAAACCTCCCTTTATATATATTCATTATAGCACACTTTGTGAAAATTTGCAGAAATTTTGCTAATAAACTCTTTTTTTACTACATTTCTCTTTACAAACCTCCTTTTTTTTTCTATAATTCTTGTTGTGTCACGCCGGCTTAGCTCAGTTGGTAGAGCATCGCACTCGTAACGCGGGGGTCGTAGGTTCGAATCCTATAGCCGGCATAACAAAAGAAAGTCAGCAATCTTAGCTTCTAAGATTGCTGACTCTTTTTTTATTATCGCTTATCCAAAAAAATCCTGCCGAATTCTTCGACAGGATTTTTTTCATCACTCGTTACAAAACCTATTTTGTTCCAAATAAACGGTCACCGGCATCGCCAAGTCCAGGAACGATATAGCCGTGTTCATTCAAATGATCATCCAAAGCTGCCGTGTAGATATCAATATCTGGATGAGCTTCTTGCAAGGCTTTGACGCCTTCTGGTGCAGCTACGAGACAAACAAATTTAATGTTTGAACCGCCGCGTTTTTTCAGGGCATCGATTGCCATGATTGCAGAACCACCAGTTGCCAACATCGGGTCAACAACAAATAGCTGACGGGAATCGATATCTTCTGGTAATTTTACAAAATATTCATGAGGTTCCAAAGTTTCTTCGTCCCGGTACAAGCCAATGTGTCCAACTTTAGCAGCTGGAATCAATTCCAAAATACCGTCTACCATTCCAATTCCGGCACGTAGGATCGGAACGATGGCAACTTTTTTCCCTGTTAACGTTTTTTGTGTAGTTTTGACGATTGGTGTTTCGATTACCGTATCTTCCAATGGCATATCACGAGAAACTTCATAAGCCATTAACATGGCGATTTCATTGACAACTTCACGGAAAACTTTTGTTCCGCAATTTTTTTCCCGAATAATAGTTAGTTTGTGTTGAATGAGTGGATGGTCGATTACTTGAAATTTGCCCATGATGATTCTCCTTTAGTTTTCTTCTATTTTAAAGCAAATAATGAAGAGAAACAACATTTCTTCCAAATTTGCTAAAAATTCCGCAAAAGAAGGCGGGGACCATTCATTGAATGGTGCCTCACCTTTTGTCTGCCGATTATTGATAAATCGGGTGTTTATCTGTTAAAGCCTTCACTTCTTCTTTTACTTGTGCCAGAACTTCTTGGTCTTCTTTGGCACGTAATGCCTTTACAATCAATTTTGCTACTTCAACTGCATCTTCTTCACTAAATCCACGACTAGTAATTGCCGGTGTTCCCACACGAATTCCGCTGGTTTTGAAAGGACTCAATGATTCGAATGGAATTGAGTTTTTATTAACGGTAATATTTACACTGTCCAAAATGGCTTCGGCTTCTTTTCCGTTCATTTCAAAATCACGCACATCGATCAATAGCAAATGATTGTCCGTTGCGCCAGAAACCAACCGAGCTTCTGGGGCTTGATTGAAAACTTTAGCCATTGCTTGAGCATTCGTAATGACTTGTTGCGCATACTCTTTGAATTCCGGTGCCAGTGCTTCTTTGAAGGAAACTGCTTTTCCGGCGATCACATGCTCTAGTGGACCCCCTTGAATACCAGGGAAAACAGCGCTATTGATTTTTTTCGCTAATGCTTCGTCATTAGTCAAAACCATTCCGCCCCGTGGACCGCGTAAAGTTTTATGGGTAGTGGTGGTCGTGATGTCTGCATAAGGAACGGGTGATGGGTGCAAGCCTGCTGCAACTAATCCGGCGATATGTGCCATATCTACCATTAGTTTTGCACCGATTTCATCAGCGATTTCACGGAATTTTGCAAAATCGATGGTGCGGGAATAGGCACTGGCACCTGCAACAATCAATTTAGGCTGATGTTTCCGAGCTAAAATCCGCACGACATTGTAGTCAATCACTTCCGTTGTTGGATCAACACCGTAGCTGACAAAATGATACGTTTTACCACTGAAATTAACTGGTGAACCATGAGTTAAATGTCCCCCTGCGGATAAATCCATCCCCATGATGGTGTCGCCGGGTTCCACTAAGGCTAAATAGGCTGCCGTGTTAGCTTGTGAGCCGGAATGCGGCTGCACGTTGACAAATTTGGCACCAAATAATTCTTTTGCTCGATCAATTGCTAAATTTTCAACGACATCGATGTATTCACAACCGCCATAATACCGACGACCGGGATAACCTTCAGCATATTTATTGGTCAATACACTGCCTTGTGCCGCTAATACCCCTTTTGAAACAATATTTTCCGAGGCAATCAGCTCCAAATTGTTTTGTTGTCGTGTAAATTCATTTTCGACTGCTTGCCATAATTCTGGATCAAATTCTTTATAGTCCATTGAGAACAACACCCCTCTTACCTTGTTAGTTCGAATTGTACCATAGTTTTCTCTACTGTGAAGACCTTAGGCTCTGGATAGACAAAAAAATCTGTATGCACCTCTTGATGCATACAGATTTTTTTAATCAAAGGAAGGAATCAATGTATCCTGATGTTCTTTTTCCAAAAATTCGTGAACTTCAGGGCTGGTCATGGCTTTTTTCAACGCTTTGATTTTTGCGGAATCTTGATTGTCTTCCCGTGCGACTAAAGAAATCGCAAAGCGGCTGTCGATTTTCTTTTCCAATAAAATAGCATCACTTGGTTTCAACCCAATTTTTGCGATATATGTTGGGTAATCATAGACCATTGCTACATCTTTTTCATTGTAAGCTTCCGCAAGATTTAAAAGATCCACCGACAACCACTTGAAATTGTGGGGATTTTCCACGACATCTTTAAGAGTTCCATTGAAGCCGGCATCTGCTTTCAATTCGATTAAGCCCGCATCCGCTAAAATTGCCAATGCCCGACCTTCATTGGAGATATCGTTTGGCAACGCAATCGTTGCTCCATCCGGCAAATCAGCGATATCTTGATAATTTTTTGAATAGAAACCAACTTTTGCGTCATAAATTTTTTGAATCATGACTAGATTGGCATCTTTTTCTTCATTGAATTTTTCCATGAAGGGTTCATGTTGTGCAAAGTTAGCATCTACTTCTTTATTTTTCAATAGTTCATTGTATTGTATGTTGTCATTGACTTGGACTAATTGAATGTCCCAACCCTCTTTTTTAGCGACTTCTGCGGCTTTTTTTACCACATCTGTCATTGGTGTCGTTTGACTTGCTACTTTGATTACTTTCTCTTCACTGCTTTTATTACTGTTGTTGCCGCAAGCACCTAATAAAAGTGCTGCTCCCAAAACTGCGATCCCTACTGCGATTTTTTTCATCTATTTTTTACCCCTTTAATTTTTTTAGTAAATCCTCTATCCCTGTTTCAAATTAGCAGACAAACAGAGGAGGAGTTATTTTCGCTTATCGATTCTTCTGGCGATTGTGGTGCCCAAAAGTTGAATCCCAAAAACAAAGAGAATCATGATGACAATCGTTGTGTACATGATGTCGTATTCATAATTCTGATAGCCGTAACGAATCGCAAAATCACCGATTCCTCCACCACCCACGATTCCCATGACTGTGGAATACGAAACCAGACTAATGGAGGCAGAAGTAAAGCTCAAAACCAATCCACTGCGGGCTTCCACAAATAAAAATTCCAACAACAACTGGCGGCGGGTAGCCCCTAAAGAAGCCGCTAATTCCAAAATCTCTGCTGGTACATCCAACAGGACCTGTTCCACCAAACGAGCATAAATCGCTGCTCCGACAAAACTTAGAGGAAAAGCAGCGGCATAGGTGCCAAAAGCTGTTCCCATGACAAGTCTGGTCAACGGAATCAAAGCGACGACAAATAATAAAAACGGAAAGGAGCGGACGATATCCACATAAAGATTCAGCACCCAGTACACCCCTTTATTAGGTGCCACGCCTTTTTTTCGTGAAAGAAAAATATAGGTGCCAATCGGCAGACCGACAAGCAGTGACGCTGCCATCGCAATGCCCATCATAATCAATGTATCCCCGATAGCTTGGAACATTTCCGGTCGAAATTCATTGAGTCTTTCCCAATAATTCATCCCTGCAACCTCGCAATCACTCGCTCTTCATAGCTGTCTGTACTTTGCAGTGAAAGATTTTTAACTGGAGTAATTGCCTTTAACTTTCCTGCTTCCAAAATTGCTGCTCGCTGGCACAAGGCCTTGACTGCAGCTAATTCATGACTGACAAAAACGATAGTTGGTTGAAATTCTTGATGCACTTTTTTTAGAAGCTCCAAAATATCCGCCGTGCTTTTTTCGTCCAAAGCCGAAGTAGGTTCATCACACAAAATCATCTTAGGATTATTTACCAACGCTCGAGCGATTGCCACCCGTTGTTTTTGTCCCCCGCTCAACTGCCGCGGATAAGCTGTCTCTTTTTCCTGCAATCCGACAAAATGCAACAACTCTTTGACTTTTTGCGGTTCTTCCCGTCCCAATAATTTTAGCGGCAAAGAAATATTTTCAAACACCGTACGGTTATAGAGTAAATGGTATTGCTGAAAGACCATGCCAATCGATTGTTTCAATTGACGAATTGCTCTTTGGTCCAGTTTCGCTACTTCTTTACCCTCTAAAAAAAGCGATCCCTCAGAAGGCGTTTCCAACAGGCTCATTATTTTTAACAGCGTGGATTTTCCCGCACCACTTTCACCAACGATTCCAAAAATTTCATTGGGAGCAATCGTCAAATCCAGCGGAGCTAACACCAACTGCTGATTGTATTCCTTTGCGATACCTTTCAGTTCGATCATAATGGTCTCCTTGATAGTTTTAGTCCGTCTTTCAACTTTTTCCTATTCAATCAATAAATCCAACAACGTTTCGTTAGTCAAATGGCTGAAATACTGATCCGCTTGAATCTGTTCAATGACCTGTGCCAAAGCTGGTCTTCGGTAGTCTTTCCCAATAAATAATGCAGCCAACTCACTGGATTCCTTTTGACCAAAATAATCACCGTAAAAAATCAAATCCGTGATTTTTCCTTTAGCCACTGTCAAACGGGCATCGATGATTCCCACTGCCGGATACCGACGACGCCGTTGCAATGTGTAGGTAGGTGCTTCTCCATAAATCCACGCTTCATTGCCATAAAGACTTGTCACCAACTGATCAATCGCCTGCTCGTCTTCTATCGATAATTGAATCTGCTTGTCCGCAATTTGAGTGACATCTTCCACCGAAAATAATTGTTTCAACAATTCGTTGCGAAATTCTTCGATACTTAATTCCTGATAGTTTTCAGACAAATAAGGACGCAAATTGGTTACGTGGCTACGAACTGATTTGGTGCCTTTTGATTCGATTTTATCCTTGGCAACCTGCAATGCTTGAGGCAAAACATCCAAATCAACATCCAGCATCAAAGTACCGTGAGAAAATAATTTTCCCCGCTTCTTATACATGGCATTGCCTGAAAATTTTTTGCCATCAATCATTAGATCGTTGCGTCCGCTGACTGTGGCTCCGGTTGCGCCTAATTTATGGATAGCTCTTAAAATCGGTTCGGTAAATTCTTTAAAGTTTCCAAAATTCCCATCAGCTTTGGTCACAAAGCTAAAGCTAACATTTCCCAAATCGTCATAAACTGCCCCGCCACCAGACAAACGACGTGTCACCGTGATCCCCTTTTCTCGAACGAAGCGTTGATTGATTTCCTCCAACGCATTTTGATTCCGCCCGATAATGATACAGGGTTCTTGAATATAAAATAATACCAATGGTTCATCAAATTCTTGTTCCAACAAATATTGTTCTGTCGCTAAATTCCGGCGAATATCGTGAGAAGGCATCACATAATAATACATCTCAAAGAATTCCTTTCTTGTCAGATTGACACTACTTTTACTACTGTACTATTTTTCAAAAATATGTCAACTATACAGCACAGATTTTTCTTGTTTAAACATCTATATTTATCGAAAAGCAACTGTTTTTAATCTGTATCATTTTTTATTGTATAAAGCAATTCCACACTTTCTGTAGCTAAAGACAAAAAAATGCTACAATTAAAAAAATGATTTTTTTGGAGGGAATTTATGCCGTATCATTTAGCACTCAATTCTGCCATCCAACCTTTTGAAGTTCCCGCCTTACGTGAAAGTATCGGGTGGGGCGGTCGACCGCAGGATTATCCCCAACTTTTTGAACGTTGCAATTTTTATGCTGACATCCGAGAAACTACGACAAAGCAATTAGTAGCATTCGGCTATGTTTGTGGTATGGGATTGGAACACGGATATCTGGAAGACATCATGGTTCATCCTGCTCATCAGGGAAAAGGTCTTGGAAAACAATTGATTCATGCATTAATCACCGAAAGCAAACAACGAGGATTGGGCATTCTGACCTTGTCAACGGATGAAGAGACCGCCGCTTTTTATCAAAAGTGTGGCTTCGATTTGGAAATTTCCGGGGTGATGTATCTGGATTAAAGGCGCTAAACGCAAAAAAATCCGCAAACTTTTTGTTTGACGGATTTTTTTAGTGCGGTTTTTCGTTTTTTTGATAATACTGAGGTTCTTTCTCAGAAAATGGGTTTGTGGACAACCATTGCTGAAGCTGCTCTCCCAATTGTGCAGCCATCTCAAAAGATACTGCAATTTGTGCTTGGGTGATTTGATCCACATGAACACCAGACAACAGAACACAGTTTCCCGGCAACAGCGCTTGGATCATAGGTACAATGACCTGTGCTAAACGATCGTCTTTGTGAAATCGTCCGTCATGGCTGGGAAAACGAAACGTTTCGGGTAAAATATCTTTTGAAAATGTCGTCACAGTACCAATATGAGGATAATCCCCCCCAGTCAACTGAAGTAGCAAATCTTTGTTTCTCACCGTTGCGCTGATTTTCATTGTATACTTTTCGGCAGAAACTTGAAATTCTTTACTCATCGCCACCCCATCTTCCTTGACTGTCATTGGCGATGCCTAATGCATCCAACAATTTCATGGTGTGATGATCCACCAAATCTTGGATTGTTTTTGGCTGATTATAAAAAGCTGGGATCGGCGGAATGATTTGCACGCCTAATCGTGAAAGCTTCGTTAAATTTTCTAAGTGGATTGCGTTTAACGGTGTTTCTCGTGGAACTAAAATCAGTTTTCGTTGTTCTTTTAAGGCAACGTCTGCGGCACGAGTAATTAAATTGTCTGCTAATCCGATGGAAAGGCTAGCTACTGTTTTCATGCTCGCTGGAACGATCACCATGCCATCGGTCAGAAAGGAACCGCTGGCAATCGCCGCTCCTAAATCTTTGTTGGAATAGTGATAGTCCAACAAACCTTCTACCTCTTTCAATGACATTTCCGTTTCAAGCTTGAGGTTTTCTTTCGCCCATGAGCTGATTATTCCATGCGTTTCAACATCAGGAATCGCCTTTAATTTTTTGATTAGGTCAAGTGCATAGATTGTTCCTGATGCTCCGGTGATTCCAATTACGATTTTCTTCATTTGTTTTACTCCCTTCTAAAAAATGCCGCAGCAAAAAGTTACGGCATTTTCCATCTGTAGTCTTAGTCCAGATATTTTTTCCAGTCAGCAACTTCTTTGAATTGCGCACGGATAAAATGATCTTTCATATCAAAAGGAACGGTTCCATCAAGAATGGTTTTGGAACTCATCCCCCGTACCCGAATCGACTTTGGATCGTATTCCGGCAACTCAGAAGGATCAAGAGGGTGATTCCGCATCCCAGGCAAAACAAGAATGTCCTGATCTCCTTGGAAACGGGTATTTAAAGTCCACATCACATCGTTCATATCAAAAATATCCACGTCTTCATCTACCAAAATGACGGTTTTCAATTCTTTAAAGGCCGAGAGAGCCAAAATTGCGGCTTGTCGTTGAATTCCTTCATCGGCAGGATTTTCTTTGCGAATTTGCAAAATACTCATTAATTTCCCGCCACCTGCAGGAGGGTTGTACACATTGACAACTTTTCCGGGAATTGCTTTATCCACCAATTCTAAAATGCTCGCCTCCGTTGGGATACCAGCCATTGACACATGTTCTTCGCTTGGACCGATGGTTGTTTGCATGATTGGTTGATCCTTGCGGTGGGTCACTGCTTTAACCTTGACGACATTAACAGCAGGATTGGCATCTCCGTTGTAACCAGGAAATTCCGGCATCGCTTTACCAGTATGGGTGTTGATATCTTCTTGCATTCGTTGATTTGGCATGATTTCGGCTTCAATAATAAATTCTGCCCGCGCGATGCCCACTTCATCTACCGCAACCCCATCAACCAATTGCACAGGTTCCTGCCGCAGGGCACCGGCAACCCATAATTCATTGTAGCCTAAAGGCGTGGTAGGCGGTTCAAAGGTTGCACCAATTGTGATGGCAGGATCAAGTCCGATATTGATCGTGATCGGCATTGATTTATTTAATTTTTCAAATTGCTCTTGAAAATGTCCGATATGTCGACCACCAGGCATGATATACATACCAATTGTATCTTTGTCTTCCAAAACCATTCGATGAATTGTTACATCACTCATGGTTTTTTCCGGATCAGAGCCAAAAACGACACCCATCGTAATGTATGGTCCGGCATCATATTCCGTATTGGTTGGTGCTGGTAAAATTTTGCGAATATCAAATGCCGGATCAGAAGCTAGATGAACGACTTCTTGTGCGGGTGCGTCTGCTTTGGCGACCTTAACTGGCTTCACAGGATTTTCTACTGAATCTTTCAATAAACGTCCTAAGGTTTTATAATCGTGATGAAAAATTTCCCCTACACGTTTGCGGCTGGCCATGATACCGATCAGCACCCGTTTGTCAGGAAATCCCTTTATCTTATTGAACATCATCGTTGGTCCTTCTTGTGTTGGACGTTTGACGGTTCCTCCCGCACCGATATAGCGGTAAACACCGGATAATTCTGCCTCCGGATCAATTTCGATTGCTGTCTCATGGTATTGTCCCGGCAGTTCTTTTAGTTCAGCGAGAACTTTTCTTAAATCATAAGGTTCTTGTGTCATGATGATTTCCCCTTTCCTTAACTCATCATCATTGTAAAAGTTCCCGCTGTCGCAAACAATTCAACTTCCGGAAGAATACATTCCAAAACGGAATATTAATTTACTGTTCTTGTAAATAGGACCAAAACAGATTGGAGGCTTTGGAGTGTTCTCCTTTTTTTCGTACAAAGCAAAGCGAACTGATTTGGTTCGGGGTCACCGGAATTGCCACTAATTCTTCGTTAAGAAGATTGAGAACCGTTTTTTCCATCGCTAAGGTAATACCTAGTTCACTGGCAACCATTGTTAAAATCAAGTCGATTCGGGTACCTTCATATGTGATAGTGGGATTGATTTCCGCTTGCCGACACATTTCCATTACCGGAAGATACAGATTGGTTT
Source organism: Enterococcus songbeiensis (assembly GCF_005405265.1). Classification (GTDB taxonomy): domain Bacteria; phylum Bacillota; class Bacilli; order Lactobacillales; family Enterococcaceae; genus Enterococcus_C; species Enterococcus_C songbeiensis. The sequence continues at coordinate 61,169 of NZ_BJDS01000002.1, forward strand.
CTTTTCCCAAAAGCAAAAAATTTTCCTGTGCCAACGCAACGAGAGGTAGTTCCTTTTCCTTTGCCAGAGGGTGTCGTTTTGGTAAAACAGCGACAAATCGATCCTGTTCTGTAATCAACCACTCCCACATGTCTGCTTTTTCTCCAAAGATTCGGGCAAAAACAATGTTGTTCTTTCCTTCCAACGGTGCAGGAAAAAGCTCAAAACTCTCCGCTTCGGTCAATTGGATTTTTCGATGCTCTCGTTGAAATAATTCTACGCCTAATTCTTTTTCTAAATTCAAAATTTGTTTAGAAATATTGCCTTGGGTAGTAAAAAGATGTTCTGCCGTCTCGGTGTAGCTCAAGGTTTTCGTCAAATCAATGAAGGCTTGCAGTTTATTGATGTCCATTATTTCGCTTCCGTTCTATTCCATTTGAGAATACTTTAGCACGAATTTTGAATTGGCGAAACCATCTTTGATTGGTAAAATGAACCCGCAAGTAAGCAGTTATTCATTTATAAGGGAGGAAGCAATTACATGCCAACTGGTGTTATTATCAACGCCCTGTCTGTTGTCTTTGGCGGATTAGCGGGCGGATTTTTAGGAAACAAATTGTCGGAGAAATTTAAAACGGAGATCACGATGATTTTCAGTGTTTGTTCGATGGGAATGGGAATTTTTGCCATTGCACCGATGAAATATATGCCGGCGGTTATCTTTGCTTTAGTCATTGGTACTGGAATCGGGTTAGCGATTCATCTGGGGGAATACATCAACAAAGGGGCCATGCTGATGCAAAAACCTATTAGTAAACTCTTTCCAAATGAAAATTTAACGATGTCGCACGAAGAATTCATCAATACGCTTGTGACCGTAATCGTTCTTTTTTGTGCTAGCGGAACCGGTATTTATGGGAGTTTGGACGCAGGAATGACTGGCGACAGTACGATTTTGATTTCCAAATCGATTTTAGATTTCTTCACTGCTGCGATTTTTGCCTGTAATTTGGGCTATGTAGTTTCAGTCATTGCGGTTCCACAATTTTTAATTTTCTACGTTCTTTTTTTAGCGGCAAAATTCGTCTTCCCACTGACAACGCCGGATATGATTTTCGACTTCAAAGCTTGTGGCGGATTCTTGATGTTGGCAACTGGTTTTCGAATGGTCAAACTAAAAATGTTCCCCATTGCCGATATGATTCCAGCCATGATTTTGATCATGCCTTTAAGCTGGATTTGGGTCAATTGGCTGATGCCTTTACTCTAGGATAAAGAAAGACCGATACTGAAATCAGTATCGGTTTTTTTCTATTTCAACATAATTTTTCCGTAGAAATTTGGCGGTCCAAACAAGTGATGGATCATTCCTGTGATATTGTCCCGTAATAAAGCTGTGTTAGCAGATTGATAGATTGGAATTACTGCTGCATCCTCCAACAAGGTATGCTCTGCTTTGATCAACGTTTGCCAACGGGTTTCCAATTGATTGGATTCTGTCTGGGCTTGCGCCAATAATTTATCATAGGTTTCATTGCTATAAACAGAAGGATTATTGAAGGCTTCTGTTTGATAGGTATTCAGATACGTGGTAGGATCTTGAAAATCCGGACCTTGGCGTGTCAGCATCAAATCAAAATCATGGGATTGTTTTTTATCCAACAGATTTTTTTCCGGAACCAAAGAAATTTCGACAGTTAAGTCCGGCAGGTTTTCCTGTAGGGTGTACTGCAAGTATTCCGTGATTGCTTTGTTCTCATCCTGATCTGAAGCAGACAGTTGAAGGGTAGCTGTTTTTTCTCCCAACTCTTTTAAACCCTTTTGCCACAAGGTTTTGGCTTTTTCAACATCAAAACTTTGAATATCGCCGCTTTCTTTACGGAAATCTTCGTTACTTTCTGGATTTTTCACGAATTCACTTGGAATTAAGCCATAAATAGCTCGGGAATCATTATCCAGCAGTGTATTGGCAATGTGTTCCCGATCAATGGCAAGGCCAATAGCTTGGCGAATCGATTTGTTGGCAAAGATCGTTGCTTTATCCTCTTTCTTTTGATTCAATTCCAGTGTATGGACCCAAGAATCAAGCTGAGTCGTGTAGTTTTTATCCTTTTTGTATTGTTTGGCATACTCACCGGAAAGGACTGCCCGATCCAGTTGTCCATCTTTGAACAGATTGACAGCTAAATTCGTATCTTTAACAACTTGGATATTGACTGCCTTGACATTGCTTTGTTCTTTGTTCCAATAGTGATCATTTTTTTCATAAACCCATTTTTGATTGCCGTGTTTCCATTCAGCTAAACGATAAGGTCCATTATAAATTAGATGGTCGCTATCCAAAGCATAGTTTTCTCCTTGTTTTTCCACATATTTTTGGTTTTGTGGAAACAAGGTTGGAAAAGTCATCACTGAGGTAAAATAAGCCACCGGATGTTCCAAGGTAACCAACAAGGTATAATCATCTTTTGCTTCAACACCAAGGGTTTCCGGTTCAGCTTTTCCTTCTAAAATTTTGGAGGTGTTTTTAATATCTGCCAATAAAAATGAACTTGGTGAGCCAAAAGACGGCGTGACTACCCGGCGCCAAGCATAGACAAAGTCGTGAGCTGTTACCGGATCACCGTTTGACCAAGTAGCATTTTTTCGAAGGGAAACGGTATACGTTAAGCCATCTTCACTAATTTCCGGCAATTTTTCCGCAACACCGGGAATAATATTGTCTTCGTCATCTAAATTATAGAGTCCTTCGATAACCTGTGTGATAGCAATAAAACTGCCCCCATCCAGCGCATTGCCAGAATCCATGGAAGAAATCTCATTGATCTCCATCATATTGATGATTTTTTCTTGATTGTCGCTATCTGCTTGGACGTTCTCTTTTTTCGTATCCGCTCCCGCGGCACAAGCAGTCAAACCAATCAACAGTCCTAAAATTACCCCAATTCCCGCAAACTTTTTCCAATTCATTTTTTACAGCTCTTCAATTCTTCGTTGGGCATCTGCCAAATATTCGGCTAATTCTTCCCGCGTTTTATAAGGAACTCGACCATAAAATACGTGATCGATCACTTCGGTTCCATTGCTGTTGAACATCCATTCTGAAGTGACCGTCTTCATTGCACGATCGATTGGTGAATCGCTGCCGTCTTCATTTTGTGGTTGACCTGTTGGGGTAAAGAACAATGCCCGTTTTCCAGCAAAGCGTTTTTTCGGTTCGTCTGATTCAAAACTATAGGCAAATCCGTGTTGGAAAACCCGATCTACATAGCCCTTCATGATTGCCGGCATGCCATTCCACCAGCTTGGGAAAACGTAAATTAACAAATCGCTCTCTTCAATAAATTTTTGTTCCACTTGAACATCTTCAGGAAACGTCTCATTGTCTCTGACAAATTTTCCATTCTCGATATGAATCGCGTCTGGTCCAGATAAAACCGGATTAAAATTCATTTGGTACAGGTCTCGAACGTTGACTTCATATCCTTTCTTCTTCAATGCTTCTTCAAGGGTTGCTACCAAAGCATGTGAAAAACTTTCTTTTTTTGGATGTGCAAATACGATTAGTGCTTTCATTTTCATCCTCCTATAAATAATTATTTCCTAGCACATTATACCTCATTTTGTTTCTATTTTCACAAAGATTTTCATGCTCACGAAAAAAGCGGCGAAAAAAATCCGCCGCTTTTTGTTACTTCATTTCTTTTAACAGTTGATCAATGGTTGCTAATTCATCTGGAGTAAACGCCAAATGATCCAACGCTTTGACATTGTCTTGTAACTGACTCAACCGGGAAGCACCCACCAGTACACTGGTTACTGTTTTTTGCTGCAAATTCCACGCAAGAGCCATTTCCGCTAAGGTTTGTCCCCGATTTTCAGCTACTGCATTTAACTTGCGAACGACGGAAAGGGTTCCTTCGACTTTATCTTCTGTCAAAAATGGACTGTCAGAACGATGGGCACGGGAATCTTCAGGAATTCCATGCAGATAACGATCCGTCAATAGACCTTGTGCTAACGGACTGAAGACGATAGCACCTAGCTGTTCTTCTTCTAAAACGGTAGTCAATCCATCTTCAATCCATCGATCAAACATATTGTAGCGGGGTTGATGAATGATAAACGGTGTGCCCAATCCCTTTAACAAGCCTGCCATTTTTTTCGTTTGTTCCGCCGAATAATTTGAAACACCGACGTACAATGCTTTACCTTGACGAACCAATAGATCCAATGCATGGGCCGTTTCCTCCATTGGTGTGTCAGGATCTGGACGGTGATGGTAAAAAATATCCACATAATCCAATCCCAACCGTTGCAAACTTTGGTCACAGCTAGCGGTCAAATATTTTTTTGATCCCCATTCACCATAAGGTCCTTCCCACATGTAATATCCCGCTTTTGAAGAAATAATCATTTCGTCCCGATAACTTTTTAACTCCTGCCGGAATATCTTACCAAAATTTTCCTCGGCTGAGCCGGCTGGCGGACCGTAATTATTGGCAAGATCGAAGTGGGTGATTCCCATATCAAACGCCCCTAATATCGTTTCCCGCTGTTTTGCCAACGGATCAGTATCACCAAAATTGTGCCATAAACCTAAAGAAATCGCTGGCAATTTCAAACCAGAATTGCCTACACGATTGTAAACCATTTTTTTATACCGTTGTGGATTTGCTAAATACATTTCTTATGCAACCCCTTTCTTACTGTTAACGATACGATTTATTGTCTCGTCTGTCAATCGTTGGAGGGTTGTTTTTCTTCATCCAGCAAACGGCTCTGACCTTCTAATTTTTGGATTTCTGTCACGTCTTGGGTCACTTCTAAACAACCCAAATATTCTTTGGCTTCATTATACAAAGCAAAATAACGAATATAGATTTTTTTACCCCGCATGTCGATCCAAAAATCTGCATGATCTCGAGCGCCTGAACGAAAATCATCTAAGATTCGTTGAACGATGTGCATGCTTTTTGGAGGATGACAATTGACGACTTCTCGACCAATAACCGACGTAGTTCGAGGAAAGACCCGACTTTTTCCTTCTGAATAAAAACGAACCCGATCTTCTTGATCGACAAATGTTAAATCCACTGGCAAAACTTGAAACATTGCAATCATTTGTTCTAACTGCAAGACACCCGTTGGTAAAACGACTGTATCTGCCGAGGTCTGGTCTTCCCAGTCATAATGGGTTTCCAACGGTTCTGCTTGCCCGTCGGCAGCTAAACCGGCAGCAATTCCGTCTGTGGTTTCTTTTGCCTGCTTGATAGCTAATTGCCGTGCCGGTTCTCTTTCTGCTTCTTTTTCCAGTGCTTCTTGACTGGCTTTCCAAGGCAATGGTTCTGGAATAAAGGCAAATCCGATATCAAAACTATCAGCGGCAATTTTTTCCCAATCCTTCATACTAAATACATCTAAAGTCATCGGGATCATAATTTCTTCTTCTTTAAAAATCATTTCTTCAATTTCATTTTTTACGGCAGCCCATTTTTCTGACAAAGGATTGAAGGCGGTTTTTTCCGATTGCAACATTTGGATCAAGTTTTTAATCATGTCTCGGATATCATCGTCCACACCCCACATTACTTTTGGCGGTGCGCTGATGCCGTATTTTTCCATGTAAGAAAAGATCAAGGTTTCTTTGCGTGCATAATGCTTGTCGATTTGTAAGAGATCCGTCAATGCCAAAAGCAGACGATCTTTTTGTGACCAATCTCCTTTTTTGATTTTTGCTAACACGCCATCGACTTCATCTGTCAGCAAGGACTGTAAGACTTGATTTTCTAATTTTAGCGTATGGACGGGATGCCCGGGTTGTTCATGGTCATAGTTGGAGCGATGAATCTCATTGATCGATCCTTTAAAAACGGCTGCATGGATGTTGCACAAGCGTTGGATTTCGCTGGGATTCAAGCCCCCTTGGATCAAGGCTTTTTCTGCGGCAGTGATTTCTGTCACATCCACGCCGTCAAATTCCTCGTTAAATAATCGTTTGGCTTCTTCAAAAGAGCCACCTTCATGCAAAAGGGAAAGAATTTCTACGATCCGCTCCTGCCGTTTTTTTGCTGTTGGTTCCATCATTTTGCTCCCTCCACAGTAAATCCCTGTGCTTCAAAAGCTGCCACGACAGTTTCAAGAGGAATTTTTTTCATTTGTGCACCTTTAGGAATCGTCACATAACGTCCAGCCGTCTGTAACATTCCCGGTTTGGTGATGGCTTCGAAGCCGATGCTATACATAATATCTTTGATTTCAGGAAATTCTGAAACTAAGTCAAATAATGAACGGGAAAAATCGATTGTTTTCATGTACATCTTCCTTTCAAGAAAAGTGAGAAGATTTCTCAACTAGGGGTATTATAGTACGAAATGAGCAAGATTTCACTAAGTTTTCGCCACAAAAAAGACAGCTTCGCCAAACTCAGCGAAAACTGTCTCATTAGTCATTTATTGTAAACCAATCGCAATAGCAATCATGATGAAGATGGTTCCTAAAACAAAGAAGAATCCTTGCATTTTGATTTGGAATTTCGCCCATTTCACCCATTCAATCCGTGCCACACCTAGCACACCAATCAAACTTGCAGAAACTGGCGTGAAGGCATCCACAAAACCGGCACCTAATTGATACGCCAAAACGGCAATTTGTCGTGGTACCTTAATCAAGTCTGCTAAAGGTGCCATAATCGGCATGGTCAAAGCAGCTTGTCCTGAATTTGAGGTAACGACTAAATTGAATAAACTTTGGAAAATGTACATTACCCAAGCACCGATCATCGCCGGTACACCGGTTAATAAGCCGCCGATGCTATGCAAAATCGTATTCAATGCCGAAGCAACATTGGCATCGGAACCGCCTAAAACTAACAGAATTCCTTTTGCCATCCCTACGACAATTGCCGTACCCGCCAAATCAGCAGCACCATTTTGGAAACTTTTGGCAATGTCATTCCAGCCCATATCTAGTTTGAATAAAACCGCAGTGATTCCGGAAATTAAGCCCATAACAAAGAATTGAGAGGCAATTTCTGGAATGTAGTAGCCTTTTTGCGTTACGCCCCAAATAATCCAGACAAGAACGGCTAACATTTCCAATAAAATCAGCTTATGTCCCCATAAGAATGGTTTGTTTTCATTCGCTGTTTTTTCAATGTGGCTACGGAAATATTCATCTGATTCGTAAACTTCTGAACGCAGTGGATTTTTCCGAATTCGTTCAGCATAAATCATCAGATAGCCCGCTGACAACGCAGTAACTACCACCCACATAATCAAACGGAAGGTTGCTCCAGATAGCACTGGAATACCTGCGATTCCTTGTGCTACTGCAACACTGAAGGGGCTCATCCAAGAAGTCGCGTTCCCTACCTGAGAAGCGACATACGTTACGGTAACCGCAACGATGGAATCATAGCCCAACGCTATGACGAAAGGCACCATCACCATCGAGAAAGGAATAACTTCTTCTGCCATCCCAAAAGTTGCTCCCCCTAGTGAAAAGGCAAAAAACAACAGCGGAATTGCAAATTTTTCCATTCCGCGGGTCTTTGAGATAAAAGCGTAAATTCCTGCATCGATGGCTCCTGTTCGCATAATAATCCCAAAAGCACCGCCGACTACTAAAATCAGTGCGGCAATACCGACAGCCGAGCCGTACTTGTCACCGGAAACTAATCCTTCAAATACAAAGTTCAAAAAGCCAAAGCCGCCAAAATCATCGGTCCCCCACAATTTTGCGGTTTTGTGAAGTTTTTCCGATTTATCATAAATTTTATCCCCATACAAATCATACAAGGCATCATCGGTCAGAGCGATACCATCCAATTTTTCTTGACTTAAACTTTTTTCTCCTTCGTCAAGAACCGTCTGTACATCTGCTTCGGATATTTCCAATTTTTCTAATTCTTGTGGATCTTGTGCCAAGTCTTCTAATTTGTCAAAAACAAATTCTTTGTCTAAAGGATAGTCATACCGAAACGTTGACTGCTGCAAAACTGTTCGAGAAGCTGTTTCGCCATTCGCATCTTTGTATTGAACTTCAGTAGTACTAAATTTCCCAGCAGGAACAACAAATGTCAACAACCACGCCGCAACAACAACGATAAAAATAATGACATAGGTGTGAGGTGTTTTCATTTTAGTTAAATCACGTTTTTTCTGTTTCACTTCCATCATATTAGTCCTTTCTTTTAACAATGCTTATATTATAATCGACTGATAAAAAAACAACATGATAAATTCATTAGTTTTTATCCGCTTTTATCATGATTTCTTGCATATTTCTCGCAACAAATCGGGAAGAAATCGCTTTCCAGTCATCTTTTCAAAAAAAGACAGCAGTCGCTGGATCGACTGCTGTCTTTGGTTTCAATTGGATGGTTTCCTCAAAAGATTGCCTTTTGATTGTATGGGTCAATCTTCTCCTTATTCATTCACCAAAACAATTTTTCCTTTTGCATGGTGTGTCTCACTTAATTGGTGGGCTTGTTTCACACCCGTTGCTGTTAACGGGAATGTCTGTCCGACAATGCTGCGGATTTTTCCTTGTTCCAATAGATCAGCAAGAAGTTGCAGTTGTACGCCGTCTGGTTTTAACCAAATACTTTTGGCAGTGATTTGCTTTTCATCTTCTTGCGGTGGAATACCAACGATCGAAATCAAACGGCCATGAGGTTTCAAAACATGAAAACTTTTGGCTTGAATCTCGCCGCCCATCGTATCGATCACAAGGTCGATTCCTTGAAGAACTTCAGAAAAATCTCCCTGACGATAGTCGATCACTTGATCTGCACCTAGTTCTTTTAAAAAAGTACGATTCTGCTCACTGGCTGTTGTAATAACCCGTGCCCCAGCTTGTTTTGCCAATTGGATGGCAAAGAGACCAACACCACCAGCCCCGGCATGGATCAACACTGTTTCTCCTGCTTGCAGCTGACCATGGGTAAATAAAGCTTGATACGCTGTCAATCCTGCTAAGGGTACTGCCGCCGCTTCGGCAAAAGAAGTGTTTTCTGGTTTTTTCGCCAATAGCTCAGCATCAACGATTGTATAGTCTGCATAGGTACCAAAACGTGTCGTGTCAGGACGAGCAAAAACTGCCTCGCCGACTTCCCACTTAGTTACCTTATCCCCAATTGCCACAATTTCGCCGGCAACATCCCAACCTAAAATAATAGGGAATTGCCAAGGAAACATTTTTGCTAGATATCCTTCCCGTAATTTCCAATCGATAGGATTCACTCCCGAGGCTTTAACTTTTAGTAGAACTTGATTCTCTTTGATTTCCGGCAAAGAAACGTGTTCCTCTACCAGTTTTTCTTCGTTTCCATAATGATTGATTACAATTGCTCGTGTCTTCATCTTCATTCCTCCATTTACTGATTTCACAAGTATACCTGCAAAACAAAAATTTTTACATTATTTTGGATTACTTTTCGACTACAAAAAAAGCCTGAAGCACTTTGCTCCAGACTTTCAGGTTGGCTGTGAAAAATCAGCTTTTTGAACGTCCCAAAATAAAGGAAACGACAGCAACTACGATCACCGCGCCAATAATTGACGGAACAATCGCCATTCCTGCAACTTGCGGACCCCAAGTTCCTAACAATGCCTGTCCGACAGCCGATCCAACTAGACCTGCGACAATATTTGCAATCCAGCCCATTGATCCGCCTTTATTTGTAATAGCACCAGCGATTAATCCAATAATAGCGCCGACAATCAATACCCATAACCAATGCATAATCTTTTCCTCCTTTATTGTTTCTTTCTTACATCTATTATGTTACCTTTGTTCTCTAATTACCGCAAAAATTATGCTTATATCTTCAATTATTTTCATTATAAAGAATAAAAAGTATCCATTTTTCTTATTTATTTTCGAATCAAAATCCGGTGTAATACAAGGTAATTTCCTTTAAATTTTAAAAAACTGAAACTCCTCAACAAAATCATGAGAAATCACAGTTTTTATTTTAACCTTGAATAATCGTATCGATTGTGGATTTATCCAAGCCTTTCAATGTTTGGATCAGCATTTCCCGCGCGGCGTCAAAATCAGCGATACTAAACATCGTTTGATGGGTATGGATGTAACGTCCCACTACACCAATAACCGTACTTGGAATCCCTTCATTTGAAAGATGAGCAGCCCCAGCATCTGTACCGCCTTTTGAAACAAAATATTGATATGGGATATGGTTGCTTTCAGCTGTATCTAATAAATATTCTCTCAAACGTGGCAGCATAATCAAGCCTGGATCATAAATACGCATCAACGTGCCGTCTCCCAGATGCCCGAATGTGCCGTTTTTCGTAACCGTGTCATCTGCCGCAGAACAATCAACGGCAAAAAATAAATCCGGTTTGAATTTTGTAGTTGCCACTTTTGACCCTCGCAAACCGACTTCTTCTTGCACATTTGCCCCAGCAATCAGGGTGTGCCCAAGTTTTTCCTTTTGCAACGCTTCTAGTGCTTCCAACACCACCGTACAGCCATAGCGATTATCCCAAGCTTTTGAAATAATATTTTTGCCATTCGCTGTTTTGATCGTTTCAACTTGAGGGACGATCGTATCTCCCGGTTTAACACCGAAACTTTCGGCTTCTTCTTTTGATTCAAATCCGGCATCAAATAAAACATCCGTTACTTCCAATGCTTTTTGTCCGGCTGTTCCCCGCAATAAATGTGGTGGAATTGATGCGGAGATACAAGGATAATTTTTCCCGCCAGCTGTCTTTAACGTAAATCGTTGCGCAGAAACAACATACGGATTCCAACCACCTAGAGGAACGACTTTAAACAACCCACGTTCGGTGATTTGTGTCAGCATAAACCCGACTTCGTCCATGTGTGCCGCTACCATCACCCGTCTTGCATCGGCTTCTTCGTGATGACGAATCCCAAAGATCCCTCCCAAGCCGTCTTGTTGTACCTCATCTACTAATGGAGTGATTTTTTCTCGCATATAGGTGCGGACCTCTTGTTCAAATCCACTGGTTCCTTGGAGTTCAGTCAATTCTTTGATCCGTTGAAATGTTTTTTCTTCCATCAAATGCTCACCTGAAATTCAGGTAATTCCTCCCTTGCTTCTTTTTCTTCATCCTTCTGAAAAACACCTTTCATTATAGCGCAAAATCAGAAAAACAAGTGCCTCTCCTCTAAACATTTTTTATTTTTATGGTAAAATACTAGTGAACCCTTCAAATAACAAAACAAACTATCGCAGTTTTCGACATAAGGAGGAACACCTATGGACAATGACAATCAATTTAATTATTTTAAAGGCGGCCTAGCATTAGGGATGAGTATGGGTCTAGTAGGTGGCGTCGCCTCTGCCTTATGGTTCAAAAACAAGCAGCTTCTTTCACCGGATGACGTCTTGACCACCGTGAAACGAGCATTTTTAAAAGAAGGACCCATTGAAGGCTCATGGATTAATTTTGAAAAACAACCTTTGCGCAAATTTGCCGTTCACTCTCAAGGCTACACGGGAGGAATCACCCGCTTAGAAGACGGGCAATTGATTACCTACGAATTTTTAGCTGATGCCCAAACTGGAACGGTATTGGATGTCCAACGCTTAAAAAATTAACCTGACTATTGATAAAACCGCTGTGGACAAAAACTCCCGGTGGTTTTTTTCTGTCAGGCAAAGTATTTCACAAAAAACCAGTCACCAACTATACTCAAATCATGGCTGCCCCTTTCACTACCGACAGTCGAAAAAGGAGGAATCTTTCTTGAAATTAACCATTACTCCAACCGCACAAGCTTTTTTGGAAACAAAACAGGAAGAAAAAAAGAGTATTTTACTCACTTTAAACGATGGCTCCAATCAATTTTCATCAGCTGCCGGCTGTTGTATGATTGGTGATCGTTTTCAACTTGTATTGGTTGATGCACCAGTGTCCCCATTTACCCAACAACTAGATAACGACCGCTTTTCAGTCTTCACTTCTGACTATGAAACAGTCTTTCTTGGAGAAAATCCCATCCTTGATTTTAATCAAACACTTCATACCTTGATTTTAAAAAATGATGGTGGTCTTCTAGACAGCAATGTATTCTTAACGGCAAGCTGAAAATTTTTTATTAACTAGATAGAGATAAAAAAAACTTTCCCAAATTAATTGGGAAAGTTTTTTTCAATTATTTTGCTAATCTGTAAATAGCATCTGCATAAATCACGGTTGCCCGCAATAAATCATCTAGTTCCATAAATTCGTTGGCTTGGTGCATTGTATCGGTATATCCAGGGAACATGGCACCATAAGCAACGCCTCGTTCTAATAAACGGCCATAGGTTCCACCACCAATAATTTGTTCAAAGCCTTTTTCACCGGTATGTTCTTCATAAACAGCCAGCAAAGTTGCTACCAATGGATCATCTTGTGGTACATAGTGAGGGGGCATGTTGCGATCTCCTTGAGAAACAACCGCTCCTTTAGCCGTAGCTGTCACACCTGCAACTAATTTTTCTGCCGTCACACCTTTTGGATAACGGAAATTCAAGGTCGTCACGTTATCGTCATTTCCTTCAACAAAGCTGATTAAACCAGCGTTCATCGTTAGTTTACCCATTTTTTCATCTTCGTAAGCAACGCCTAATTTTTCTCCATAAAAGTCTTCATGAGCAACTGTTCCTAAAACATGTACAAAGTCTTTGGCTTGTCCACCAAAAGCAAAGCCATCTAAAAAGGCTGCCAAGAAGGTTCCCGCATTGATTCCAATTTCAGGATGCGCACCGTGTGCCCCTTTGCCGACTAACTCAATGGATACTTCTGCGTCTTCCGTCGTAATCGTTCCAGAAACTGGATTTTCTTTCAAATAAGCTAGATAAGCAGTTTCCATTTCTAATGCTGCTTCCGTTGAAGCAGCTGTAAGTTTTGCTGTTGCTGTTCCAGGAACCATATTTTCTCGTAGTCCGGAAGTAAAAGAATGCAGTGTAAATTCTCCCGCATTTTCTCCTTTGAAATGCAGTTTAAGGGTTACGTTTCCTTTTTCCCCGTTGATGATTGGAAATTCTGCATCAGGTGAAAAACCAAAATCGGGTTTTTCTTCATGTTGGAAGTAATAGTTCATATCTCCCCAACCGGATTCTTCATCACTCCCCACAACAAAACGAACTTTTTTAGATAAAGGCAGATTCAATTCTTTGATGATTTTTAACGCATAATAAGCTGCCATGCTTGGTCCTTTGTCGTCAGAAGAACCGCGTGCAAAGATTTTGCCATCTTTTAACACTGGTTCATAAGGATCTGTTTCCCAACCGTCTCCAGCGGGAACGACATCCATGTGTCCGAAGATTCCCAACGTTTCAGCACCTTCGCCAAATTCAATATGTCCCGCGTAATTGTCCACATTTTTTACCGTAAAGCCGTCACGTTCCCCATAAGACAGCATGTGCAGCAACGCATCCCGTGGTCCAGGACCAAAAGGCGCATCCACTGTTTTTTTCGCGTCATCACGTTCACTATTGATGCGCAATAAATCGAAAAGATCCTTTAATAAGTCGTCTTTTCTTGCATCGACTTCTTTTTGCCAATCGATTGTCATATCCATTCCTCCTTGTTCATCTACCTCTTCAAAAAGCGAAGACGGTACTGGCATTCAAAAAATGCCTTCGTGTTCCATGATACCATTTCTATTTAAGAATTGAAAAAGAATCGTGCCAATTTTCGAAATATTTCCCGTTTGTTGGATCTTCGGTATAATGAAGGAAACGAAGGGAGCACGTGAAAATGATCGAATTAACAGAAGAACAAGTGACGAAAGTGATTCGTCCCCGCCAATCGGAAAGTCACAAAGGTGATTATGGGCGTGTTGTCCTGATTGGAGGAAACTCGCAATACGGTGGTGCAATCATCATGTCCGCAGAAGCCTGTGTCCATGCTGGTGCCGGACTAACAACCGTCGTGACAGCTACCAAAAACCATTCCTCGCTGCACAGCCGTTTGCCGGAAGTAATGGTGGTCGATTGGCAGGAAGAAGTCACTGAATTGCTTGAAACAGCTGATGTTGTCGTCATTGGTCCCGGATTAGGTCTGTCTGATTTCAGTAAAAGACTCTTGCAGGTCGTCCTTGAAAAACAGAATGAACAATGGCTGATTATCGACGGTTCAGGAATTACCTTGTTTGCGGCCGATCCACTGCCCTTAAATAATCCTGCCCGAGTCGTTTTTACACCCCATCAAATGGAATGGCAACGTCTCAGCGGTTTAGAGATTGCCCAACAAACCTCAGAAAAAAATCAGGCAGCCCAACAAAAACTAGGTGCCACCATCGTGTTGAAAAGTCACCGCACAGAAATTTATACAGCGGACCAGATTTATACAAATCCTCTCGGTAATCCGGCGATGGCTACCGGCGGTATGGGGGATACTTTAGCGGGAATGATTGCCGGTTTCTTAGCACAATTTCCGTCAGATGAACAAACGATTGGCGCTGCGGTATATCTTCACAGCTTGATTGGCGACAGCTTGGCAGAGAAAAATTATGTAGTACTCCCTACTGAAATCAGTCGCCAGTTGCCTCTTTGGATGCGAAAATTTGCCGATAAAAAATGAGCCCTTCCATGAACCGCCCTGCAACGTTAAGTGAGGGCGGTTCAAAAAGGACTCCTTTTTTTATTTTAAAATTGTTTGCGAAACCAGTTTGCAGTATTCAATCATACCGTCCGCATCGGGATGGACCCGGTCATTATAGAACCAGTCTTCCTGCTCATTGCTCAGTCCATACCAGTCCAATAGTGTAATATTTTTGTATTTCTTCGCCATTTTTTCCAGCATCGTATTGACTTCATTTTGCCAACGTTGTGTCGGAACTCGAACATTGATCCAATAGACATTGCGGTCACCAATTTCTTTCATGAAGGCATCAAATTGTGCTTCAGTGAAAGAACCGTTCGTGCCTAAACCAATCAAGACATTTTCCTTTAGCAAATCGTCTTCTCGCAACTGCTTCACTAAATCGGCACTCTCGTAAAGCTGTCGTCCGACATCCGCATCAACAATAATCTTTGGAAAAATCTCTTTTAGATCGGTAGTAGCATCCAACATAACCGAATCACCAAAAGCCGTTAAATCCATCGATTGTGCTTTTTTAACTTGTGCTTGTGTCAATCCATACTTTTGCGTCAGTGCTTTTTGTTCTTCTGTCAGATTTTGATTTTCTTCCGAAGAAGCAGTCGTGCTGGTCTGTTTGGATTTTTCAGCCGCCTCTTTATTTGCTGCGATTTTTTCTTGCAGTTGTTTTTGATCTGCGTCCACATAATTTGTTGGCGCAATCACTAACCCCACAATGGCAACCACTAAAACGGCAATTCCCGGCACTAACCAAGGTTTTTGCCAACTGATGAATGGTTTTTTGAACCAGCCTTTGACAACTTGCCAACTCTTGCGATAGTCAAAGCGGCGCAATGGATTTTCAATAAAGCGGTAGCTTAACTCACTGATTCCAAAAATCAAAGCTAATTCAATCAAGGTGTGCAACCAAACATTTTCGGCAATACTGTTGATTTTTGCTTCATAAAAAATCATCACTGGAAACTGATACAGATAGATGCCGTAGCTGCGTTTGCCAATATAGCTGAAAACCGGATTGGTCAACCATTTGTTCAAACTGGCACCAGGATGTGCGACCACTGCCACTAAAAGCACACACAACAAACTAATCAAAAACATCCCGCCATAATACACAAAAGTATAGTGGGCATCTAAAAAGAAGAAGGCTGCCACTAAAAGGAGAAATGAAACAATCCCCACCGAATTGAGCAGGCGTTTGGCCTGTCGGGGAATTTCTTCCTTCAAATGTGTGCTGGGCCAGATAAATGCTAGCGCAGAACCCAACCAGATGGAAAACATTCGCGTATCCGTACCGTAATAAACCCGTGTAGGATCCGCTCCCGGTACAAATTTAACGGCCATCCAAATTGCGGAAACGCAAGATAACGCAAACACCGTATAAAAAATGTAGCGTCGTTTTTTTACCAGCAGCATCAGTAGGACAAAGAGCAAAGGCCAAACAAGATAGTTTTGTCCCTCCACTGCCAGTGACCAGATATGGGTAAAGGGTGACTCATTAGCAAAGCGGTCAAAATAGGACATCCCGTGCTGAATTTGCCACCAATTATTGAAGTACAGCAAACTGCTGGAAAAAATTCCTTTTAAATTATTCAATAAATTCCGTTGAAACAGTGTAATATATGCCGTTGCTGTGACCATCAAAAAGACCAGCCCCGGGTAGAGCCGCTTCATTCGACGAACATAAAACTGCCACAAAGCAATTTTACCGTTTTGATCCCATTCTTGCCTGAGCAAGTCTGTAATCAAATAACCTGATACCGCAAAAAATACGGGTACTCCTAAATAACCTCCCCGCATTCTTGTTGGTAATAAATGATAAAAAATGACGCCGATCACAGCAAGGGTACGGATTCCATCAAATCCTGTGATGTAGCGGCTTTTTTTTAGTCGTTTTTTTTGCTGCATCCTACATTCCAACTTTTCCTTTTTTTAGTCTTGATACCTCTGTTTACGGCTAAAATCAGCTATTTTTGATTCCCCGTTTTCCCCAATAGGTATGCTTTTTCATCATGCCATATTCCCATGAAAAATAGCACATTTCTTTAAAGAATTTCAAACACTTTCGTAAAAACTTAAACATTTGTTCGATTTTGGCGAAGGGTGAGGTTGTGTGACCTACAGAAAAAAATTTTCCTATAATTCTTCTTCGTAAAAACGACCCAAAATCTGTACATTTTCAGCGATACTGACGAAAGCCTTTGGATCAGCTTCCTTCATGGCATTACGCAGCATTGGCAGTTCAAAACGGGTAACGACCGTCAGCAACACCGTTTGTTTGTCGTGATGATAGGCGCCTTCTGCTTCATTGATAATCGTGATTCCCCGCCGCATCCGATGCTGAATTGTATGAATCACGCGATCCGGATAACGGGTAATGATCGTTACTTGCATTTTTTTCTGTTTGGTAAAAACAGCGTCTGTTACCTTGCCACTGACAAAAATAGCCAACGCGCTGTATAAGGCATACTGCCAACCAAATAAAATTCCGGCAGCCAACATGATAAACAAATTAAAAAAAATCGAGATGGAGCCAACTGTGCCGCCCGTTTTTTTGCGGATGGCGATACTGATAAAGTCCAGACCTCCTGAAGACAGACCACTCTTTAAGGCATAACCGATGCCCGCTCCCATGATTGCCCCACCAAAAATTGCGCAAATAATCGGATCATCCGACAATACCTCTTCCGGCATAATCTGCATGAAAATCGATGTCAAAACAACCGTGATGCCAGTAAAAATCGTAAATTTATGACCAATTTTAAACCAGCCCAAGAAAAACAACGGGATATTCAAAAACAACAAAGTGACAGATACGGGAATATAAATCCCAATCAAATCCTTCGACAATGTCGTCAAAATCTGCGCTACTCCAGTGATTCCACTGGAATAAATATTTCCCGGCTGATAAAAAAAATTCACTGAGATCGACGCCAAAATAGCATACACGATCGAATAGGAAAATTTTGTTGCATAATCGGGATGGGGTAAAAATTTAAATAGCTTATTCATGGAAAACGGGCCCTCGTTTCAAACATTCTCCTTATATTATACGAAAATTTTCTGCAAAAAGAAGAGGACAACTAATAAAAGTCGTCCTTTTCATAAAAACTTATTCTTCTTCGATTGACGTAACATCGATATTTAGCTCAAATAATTGTAAAGGTGCTACAGTACTTGGTGCAGAAGACATTGGATCAACTGCTTTTCCGTTTTTAGGAAAGGCAATCACTTCTCGAATATTTTCTTCACCGGCTAACAGCATCACAAAACGGTCAAGTCCCAAAGCGATTCCGCCATGAGGAGGGAAGCCGTAATCCAACGCTTCCAATAAGAAACCAAATTGTTCTTCCATCGCTTCTTTGGTAAAGCCCAGTGTTTCAAACATTTTTTCTTGAATAGCTCGGGTGTGGATCCGCAATGAGCCGCCGCCAAGTTCATATCCGTTTAACACGATATCGTAAGCTTCTGCATACACTTTAGCCGGATCGGTACTCAATAACGGAATGTCGCTTTCTTTTGGCATCGTAAATGGATGGTGAGCAGAAACGTAGCGTTTTGCTTCGTCGTCGTATTCAAATTGAGGCCAATCAGTTACCCATAAGAAATTGAATTTTGTCGTGTCAATCAAGCCTAATTCTTTCCCCATTCGGGTACGGATTGCGCCTAATGTTGCAGAAACGATACCAAAACTATCCGCACCAAACATCAGCAAGTCGCCGACTTCGGCATCGGTTGCTTGGATGATGGCTTCTTGTTTTTCCGTTAAGAATTTTGCAATTGGGCCTTTCAAGCCGTCTTCTTCAACCTTCAACCAAGCCAATCCTTTAGCACCAAATTGGCTGGCATATTGTCCTAATTGATCCATATCTTTACGAGAATAACGGGAAGCTGCACCTTTTGCATTCAACGCTTTAACAACGCCGCCATGTTCCAAGGCCATTTGGAAAACTTTGAAATCAACCTCTTTCACTACGTCGCTTAAATCAATTAATTCCATCCCAAAACGGGTGTCCGGTTTGTCACTGCCGTAACGTCCCATTGCTTCATCATAAGTCATCCGAGGGAAAGGCAAGGTAACGGAGATTCCTTTTACGTCCTTCATCACTTTGGCAATCAGGCCTTCCGTATACTCTTGAATTTCTTCTGTTGTTAAAAAGGTCGTTTCAATATCCACTTGGGTAAATTCCGGTTGTCGGTCTCCCCGCAAATCTTCATCACGGAAGCAGCGAACGATTTGATAATAACGATCAAAGCCGGCATTCATCAATAATTGTTTGAAAATCTGTGGCGATTGTGGCAACGCATAAAAATGTCCGGCATGGACACGAGAAGGAACCAAATAGTCCCGTGCGCCTTCTGGTGTTGATTTTGCCAAATAAGGCGTTTCAATATCCAAAAAGTCGTTTTCATCTAAATAGTGACGGATGGCTTGCGTTGTTTTATTCCGCAAAATCAAATTTTGCGTCATTTTTGGTCGGCGTAAATCCAAATAACGATATTTCATCCGAATTTCATCATTGACCTTTTGATCGTCTTCAATCATGAATGGCGGTGTTTTTGCCTTGTTCAAAATTGTGATTTGAGAAACCATTACTTCAAAACGACCTGTTACCATCTTAGGATTGATTGCTTCTGGTGACCGATGCATGACTTCACCGGTCACTTCAATCACGTATTCACTCCGACATTTATCTGCAATTTCCCATGAATCTTTTGATTTTTCCGGATTGAAAACAACTTGAACGATGCCTTCACGGTCTCGCAGATCAATAAAAATCACGCCACCTAAATCCCGTCTTTTTTGAACCCAACCTTTTAATGTAACTGTCTGACCTACTTGTTCTTCTGAGACCAGACCGCAATATACTGTACGTTTTGCCATTTCATTTGCTCCTTTTTGGTGGTAAATTTCCGATAGTGTCAGTGACTCTGACGACTATTTTTCTTCAAGTAAACTCATTTCATCATAAACATCATCAAAATTTTGATAAATATCAACTAACGGGAAGGTTTCTTCTTTTCGGCTAGCCATTGATTTGACATTGATAACGCCCTTTGCCAATTCATCTTCACCCAAAGTCAAGACCAATTTGGCACCGGCTTTGTCGGCTGTTTTAAATTGTGCCTTGGCTTTACGCTGCATCACGTCCCGATCAGCAGAAAAACCAAAATTACGGATGGCTTGGACAACCTTCAACGCTTCCACATTTGTTGCTTCGCCAATGCTGACAACATAGGCATCCAACTCATTCAATGCCGGCACAACGACTTCTTCTGCCGCCAAGGTCAACAAGACCCGTTCGATTCCGATGGCAAAACCAAAGCCTGGTGTCGCAGGTCCCCCTAATTCTTCTACCAATTGATCGTAACGTCCGCCGGCACAAATCGTTGCCTGTGCCCCCATTCCCGGTGCGTCACTCATGATTTCAAAAATCGTATGGGTGTAATAATCCAATCCCCGAACCATGTTGCTGTCAATTTCGTAAGGAATATTTAACGCATCCAGCATCAGTACTACTTGGTCAAAATGCTTGCGGGCATCTTCGCTCAAATAATCCAAAATCGATGGTGCGTCCGCAACAAATTGTTTGTCCCGTCGGTCTTTGCTGTCTAAGACCCGCAATGGATTTTCCTCTAACCGACGCTGTGAATCTTCACTAAGCTCTGCTTTATGAGGCATCAAGTAATCAATCAAAGCTTGTCGATAGGCTGCCCGAGTTTCTTTGTCCCCTAATGAATTGATGACTAAACGAATTTGCTGAATACCTAGTTGTTTGAAGAAATCTAAAGCCATCGCCATACTTTCTACATCCGTCGCCGGATTTTCACTACCGAATGCTTCGACACCGATTTGGTGAAATTGACGTAAACGCCCTTTTTGCGGACGTTCATAGCGAAACATCGGGCCGATGTAAAAAGTTTTAAACGGCTTTGCAAATTCTGGACCATATAATTTATTTTCCACGAAAGAACGGACGATGGGCGCTGTACCTTCTGGGCGCAGGGTCACATGACGTTCTCCTTTATCAAAAAAGTCATACATTTCCTTTGATACGATATCGGTCGTGTCGCCAACACTGCGGGCGATCACTTCATAATGTTCAAAAATCGGTGTCCGAATTTCATTATACTGGTAATCATGAAACAACAAACGGGCTGTTTCTTCTACAAATTGCCATTTTTCTGATTCTCCCGGCAAGATATCATTGGTTCCTTTTGGACGTTGATAACTCATTTTTCTTCCTCCTATTAATTGTCTTATGCCAAAGACGCACCTGCGAACAGTGTCTTCGTAAAAAACGTGTCGGCAAATTTTTTCAATAAAAAAATCGCCCCTGTTCATTGAACAAGGGCGAATGACTGTCATACGCGGTACCACCTAAATTTGAAAACAGCAAGCTGTCTTCCTCTAAGCAAATAACGTTTGCACACGGAACGGCTTTTCTCCCGTTCATCTCCAGAGCGTCCTTCTGTTGCAACCCTTAAACTAGTTTCAGCCACGCTAGTTCTCTCTTGAAAGCTGCCTGCAACGTACTTTCTCTTTCAGCGATTTTCATATTACCATTAACCTACTAAATTATACTAGAAATGTCAAGATGTTTCATGGAAATTTTCAAAACAAGGTTTTTCTTTTTGCCAACTTGCTTTAAACTAAATGAAAGACAATTAAAAACTGCAGCTGAGCTTTGCTTGTCCTGCTTAAGGAGAAATCACCTATGAATCTATATCCCGGTTATGTCCGTACCCCTCATTATTACGAAACTGATCAGATGGGGATCATTCACCATTCCAATTACATTCGCTGGTTTGAAGAAGCCCGCGTAGCATTGTTGGACTATTTACACCTGCCCTATCAACAATTGGAAGCCGCCGGAATCATCGTTCCCGTTTTAGCGGTCAGTTGTCAGTACAAGCAGATGATTCGCTACGGTGATTCAATTCGCATTGCAATTTTTGTCGAAAACTATACCGGTACTCGATTGGATTTTCGTTACGAGATTTACAATACTAAAGAACAACTTCTGACCACCGGTACCAGTGAACACTGTTTTTTGAATCGAGGAACTGGTCGTCTAATTCAATTAAAGAAAACCCAGCCGGAAATGCACCAAATTTTTGCGACATACGCAAAATTGCACTGATTTTTTTCTGAAAGTTTCAAAAAACCTTAAAAAAAGCGCATATCATAGAAATAACAGGCAGACATCTTGCATATTTTCAACCGCTTTCCTATAATATGAAGTAATCTAAAGAAAAGGGGGAACCTGGATGTATGCAGTCAAAGTCTTTCACGGCTATATCGCAAAAGACGGTCATCGTACGCGGGACAAGTCGCCAGAAAAGCTGATGATTTTTTCTGACAAAAGACAATCAGAGCTGTTTGCACAACGCATCGGCGGTCGTGTCAAACAAATCGAACTCAGGGAAAAGCAATGCTAACGGGCTGGTGGTTGTTCTCAGAAACGATTCGTAACAATTAAAGGCGAAAACACTCTCTAAGAAAAATCGAGAATGTTTTCGCCTTTTTGTTTTACCCTTCGTCCGGTGCAATACCCTTTAAAATCATTTCTGTCCATTCCTGCGTATAAGGCATGATTTTTGCATAAATCCGTGGATTGGAAATTCCCTCCACCAAAGCTTCAAAATACAGCAACAGAAATTCATCTGAATATTTCAAGGCAACTTTGCCTTCTTTTCGTCCCCGATGAAAAAGATCCAACATAATCGTAAAACTTTCCTTACTATATTCTTCCATCAAGGTGGAGAGATCATCATCTTTTTTTTGAGTGACATGGTCCATCAAATCGATATAAAATCGTTTATTCACCTTCTCAAAAAAATGAATCTTATTTTTACTCATAGCAATAATCGTTTCTTCAAAAGGTCGGTTTTCCTTCATGATCTGCCGGGCAGTATCTCCCATCCGATTCAAAAAATCCTTGAATACTTCGCTGATCAAGTTTTCCTTATTACCAAAATACTTAAAAATCGTCGCCTTGCTGACTCCAGATTGTTTGACGATTTCTTCAACCGTCACATTTTCGATTCCTGTGTTTGAATTCATCAGCTCAAAGGTCGCATGTAACACTTGTTGCTTCTTTTCTTCCGTTCGTTTTTCAAAGCCATTCATTTGAATGCCAACTTTCTATTTAATGGATATAAAATAAAGGTTTTAAACATTAATTTCGTCCATAAGTTTTCTATTCCTATTATATATAGTAAGTTATAAACTATCAAGTGAAAAATAGTTTTATTTTTATAGTATTTCCGTTGACTATCCGATGAAAAAGGAATATTATCTACCTTGTAAATGAACTTTAGTTTAAAACAACGGAAAATAAGCAAGAAAATAAACTATCTATCGCAATAATTTTTCTTTTTGTTTATCTTTCTCTTGGGACAAACCGGAAAGCACGTTATAAATTTGGAAATAAAAAGGAGTTATAGGGTTATGGCAGAAATTGTGAAAGTACAAGGTTTGCAAAAGAAATTTGGAAAGTTCCAAGCACTATATAATGTTTCTTTTACAGTCGGTGCGGGTGAAGTGGTTGGGTTTATCGGACCAAATGGTGCAGGAAAATCAACAACTATCCGGACGTTACTGGGCATTATCAATCGTGACGGCGGAGCGGCAGAAATCTTTGGCAAAGATGTTTGGAAGGATAGTTTGGATATTCATAAACGAATCTCTTATGTTCCCGGAGATGTCGCTCTTTGGGGAAATCTGACTGGTGGCGAAATCATTGATTTGTTCATTAAACTTCATGGCGGCGGGGACAAAGCCAAACGGGATCACCTGATCAAACGTTTTGAATTAGATCCTAAGAAAAAAGCCAAAGGATATTCAAAAGGAAATCGTCAAAAAGTCGGCTTGATTGCCGCATTGTCCGTTGATTCTGATTTGTATATCTTTGATGAACCAACTTCCGGACTTGATCCTCTAATGGAAGCAGTCTTCCAAGATGAAGTGGAAAAAATTAAAAACGCCGGCAAAGCGATTCTGCTTTCCTCTCATATTTTAAGTGAAGTAGAACGTCTGGCTGACAAAGTCGTAATTATCCGCCAAGGAAAAGTGGTGGAAACAGGTACACTGGACGAATTGCGCCACTTGACCCGTTCTACTGTTACTTTAACAGCAGACGGCGATGTGTCTTCTTTAGCTTCTCTGCAAGGTGTCCACGATTTTGTACAAAAAGAGCACCAGGCTAAATTCTCAGCAGATAATCAATATATCAATGACATTTTGCTGGCTGCTGCTAAATTAGGCGTGAAAAAATTTGAATCAGTGCCGCCAACGCTTGAAGATTTATTCATGCGTCATTATGAAGGCTAAGTGGTGGAACGGAGGAAAAAAAGATGAATGAAAAATTTGCACGTTGGGGCGTACTTTTTGTACAGTACCTAAAACGTGACTGGAAAAAAATTATTTTTTGGGTTTTGGGAATTGGGTTGTTTTCCGGAGCATATGTTCCTGCTTTTGAAGAAATCGCCAAAGGGCAAGGTGCTGCCGGTATGTTTGAAACCATGCAAAATCCGGCAATGATCTCGATGGTAGGTCCAACACCGATCACAAACGGGGCAGATTACACGATTGGTGCCATGTACGCTCATGAAATGCTGCTGTTTTGTGGATTATTTGCAATGATTATTTCCGCCTTGCATGTTGTGGGTCACACCCGCAAAGAAGAAGATTTAGGTCTTACTGAATTGGTGCGCTCCTTCCGTGTAGGACGTCAGGCAAATTCGTTAGCGGTTTTAGCAGAAACAATTTTGATCAATCTTTTGATGGCAGTTGTCATCAGCGGCGCAATGATCAGCTTCGGTGTGGATTCCATCACAACTACCGGCGCGATACTTTTCGGTTTGTCCATCGCCTTCTCCGGTGTCCTTGGGGCGGTCATCGCCTTAGTCATGGCGCAAATCATGCCGACTTCTTCCGGTGCAACGGGTGCTTCTCTTGGTATCGTCGGCTTGTTGTACATTGTGCGGGCGGGGACCGATGTTTCCAATCTAGATTTGTCCGCTTTTAACCCAATGAGCTGGACCTATCTCACCTATCCTTTTACTGAAAATAATTGGTTGCCATTGCTTTGGGGATTGCTTTTTATTCTGGTGATGGTCCTTCTCGCCTTTGCTCTTGAAGGAGGTCGTGACATGAATGCTGGTTATCTTCCTGAACGAGAAGGTCGGGCAACCGCGAAAAAATCACTGCTTTCTGTTCACGGCTTATTTATCAAGCTGAACAAAGGTGTAACGATTAGCTGGTTGATTGCTTTTGTTATCATGGGGGCTGCTTATGGCTCAATCTATGGTGATATGCAAACCTTCCTTGAAAGCAACGACTTGATGAAACAAATGTTTGCTGCAACCGGAGCTTCGATTGAAGAATCCTTTACCGGTACAATCATGATTGTGCTGACTGGTTTAGCAACGATTTTACCAGTTGCAATCATCAACAAGCTATTTGCAGAAGAAGTTCGTCTGCATCTAAGCCAACTGTATTCAACAAAGATCACCCGTGGACAATTATACTGGACCACAATTGCCTTGGCACTTATCGCCAGCGTGATTGGTGTCTTGTTGAGTGCCGGTAGTTTAGGCGGTACCGCACTTGCGGCTATGGGAGATGGTGCTTCCATGGACATGGGGGACTTTTTAGCTGCTGGATTTAATTTTTATCCTGCTGTTTTATTCTGCGCAGGTCTTGCTGCTCTTGCGCTAGGCTGGGCACCTAAAGTTGGAAAATTGATTTATGCCTACCTTGCTTATTCCTTCATGCTGAATTATTTTGGCGGCATCTTGGATTTGCCTGATTGGTTTATGAAAACGGCTATCCAAAGTTGGATACCTCAAATGCCATTGGAAAAATTTGATGCGCCTACCTTCCTCACGATTACTGCGATCAGTTTGGTTCTGATCCTTTTAGGTTACGTTGGATATAAAAAACGTGATATGGTGGAAGGCGCCTAACAAAAAAACGGGAAGCTCAACTTCGAGCTTTCCCGTTTTTTTAATCTTTTAATCCAGCGACCAGAGCTTTGATTGTGTCTCTGGTTTCGCGAAAAGCTTCCATAATCGTTTCTTCTGAGCCGGTCACTCGTGCCGGGTCTTGCAGATCCCAATGCAGATGGGTAGCGGATTGGGGGATTACTGGACACTTATCCTTGGCATCACCACACAAGGTCACGATCAAATCCGCATTGGCAAAATAATTCGGATCAATCAAATCAGAAGTCTGCTGCCGAATATCCACACCATCTTCCAGCATGACGGCGACTGCTCGTGGATTCAATCCATGAGTTTCGATACCGGCACTGCGGATTTCTACTTCCTCGGCAGGCAGTAACAGATGCCCGTATCCTTCTGCCATTTGACTTCGACAAGAATTTCCAGTACACAAAAAATAAATTTTTTTCTTCATTCACTAATTCCCCTTGAAAAAATTCTTTAACAAATTGTTTGATTATATTTAGCATACTTGATTTTACATAGGAAGGCGAGGAAAAATTAATTCTTCTTTTGAATAAACCAACCTTCTGGTAAAACCCAAAACAATGCGACGATTCCACGTCCAATCAATGCAACAGGAGGAAAAAAAGGTACAATCGTCAGCAAAAGGAGATTGATCGCAATTGACAAACGATTGCGCCAATCTCGCTTGCGGGCTATTTTCACTCTTGAATTTGCCTTTCCAGCCGCATAACCGATTAGAGCAAAAGAAAATGTCCACATGGCAAAAATTACTGCATACACAAATTCCGGCCAAAAGGCAGAAAAATCACGACTGACCCAACTTGTCGCAAAAGGACATAGAGACAGCCAAAAAATCCAGAAAAAATTCGCCCAAATAATCCTTCGATTGATTTTTGTTACGCGACTGAATAAATAATGGTGGGCATTCCAAATAATTACGATATAAATAAAACTGATGGTATAGGTCATGAACACTTCTTTTAAGTCCAAAAGCCCTTTCAAATTGGTCGTCATCGGTGCCCGTAATTCCAAAACCATTAATGTTAAGATAATTGCTGTCACGCCATCAGTAATGGCTTCCAAACGAGTCTTCGTCATGAAATTATCCCCCTACTTTTATCTACTGGCATTATGCGCCAAAAAAGCAAAGACAGCAATTTGTTTTTCTTGCAGAAAAAATCCCCCTCAATGGCGCAGGAAAACGCCCAAAACAGCTACTAATTATACAAAAAACGAGTACTCACTATTTTTGTACCATTGTTTCTGGCCATTTCTGATGCCAAGCTTCGGCTTTTTTTTGGTAGATTGCTTCTGAAATCAAGGTCTTATTTGGACGAATCGTTCCCGAAAACAAATCATTTAATCCAAATGGTGCAAAGATGACAAATTGCCCCTTCTCCAATCGTATTCCTACAGATGTGGCGGTCGTCGGCCATGTACTGATTGCCTGTTCGACACTTTCGTAAGGTGCAATCGGATACCCGAATGCCTTTTCGTACCATAAATGAACCCTTGCCTCATTTGCAATATCGATTTTTACCGGGAAGTCACCAATTGTTTTTCGAAGCATCGCCATAATAGCTTTTTCTTTTTCTTCCCTTAAATCCTCGTCAAAATAAACGATATCGATATCCTTAATACCATAATGAAGCGGTTTGTTATAGAGATGATTCCAAACCGTTTGAACGATGCTGCCGCCACCGACATAATAATTGGGAAGTTCAAGTTGGGCAAGCTTTTGGAGGAGCGGAAACAACAAGGTATTTTCTTTTACAATTTTTTCTAACAAGGCTATTTGCTGAGCCAGTGGCAGATTTGCGCCATTCACTTTCTCTACGCTTCCTTTCTACACGAGATGCAATCAATACTTCTATCAATGATAAAATACTTCATCCAAAAACAAGCCTTGTGCCGGCACAGTTTCTCCCGCATTTTTTCGAATCTTCGTTTCAAAAACTTCGTCGATTGCTTCTATATCCATATTTCCCGCACCGATTTCTATAAGAGTTCCAGCAAGAATTCGGACCATTTTGTGTAAAAAGCCATCTCCTTCAAAAGTGAAGTGTAGCAGACCGCCTTCTTGCTGAATTGAAATTTGGCGAATCGTCCGGATCGTTGATTTTTTAGTTTTCTTAAGTGCTGAAAAGCCGATAAAATCATGAGTACCTACTAATTTTTCGCAGGCTTCCTTCATTTTATTGATCGCCAATTTTTGTGGAACATGAAAGCTGTAATTTCGCTCAAAGGCAGAAGGAATCGGACTATTCCATACATAATAGCTGTACTGTTTTCCAGAAGCATTGTAGCGGGCATGAAATCGTTCGGATGCTTCTTCGACTTTCTTTACCACGATATCTCTAGGCAAATACCGATTTAAAAAATCGAGCATCTCTGCCTCGGTCATGGTAGTTGCTGATTTGAAATTTGCTACTTGTCCGCGAGCATGGGTCCCGGCATCTGTCCGTCCTGAACCAATGATCTCAATTTTTTCTCCGGTCATTTGGGTCAAAACATTCTCGATCTTGCCTTGGATCGTTTTCTCCGAATCTCCCAGTCTTTGCCATCCCAAATAGCGTTTCCCATCATATTCCATCGTTAATTTTATGTTTCGCATAGTATCCGTCCTTCTCTTATTTCCTAATTTTTTCCGGTGTTTTTATTTGTAAACTTTTTAATAGCTGATTTACACCATACTTAAAACTTTCTTCGATATCTTGTTCCATTCCAAATGAGCCATCTAGTTCTAAGAGAATAAACCCATGCAGATAGCTGCGAAAAGTGCGAATATAGTGAATTTGTTCCGTTTCAAAAGGAAGATAGTTTTGCACGATTTTCTCAAAAAGCCGAACCAATTTCTCAGATAATTCTATTGTCTTTGTACTTTTCCACAAGGACACACGCTGAATAGCTTCGTATTGTCCCGGATGTGTCCTAGCATAGTTTCGATAAGTAAATGCAATTTTTTCCAGAGCCTCCACTCCAGCCAATCCAATCATATCGGTCACTAACAAGTCATAAAGTTCCGTCATGCTTTTTAATGCGATTGAATCAATCAGTGCCTCTAGATTCGCAAAATGATTGTACAAAGAGGGGGGCTTTATTCCTAAAGTTGCGGCAACCTCTTTTAAAGTCAGTTGATCTACCCCTCTTTGATTGATTAAATCAATAGCGGTTATTAGTATTTTATCCGTTGTTATCTTTTTTCCCATACAGTTTTCTTTCCTCTCGCATAATCGCTTCTCGCATTTTTTCCATAGGCTCAACCAGCGTATTTCCATGACCAACTGCTACTAATTTTGGCTTTAACTCTGCTAATTTTTTGGCAGAAGACCATGCTCTTTTTTTATCCCAAGTCGCCAGTGCAGGAAAAGGAAAACGCCATCGAAAGTCACCACTTACTGCCAGCCCGCCTCTTTCCTGAAACGCATCGCCAGCAATCAGCATTCTTCTGTTTGAATCATAAAAAGAAACTGAACCAGGCGTATGCCCTGGGCTGGAAATAACTACAAGTGAACCAAAACTATCCTGTTCAACAAATGTGAAATCAATCGGAATTTTCTCTTTAGGAAAGCCCCCTTTTATTTTTTCCTTACCTTCTTTTTCCGTTAAAGTAAAATCTTTATTCAGCAACCGAGCATCTCTCTTCGATATACCAATTGTCGCATTCGGAAATGCTTGTCTAAACGCGGGAACACCATTGACATGATCGCCGTGAGCATGAGTCAATAAAAGCATATGAATTGGTTTTCCAACTAACTGGCTTATTTTTCTAAATGCAGGAATAAAATTCTTTACCCCCACATCCACAGCAATAAAATACTCTTCTTCTTCAACTAAAAAAGCATTAATTGGAAAAAGCATTGGCAAAAAGGTAATTTGATACAAATTTCCATACTTAGTAACCTTCAACTTTATCACTCCCAATAAACTAATTTAATTAGATTATAAACTAATTAAATTAGTTTTGTAAAGTATTTCCTATTTTGCAAAAAAAAATCCCCACTCCTCGGAGTAGGGATAACCATTCTGGTTTAATTATTTAGCTAATGCATCTTTCGCTTGGTCAGCCAATGCAGTAAATGCTGCTGCATCGTTGACAGCTAAGTCAGCCAACATTTTACGGTTGATGTCGATTTCAGCTAATTTCAAGCCGTGCATCAATTTTGAGTAGCTTAAGCCATTCATACGAGCTGCTGCGTTGATACGAGCAATCCACAATTTACGGAAGTCGCGTTTCTTTTGACGACGATCGCGGTATGCGTAGCTATATGATTTCATTACTTGTTCTTTTGATGTTTTAAATAGGGTATGTTTAGAACCGTAGTAACCCTTTGCTAATTTAAGCACTTTTTTACGACGTTTACGAGTTACTGTTCCACCTTTAACACGTGCCATGTTTAATTCCTCCTAATAAATCTTTCTGATTTGAATTTTTCATTTTGCAAAGCAATGGGTACGCAATTATTTCATGCGGGATAATTGTTGACGGATACGTTTGTAATCGCCAGAAGATACCATACTTGCTTTACGCAATTGACGGCGTTGTTTTTTTGTTTTCCCATGAAAACGGTGGCTTGTGAAGGCACGGAATCTCTTTAATCCGCCGTTACCAGTACGTTTGACGCGCTTTGCTAATCCGCGGTGTGTTTTTTGTTTTGGCATAACTAATTTCCTCCTACATTTCATTTCGCATATAGTTCAACTAAAAGACAACAGCTAAACCTACATCCTCAAAATTTTCCATATCTAACGTTTGACTGACTCGCGGTTCTTATTTTTCACCTTTAGGGGCTAAAACTAAGAACATGCTGCGTCCGTCCATTTTCGCTTTTTGCTCAACTGTCGCTACATCGGCAGTTTCCTCAGCTAAACGATCAAGGACTTTCTGACCAATATCTTTATGGGTAATGGCACGACCTTTGAAACGGATCGAAGCTTTCACTTTGTCCCCTTTTTCTAGGAATTTGCGTGCATTACGAAGTTTTGTATTGAAATCATTGATGTCGATTGTTGGACTTAAGCGAACTTCTTTAATGTTGATCACTTTTTGTTTCTTACGAGCTTCACGGTCTTTTTTCTGTTGTTCAAAACGGTACTTCCCGTAATCCATAATCCGAGCAACTGGTGGTTTCGCACCGGGAGCAACCAGCACAACATCCAAATTTGCTTGTTCTGCAATTTGCAATGCTTCTGCCTTTGTTTTTACTCCTAATTGTTCGCCATTTTGATCGATCAAACGCAACTCACGCGCACGAATGCCGTCGTTTACCATCATATCCTTTGCTATGGTCATTCACCTCCAAGTTTTATGCGAGAAAGAAAAGCTTGCAGGATTTCACAAGGAAATTTTGCAATAAAAAAACGAGTTCTTTTCAGAACCCGCACGCAGCTCATCTTCAATAGATGAATTACTATTCTGCCCAGTAATTTCCTCACTAAGGCGAGAAGCGGGTGCTTCTGCTTTCATTTCTCAACTTTAACATCATACTATTTTTCTTGTTTCTTGTCAACTCATTTTCATGAAAACAACAAAAATCTTCCTATCCTTCCAAATAAAAATAAATATCCGACTTGCCTTCTTGTTGTGTATGTTGGTAGCTTTTCGTGTTCAAACCACCGATCACAAACCCTTGTTTGAGATAGAAAAGACAAGCCGCCAAATTATTATCCTGTCCGATGGTAAATAAACCGTGATAGCCGTTTTCTTTGGCAAGTTCAAGCCCCTTTGCAATCAATTCTCCTGCGACACCTTGTTTTCGATACGCCTTGTTAACTTTTAAATCCTGCAAGTAGGCATACCCTGCCCAGTGATGTTCAAAAATCGCCAAACCAATGCAGTTTTTCCCATCATAGGCACCGACGGCAAAGCCTTTTTCATTCACTTCTTTATACGTGTAGTTCTCATCCGGAAAAACCATCGTTTCAACGGTATCAAAAAAAACTGTTCGGTATTGCCATTCTTCCTCTATTCGACTAACGATCATGCGACCGAACAGTTCAAAGGTATCATTAGGCAGGCGTAAATCTGCTGCGTGTGTTTCAGTCATCCGTTGGTAATCCATTTGCCACTCTCCTTTTTTTCATTATCTGCTAAGAAGAAAAAAAATACCAGTTTGAAAAATGTAGCCATTTTCCAAACTGGTAGGTTGCTTATTTTGCGGACAAAGCTGCCATCGTAATATAATTATACGGTTGGTTGAAGTGAGGCAGGAAGAAAATATCCAATAGTTTCAGTTTATCGATAGTCACTTGTTCTGAAATGGCTAAGGAGAACATGTGGATCACCATAGAAATATCTTCTGTCGAAGACAACTGCGCACCTACTACTCGGCGGGTTTCTGCCTCATAAACGATTCTGATTTTTACATTTGCATTGTGTTTCATAAATCCAGGGCGTTGCAAATCTTCAAAGTCTGTATATTTGACTGTCAGTCCATTTTTTTCAGCAGCTTCTACGGATAAGCCAGTCGAAACCATGTTAAAGCCGAAAATCGAGATGCCGTTTGAGCCTTGCACGCCTTCAGAAGCAACCTGTGCTCCACCGATATTGTAACCGGCAACTAATCCGGAACGAACGGCATTGGTTGCCAAGGCAATATACGTGGTCTTTTGCAATGCGTTGGAATAGATTGTTGCACAGTCTCCCACTGCGTAGACATCTGGGTCACTTGTTTGTTGGTGACGATCCACAAGATATGCACCATTTGCAAACAATTCCAAATGGTTTTTGCCTAATTCATTATTTGGTAAAAAACCGATGGCGTTAATGACTAAATCAACAGGATATTCTCCCTTATCTGTCACAACGGCTTCCACTTTTTCAGTTCCTTTGTATTCTTTGGCAACTTCACCTAAATGAAGTTCGATACCATGCTCAGCCAAATTTTTGTCCATGTCATCGGTGAACCATTTGTCATAATAGCTAGGCAGAGAACGTTCCGCCATATCAAACAGCAGCACATTTTTGCCACGGCGTTTTGCAGCTTCGGCGATTTCAACTCCGATATAGCCGGCTCCGATAACGGCAACATTTTTTACTTCTTCCGCACCCAATTCCTTATCCACAACTTGACCATCTTGGAATCGCTTCAAGAAATGGATATTTTGTAATTCCCGTCCAGGAACTTTTGGTGAAATAGGAACTGAACCGGTTGCTAACACCAATTTGTCATAGGTTTCTGTAAAGGTTTCACCGTCTTTTGTTTGGCAATGGACTTCTTTCTTGTCAAAATCAATCTCATTGACCACCGTTTCCATATACATTTTAGCGCCTTTTGCTTCAAAATCTTCTCGTTTTGTATAGAAAAGTCCTTCATAAGAATCAATTTGGCGACCAACCCATAAGGCAGTCCCACAGCCAAGATAGCTTAGATTCGTATTGCGGTCGATCATTACGACCTCTTGCTCTTCAAAGTTGTCCAATAAAGTATTCGCTGCGGCGATCCCAGCGTGATTTGCGCCGACAATAACTGTCTTTGTCATAAAAAAAATTCCTCCTCTAGTTGATTGCGGTTTCATTTTATTGCACAATCCGTCACAAAGCCATCTTTTTGCTTGTGAATCCTTCTTGCTCTAAAAATAAAAAACGTTATCTTTCAAACGATTGATATATCAAGCAATAAATTTCTTAAGAATTTCTCTAGAAAATTTTTTCACATGTCAGTTTTTAAGACTTTTCTTTAAAAAAGTGACATTTTTTGCAAGATTTGCTATTATTTACACCAATAAACCTTCCAGGAGGAAAAAATATTGAAAAAGAAAACACCAATCAAGCCCCAACTCACCGAACCGGTTACATCCGACTTTTATTTAGAGGATGAAATGATGTTTGAAGGCTTGTCCGCCAGCAATCTGGACTACAGCTATCTAACTTGTAATAACTTGATTTTGCGGGACACAAAACTCGAACGGATCACTATGCAAAAGACCCGTTTGGAACGTTTTGAATGTAGTAATGTTCTTTTTAAAAATTGTGATTTTTCTAATTTGGAATGGCTTGCCGGCAGTTTCCATCAAGTATGGTTCGACCAATGCAAACTAATCGGCACGAATTTTGCCGAAAGTTTTCTGCGGGACTGTACCTTCAGCAATTGCGTAGCCACCTTCGCTTCTTTCAGCAATACCAATTTAAAAACGGTTGATTTTAGCGACTGTCAATTGGTAGACAGTGAATTTTATGAAATCAACTGGAAACAACTGACTCTGACGAAAAATAAATTGACCGGCAGCAATTGGTTTCGCACGCCCCTTAACGGTCTGGACTTTACTACTAATACTTTCGACAAGATTGCCTTATCTCAGGAACACATGACAGGTCTAATCGTCAATCAAGAACAAGCCCTTACGATTGCTGCCGGTCTCGGATTGGTGATTGTCTAATCAGCGAATCCGCCGCCAAAAACCGATAAACATCCAAATAGCTAGAAACAAGCTGATTAAAACGACGATTCCCCAGCCAAATGCTGATTTTGAAAACGGCAGCGGCATATTCATACCGAAAAAGCCGGTAACAATTGTCGGCACCGTCAGCATCAGTGACCACAAAGTCAAAAATTTCATCGTGTCATTCAGATTATTGTTCAATAGATTATTGTATGCCCCGGAAAGCTGCTCCAATACCTGAGAAGCTAATTGTGTCATCTCTACAGCTTGTTGTGCTTCGATTAATGCATCATCTAACTGTTCTTGTTCTGTGGCGTTTAATTGTCGGAAAAAGCTCAAGGCTTTGATTTGTTGCAGTAAGACAGCATTTTGTTTGGTCGCCGTCACTAAATAAACCAAACCGACCTCTAAATCTGAAAGCTCCAATAAATTTTTATTGGTCGTCTTTTCTCGTAATCGTTTATTCAGCCGGACACGTTGCCCATTGACTTCTTCGATCAGCGGAAAGAAGGCATCGGCAATCAAAAACAATGTATGGAACAGAAAGCTAAACTGGCTTTGTTCCGGCATTTTTTGCAAAATTGAAGCCATTAGCGGTTGAATGTAGTCCGTCTGCTCAGAAGCGAAGGAAAAAACGCAATTTTCTTTGATGATGAAGGTCATGGGACTGGCTTCATAGTGATTGTCCTCCTTTTCCTGATGAGGAACATTGAACACCAAAAGAAATGCCGACTCCTCGGAATCATATTCCACTCGGGCCCGTTCATTTTTATCCAAAGAATACCGCAGCATTTCATCGCTGATTTGGTATTGACTTTGTAACTTACGGATCTCTGCTGTGTCTTGTTGGTTGACATGGATCCAGATTGATTTTTCCTGATTAAATCTGCGTGTTTGTTCCACTTTTCTCGCTCCCTTTCTTAAACAGAATAACAAAAAAACCTCCAAAAACGACCAAAATGGCTACTTTGAACCATTTGGCGGTATTTGGAGGAATCCGTTACTTAGTTATCCTGCTGCTTGTAATTGGCGTGTTTCAGCAATCTTTTCATCGATCATTTTCAAAACCATCTCAGCGGCTTGCGGATCTTCAACAAAATTATATTTGTCGCCGTCAATTTGAATTTTCGGACTTTCGTTATAGTCTTCAAACCATTGATCGTAGCGGCGATTTAATTCTTTGTAGTAATCGTATAAGGTTGGGTCGAATTCTAATTGTTCATATTCCCGCCCACGTTTTTGGATACGTGCCAACATCGTTTCGAAGGATACCCGAATGTGCACCAGCAGATCCGGATGTTTTTTATGAGCGGCATAAGGCAATTCTTCCAACATATTTGCCAGCAATTCATCATAGACCCGTACTTCCGTGTCTGTTGCCCGTCCCAAATCAGCATTCAGATGAAACAGCAACGAATCTTCATAAATCGAACGATCCAATACATTGTTTTCATTCGTCAATGCCCGTTTGATCAATTCAAACCGTTTGTTTAAAAAATAAATTTGCAGCAAAAATGCATATTTATTTGGATCTGCATAAAACAAAGGCAAGACTTCATTATCATCTACTGATTCATAAAAAGCTTCACTATTCAAATAATCTGACAACATAGCTGTCAGGCTGGATTTACCTGCTCCGATGGTACCCGCTAAAACTATCACGCTCATAGACCTCCAACTCACTTCATCACTAAATATTGTATTTTTCACTTACTTCAATAAGTACATCACCCAATATATAGTATCAGTATCAAAAAAACAAGTAAAAAATAGGCTAGTTTTTCAAAAAAATTATTAAGAAATACCGTAAAAAATCGTGATTTTTTTATAATCTATTAACGGATGCAAATTTATTTAGTAGAATAGACAGGCAAGAGTCATTTTTTAGTTCAATATTATCTATCAATAATTATTTTTTTAAGAAAAGGGGTCAAGAAATGAAGACACGCGGTACGGGGATCGCCAATGGAAAAATCATTTTAATGGGTGAACATTCCGTTATTTACGGTGAACCGGCAATCGCCTTCCCTTTTAAAGCAGCCTGTATCCAAGCTACGATCACAGAAGACAGGGAAGATACCTTATTTTCTGTCTATTATAATGGGCAGCTGAAAAATGCTCCTTCTGCCTTAAAAAATATCAAACATCTGCTGCAAACATTAAAGCAGAAATATTCTGCACCAAATCTGACATTAACTTTAGAAAGCACGATCCCTGCTGAACGGGGAATGGGTTCCAGCGCTGCAACAGCAGTGGCGATCACTCGTGCTTTTTTCGATTGGCTAAATCTGCCGCTGGATAAATCGACGCTGCTTTATTATGTCAATCAATCAGAAAAAATCGCCCACGGCAACCCCAGCGGTATTGACGGAGCGGCGACCAGCGGCGAAATGCCGATTTATTTTCAAAAGGGCGCACCTTTTCAGGAATTTCTATTAAATATTGATGCGTGCCTTGTTGTTGCCGATACGGGAAAAAAAGGACGTACCCGTGATACCGTTCGTGCAGTTGCTCAAGCCTTTGAACAAAATCGACAGGAAACTGCCCACACCATTCAACAACTGGGAAGTTTAGCAGAAAGAGCCAAAGAGGCCATCAGTAAAAACCAGCCGTTAGTTCTAGGAGAGGTGATGAACTTGGCGCAAACCGCATTACAGGCTTTGCAGGTCAGCGATGGAACATTAGATCACTTGATTGAAACTGCCCGAACCGCCGGCGCATTAGGAGCTAAATTGACCGGTGGCGGTCGTGGAGGGTGCTTGATTGCATTAGCAGCCGATCAAACGCAGGCGCAAAACATTGCGAAAAAATTAAGCGACCAAGGGGCAACTGCGACCTGGGTCCAAGAATTAGGAGTTTATCAACATGTATAAGGGAAGTGCCCGGGCGTATACCAATATTGCGCTGATAAAATATTGGGGCAAAAAAAATGAAGAACTGATTTTACCAATGAACAATAGTCTGTCCTTGACACTGGACGCTTTTTATACTGAAACAACGGTTTGTTTTTCCGAAGAATATTCTGCTGATACTTTTTATTTGGATGGCCTCGAACAAAGTGCCAAAGGAACAAAAAAAGTCAGCGATTTTTTAACATTGGTTAGAAAACAAGCCGGCTCTCCCTTTTTTGCAAAGGTAGAAAGTCATAATTTTGTTCCCACCGCCGCTGGATTGGCTTCTTCTGCCAGCGGATTGGCTGCCCTAGCCGGCGCCTGCAACGAAGCCCTACAGATGAAACTAAACGATAAAGATTTGTCGCGCTTAGCTCGTCGCGGTTCTGGATCGGCATGTCGGAGTATTTTCGGTGGTTTTGTCGAATGGGAAAAAGGAAACTCCGATGAAACTTCCTTCGCTCAACCAATCGAGGCGGCGGGTTGGGAAAAAGAATTAGCCATGGTTTTTGTTTTGATCAATGACCAGCAAAAAGATGTTTCCAGTCGTGACGGTATGAAACGAACGGTCGCTACTTCCAGCTTTTATCCCGGTTGGTTGGCAACTGTTGATGACGATTTGCACCAATTAAAACAAGCGATTCATCAAAAAAATTTCCAACAGCTTGGTGAAGTCATGGAAGCCAATGGATTAAAAATGCACGGGACGACTTTAGCCGCTCAACCACCATTCACCTATTGGTCGCCTCAAAGTTTGACGGCAATGAATGCAGTCAGAGACTTGCGTAAAAAAGGGATTCCCTGCTACTTCACTATGGATGCCGGCCCGAACGTCAAAGTTCTTTGTCAACGCCAACATGTGGCAAAAATTACCGCCGCATTACAAGAAATTTTCAGTGAGCAGCAAGTCATCACTGCTTACGCTGGAACAGGAATCCAAACGATTGAAGGAGCATTCAAATGATCGAAGTCACAGCCCCCGGCAAATTATACATCGCTGGTGAATATGCCGTCGTTGAACCAGGTCATCCCGCCATCATCGCGGCCGTTGATCAATTTATCACGGTGACTATTGAGCCAGCCAAAAAAAACGGTAGTATCCAATCGGCACAATACAGTGAATTGCCGATTCGCTGGACCCGTCGTAATGGTGAATTAACCTTAGATATTCGGGAAAATCCCTTTCATTACATCTTAGCGGCGATTCGTTTAACAGAAAAATATGCCCAAGAAAATGCAGTTGCACTTTCTTTTTATGATTTAAAAGTAACCAGTGAGCTGGACAGCTCCAACGGTCGTAAATACGGACTTGGTTCCAGCGGCGCCGTAACTGTAGCCACCGTCAAAGCGCTAAATAGTTTCTATGAGTTGCATCTCAGTCAAATGGAAATCTTCAAAATCGCCGCCCTTGCCCATTTAGATGTGCAAGGCAATGGCTCCTGCGGAGATATCGCCGCCAGCTGTTACGGTGGTTGGATTGCCTTTTCCACTTTTGACCATTTATGGGTACGGCAACAAAAAAAACAACTGTCCTTAGCAGAATTGCTGCACACCGATTGGCCTTATCTGTCAATCCAATCCTTGCCCGTACCGAAAAAAATGCGCTTATTGATTGGTTGGACCGGCAGCCCGGCTTCTACTTCGGATTTAGTCGACCAAGTTCATGAATCAAAAGAAGAAAAGCAAAAAGCCTATGCCCAATTTTTAGCTGAAAGTAAAGCCTGTGTCACTGCGATGATCCAAGGCTTTAAAACTCAAAATGTAGCCTGCATCAAACAAATGATTCATCAAAACCGACAGTTGCTAAATCAGCTTTCATCAATTACCGGGGTTATCATTGAAACACCTGCGCTGAAAAAGCTTTGTGACTTGGCGGAAACTTACGGCGGTACCGCTAAATCTTCAGGTGCTGGCGGTGGAGACTGCGGCATCGTAATCACCGATCAAAAATCAGGGATTTTACCATTGATGAGTGCTTGGGAAAAGGCTGCGATTACGCCGCTTCCCCTTCACGTTTATCACTACCAAGAAAGGACTTCCGATGAATCGAAAAGATGAACACGTTTCATTAGCCAAGGCGTTTCATAAACCAAGAGAAAATGATTTTGATTCTGTCCGGCTTCTTCATAACGCCCTGCCGGAAAGTTCCCTTGAGGCCGTTGATTTACGAACCAATTTACTGGGCTATGAACTTTCCTCTCCTTTTTATATCAATGCCATGACCGGCGGCAGTGAAAAGACCAAGGAAATCAATCGGAAACTGGCGATTGTCGCTAGAGAGACCGATTTACTGATTGCCACTGGTTCTATCAGTGCGGCCTTAAAAGATTCCGACCTATTGTCCAGCTATACCGTTATGCGGGAAGAATATCCGCAAGGAAAAATTTTAATCAACCTTGGTGCAGGAGTTGCATTGGAAAAAGCCCAGCAAGCCTTGGACCTCTTTCCCGCAGATGGGTTGCAGCTGCATCTTAACGCTCCGCAGGAATTAGTGATGCCTGAAGGAGATCGTGCGTTTTTTTGGCTGAAAAATATTGAAAAGCTGGCGAATCATCTTTCGATTCCTCTATTGGTCAAAGAAGTCGGCTTTGGCATGACCCGAGAAACCATTCAAAAGTTGGTTTCTGTCGGCGTCCAAACCGTTGATGTCAGCGGCACCGGTGGAACAAGTTTCACCCAAATTGAAAATGCCCGGCGGAAAAAACGGGAATTGGCGTATCTGGACGATTGGGGACAATCCACTGTGATCTCCTTGTTGGAAGCCAACGAGATCAACCAACACTTTACCACGGTTGCTTCCGGTGGCATCCGTAATGCGTACGACATCTTCAAAGCCTTGTGTCTGGGCGCCTCTGCGGTAGGTATTTCCGGCGAAATTTTGAACGATTTATTGACCCACGGGGAAGAGCATACGATTGCTTTGATCAAACAGTGGCAGGAAGAAGTACGCCTCTTATGCGCGATGACTGGAAAAACAACGGTTGACCAGCTAAAAACAGTCCCGTTGATTTTTCACGGGGAAGTCAGAGACTGGTGTGAAAGCCGAATGATCGACCAAACCAGCTATGCCTTTCGATAAACAAAAAGAAGTCAAAACTCCTCGCGGAATTTTGACTTCTTTTTCCTTTTATTAAGGTTGTTTTCCAATATAAGCTAAGATTCCGCCGTCTACATATAAAATATGTCCATTGACAAAATCAGAAGCAGGAGAAGCTAAGAAAACTGCTGGACCAGCTAAATCAGTTGGTGTACCCCAACGTGCTGCCGGTGTCCGTCCAACGATGAATTGATCGAATGGATGACGTTCGCCATTTTCTTGTGTTTCCCGTAGTGGCGCTGTTTGCGGTGTCGCAATATAGCCAGGGCCAATGCCGTTACATTGGATATTGTATTGACCATATTCAGACGCAATATTTTTCGTTAACATTTTCAGTCCGCCTTTAGCTGCTGCATAGGCACTGACTGTTTCACGTCCTAATTCACTCATCATAGAACAAATATTGATGATTTTACCGCTGCCTTTTTCGATCATATCAGGAATAACTGCTTTGGCTACGATGAAGGGTGCATTCAAGTCCACGTCGATCACTTGACGGAAATCAGCGGCAGCCATTTCGATCATTGGTGTCCGTTTGATGATTCCGGCATTGTTCACCAAAATATCTACAGAGCCCACATCTTCTTTGATTTGTTTAACCATTGCTTGCACTGCTTCTTCATTGGTTACGTCACAGACATATCCTTTTGCTTCAATGTTCACTTCTTTGTAGTGGGCCAATCCTTCATCCACTGATTTTTGATCCAAGTTGTTAAAAACGATCGTTGCTCCTGCTGCTGCTAATGATTTGGCAATTTCAAAACCAATACCGTAAACCGCACCGGTAACCAGTGCAACTTTTCCGTCTAAACGGAACATATCCATTGTAAAATCCATTCTTTTTCCCTCTTTTCGTTTCATTTGATTGTTTATTTCAATTGATCCATTGCGACCATATCCATATCGGTATACGTGATATTTTCGCCACACATTGCCCAGATAAAGGAATAGTTGCTTGTACCGACACCGGAGTGAATCGACCAGCTTGGTGAAATAACCGCTTGTTCGTTATCCACAACTAAATGTTTGGTTTCATCTGGTTTGCCCATCATGTGGAAAACACGGGTATCGTCACTTGGGAAATCAAAGTAAACATAGGCTTCCATCCGACGTTCATGAGTGTGACAAGGCATTGTATTCCATGAGCTACCTGGTTCTAGAATGGTGTACCCCATTTGTAATTGACAGCTTTCACAGATATTTGGATGAATGTATTGATAAATTTTCCGTTCGTTCAAGGTCAAGCCTTCACCGGTTTCCATTGGTTTAATATCATCAATACTGATTTTCACGTTTGGATATTTGTGATGAGCTGGAACTGAACTGATATAGAATTTTGCCGGATTTGCGGCATCTTCTGAGGAGAAAACCACGTGCTGTGTTTCTTTCCCAATATAGTAGCCATCTTGTTTCTTCATGGCTTCTTTGGTGCCGTCGATTTCAATGAAACCAGGTCCGCCAATATTAATGACACCTAATTCACGACGTTCCAAGAAGTAGTCAACACCTAATTCTTTGTCTAATTTGATTTCCAGTGCTTTGTCTGTTGGGGTTACGCCACCAAAGATCATGCGGTCATTGTGGGTATAGGTCAAGCTGATAGCTCCGGGAACAAAAACCTTTTCTACTAAAAATTCTTGACGCAGTTCTTCGGTTGAATAGTGACGAATGTCTACTGGACTGTGGGTATATCTTGTTTCCATATTTTGCATGTTCATTCTCCTATCGAATAATTTTTCCAGAGCCGGCAGCTAAAAAGCTTTCGACTTCCGTTTGACTAAATTGATTGCAGTCGCCATGAATTGTATGTTTCAATGCCGAAGCGGCTGTCGCAAAATTGATGATGCTTTGTGGAGCATCTTTATTCAGCAACCCGTGTAACACGCCGCCAGAAAAGGCATCGCCCCCCCCAACACGGTCAACGATCGGATCGATCCTATGTGCTTGGGATTCATAGTACTGATTTTCCATCCATAATGTGCCGATCAGTTGATTGGCACTGGCAGAATAAACTTCCCGTTTCGTCGAATAAAATACTTGGATGTTCGGGAACATTTCCTGCATTTTTTGGTAATAATAAATCGCTTCGTTCGGTTGCTCTTTTGGCATTTCAGGAATTCCCAGCAAATAGAGCGCATCCATTTTACCTGCAGAACAATAATCCACCAACGACAATAAGTCCTGCAAGGTTTCGCCGGCTTCTTTTTGTGTCCAAAGTTTTCCCCGATAATTAATATCAAAGCTGATCTTGCAGCCGGCTTTTTTTGCTGCCTGCATCAAGGTCAAGGTCAGCTTGCGCCAATTTGCTGAAAGAGCGGGTGTGATACCGGAGATATGAAAAATATCCACGTGATCAAAAAGTTTTGCCATATCCCATTCAACTTCCTGCATTCCAGCAAAACTTGAACCGGCACGATCATAAATTACTGATGCGGCTCGTTCGCCAATTCCAGATTCCATATAATAGGTACCCAGTCGAGGCCCGCCTTGCAGCAGAAAATTTGTGGCTACACCGTACCGTTGCAAATGTCTTTTGACGGCTTCTCCCAATGAGTTTTCTGGTACTTTACTGGCAAAGGCAACCTCATGCCCGTAGTTTGCCAAGGAAATCGCGACATTGGCTTCGCCTCCGCCATAATGGGCTTCGAAACCTTCGCTTTGTGCTAGCCGTAGACCCTGCTGTGTAGATAAACGCAACATAATTTCGCCTAAGGTTACAACTTTTCCCATCTACTTGCTCCTAATCTCAGCCAATTTTGCTGCATATTGTGCCGCAACTTCCGTCACTTTGTCAAAATCACCTGTTGCTGCTGGAGCCAACAAGTTTCCACCAACACCAACTGTGATGACACCTGCTTTAAACCATTCTTCCATATTGTCTAAACCAACTCCGCCAGTAGGCATGATGTTTAATTGAGGCAATGGGGCTTTAAATGCTGAAATGATTTTAGGCCCATACGCACTGCCTGGGAACAATTTCACGATATCTGCTCCACTCTTCAAGGCTTCTTTCATTTCAGTAATCGTCATACAGCCAGGTAAATAAGGGATTTGGTATAAATTACAAATTTCTGCTGTTTCTTTGTCAAATGTTGGGCTGACGATATATTCTGCACCGGCCATAATAGCTAAACGAGCAGTTACTGCATCCAAAACGGTTCCAGCACCAACGACAACATCGGGACGGTCTTGATAGTAAGTAACTAATTCTTTAATTACTTCGTCGGCTTGAGGAACAGTAAACGTTAATTCCAAGCCCTTTAATCCACCAGCAACGATAGCATGACTTGCTTTCAATGCTTCTTCTTTGGTTGCCCCACGAACGACGGCAACAACACCTGTTTGTTCTAGACGGGATAAAATTGAGACACGTTTCATCTTTCACACTCATTTCTTATTTAGAAATTTATTTTTACAAATTGGAAATCTATACCTTCATTATACGTAAACCTTCTAAAAATGCAAACGGTTTTTACAAATTAATTGGCGACTTTTGCGATTTCTTTTTCAATGGCAGTTTTTGTTTCTTTGATTTTCGTAATGATTTTTTCTTCTGTATCTGAATTCAAGCGATATTTCGGCATACTGACGCTGAAAGCACCGATAATTTTTTCTTGATTCATGATGGCAGCCCCGATACAAAAAATATCTTTTTCCATTTCTTCGTCATCGTAGGCGACCTTTGATTCTTTGGTTTTATTCAGTTCACTTGCCAGTTTCAACGAGTTCGTGATGGTGTGTTCCGTGTAAGCCACTAATTCGTGCTGGTTAAGATAGTCTTGATAATCACTCTCAGAAAACTCCGACAGCACAGCTTTTCCCATCGCAGAGCTGTAAAGCGGCCGGGTGATTCCGATTTTTGACGACATACGAATCGTTTGATTTTTTGGCTCCAGTTTGTTTACGTACAAAATCTCGGCATTGTTCAAAATTCCCAAGTGGATTGTTTCATCAATCGATTTTTGTAATTGCTCTAAGTAAGGTAGGGACAATTCAACCAGATCCAGTTGATCGATGTTCTTATTGGCATAGCGGATTAATTTCGATCCCAGACGATAGGTTTTATCCTGATTTTTATTGACATATCCGATCAAAACGAGTGTATCTAAAATTTTCAGCGTGGTGGAAGCGGTCATTTCCGTTCCTCGGGAGAGCTGCTGCAGGGATAAATCCGGATGATCTGCTAAATAATCTAAGATATGAGCCGCTCGGATCAAGACTGTTCCGTAAGGTTTAGAATTTTCCATATAAAACACTCCTATTTCTTTATAAGAAAATTATAACAAGCTTTCGTCAAAAAAAATAGTCTTTTTCAAAAAAATAGAAGCCGATTTTCCGGCTTCTATCGTTGGATTGTTTATTTTTTAAATAATTTTTTAAAAAAACTTTCTTTTCTTGGTGCTGCTTGTTGTTCAGCCGTTGGGTATTCCTGTTGAAAGGCGTGATTGTCCTTCAATAAATAGCCGTTCATCTCAAGTATTCCATCTATGCTGGCTACGATTCGTCTCAAGCCCCCATTTGTTTG
This sequence comes from Enterococcus songbeiensis, assembly GCF_005405265.1. Classification (GTDB taxonomy): domain Bacteria; phylum Bacillota; class Bacilli; order Lactobacillales; family Enterococcaceae; genus Enterococcus_C; species Enterococcus_C songbeiensis. The sequence goes on from NZ_BJDS01000002.1 coordinate 105,608, forward strand.
TTGAAACCACAGAGGCGGCTGTGGTGTCGTCTGCAGATATTCTGCCAATAACCCTTTTAGTGTCATCAATAATTCTCGTTGCCGGGACACCACCGTGCCGATTTCTGAAACGGTGATTGGTTCTGCCGTACCCTCTTCGGGAATCAGATCTGTCATCAAGGTTAAACTTTGCGTATAATCGGTCAAATCAAAAATAAACGTTCGTGTTGCTTCGTTTTTTCTATCCATGCTCTGTAATAGCTGGTGCATTTGTCGTTGCGTGTGAGCCAACTGTTGGAGCTGTTTCGTTGCTTCTTCCAATGTTGCCATATATGACACCGCCCTTTTGCTAATCTATTTCTCTTTTGTGTCTTCACTATACCAATTTTTTATCAAAGTACAAGTCGCTTTTTGTACAAAAAAGGCTGTGACAAGATCTCCTTGTAGTGCGAGACTTGTCACAGTTCCTTTACTATTTATTTTGCGTAAGCATCAATGATGATTTGTTTTAGTTCTGAAATCAATGGTTCTTTTGGATTTGCTGTTGTACATTGATCTTCGTAAGCCAATTCAGCCATCCGGTCAACCGTTGCATCCAGCGTTTTCTTCGTTACGCCTTGTGCTTCCAAGTTCATTTCAATACCGATTGATGTTCCCAACTCATAAACAGCATTTGCTAAAGCAGCAACTAATTCAGCAGTGGTATCGCCTTTTAGCCCTAAGAAGCGAGCAATATCTGCATAATCTGTGTCAGCGCGGAAATAGTCATATTTAGGGAACATAGCATGTTTTTGCGGATCTTTCGCATTGTAACGGATAATGTGTGGTAAAAGAATCGCATTGGTCCGTCCATGAGGAATTCCGTATTCTCCGCCGATTTTGTGGGCGATTGAGTGACTGATTCCTAAGAAAGCATTCGCAAAGGCCATTCCAGCCATGGTCGAAGCATTGTGCATTTTTTCCCGAGATTCCATATCAGGAGTCTTCACAGATTTTTCTAAATAATCAAAGACGATCTTGATTGCTTGTAAACTCAACCCTCGTGTGTAATCAGATGCCATAACCGAAACATAAGATTCGATGGCATGCGTCAATACGTCCATCCCGGTATCTGCGGTAACAGAGGCAGGAACTGACATAACAAATTGCGGGTCAACGATGGCAACATCTGGTGTCAACGCGTAGTCAGCCAATGGGTATTTTACATGCGTTTCGCTATCGGTGATTACGGCAAATGGGGTTACTTCTGAACCTGTACCAGAAGTTGTTGGGATACAAACGAATTGTGTTTTTACTGCTTTGTCAATTTTGTATGTCCGTTTCCGGATATCCAAGAATTTTTGTTTTGCGCCAAAGAATGAAGTATCTGGGTGTTCATAGAACATCCACATGCCTTTTGCTGCGTCCATTGCGGACCCGCCGCCAAGAGCAATGATCGTATCTGGTTGGAAATCTACCATTGTTTTTGTTCCGGCATATACGGTATTTGTTGATGGGTTTGGTTCAACATCAGAGAATACTTCAATTTTCACGTCATTTTTACGACGAGCAAGTACTTCGCGAACGATATCGCAATAGCCGAATTGAACCATTCCAGGATCGCAGACAATCATTACTCGTTCCACGTTTTCCATTTTTTCCAAGTACAATAAGGAATTTTTTTCAAAATAAATTTTTGACGGTAGTTTGAACCATTGCATATTATTTCTCCGTTTCGCAACTGTTTTTACATTAATTAAGTTCACAGCAGATACGTTTCGAGAAACTGAATTCTTTCCGTAAGAGCCGCAACCTAATGTCAGTGATGGAATCATTTCATTGTAGATGTTTCCGATTCCGCCTTCTGCTGATGGGGTGTTTACTAAGATCCGGCAAGCTTTCATTCGTAAACCGAATTTTAGTTGCAGGTCTTCATCTTCTGAATGGATCACCGCTGTATGTCCCAATCCGCCAAGATTCAACATTGCTTCGCATAGGTCTAACGCATGTGCCGTTGTATCAGCTTTCATCATCGCCAATACTGGAGAAAGTTTTTCACGAGATAATGGGTAATCTGCGCCCACACCTTCAAGTTCAGCAATCAATAATTTTGTCCCTTCCGGAACTTTGATTCCTGCTAATTTTGCGATATCGATAGCAGAATGACCAACGATTGCTGGATTTACTGCGTATTTTCCTTCGTTCATTACAGCATCTTCAAGTTTGCCTAATTCACTTGGTTTAACAAAGTAAACTTGATGCGCTTGAAATTCAGCTTTTACTGCTGCATAGATTTCTTTATCCACGATCACTGCTTGTTCAGAAGCACAAATCATGCCGTTATCAAACGTTTTTGAAACAATCAAATCGTTGACTGCTCGTTTGATTTTCGCTGTTTTTTCAATATAAGCTGGTACATTTCCTGGTCCAACGCCTAACGCTGGCTTTCCAGTTGAATAAGCTGATTTCACCATGCCGGCGCCCCCAGTTGCAAGAACGATGGCTACTCCCGGATGATTCATTAAAGATTGGGTTGCTTCAATCGATGGGTGTTCGATCCATTGGACACAATTTTCTGGTGCACCAGCGGCAATCGCTGCATCACGAACGATCCGTGCTGCTTCAGCAGAACATTTTTGTGCGCTTGGATGGAAAGCAAAGATAATTGGATTCCGTGTTTTCAAAGCGATCATTGTTTTAAAAATCGTTGTTGATGTTGGATTGGTTGTTGGTGTCACACCACAGACAACGCCGACTGGTTCTGCGATTTCGATCAGACCTTTTTGTTTATCTTCATTAATTACGCCAACCGTTTTGTCATGTTTGATAGAATTCCAGATATATTCTGAAGCATACATATTTTTGATTGCTTTGTCTTCGTAAATACCGCGACCGGTTTCTTCTACTGCCATTTTTGCAAGAGGCATATGTTTGTCTAAAGCTGCCATTGCCATTTCATGCACAATATGGTCTACTTTTTCTTGGTCAAATTCTTCCATTTCCTTCAATGCAATGTTTCCTTTTGCAGCAAGTTCGTCAATCATCGCTTGTACGTCAATTGTTTTAATTTCTTTATCTAATGTTTTAGCCATGGTCTTCCTCCCGATTTCTGGTTAAAATTCTTTGTTAACTATTTCACATACATGATATTACACTATTCCTTTTTGTTTGTAAAGAATTTTTGTGATTTTTTTCACAACTTTTTTATTTCTTAGTTTTTTTCTACTTTTACCAGAAAGAAAACGGCTCAAAAAAAGGCATTGATTCTCAAACCGCTGAGGATCAATGCCTTTGTTCTATCAAAATAAATCTGAAAAATCATCCAATGAGGATTGCTGCCGTGTTTGGGCTTGAATTTGCTGATAATCAAAAAAATCATTGGGCGTCGTTGCAAGCAACAACTGCTTTTTCTGAGGGAAGGTAACCGCCTGCTTCTTTTTCCAAAGATAGTTTTGGCAAAAAAGCAGCAATTCTTCTTTTGTTACCGACGAATACCCAGCCGCAGCAAATTCCCGCAATTTCTGTTTGCAGGCTGGATAAAAATAGATTTTTTCTAGTTGGTTCATTTTTTTCTCCAAAAAAAGAAAAATCCCGCAATGGGGATTATTCTTTAGGTTCTTCAGTTGATTCAGCATCTGTTGGGCCAACTTGCGGTGCATCCGCAGGTTTTTCTGTTTCTGTCGTTTCTGCTGTATCTACAGTTGGTTGACCAGGAGTAATCGTACGGATTGCTTGACGATCAAATTCTAGATAAATTCCTTCACAGTCAAGAGTTACTGTTTTTTCTGCTTCATTGATTTCTGAAATCACACCGTGTAAACCGCCGATCGTTACTGCGCGATCACCAGGTTTCATAGCATTCAGCGTATTTTGACGTTCTTGTTGTTGTTTTTTAGATGATCGAGACATCATCCACCACGCACCCAAAAGGACAACAAACATGATAATTGTAAAAAATGGAGAACTCATTCTTTTCACCTCGTTTTAAATTCATTCACAAGAAATACTTTATCAGAATCCTATTGATTTAACTAGCACTTTCCCAAAAATATTAGAAATTTTTGGCATTTTCTTTGTTAAATCCGTATGCTTCAAAGAAATCTTGGCGAAATTCCAATAAATTGTCATCCATGATTGCTTGGCGAACTTTTTTCATCACATCCAATAAGAAGTATAGATTATGATAAGAGGTTAGGCGCATACCGAATGTTTCATCGCATTTAATCAGATGGCGGACATAAGCCCGAGAATAATTGCGGCAAGTGTAACAATCGCAATTTTCATCAATTGGTCGGAAGTCCCGCGCATATTGGGCATTTTTCACGACTAATCGACCACGAGAAGTCATACAGGTTCCGTTGCGGGCGATTCGTGTCGGCAATACACAGTCAAACATGTCTACTCCGCGAATAACGCCGTCAATCAAGGAATCTGCTGCTCCCACTCCCATCAAATAACGAGGCTTATTTTCTGGAATCAATGGCGTGGTAAATTCCAGCACCCGATTCATCTCTGCTTTTGGTTCTCCTACTGACAGACCTCCGATGGAATACCCAGGAAAATCAAGACCTACCAATTCTTTGGCACTTTGTCGCCGCAAATCTTCAAAGCCGGCACCTTGAATAATGCCAAATAATCCTTGACGATCAGGATTGGCGTGGGCTTTTAACCCCCGTTCTGCCCAACGAGAAGTCCGTTCAACGGATTGCTTGACATAGTCATAGCTTTCATCAAATGGCGGACATTCATCAAAACTCATCATGATATCAGAACCCAATTTATTTTGGATGCCAATTGCTTTTTCTGGGGAAAGAAACATGGGTGAACCGTTCAAATGATTTCTAAAATGAACGCCTTCTTCCACAATATTTCGCATATCGGCCAAAGAGAACACTTGAAAACCGCCGGAATCAGTCAAAATCGGTTGATCCCAATTCATAAATTTATGTAAACCGCCTGCTTCTTCAACAATATCTTCGCCGGGACGCAGCCATAAATGATACGTATTACTTAAAATGACGCCGGCACCCATTTCTTTTAATTCTTCCGGGGACATGGTCTTAACAGTGGCAAGGGTTCCTACGGGCATAAACATCGGTGTTGGAAACGTTCCATGAGGGGTAATCAATTCACCTAAACGGGCACCGGTATGCTTTTCTTTTTTAATTAAACGATAACGAATGGCATCTGACATTCATTTCCCTACTTTCTTCACTAAATTAACGAGCTTTATACATAATAAAGGCTAGTCGCCTTTTTTGCAATCGGTAATCCGAGAGTTTAAACTTGAAAGCGTTTCATTTCCGTGCTATACTTTGTTTGTAAGGAAGGAAGCTTATTTGTTGGAAAGGTACTCTCGAAAAAGTTTTAAGAAGAATAAACAAGTAAAAGATGTTAGACGTACAAAATTCACCTAGATTTATATGTGTGAAGTAAGACGAATAGTGAATGCGTATCAACTGGTTGAGAAACAATCAACAAGAGAAGTAATGAGTATACGTAACGAACAAGGAAATACGACTTAAAAGACTCACATGTTTTAGCGTAGAAATGTAGCGAAGACAAAGTTTTTTGTTTATAAGAGAATTGCTTTACATGTATAAACAGCAAACCCTTTTCAGCAAATCCCTTCCATAAGATAGAAAGACGAGGCCCTCGAGAGCCTCGTCTTATTTTTATTTCACAAACATGGCATCGCCAAAGCTAAAGAAACGGTAGCGTTCCTCGATTGCATGCTGATAGGCAGCCAAAGTTCTTTCTCGACCGGCAAAGGCACTTACCAACATAACCAGCGTTGATTTTGGTAAGTGAAAATTCGTTGAAAAAGCTTGAACAACTTTAAATTCATAGCCGGGAGTAATGAATATATCCGTCCAACCGCTGTCAGCTTTAATTTCTCCATCAAATTTTGTTCCAATAGTTTCTAATGTTCGAATCGAGGTGGTTCCCACCGCAACAATCCGTCCGCCCTTTTGACGAACCTTGTTCAAAGCAGCAGCAGCTTCTTCTGTCAAGCGATAAAATTCGCTGTGCATGTGGTGTTCTTCGATATTATCCACGCTTACTGGACGAAATGTGCCCAAACCAACATGCAGCGTCAAATACACCAGTTCAATTCCTTTTGCCTGAATTTCTGCCAATAATTCTTTCGTAAAATGCAAGCCAGCTGTTGGTGCAGCAGCAGAACCATTTTCCTTGGCGTACACGGTTTGGTAACGATCCGGGTCTTCCAAACGTTCTTTGATATAAGGTGGCAGAGGCATTTCTCCCAACGATTCTAAAATTTCCAAGAAAATTCCTTCGTAGTTAAAGGTAATAATCCGTCCGCCATGTTCCAGTTCTTCTTCGACAACAGCTTTCAAACGACCATCACCAAAAACGATCTCTGTACCGACTTTTGCTCGTTTTGCTGGTTTAATCAACGTTTCCCACGTATCTCCATGGGTGTTCGTCAGCAGCAAGACTTCCAAATGTCCGCCGGTATCTGGTTTTTCCCCATACAAACGTGCAGGCAAGACCCGTGTGTCGTTCATCACTAAGGCATCGCCGGGATGCAGTTCATTGATAATGTCATGAAAATGGTTGTCCTGCATTTCTCCTGTCTTAGAATCTAAAACCAACAGACGAGAACTGGCACGATCTTTTAACGGTGTTTGGGCGATTAGTTCTTCTGGTAAATCAAAATCAAAATCTTCCGTAGTTAACATTCTTTTCACTCTTTTCAGGTTTTGTCTTTGCCATTCTACCATTTTTTGAAAAGATTTTCGACCCGCAGACAAGTTGCTTGCTTCCTTTAGGCATTCTTATTATACTTACAATAAGTAAGCTATTAATTAGGAGGGATCCCTTATGCCACCACTTCATCATATTTCATTATTAACTAAAAATAGCAAAGACAACGTTGCCTTTTACACGAAACTACTTGGCATGCGTTTTGTAAAAAACACGGTTAATCAAGACAACCATCGAATGCTCCACTACTACTATGGCGATTACCAAGGCGCACCGGGATCAGTCGTTACTTTTTTTGTCGTTCCCCATTTAGGCAATCGTTACGACAAGGATCATTTTATTGCAACCATCGGTTTAAAAATCCCCCGCGGAAGTATCAGCTACTGGGAACAACGGCTACAAGCCCAAGAGATTGCCTTCACCCGCAAAGGAAAAGAATTATTTTTTGCTGATAACGACGGAGTGGACTTAATTTTGGAGGAAGTAGATCAAGCACCCTTAGCCAAGGAACATGTCGTCCAAAACGAAATTCCTGAAAACTATCAAATTTTAGGGTTGCGCTCCACTGAGATTCATGTAAGCGATCCGGCAAAAACCAGTGAATTTTTCGAAAAATTATTAGGCTGGCAAACAAAAAAACAACAAATTTCCTTTAATGAAACAGATTTTATCCGCATTTTACCAAATGAAACAACAGACATGAGTCATATGGGTCGCGGCAGTGTCGATCATATCGCCTTTGCAGTAGAAAATGACGAGGCTTTGGATGCCTTACACGAACGGGCAAAGGAACAGGGGTGGACTATCGAAAAAATCGTTTCCCGCGGCTATTTTAAGAGTCTTTATATTCGCGAACCCGGCGGCAATCGAATGGAATTTGCCACATTAGCTCCCGGATTTACGATTGATGAACCTTTAGAAACATTGGGAGAAAGTTTCGCTTTACCACCGTTTCTTGCTGAACAACGAGCAGAAATCGAAGCCAACATTTATCCGGAAGACTAGCATTCTTCCAGCCCTAAGTAAAAATAAAAATCCGAATGATCCCGCTCGTCACACTGTACGAAAAACGATCATTCGGATTTTTTTGCTAGTTAGACTTCATCAATTTTATGCGTGTGCTGCGATATAGCGGACAAGTTCTTCTGTTTTTTTCCATCCCAAGCAAGGATCGGTAATGGATTGACCAAAAACTGTGCCATCTGGTTCTTGACGTCCATCTTCCAAATAACTTTCAATCATGAAGCCGCGAACCATTTTTTTGATATCTTCATTGTAGGTACGATTCGTCAATGTTTCTTTTACGATCCGAATTTGTTCTTCATACTGTTTGCCGGAGTTATCATGGTTGGTATCCACTACGACAAATGGATTTTGGTAGCTTCCTGCGTTATATGCTTGAACGGTTTTCAACAGATCTTCGTAATGATAGTTTGGGATGTTTTCTCCGTGTTCATTAAGTCCTCCACGTAAAACCACGTGCGCTAAAGGATTAGAACTTGATTCCACTTCTGCCCCATTGTAGATGAACTCTTGCTTTTGTTGTGCTGCATGCAAGGAATTGAAAAGCACCTTCAAATTGCCGCTGGTAGGATTTTTCATTCCGGTGGGTTGATCGATTCCGCTGGCAACAAAACGGTGTTGTTGGTCCTCCACCGAACGGGCTCCAACAGCAATGTAACTAATTAAATCTTCCACAAACTCCAAATTTTCCGGATAAAGCATTTCATCGGCAGTAGTCAAACCTGTTTCTGTAATGACCCGTTTATGCAATTTTCGAACAGCGATGATTCCGCTGACGAGATTGACTTCCCCGGTTGGGCTTGGTTGGTGCAACAGTCCTTTATACCCATCGCCGTTGGTCCGAGGTTTATTGGTGTACACTCGTGGTACCATGAAAATTTTGTCTTTTACTTCTTCCTGTAATTTTGCCAAACGTCGCACATATTCCATCACTGCTTCTTCATCATGGGCAGAACAAGGACCGATAATTAATAAAATTCGTTGATCTTTTCCTTCGATGATTCCTTTTAGTTCTTCATCCCGTGCTGCTTTTTTCGCCGCTACTTCATCGGATAATTTTCCAATTGATTTGACACTTTCCATATTGATTCGTTTGCTTAATGCGTTGAAACTCATTTTTCTCCACTCCTCTTTTTTAAGTGTTTCATTTTTTGATCGTCTCTTTTCTTTCACCAAAAGATTTAAACCAATGAAACTATCCCTTCAAAAACATTTTTTTCAGTCAGATAATAAGTATTCGTTTTGTCAGAAACTTATGAATCACCGTCAGGAATTGCGAAAAGCAATAAAAAAAGCCCCGTCTTTTCCAAATCAAATTGGAAAGGACGGAGCCTGAAAGACTCGTGTTACCACCTTTTTTTGTCGATTGCTCACACAATCCACCTTAACAGGTACATTCATAATACCCTGGCATTATAACGAACGCTCACCATCCGTCGCAGCCTACTCCATTCGGTGCGAAGTTCAAAGAGGAATTCGATTATTAGATGAATGCGCCTCTCATCAACCGGCAGCTTTCTGAATTCATGGGATAATCTACTACTTCTTATCATTACTTTTATCACTATTGTTTTGAATATTCTAATTACTTTTTCTGAAAATGTCAAGAGTCTTTTTCTACTTTTTCCAAAACCTTCTGATTTCACTCAATTCGGTTTCATACTTCGTACCGGCAATTTTTGTGATCATTACCTTCGAGCCGGGCGTTTGAGAATGAATCATTGCTCCATTTCCCAAATACATACCTACGTGATGGACAAAGCCTTTCCCTTCTTCATAGGCAAAAAATAGTAAATCACCGGCTTGAGCATCCGCAAACTCGATTTTTTCCCCGGCAATAGCTTGCAAATGGGCATCACGAGGCAGTTGCATCCCGTTGACCCGATGCAGACTATACACAAAACCGGAACAATCAAAACCCGTACCGCCAATTCCCGCCCAAACATAAGGCAAATCTAAAAAATACTGCGCGAGCTGAATCATATTTTGTGCTTTTTGTACGCCGCTGTAATGATCCAAGCGCTGCCCCTCTTTTTTTGCCAAATGCGCTGTACCGTGAGGGGTCTCCACAACAAAATCCGTTTCTTCCGAAAGCAATGGCAGAACGGTGCCAAAAACTACTTGGATTTTTTTCTTATCATTTTTCTCGTCAAAAGAAAGTGTGGCACTGGGTGAGACAACGGCGACTTTAGGGAAGTCTTTTTTTGGTGCAGGGACTTCCAGCAAATCCTTACTGGGAATCCACCCTTTGTAGCCAGCACCCTTTTCTACCGGCTGTGTAGGCACGAGAACCTGTGTCCACTCACCCGTTTTAGCAAGCACCTCAACTTCTTCACCATACAACAACTGGGAATCCACCAGCTTTTCCCGATACAAGGTCATGGCGGAATCCGCTGTTAAAAAATACGGTTTTTCTGCGGCTTTATTTTTGATTTCTGCAAGGACAGCATTATTTTCTGGCTGTTTCCATAAAAACGTTTGGGGAACTTGGATTTTTTTCACTTTTTCACCTTCTACCTATTTGATTCCTAGACCAATGCCATCTGTTACCGCTAAATTTCCGGGACGAATGTGCAGGCCACTTTTTTCTGCCAAATCGGCAGTTTGCTGCCACATGAACGGTACATCCAAATCACAATAAGCCATGTCTTTCATACCGACTGCGAAATGGGCGGCGGCAGCCATTCCGCCATAGCCTTCGATCATGGAACCCACCATGCAGGGAATCCGATAGTGTTGTGCCAATTGAAAAATTTGGATGGCTTCTTTGATGCCGCTGCTTTTCATCAGCTTGATATTCAATAGATCACAGCACTGTTCTTCTAGCAGTTTTTTTGCATCGGTAAAGCCAAATAAACTTTCATCTGCCATGATGGGAATCGTGGAACGTTCTGTCACATATTTCAGTGCAGCAAAATCATGTGCTCTCACCGGCTGTTCTACAAAATCGATTGGAATATCCTGCCATTCAGCTAAAATTTGGACCGCCTCTTCCTTTGTCCACCCTTGATTGGCATCAATACGAAAAGGAATTTTCCCTTCTAAAGCTTCATTCATACAACGGATCTTGGCAACTTCTTCTGCCACATCATCCAAACCCAGTTTGATTTTCAACGACGTGAACCCGTCATTGACCTTGGCAACCCCATCAGCCACCATTTTTTTCCGGCTGGCAATGCTGATGGTAAAATCAGTTGTCAGTTGTGGCGTATTTCCACCAAGGTAGCGATATAGCGGTTGTTTCGCCGCTTTTGCCAATCCGTCAAACAAAGCAATATCCATCGCTGCTTTGGGACTGGTTTGACCGGAGACCAATTGCTTCATTTCGTCTAAAATTGTCAGCTCTCCATCAACTTCTTTTCCAATTAGAAATGGGCTAAAACTTTCGTTAATGGTTTTTAAAATCGATGCTTCGGTGTCTCCGGTAATTGCTTTTGTCGGCGCGGCTTCCCCGATACCAACCACCCCGTTGTCAAAATAAATCTTTACTCGAATCACATCCACTGCATTGACTTCCCGCAAGGCGGTTTTAAAAGGTGCATTAAGTTGAATCGGGATGAGTTGCGTTTTTATTTCTTTGATTTTCACTTGCCATGATCTCCTTCTTGTTACTCGACGTAGGCCCATTTATAGTCATACTGAGCACCTGCCGCATGGGTTACGATTCCCTTGATTTTTTCTGAACGCAAATGGGCTTCTGTTGATTGATAAATCGGAACGATACCCATATCTTCATTTAAAATCTGATCGGCTGTCAGTAAATCCTGCCAGCGGGCAGCTTCGTCGGTAGCATCCGCTAACGAAGCTGATTCAACAGCTTTATCATAGGCTTTGCTGGAATAATCTCCTCGGTTATAAGGACTACCAGTCACAAATAAATCAAGGAAAGAACTTGGATCGGCATAATCGGCCACCCAGTTGTTCATCACCACTTCAAAATTCCCGCTGTTTGCCCGTTCAAGCCGCACACTGATGGGAACAGGATTTAAATCGATAGTTATTCCCGGTAATTTTTCTTCCAACTGTCCTTTGATATACTCCGTAATTTTTTTGGTTGAATCCACATCAGAAGAAAGAAGTTTGAAGGACAATTTCTCAATGCCCAGTTCACTTTTAGCTTTTTCCCAATAAGTTTGGGCTTGTTTTTCATCGTAGCTCAAGGTTGCCTTTGTGTCTTCAGTAAAATCAGCTTTGGTTTCTGGATTCAAGGACATTCCACTGGGAACAAAACCGGTAGAGGCAATCGAGCCGTTGCCTAAAATATTCGTGACGATACTTTTACGGTCGAGAGCATAAGAAATTGCTTTTCGAACATTACTGTTTTTAAAGGGAGAATCCGGCGTTGCTTGATTGAATTCCAAATAAGTGGTCGAAGCGATGGGCAAAGAAACATATTCCGGATCATTGGCTTTTTGTCGGGCCAATTCCCCATTTAACGTCACGTCTTCTGCCTGTCCGTCATTGAAAAGATTCAAGGCGGTGGAGGCCTCTTTGACCACTGTATAATTGATTTCAGTCAATTGGACCGTGTCGGCATCCCAATATTCCTTATTTTTTTTCAGTGTCCAATCTGTATCTACCCCCGGTCCGTCAAAATCCGTCAAAACAAAGGGACCATTTGAAACCAATTTTTCGCTAGTAGCGGCATATTGATCGCCATATTCTTCAATAACGCCTTTATTTTGTGGAAAGAAGGAGGGAAAAGCCAACAAATATGGAAAATACGGTGTTGCCTGCTCCAATTGAATTTCTAAGGTGGTATCATCCAAGGCTTTGATACCTAATGTATCCAATTCCGCTTTTCCTTGGTTGATGGCATCGGCATTTTTAACCGAGCTAAACATGAAGGCATACTGTGACGCCATTTTTGGATCGACGGTTCGCTGCCAGCCATACACATAATCTCCAGCCTTGACTGGATCACCATTAGACCAATTGGTATCCCGCAAATGAATCGTATAGGTTTTTCCATCGGCAGAAACCTCCGCCATTTCTTTGGCACCTGCCGGTTGCGGATTATTGTCTTTATCTAAACGGTAAATGCCTTCATTGGTATTATTCAAAATTCCAAAACTGATTGTATCGGTAACGACAGAAAGATCGGCAGACGTCAATTCAGTAGGTACCGTTTGACTGAAAATCTGTTCACTTTTTTTATCCTTGCTGGCTTCTTTTTTTTGTCCACAACCAGCCAAAAACAACGTACCTATGACACCAGAAACGATTACCTTAGCCCAAATCCCTTTTCTACTCATCTCATCTTCTCCCGTCGATTTTTGAATTTTCTAAAAATTTGTTAGTTGAAGTTTAGCCGACCCATTTCTGCTTGTCAAACAAAAGCTCACTCCCGCATGTTACTAGAGCCCTTGTCTGACGTGTTGTTTCATGTTTCGGCTTGTTCATTTTTTCACTTTTATAAAACGGTTGCATTTCGCTAAAAAATAAAAAAATACACGTTTATTTTTGGCGAAAAATAACGAGAAAAATCATTAGATTTGTGAGAAACGCTTTTTTCGTGCATACTAGTAAGGAAAGCATTAATTGGAAATAGTAAAAATAGAGGTGAGAGACGTTGATTGAATTTCAACATGTAACAAAAATTTACAAGGGCGGAAAAGTAGCCGTCGAAGATATTAACCTTTCCTTTGAAAAGGGTGAGTTCATCTGTTTTATCGGAACCAGCGGCAGCGGAAAAACTACCTGCATGCGGATGATTAATCGAATGAACGAACCGACCAAAGGAAAAATTTTAATCAATGACAAGGATATCCAAGAGATCAATCCTGTTGAATTGCGCCGGAAAATCGGTTATGTCATCCAAAATATCGGATTGATGCCCCATATGACGATTCGGGAAAACATTACACTGGTACAAAAATTATTGAAGGTCAGTGATGATGAGCGGAATAAAACCGCAGAAAAAATGATCGACTTAGTGGAACTACCGCGGGAAATGCTGGATCGGTACCCAAATGAACTCTCTGGTGGTCAGCAGCAGCGGATTGGTGTTGTTCGGGCATTGGCAGCCAATCAAGATATCATGCTGATGGATGAACCTTTCGGCGCGCTTGATCCCATCACTCGGGACTCCCTGCAAGATTTAGTCAAAGATTTACAGGAACGTTTAGGGAAAACGATTGTCTTCGTTACCCACGATATGGATGAAGCATTGAAATTAGCAAACCGGATTGTCATCATGAGTGAAGGCAAAGTAATCCAGTTTGATACACCGGAAAATATCTTACGCAATCCAGCAAATGAGTTTGTTGAAGAACTAATCGGTGAAGACCGACTCCTTCAAACCAAGCCGGACGTCACCACAGTCGGCGAAGTGATGCTGAACACAGCCATTACCATCACCCCTGAAAAATCCCTGCAAGAAGCCATCCGTTTGATGCGCGAAAAACGTGTCGATACCTTGCTGGTCACCGATAACTCGAATATTCTTAAAGGCTTCATCGATGTAGAAACTCTTGATCGTAAACGCAGCAAAGTTTCCAGTGTTGGCGATATTTTAAATAAAGATGTTTTCTATGTGAAAAAATCAGCATTGCTGCGTGATACCTTGCAACGGATTTTAAAACGCGGGTTGAAATACGTGCCGGTAGTGGACGATCAAAATCGCGTGGTGGGTATTTTGACCCGTGCTTCCCTTGTTGATATTGTTTATGATGTTATTTGGGGTGAGGAGAATACCCTTAGCCAAGCGGCAGAATCAACGAAAGAGGAGGCCTGATTTTCATGGCAGATTTCTTTTCTACTTACGGTCCCCAGATTCTAGCCCGAGGTTCCGAACATCTGTATATTTCTGCTTTTTCATTGGGGCTGGGTATTTTGTTGGCCGTTCCATTAGGCGTGCTTCTTACACGACTGCCAAGAGTTGCCAGCGTAGTAATCAGTGTCACCAGTGCATTGCAGACTGTTCCATCTTTAGCATTGCTTGCTTTGATGATTCCCTTTTTTGGGGTTGGTAAAACACCTGCGATCATCGCCCTCTTCATTTATTCGTTATTACCGATTTTGCGGAATACCTATATCGGGATGAAAAATGTCGACAGCAATTATCGAGATGTCGCCAAAGGCATGGGAATGACCAATATCCAATCCATTTTAAGTGTGGAGTTGCCCATCGCTACACCGACCATCATGGCGGGAATTCGGTTAGCCGCAGTTTACGTTATCGCTTGGGCAACCTTGGCTTCTTACATCGGAGCTGGCGGCTTGGGTGATATGATCTTTAGCGGATTGAACAACTATCAACCGGATTTGATTTTTGCCGGAACGATTCCGGTAACGATTTTAGCCTTATTGGCAGATTTTTTACTCGGACTTTTAGAAACACGCTTGACTCCTAAAGCGTTAAGGGAGGCAGACGAATGAAACGAAAATTAAAACAATTCCTTTTGGCTTTCAGCACAGTGCTGTTACTGGCTGGCTGTTCCTTGCCGGGGCTTTCATCAAATGCGGATGAAAACACAATCGCAATTACTGGTGGAATCACGTCGGAGTCACAAATTCTGGCAAGTTTAGTTGCCGGAATGGTGGAACATTATACCGATAAAAAAACCACAATCATCAACAACTTGGCTACTACCACCATCAATAACCAAGCAATGATGAACGGGGATGCACAAATTTCGGCTGCCCGCTATACCGGGACCGATTTAACCTCCACTTTGGGAATGGACCCGGTAAAAGATCCCAAAGAAGCTTTCAATATAGTGAAAACGGAATTTGAAAAACGCTACAATCAAACTTGGTTTCCTTCCTATGGCTTTGATAATACCTATGTCTTCTTAGTTCGTAAGGATACTGCAGAAAAATACAATTTAAAAACCGTCAGCGATTTACAGGACGTAGCGGATGAATTGGTGGCAGGTGTGGATACTTCCTGGATCACTCGAAAAGGGGACGGCTACGAAGGCTTTAAAGAAGAATATGGCTTTGCCTTTGATTCGATTTTGCCGATGCAAATCGGTTTGGTCTACGATGCGGTAGCTGCCGGAAAAATGGATATCGTTCTGGGCTACTCCACCGATGGACGGATCGGCAGTTATGATTTGGTGATGTTGGAAGATGACAAGCGTTTCTTCCCCCCTTATGATGCTGCGCCGATTGTTGACGATCAATTGTTAAAGGACACACCAGAATTAAACGCGGCAATTGAAAAACTTGCCGGAAAAATCGATACGAAACAAATGCAAGAGTTGAATTACGAGGCTGACAACAATTTGGTCGAACCAAGTATTGTTGCCCAAGAATTTTTAGAAAAAAATAATTATTTCGAAGAGGAGTGATGAGATGAATTTACAAGATATGAACTTGCTGGAACAATTTGTTTATTATTTTAGAGAAAATGGCGCCTATGTATTCAGTCAATTTATCCGTCACTTCTTGTTATCGATCTACGGAGTGATTTTTGCGGCCATCGTTGCCATTCCCATCGGCATTCTGATTTCCAGAAGACGCCGCTTGGCAAACTGGGTGATTCGTTTTGCGAATATCATCCAAACGGTTCCTTCCTTAGCCATGATTTCCATTTTGATGATTGGCTTAGGACTGGGGGTAAATGTCGTAATCGTTACGGTCTTTCTTTATTCTTTGCTGCCGATCATCAAGAATACCTACACCGGCATGACTCAGGTGGATCGTAATGCATTGGATATCGGTAAAGGCATGGGTATGACGGCGTTTCAACGTCTTTATATGATCGAACTGCCTTTGTCTGTTTCCGTCATCATGGCGGGAATTCGTAATGCATTGGTGGTAGCAATCGGAATCACCGCCATCGGAGCCTTTGTTGGTGCCGGCGGTTTAGGAGATATCATCATTCGCGGAACCAACGCCACAGATGGTGCTTCGATTATCTTAGCCGGTGCACTGCCAACTGCTTTGATGGCAATTATCACTGATTGGGGCTTGGGGATCATCGAGCGTAAACTTGATCCTGCCAGCAAACGTTCTTAAGATTGAAGAAACAAAAAAATTCGCAGGGAATCCCGCGAATTTTTTTTGTTTTTATTTTTTCAAATGATAGCTGTATGTTCCCACTACGATTTTTTCCCGCCAAGAAAGTCGTAGGCGTAGACGCAAACTGGTTTGGTTATGCAAAATATTTTGCCAGCCTCGCCGTGGAACAAACTGCGGCACGATGACCGTTGTGGTGTAGTTGTGTTTTGCAGCATTCTTACTTACTAAATCTACATAGCGGATGATTGGATTTTCAATCGAACGATAGGAGGAATGAACGACTGAAAAACGAACCTCTGGAAAACGTTCCTTGAATTCTTTTTCGATCTCCCGCTCTTTTTCGATATCTTCGTCCATAGAAACGTGCATCGCCACCACATAATCGCCAATCGATTGGGCATAATTCAACGCACCGACATTTACCCGAGTAACATTCCCCACTAAAACAATAACAGTATTGCCATCGTAGGTGTGCAACGCAACATCATCTTCCAAACGTAATTGCTCCGCAACTTTTTTGTAATGGTCATGAATTTTATAAAAGATCAGCAATAAAATTGGCATGATGATGAAGAAAGGCCAAATGTCTCCTAAACGATAAGCAAATAAAATAATAATGATCGCGTAAGAAATAAATGCCCCGACAATATTGGCAATCGATTTTGAAAGCCAGCCTTTTCCTTCCTTGTGCCACTTGATGACCATTCCGGTTTGTGATAAAGCAAAGGGAATAAACACCCCGATGGAGTAAAGCGGGATCAATCGTTCCGTAGATCCTTGGAAAATAAACAACAACACGATTGAGCCGGCTGCCAATGTCATGATCCCATTGGAATAACCTAAACGATCCCCGCGATCTTGGTACATATGCGGCATGAATTTATCCTTTGCCAAATTATAGGCCAAAACCGGAAAAGCGGAGAACCCAGTGTTGGCAGCGACCGCTAAAATCAGTGCTGTCGTAAATTGTAAGGCGTAGAACATGAAGCCATGACCAAACACGGCTTGTCCAATTTGTGACAACACGGTTACTTCTGTTTTTGGAACGATTCCGTACCAGTAGTTGATAAACGTAATTCCTACAAAGAAGAAACCTAAGATTGATGACATCAATGCCAACGTTCCCGCAGCATTTTTTGCCCGGGGTTTTTTAAAGAAAGGTACCGCATTACTGATGGCCTCCACCCCGGTTAAGGAAGAAGAACCAGAAGAAAATGCCCGTAAAATCAAAGCAATCGAAATCCCGGGAATTGTTGCACCAGGCAAAGCTGTTGCCTGTAAAGGTTGTGCACCGGTCACAATATTAAATAAGCCCACCAGAATCAAAATCGTAATCACAGCAATAAAGGTATACACCGGCAGCATTAAGAAGCTGGCGGATTCCCGCAATCCCCGCAAGTTCATCATCATAATCAATAAAACGATGATTACCGAGATTGCTACTTGATGATGATACAGCGCCGGTATCGCCGACGTGATGGCTTCAGCACCGGCAGAAACCGAAACTGCCACCGTCAGCATATAATCGATCAATAATGAGCCACCAGCAATCAGACCAGCGTTTTTTCCCAGATTCTCGCTGCTTACAACATATGCTCCTCCGCCATGAGGATAAGCATGTATGATTTGTCTATAAGATAAGGTCAATGAAATCAATAAAATAATAACAAAGGCGGCAATTGGCAATGAATACCAGATAGCTGCTGCCGAAAGAGCCACCAACACGACAACAATTTGTTCTGTACCATAAGCGATAGACGACAAGGCATCAGAAGATAACAACGCTAAAGCGGCAAAGCGACTTAATTTGTGCTCATCATTTTCAGCCGATTTCAGCGGACGTCCTACCAGCAAACGTTTTAAATATTCCACTTTTCTCCCTCCAATATTCTTTACACAAAAGACTGTTTTTTCCCACAGCCAAGACTGTATGCTACGCTTCCCTCTTGAAAATGTCAATGAAAATCCGCAGAAAAAACCTTTCATTTTTGAAAAAAAGAATTCTGCCGATACAAGCAAAAATAAAAATCGTTAACCGAAAAAAACAAGCTGAAAATCATCCGTTTCTCACGTTGATTTTCAGCTTGTTTTTATTAATGGAAGAAATGGCTTTCTTTGGAAACCTTCGCCAATTTTCGCGTCATTTCAGAAAGATAAGGATAAACGAATGTTCCCAACAATCCAAATACTACGAACAATGCGACCATAATCAAAATATTGGCTGTTGCATTTGGCCAGTAGATACCTCCTGCCGGCTCCCGCAAAAGATTGACTGCGTGAGTGAAAGGCAACAAAGGATTGATAAATTGGAAGAATTTACCGGATACTTGAATCGGATAATTTCCGCCACCACCAGAAATCGACAGCACCAGTAAAATAATCGCAATTCCTTTACCAATATTGCCGAAAAGGGCTGATAGAACATACACAATCATCATAAAGGCCAGCCCGACAATCAAAGCAAAGAGTACCGCATAGAAGGGATTATGAACATCTACTCCCAACAAGAAATAATTTCCCAATGTAACAATCAAGGCTTGGAAAAGAGCCATCGTCAAAAAGGTCAACATCCGCGCTGTAAAGGTTTCACGTTTGGTGTATTTCTTTTTGTCCGAGCCTTCCAAATGAAACTCCGTAGTTGCTACACTAGACAGCAGCAATGCACCTACCCATAAACACAGTGCCGTATAAAAAGGTGTACTTGCCGAACCGTTGTTGGCAATAGGATAGATTTGATTGGTTTGCAATTCCACCGGTTTGGTAAAGAAATCACTCTCTTTTTGAGCATCCAGTTTCAATAGCTTAATGATTTCCCCAAGATCGACTTCCTCTTCTCCTGCACGAATAGCAGTCGCAGCCTTATGAAGTCCGGTCTTCAAGGTAGGCCAGTCATTATTGATTAATTCTACGGCGGCATTTAATGCTGATTCAACTTCCGGTAGTTTTTCATCCACCATGTTCATTGTTGAAGTGATTTCTTTTTTCACTGTTGGCCAGTCGTTTTCAAGAAAATCAGCAGCAAGACCTAATTTTTGTTCCAAAACAGGCAATTCATTCTTATATAAATCGGCACCTTTATTGATGCCCTCCACGATTTCTGTCATATGCCCATTCAACATCGTATTGGCATCATGGACTTCCTGGCGAATCGCAGGCATATCTTTTTGGTATTTTTCTAATAAGCCGATGGCATTTGCAACCGTTTTTTCAGTAGCATTCAGCAGAGAATCGAAATCAATTTTTTGTGCTTTTTCCAATGCATCTTGTGCTGTTGACAAAGCGGCTACTAATTTTGTCAAAATATCACTCACGGTTTTTCCAACCGTGTCAACATCAATGCTGTCAACAAACGTTGCCACTGCAGTTGCGGCAGATTCAATTTCTCCCAGATAATTTTGAATAGCGGTACTATTTCCATTTTTTATCAAATCATCCAATGTTGTTAAACGTTTAGAAAAGTCTCCCAGCAAATCATTGGCGTGATTCAATTTTTCGATGATTCCTTGCAAGGACTGATTTCCAGCCGCTTCTTGCAGTTGGGTCAGAAAGGTCACTAAATCGGTAATTGCCGTTTGTTGACGGGCAATATTGTCTTTAAAATCTTGAATAACCTGACTGATATGTTGTTTTTCGACGTCTGTCAGTTGATTATCCGTTAACGCTTGATTGATACTGCTTACGATGGAGGAGGTTGTCGTAGCCACTTGGCTAATAGCATTTAAGGTTACCGAAACGCTGGAAGTAATACTTGGGATTGCTTCTTGCAGCTTCGTTGCTCCCTCTTCCGTTGTCGCAGCTAACTGATCTGCTTGGTTTCCTAATTTTTTTATATCAGGAAGGATTGTTTGGACTTGTTGAATAATCTCCAACCCAGATTTGGCTTCGCTGATTCCTTCAGTCATGGTTTGTTCAATGTCATCAAAGTCGGCATCGACTGCTGCCAATTGTTTGCCGGCATTTTGGATTTCAGGAATTTTTTCCTGCAAAGTCAAAATAATGCTTGCCTGTTTTTTTAATTCCGGCATTTTTTCATTCAATGCCAACAGCTTGTCACCCATTTCATCAACTTTTGGCACATAATCGACAAATTCTTCGGCTTTTGCGATTTTTTCTTTAATCTCAGGCATTTTTTCTTGCAGTTCAACAACTTGTTTCGTGTAGCCGTCGATGGTATCGATGTTCTCATCTGTTTCCAAAATCAGATTTTTCACTTTGTTGATGCTGACCAGATTTGAATCAATGTCATACCCGATTTCATTGAATACCTTTAACAGGGTGGAACTGGCTGTCTTGATAAAGTTTTCTGAAATCTGGTCCTGTAAGCTAGAAGCCCCTTTATCTGTAATTTTAGGAGCGATGGCATTGATTTTTTCATTGATATAATACTCGATTTTTGGTTTATTGATCTCTCCCGAAACAAAGCTCAACAAATCCTCCGAAAAATCCTTCGGCAGATAAATTCCGGCATAGTATTTTCCGGATTTTACCCCTTCAGTCAACGCTTTTTTGGAATCAACAAACTGCCAACCAAGCTGTTTATTGTCGTGGAGTTCATCAAGAACTTCTTTCCCAATGGCGATTTCTTTTCCTTGAAAAGTCGTCGACTGATCGGCACTATAAACCGCAATCGGCAGTTCTCCTGTATTTGAATACGGGTCCCACAAGGCTTTAATGTTGAACCATGCATAAAGAGAAGGTAAAATGGCCAACGCAATGATTAAAAAGGTTGCCATAGGATTTTTAAAGATTCGTTTCCAATCTAATTTGTATAAGTGCAATGTGTTTTTTATATGATTCATCTATCTCATCCTTTATTTTTTCCAGCTGTCATACTGTATCACGAAATTTAGATCATTCCAACTTTTCCCAATCACCGGTCAAAATTTTTTTGACAATTTAGGAAATCTGTCAAAGATGAAATCCTTTTCAAGTTGTTTCTTTTACTGATTTCTTAAGACTTTTTTTACTTTTTCTGCTGTTTTTTTGACAGTCGTTTTTAGGCACCCGCCTCCTGCCAACTACTCATTTTTTGAAGGCAATAAATCGGTCGTTCTGAAAAATCAATTCTCCCCGCTCCGGTCCTTGATGTTGTAAAAATAGTTGGTAGGGAATCTCTAAGCGAATCTCCTGCTCGGCTACTTGGAAAATTCCATAATAACGAGAAAAATTATCTGTTTCCGGCTGTTCCTCCGTTGCTGAAAACAGACAATAGATATGCTGCTCTGGTCCTTTTTTTAGCTGTCTAATCTTTTGCCAACTAAAAGCCAGCAGCAAGACTCCTGTTAAAACGACAACGGCTATCCCCATCATTTTCTTCCTTTCTTTTTTATATCTAAGAAAAAAGCTGAACACAAGTGTCCAGCTCTATTATGTATGTCTATCGACAAGAGCGTATTCCTCGATCCCCACGCTGATTCGCAAGGCGCGATCGACCTCTTCCATGATTTGAACATCAAGATGACAGACCTTATCTTTTAATCGACTTTTATCTATTGTGCGGATTTGCTCCATCAAGATCACTGAATCCTTGCCAATTCCTTTTTCCATCGCTTTGATCCCGATATGGGTGGGAAGCTTGGGTTTGGCCATTTTCGCCGTAATAGCCGCAATAATAACCGTTGGGCTAAAATGGTTGCCGCGATCATTTTGGATCACAAGAACCGGGCGAATCCCCCCCTGCTCTGATCCAATCACCGGAGAAAGATCCGCGAAATAAACATCTCCACGTTTCACCATCTCATTATCATCCTTATTTTGTATAGTTTCGAGGAACACGTTGGGAAATCGTGCAGGCAACTTCGTAATGGATCGTGCCTAAATGATCCGCAACATCCTGCATTGTAATTGTTTCCTGTTGGTTGCTGCCAATCAGGGTCACCAGCGTTCCTTCTTCAAATTCCTGCGGCAGACGAATCATAAACTGATCCATGCAAACCCGTCCCACGATCTCACAGCGCTGTCCTGCTACTAAAACGTAGAATCCCTGCATTTTTCTCAGCCAACCGTCTGCATAGCCGACAGGGACCGTACCGATCCATTCTGTTTCAGGAGTGACATAAGTTTCCCCATAACCAATGCCTTCTCCTTTTTTCAGGTGCTTTACTTGGATCAATTCCGAAGTCAGCTCCATTGCCGGTACTAAAGGATAGGTTTCTGTCAAGGCATGTCCGGAAGGATTTAAGCCATACATCGCGATTCCAAACCGAACCATATTGCCAATCGCTTCCTCATGCCACAGAGCCGTTGCACTGTTGCTGACATGCACGTAACGCGGCAGATGAGCCAATGGTTTCAATGCCTCTTGGAACCGTTGATTTTGCATTTGCCAATAGCTGTCGTCTGCTTGATCTGCTGTAGAAAAATGGGTGAAAATTCCTTCCCACAACATTTGGGGCTGTGCTTCGACAAAAGTCGCGGCTTCGTCAACTTCAGCCGGTGTCAAAAATCCGATTCGCCCCATGCCGGTGTCCACCTTGATATGAATCTTCAACGGATTTTTTACAGGAGCTTCCATTAATTTTTTTGCCGCAGCTTCAAGCCAATCCATCGTTCCAACAGGGAAGGAAAGATCGTATTCACTAACCACCGACAAATACATCACTTCAACGATGCCCAAAATCAGAATTGGTTCTGTAAAGCCCGCTTCTCGTAATTCAATGCCCTCATCAATAGTAGCTACGCAAAAACCGCTTGCTCCACCTTTTTTTGCAGCTTTCGCTGTTTCAATTGCGCCATGTCCATAGCCATTTGCTTTTACAACAGCAAACAAATCCTGTTCCTTGGGCATTCGTTTGCGTTCATTTGCCACATTTTCAGTGATTGCTGTTGTATGAATAATCGCTTGCGTGGGTCGATGGTATGAAACGCTCATCGAAAAACCTTCCTTCTACTCTTCTAATATAATCTGCGCCATCGCCGTTGTTTCAGTATGGGTAATACTGACAAAGACCTTGCCGCTAAAGGGGGACCGTGTCACGACCGGTGCGCCTGTTTGATTCGCTAAAATTTCTAAATCGTGAAAAGCTAATTTTCCGATACCGGTACCCCAAGCTTTTGAAAAAGCTTCTTTGCAGGCATACCGTCCCCCCAGATATTCGATCTGTCGTTTTATGGGCAACTGTGAAAAAGCGGCTTGTTCCGCTTCCGTCAGCACCCGTCGGATAAATTGAGGCTTTTCTTCAATAATTTTTTTCATGCGATGTAGTTCCACCGCATCAATGCCGATTCCTTTGATCATTCGGTTCGACTCCTTTTAAAACTACTCCCATTCTACCAAAATTCTTTTCAAAAACCATTAAAATACCTCTTGAAAACAAAAAAAGTAAGCAAATGATTAAATTTGCTTACTTTCAACGATTAGTCTTGGTTGTTGCGAATAACAAATCCGCGCTTTTTATCGTTGCTGCGGCGGCTATTTTTACGCGCGCCTTCTTTATTGCTGTTGTAGTTGCTCTTGTTTGGTTTACGGCCGCTTCCGCCACCGTTTCCATCATTGCGTCCACGATTGCTGCTGTTGCTGCGACGACCATTGCCGCCTTTATTGAATCCGCCTTTTTTGTTTTGAGGCAATGGACGTTCTGGCGTAATTTTAACCGGTACGGCATCAGAAGGATCTTTTGCGACTGTTTTTAACAATAAAGCAGCCAAATCTTGTGCTGAATAACGTTCCACTAAATCATCCGCAGCTTGCAAATATTTATCCAAGCCGTTTTCATCCATTTTTTCTTCAATTTGTTCCATAGCAGCCCCAAGTTGTCCTTTGAAGGCTTCTTTTTCGGTTGGTGGACGTAAAGGTGTCATCCGTTTTTTCGTTAGATTTTCAATGACATGCAAATAGCTCATTTCATTTGGAGTAACAAAGGTTACGGAGATTCCGCCTTTACCGGCGCGTCCTGTCCGACCGATCCGGTGAACATAACTTTCAGGATCTTGAGGAATATCATAGTTGTACACGTGAGTGACACCAGAGATATCCAATCCACGAGCAGCTACGTCTGTCGCTACCAAAATATCTAAATGACCACTCTTGAAGGAACGCAAAACGCTCATCCGTTTTTGTTGAGAAAGGTCACCGTGGATTCCTTCTGCTTTGTAGCCCCGCGCTTCTAAACCGCGAGCCAATTCATCTACCCGACGTTTGGTCCGACCAAAGACGATTGTCAATTCAGGGGTTTGAACATCGAATAAACGAGTCATAACATCGAATTTTTCAAATTCTTTTGCCCGTACATAGTATTGATCGATCAAGTCAGCAGTCATTTCTTTTGCTTTAATCTTGACATGTTCAGGATTATTCATGAACTTGACACCGATACTCTTGATTGCTGGTGGCATCGTTGCAGAAAAGAGCAACGTTTGACGTTTTTCAGGGACTTGGGCAATAATTTTTTCAATATCTTCTAAAAAGCCCATATTCAGCATTTCGTCCGCTTCATCTAGGACTAATGTTTCAACTGTTGCTAATTTCAATGTGTGGCGGTTGATATGGTCCAACATCCGGCCAGGAGTTCCCACAACGATATGTGGATGATCCTTCAAGCCACGGATTTGACGGCCGATATCTGCGCCACCATAAACTGCTTGTACGCGAATTTTTTTGTCTTTGCCTAAACGGAAAAGTTCTTCTTGTGTTTGGATAGCTAGTTCCCGCGTTGGTGCGATAACTAATCCTTGCAGGTCACGGTTTGTAGTATCAATTTTTTCAAGCATTGGTAAACCAAACGCCGCTGTTTTCCCAGTACCGGTTTGAGCTTGTCCAATAACATCTCTTCCGTCTAATGCAAGGGGAATCGTTGTTTCCTGGATAGGTGTTGCTTCTTCAAAGCCGGCACGCTCCACAGATTTCAACAATTCTGGTGATAAATCTAGTTCTTTAAATTTCAAATGTATCCTCCTAGGTAAGGTCGCACGTCACTCGCTTGCAGCAAAAAATAATTACCAGAGTATCTACTCCATGTCTGCGGAATTTCTTAAAAAAATTCTCATCGACAGGCACTTTCATTTTTTGCAGGCGCTCGTACGCCATTTTTGTGAGCTTTCCGGATTTTCCGTTCGCTCTTTTTTTTGAAGCGTTCATCTTTTTCCATGTTCCCCGGAGATGGTCCCTACACATCCAGCAAACACTTCAACACCGAAAAATCCGCTTCTCGAAGGCATTAGAAAAGCCAAACGATTCCCGTTCGGCCTTTTATTATCATAAAAGCATTCTTACTTAATTGTATTCCAATTTTTACTTCATCTTTCGGCATTAGACAATTCTAACACATTATGAAATTTTCAGCAAGTTTTCAAATTATTTCTACGCTTTTTGCAATTCTTCCACAACTTCGTTCAGACCCATTCCATTACTGCCCTTTAAAACAATCATATCCGTTGGTAGTAATTCTTTTTGGATTGCTTGAATCAACTGAGGTTTTTCTTCCTTAGAAAAATACTGTACCTCAACTTCCGGCAAATTGCTTTTCACTTCCTGCGCCAGAGCATGCATCTTTGTGCCGTAGAGAAAAACAACAGAAAAGGCAGAAGAAAGATGTCGGTACATTGCGGCATGCATTGCCGAAGAATCCGGTCCTAATTCCAACATATCCGCTAAAACAGCTAATTTCCGTCCTTCTGTCGCTAAATTTCCGACGGTATCTAAAACCAAGCCCATTGCGGTAGGATTGGCATTATAGACATCGCTTAAAATTTTTGCGCCATTACCGGCATGTAGCCATTGGGTACGGTTTTTCGTCAATTGAAATTCTGCCAACCCTTTTTTGATTTGTTGAATAGTCAAACCAAAGTATTTCCCAATTCCATAAGCAATCAAGGCATTGTTGACATTGTAGCTGCCTAAAACCGGAATCGTAAATTCTTCACCGGCAATCTCAAAGGTTGTTTCCGTTGGTGTTTCTTCGATGATTTTTCCAGAGATTTCTCCTTTTTCACCAAACGTTTTCAGGGTTTGAGAAATTCCTGCCACCAATGGTTTTAAAAGGGGTTCATTTTCAGGAATCAGCAGTAATCCATCTTTTTTCAAGCCTTCAAGGATTTCTATTTTAGCTTTAGCGATTCCTTCTCGTGAACCGAGATTTTCAATATGGGCTTCACCGATCAATGTGATCGCCGCCACTTCCGGATGGGCCAAATTCGTCAGTTCACTGATTTCACCAAAACGATCCATCCCCATTTCTAAAATCAGGATTTCGCAATCTTCCGGTGTATGAAAAACCGTGTAAGGCAACCCGATATCATTGTTGTAATTGCCTTGGGTTTTATACGTTTTAAATTTTTGTGCTAAAACAGATTCTGTCATATCTTTGGTTGTAGTTTTGCCATTGCTGCCGGTAATGCCGACAACCCGGGGACCAATTTTTTTCAAATAATACTCAGCAAGTTTTTGAAAAGCCGCCAACGTATTCTCTACGGCAAAAACTGTCATTCCGTTGATTTCTGCCGGTTCCTTTTTACTCCAAAGCGTAGCAATTGCTCCATTGTCTTTTGCTGCTTGAACAAAATCATGACCATCTCGCTCCCCGGCTAAGGGAATAAACAGTGCCCCCTCCGTGATTTTGCGACTGTCAAATTCGACGGTCGTCAATTCACGTTCGTCGCTGCTTTCCGGTAATCCTAATACCTGTGCAATTTCTTTGATTGTTAATTTCATCGTTCTCTCCTTTGACTAAAAAAAGGCACAACGAATTTTGTTGTTGTGCCTCATTGCTACGATTAGTAGAGGATTATTCCTCACGCCTGTTCATTCACATCTGTCAAAAATTGGTGCCGTTGTTTGAAACGATTCAACGCTAATTGGATCAGCTCTTCGATCAAATCGCCATATTGCAGTCCCATTTTTTCCCATAAAGACGGATACATACTAAACTGGGTAAAGCCTGGCATTGTATTCAACTCATTCAAAAACAATTCATTTTTGTTCGTCAGGAAAAAGTCGCACCGACTCAAACCGCTGCCGCCTAACATGATATAGGCATTTTTTGCAAAGTCCTGTGCTTTTTTCTGCACTTCTTCCGGTATCTCTGCCGGAATCTGCATCACAATATTGTTGTCGATATATTTAGAATTATAGTCGTAGAAAGCGACAT
Source organism: Enterococcus songbeiensis (assembly GCF_005405265.1). Taxonomy (GTDB): domain Bacteria; phylum Bacillota; class Bacilli; order Lactobacillales; family Enterococcaceae; genus Enterococcus_C; species Enterococcus_C songbeiensis. The sequence continues at coordinate 133,375 of NZ_BJDS01000002.1, forward strand.
CTTTAACGATTTCTCCCGGTACAGTCGTTCGAACATCTTCATTGCCTAAAATCGCCACTTCGATTTCCCGTGCTTCGATCCCTTGTTCCACGATTGCCCGTGTATCATAGCGATACGCTTCTTGCAACGCATTTTGCAATTCTTCCCGATTTGAAGCTTTTGAGATACCGACACTTGAGCCCATGTTTGCCGGTTTGATAAACATTGGATACAACAAGGTGCCCTCACACTGTTCAAAAATTTGTTTTGGATTTTCTTTCCATTGGTTTTTCAAGACCGGTACAAACGGCACTTGGGGAATTCCTGCTGCTTGTAAAATGTATTTGGTCATGATTTTATCCATTCCGCAAGCGCTTGTTAACACTCCCGCTCCCACATAAGGAACATCCAACGTTTCTAAAAAGCCTTGGATCGTACCATCTTCACCATTTGGTCCGTGAAGCAAAGGAAAAACAATCGTGCCTTCTTCCTTTTCGATTCCCGGTTGGATCACAGTTCCAGTAAATTCTCCCGAATCCCCATTTTCAGACCATGTTACATGCAACACGTCTTCTGATGTTGGTTTTTCCTCTAACAGAGGACCTTTGATCCATTTTCCATCTTTTGCAATAAAGATTAATTGTACTTGATAATATTCATAGTAGATTGCTTGTAAAACGGAATAAGCAGATAAGATGGATACCTCATGTTCCGCACTGCGACCGCCATATAATAAAACGATTTTCAAACGTCTTTCCTCCTGTAACTCAGAGTTATTTCTCATTTGATTCTTTCACATTTTAGCACAAAATAACGAATGGGAACAACCAAATTGAAAAAAGCGCTTTATTTCCACCTTGTTCAAATGGTGATGAGTTGTAAAATTATCACTTTCTACTTATGATTGAGAAAAGAGACAAAAACTACGCCTACCAGCAAGGAGGTTATCCACATGACCACTACTCCCCAATCAAAAAGCAAACGCCTGAAAGAAATTTTGCGGGTCTTTATGAAGTATCGGGTAGTGCAAAATTTAAGCCAGCAACAAAATCCCCAAGAGGTTCGCCGTGCCTTTGAAGAATTAGGTCCAACATTTATTAAAATCGGGCAAATGCTTTCCGTACGAACTGATTTGTTGAATCCCGCTTACCTGCAAACCTTTAAATCCCTGCAAGACAATGTTCCCAGTGATGATTTCTCCGAGGTTAAACAATTGTTGGAAAAGGAATGGTCTTTGCCGTTAGAGGATATTTTCACTTCTTTTGATTCGGTTCCCTTCGCCTCTGCCTCAATTGGACAAGCTCACAAAGCAGTATTAAAAAGCGGACAAGTCGTGGTGGTAAAAGTACAGCATCCCGGGATTATCGAAGCAATTGCTGTGGATCTGGCACTTTTTGAAAAAGCACTGCCGCTGATTAAATTTATCCCAGAAAGCAATGTCGTCGATATCAAAAGCGTATTAAAAGAGGTGCGGCATTCCTTGGATAGCGAAACCGATTTTTTGAAGGAAAGTCAAAATGCCGAAGAATTTTACAAAAAAAATCATCATTGGCAACAAGTTGAAGTTCCCAAAGTCTACCCGGAATATTGCACGAAAAAAGTGATTCTGCTGGAATGGATGCCCGGAAAAAGCATCCGCTATCTTTTAGAGGCGGAAGCAAATGAATTTGCTTATTCCAACATCACTAACCGACAAATGAAAAAAGAGTTGGGTTTATTGCTAGTGGAAAGTTTTATGAAACAAATTTTTGAAGACGGCTTTTTCCATGCTGATCCTCATCCCGGCAATTTATTTCTCCATCTGCTCACCCCAGACGAAGCAGCCCATTCCTTTGTCAATAAAAAGCGGGTTGGTGTGTTAGGCGGAGTGGATTATTCCTTAAAATGGCAAGATACCAGCGAACTGCCTCCGTATCGACTGATTTATCTGGATTTTGGGATGATGGGACGACTAAACGACAACCTCCGCTCACGGTTGGCAGATACCCTGATCGCTATCTATACCCAAGATTCCCAAGAAGTCGGTAAAGCTGTTTTGCGTCTTTGTAAAAAAGAAGGTTCCTTCAGCGAAGAAAAATTTTATCAGGAACTCGAAGAATTTTTGGAAAATTATTATGATTTAGCCATCAAAGAAATTGATTTGCAGGAAGTACTGGGAGAAGTCATCGCTATTTGTCACACCAACAATCTGCAACTGAACCAAGAAGTGACCCTCCTGATTAAAGCCTTCAGTACCTTAGAAGGTCTGGTGGAGGAATTAGATCCCTCTCTTTCTTTGATGGAAGTTACTCAGCCCTTTGCCCAAAAATATTTTCTGCAACGGATTGACTTGCAGGAATCAACGAAACGTTCTGCGCTGGATCTTTTAAAAGCCGGCAAAGCCTTACCCAAGCTACCGGATCGTACCCTTTCTGCGTTGGAAACGTTAATCCATGGAAAAGGACAAATCCGTTTGGCATTCAAAGAGCAGGAACAAATTTTGCGACGAGCAGAAAGAATGCTACTGCAACTAGTGATAGGAATCTTTCTTTCCGCACTTTTAATTGGTTCTTCCCTGTTACTGACCAATACCGCCCAACAGCCTGAATGGATCACCCGCTTGGGCATCGGCGGCTATATTTTCGTTTTTGCGCTCCTCTTTCTGGCTCTTTTACGCCTGCTGTATCACTATTTTCGAAAATAAAAATCCTTCTCGATCAATTAAAACAGATCGAGAAGGATTTTTTTATCTTTTTAACTGCAAAAATTGACTCAGCTGCTGTTTAAAGTGCTGGCGGTCTTCTAAGGTGAAGGGTTTTGGTCCCTTCGTTCGCTTGCCAGCTTTTCGAATCTGAGCACCTAGATACCGCTGCATCAGCAACTCATCAATGGTTTCTATTTGATATTCTTTGCCGCTATGGTGAAACACATGGGCTTTCTTTCCTAAAACAAGCGAAGCCAGACCGTAATCTTGCGTAACCACGACATCTCCTGGCTGGATTTCCTTCACGATGCGATAATCTGCACGATCTGCTCCTTTATCCACATAAATAAATTGAACAAAATCCGGGTATTCTTTGCGCGTATAATGATCCACACTAGTAACGATCAAAACCGGCAAATCATATTCTCTACCTAATTGGATTACTTCTTCTTTTACTGGTGACCCATCTCCGTCAATGACTAAACGCATTTTTTTCACACTCCTGTTTTAAGTATGACGGAAAAAAGCGATTTTTTCAATTATTTCTCAGGAGTGATATAGGGAAGAATATCCGTTGTTACGCCAACCGATGATCCTTTGATAAAACTGGCATCCACTAATCCGGAAAAATTCTTTGTTTGCCCAGTGACCACGACTCCTTTGATCGGCATCTCAGCAAATGATTTTCCTTTGGCTTTTTTCAAGAAGGTTTGAATACTGGCAATTTTTTTTCCTTTGTCGTATTCGGTCAAATTTTTAATAAACGTTGAAAACTGATCTTCCGTTGGTATTTCCTCTTCTAACTGAAAGCCGAATGGTTGCTTCGAGCCGCTTTCTTCAAATAAATAAAGCCAAACGACAGTAAGTGTATCTGGAATTTTTTCTTGAATGTCCGCATAGGTATAGTTTTTATCGAAGGTCAATGCCACTTCTGCCACCTGATCTTCTAATTTCGCTAAATCTGCAAGTTCCTCGGGATAAATTTTCTTGTCTCCTTCATCTAATGAGAAAACAGCTTGCTTTTGCTTTGTTTGCTTATCATACGCATAGGTTTCCCCTTTTCTTCCCGGTACTAGATCATTGTAATCTAACTCCCAGTTGAACAAAGAATACGAACTCGTCAATGTACTCCACGGAACCAGATACCCATTTATATTTTTTGAACGATGGGTCACGATGGTTCCTCCCGTACTGCTGGATTGCCCCAGCACCCGAGAATCCACATTGACATTTGGTTCTGCTACCATATTGTGCAAAACCAGTTCCTGATCCAATTCCTGAGAATTCCTACCGGCAAAAAAATTTAACCCCCGATATCCGCCGATTAATACCAGTAAAGCTACCCCCAATGAAATAGCAATGATTTTAAGGGTCTGCTTCCGCTTAGCTTTTTTCAGTACCTTTGTTAAATCCATTTTTCTCCCTACTTTCTTTGATTTTTTTACGAAGCCTGAATAATTGTGTTTTCACACTTTCTGGTTTGATATGAAGAAATTCGCCGATTTCGTTTAAAGAAAACCCATAATAATATTTCAAAAGCAGCAATTCTTGATTTTCCTTGGATAACGGCTCTAAGAGATGTTGCAAGGTTTCTTTGTCAGCGATTGTTTTCTCCATCGCTGGATCTTCTTGAGGAATATCAATCGTCAACGACTGAAATCGATTTTGCTTTCGATACAGATCGATTGCATCATTCAGTGCAACTCGAAAAAACCATGGTCGCAGCGTGTCTTCTTGGATAGAAGGCAACAGTGTATAGATTTTATAAAATGTTGTCTGAACAGCATCTTCTGCGTCTTCTTTCGTAAAGCCTTTCTTTTTAAGTATTCCCAGTACTTCTTCCCCCAACTCCAACAGATATGCATCCAATGCATCGGTTTGCTTCACCTCTTCGCCTCCTTCACCCATACAACGTATTATCTGCTCCAAAGTATACCGTTTTTTCCAAAAAAAAACCGTCCCTCATAAAAAAGGAACGGTTTGTTGCTTAAACGAGCACCAACTCGCTGAATTCTTTGTCTTTCAATTCGTACACCACATCGCAAGCTTTCGCAACTTCTTGTTCGTGTGTCACCAAGACGATGCATTTCTTTTGTTCATGGGCAATTTCTTGGAACAGTTTCACGATATCTTGCGAAGTTGTCTCATCCAAATTTCCGGTGGGTTCATCCGCAACGATCAACTCGTGCTCACAGCATAAAGCACGGACAATCGCCACTCGTTGCTGTTGTCCTCCCGAAAGAAGAGGTACTTTTTTTGTTGCCAATTCCTCCGAGATGCCGACCTTTTCCAAATTTGCCAGTGCGTAAGCTTTTTTATCTGCTTGTTGAGAACCAGCAATCGCCATTGCCGTCACAACATTATCCAATGCAGATAAATAGGGCAGTAAATTATATGCTTGGAAAACGATTGATACATCTTTTCTACGATATTCCCGCAATCCGATTTGCTTCAATGATTGGTCATTGAATGAAATCGTACCGGCTTTTGGGGTATCTAACCCAGCAATCAATGAGAGAAAAGTCGTTTTTCCTGAACCGCTGGAACCCAAGATTGCATACATTTTTCCCGGTTCAAAAGTCAGTGAAACATTTTCAAAAAGCGGGCCTTCCGGTTCATACCAGTAGCTTAAATTTTCAGTTTTTAAGGTCATGATGTTCCTCCTTGTTCGTTTTATTGTATTAAATTTTCCTACAGAAAATTTCGTTTTATTCTCACGCCGTATATCATTCCACTAGACATCCTGAATTTAGTGGAACTGACATCCTTGTTCGTTTTATTGTATTAAATTTTCCTGCAGAAAATTTCGTTTGTTTCTCACACCGTATATCATTCCACTAGACTTCTTGAAATTAGTGGAACTGACATCCTTGTTCGCTTTAATGTATTAAATTTTCCTGCAGAAAATTTCGTTTTATTCTCACGCCGTATATCATTCCACTAGACATCCTGAATTTAGTGGAACTGACATCCTTGTTCGTTTTAATCTCTCGCCCTATCCCAGTAAGAAACATGGAGTGAGCGGAACAGACAGTCTACGAAATCAATATTTTTTTGGGATTCAAGCGCAAGATTCCTGCTGAGGATAGTAGGATTGAGAACATACTGATGCCTAAACCAATTCCCGACAAGCTTAAAATTTCCATTGGTTTTACGGCGATGTTCAACTCTTCCACTTCTTGACTGGACATCAAGCTTGAGACGCCCTTCATTTCACCTCGACCACCACTTGGCGCTTGTCCGCCAGGACCGCCTTCTTGTCCTTGTCCTGGGGTCTGTGCGGCAGTTGTGGTTTCACTTTGTTGTGCCAACAATTGATTGCCTACTGCATTACCGACAAGATTGCCGCTGACACTGGCGATTCCTAAAGCCACCACCATACAAACTACAATCTCGACAAAAAATTGCCAAATAACTTTTGCCCGTGATTCCCCTAAAGAAAGCAACACACCAATTTCATATTTTCGTTCTCGGATTGACATCATCACGATCAGTGTCAAAATAATTACACCGGCTACAGCAACCAGTAAAACAATATTTTTAGCAAAGCTGGAAACATTCGTTAATGGTTGCAGCATTTGTTGGTACATTTGATCGTTGGTTTGCAGACTAAAGGTGTCCGTATCGATTAATTTTTCTGCTTCTTTAACAAAAGCAGCCATTTCTTGAGGATCTTCTAGGTTGTATACTGCTGAATCGATTGTATCTGAACTATCTTCGCCGTTTAAGTCATTGGCAAAAGTATAGGAGGCGATCAACGTATTTGCCGGATTCATGAAGTTGAATTTCATTCCCATACTATCGCCGGTCTCGCTGGTCTCGTAAATGCCTTTGACAGTAACTTCGACATCTTCGTCCTCGCTGTTTTTAATTTTAAATGTATCTCCTACCGCCAATTCATTGGCATCCGCCAACGCTTTTTCAATCAAAACATTGTTGGTACCTTCATCTTCGTTAGTAATGGCTTCTCCATCCACTAATTCTGCGGTACCGGAAGAAAAATCACTGTAAGAAGCACTGGTAGAAACGCCAGTGATTTGAAAATCTCCCTGACTTGTTTCCCCGCCGGGTGCCTGCATTCCGCCAGGTCCCCCCATTTGATTCTCGGTATCTGTGCTTTCCGTTTCTGTACTTTCGGTTTCTTCGCTGGAAATGGGTTCAATGCCCGTACTTTTATCCGCAGATGCACTGGATTCAAAGGAATAGGATTTCACACCAGCTAACGCTGCGATTTTTTCGGCATCCGCCAAATTGACCGGTGTCATGGAAAAACTACCCGGATCAGGTCGTTCACTCTCCGTGTCGCCGCTAGAAGAAGTTTCCTTTTGCTTAAACATCGATTCACGATTTACCGACAGAGTTACCGTTGCTCCCACACTTTTTTTGGCATTATTTACCGCTGTTTCTGCTGCACTGCGGATCGTCAATCCTGCCAATACAAAAATCAAGATCGCAGAAAAAACAGCGATCAGCAACAGGCTGCGTCCTTTTTTTGCCCAGATGCTTTGTAGCCCGCGTTTCATAAAATTCATTTCTGTTCCTCCCTAGCTAGTAGTTATAAGCCTCTTACGAATGCTTACGTTTTTAATTTGCAGTCAACACCGGTCTCAGCGAAAAAAATTTCCGCAACATTCGGCATTCTTGCTTTTCTTGTAGCAAGCGTATGTTTTTTTGCTTAACTGAAGCTTAAGAAACGAAAAAAAATGACTTTGATCGTTTCTTAAGTTATCTTTATGGTAAAAATGGTAGAATAATCGAGAGGTGAAAGCGATGATCAAATTTTTAGTTATTGAAGATGAACAAGTTCTTTCCGAGAACATTAAAGAAATTATCTCCACCCTTGGAGAAGTCACGCAGGTCTACGATGGAGAAGAGGGCTTGTTTGAAGCAGAAAGCGGTGTTTACGACTTAATCTTACTGGATTTGATGCTGCCGGAAAAAAATGGCTATCAGGTCTTAGCAGAATTGCGCCAGAAAAAAATCATGACACCTGTGCTGATTTTAACGGCAAAGGATGGGTTGGAGGACAAAATCGAGGGCTTTGAAAAAGGTGCCGATGATTATTTGACCAAACCTTTTTATCGTGAGGAATTGATTCTACGAGTCAAAGCTTTGTTAAAACGTGCCTTGGGATTATACGACGAGAATATTCTCACTTTCGGTACTCTGACGTGCAACCTTGCCAACAATCAAGTACTTTACCAAGAAGAAGTTTTGCCGATCCAAGGAAAAGAATTTGAATTGCTGCTGTATTTTATTCAAAATAAAGGCGTCATTTTAACTAAGGAACAAATTTTTGACCGCATCTGGGGCTTTGACTCTGAAACAACCATCACTGTGGTGGAGGTCTACATGAGTCATCTACGGAAACATCTAAAGATCAGTGGAATGGATCAGGCGTTCAAAACTTTGCGCAATGTCGGCTATATGCTACAAGAGCAGGAGTAGGCCTATGAATCGAGAATTATCGAAAAAACAACGTTGGCATTTCTTTGGTGTTAACGTCAGTGCCTTTGCGATCATTTTTCTGTTGTTGGGCTTTATTATCTTGCAACTGCTGAATCGTTCTGCCTATCGACAAACTGATGTATCCTTAGAGGAAATGGCGCAGGATGAACGACTGCTGCAAATGGAAATCGATCGTTTCCAAAAAGATGATCCCTTTTTAAATCAGACAATTGAAGAAGAGACCCGCAAGGAAAAACCTGCCGGTAATCGTTTCAACACTCAAGTTATCCTCTGGTCAAAAGATGGCGAGATTTTGAATAAAGAAGTTTTAGGCGGACGCTTCAATGAATTGCAGGCATTATCGCTGGACACCAGCAAATTAGATAAGATTCTGCCAATCACCGTGGCGGATTCGCAAACCACGACCAGCTTTCATTCGATTACACTGGCTGCCACAACCGACAGCGAAGTGGCCTATATTCAGCTTCTGGCAAATACCGATCAGATCAGTTCTTCCATGAGTACCTTCCGTTCGATTCTGATTATCTGCATGGTGATTTTCTGGCTCTTGTCGATTGCTTTAAGTTATTACATTTCCAAAATGAATATGAAACCGATTTGGGCAGCCTGGAAAAAACAACAGGAATTTGTAGAAAATGCCTCCCATGAATTACGGACACCGCTGACAATTATTCAAAACAGTTTGCAACGTTTGTTCACGAAACCAAACCACACGATTCTTGATGAATCTGAAACAATCGCACAGGCGCTGAATGAAACCCGACGGCTCACCGGCTTGACCAGCGATCTGTTGACAATTGCCCGCAGTGATTCCAATCAACTGGTTTTAAATAAAACTGTCGTCGATCCGACTGAATTTATCACGCAACTAGTGAAACCTTTTCAAGAAATTGCGGAGATGGAAGAAAAGCAATTCATTTTAGAAAATTATGCAACACAGCCGGTCCTCATTGATGAGAAAAAAATCCATCAGGTCTTAGTGATTCTATTAGACAATGCGTTAAAATATACCGAAAAAGGCAATAAAATCCTGCTGCAATCGGAATTTTCAAATGATATGTGGTTATTGGAAGTGAAAAATACCGGCCCTTCCATCAGCGATACCGACAAAAAGCAAATTTTTGAACGTTTCTATCGGGAAGACCGCTCCCGTTCAAAAGAAACCGGCGGCTATGGATTAGGGCTTGCGATTGCCAAACAAATCGTGACGGAGCACAAAGGTAAAATCAGCGTACGGGATTGGCAGCCTCAGGGAGTCGTCTTTCAAATCAAATTGCCAAAAGGAAAGTAAAAAACAAAAAATGCTTGTAAGCTCTCTGCTTTCTTAAAGGCAGAATTCTTACAAGCATTTTTTTATCGAACCAAATCTGTTTCAGGTTCTGTCAGTAGACGTTCCACTTGTTCTCGAGTGGTTAGTGGAACATCTCCTTGGATTGTATGGGCTAGAACTGAATTAGCAATTGCAAAGGCAACGGTTTGTTCCAGTGACCATTTTTCGGCATAGCCTAATAAAATACCCGCTGCATACGCATCTCCTGCGCCGATCCGATCTAAGACGGTCAAAGGAAATACCGCTGATCGAACCGCTGTTTTTTCAGTAACTACATAGCCGTCGATTGCTTTTTGTTGATTGCTGATTTTTCGAGAAGTACCGGCAAACCAATCGATGCCGTACTCTTTGAGAAAAGCCTGAATAGCTAGAATTTCGTCTTCCGGACTTTGAAGCGCAGAACGTTCTACTCGTCGCAACAAATCGGTTAAATCACGAATTGCGCCAAAGACGATTGTGCAGTACGGCAAAATGGCTTCATAGCGTGCTTTCATGATTTCTTTTTTTCCCGACTCTTGGTTCAAGCTGGGACGGAAATTAAAATCAAAACAAACTTTCTTTCCTTTTTCGTGAGCCGTTTTTGCTAATTGGATTGCTGCTTCGGCGGTTTCTTCTGTTAAACTTAAAGAAATACCACAGATATGCACCAAATCTACGACTTCCACAAAGGATGAAAAATCATAATCTGCGGCTTTGGATACCCCAAACGAACTGCTGATGCGATTTTGGTAAGTAACCTGCGTTGGTCGCGGACCATACCCCATTTCTGCAAAATAGGTTCCCATGTGCTGATGTTGGCTCACGATAAATCGTGTGTCGATTCCCAGCGCCTTTAAATTAGCTTTCGCCGCTTCGCCTAGCCGATTGTCCGGCAATGCTGTCAGCAAATAACTAGGCAGACCGAAATGAGCGAGGTTTCCCACCAAATTCACTCCCGTCCCGGTAAAAGCCATTCGCAAGCTATGGGTTTGTTCCAATAATAAGTGTTCCGGCGGTGTCAGCCGCAGCATGACTTCGCCAAATGCTCCGATTTTCATAGCCGCTCCTTTTATTTCAACGTATTTTTCATCATTTGTAGTAGTTTTTTCACGTCTTCAATTTTGGTATCGCCGGTTTCTTTGTCGATAATCGAGCTGTAAACATGAGGAATGATTTTCTTCACGCCAGCATCCACCGCAATTTGCAAAATTTCTTCAAAGTTTTCCAAATCAATGCCGCCGGTAGGTTCCAAATAAAAATCATATTTTGCACAGGCCTCAGCAACTGCTTGGTATTCTTCTTTATGTGCCAAGCCCTTCATTGGGAAATATTTAATCGAGCTGCCGCCCATGTCTTGCAATAATTTGATGGCTGTTTCGATAGGGACGATAGCTTCGGGTGCTTGCGAGCTTAGTGGTCCCGTAGCGATGTTGACGTAACCGACTTTGCCAGTAGGAGAAACCAATCCATTGATGATGGTGTCATCTTGCCCTAATAACGCCCGAGAAGTTCCTACGCCGGTAAACACTTGATTGACGTGTTGTGGTTGCAAAACACCAGAAAGGCGGGAAACCATTTGGCTTTGATTAGGATCACCGGCACCTAAACCAACAGACAAAGCGTTATTGGTTTCTGCTTGGTATTTTTTCATATCCTCAATCGCTGCTTCATCGCTGGTATAATTTTTTGATAAAACGCCCAAAATCACATGCCCTTCTGCGGCTTCATAGCAAGCTTTGGCATTTTCTACGGAATTTGCTAAAACATTTAAACAAATGCGATTTTCTAAATAGTTCGGTGTTAGTGACATTTTTTTTGCTCCTCTACATGATTTCTTGTAATCGTTGAACGATTTTTTGTAATTCTTTTTCATTGACCGAACGTACATCGAATTCAATGATGCCGTTGTTGGCTTGGTATTCCCGTGTATACACGGCAGGATCCTGCGCTTTTAGTTCTTTGATTACTTCTTTTGCGGTTTTTTTACCAGTGATTTTAACGCTCCCTCGGTAAATATCCCGACCCGCTGCATCTTGAACAATTTTTGCTTCAGCTCCGGAAATTTCATTAATCGCTGCCACAAATGGCTGCAAGCGTTCCTTCATCGCCGTGCCCGCCTCGCTGCCATTTTTTAGATAATCTTCAACTGCTTGTGTAAATCCAAGAATATTGTCTTTACCGATTTTCATCGCTCGTCCGATACCTTTGCTTTGTAGACGAACCCATTCAACATATTCTTTTTTACCAATCACTAAGCCGGCACTAGGCCCTTCGATTGCTTTTGCCCCAGAATAAATTACCAAATCTGCGCCAGCTTGGATATATTTGAAAAGATCTTCCTCCGCCGCCGCATCCACGATTAATGGTAAATCATGTTTTTGGGCTACTTTTGCAGCTTCTGCCACCGTTAACATACTTTTTTGAACTGTATGATGGCTTTTGATATATAAAATCGCTACTGTATTTTCTGTAATCATCATTTCGATGTGCTCTGGGGAACACATATTGGCATAGCCTGCTTCTACAACATGTCCGCCCCCTTGATTAACCATCACCTCAACCGGTGTGCCGTAATCCACATTGTGTCCTTTAGGCAAAATAATTTCCCGTTTTTGAATTTTTGTTGTATAAGGATGATACAAATGGTAGCTGTCCCCTTTTCCAATCAATGCAGCCACTGATTGAGCGATTCCAGCAGATGCAGAAGAAACGATTTGAGCGTCCTCTACCTTTAATAATTCCGCCAAATACGCCCCCGTTTTAATCGCCAACTCACTCATTTCAAAAAAATGCTCTCCACCAAAACGCTGTGCAGCCAACACCTTTTCAGAAACCTTGGAAACGCCTAAAATCGTCATTCTTCCTGAAGCATTGATGACTTCTTTTAATCCAAATTTTTCGTAACTAGTTGTCATAAACAACTCCCCCAATAATCGTTTTAATCGGCTTGATTTGTTGTTTGGTTGTTCGTTTAAACCCATTGGAATCGATCAATTCTTTGTCTTCTTCGACCAATTCAAAGACAGTGATATCTGCATCAAATCCAGCTTCGATACGCCCTTTTGTCGTTAAATGGAAATTTTCTGCTGGTGCAGTCGTCACTTTTTCAAGAATTTCTTCCCAAGAATAGCCAACGACATGGAGTTTTTCCATGGTTGTCGCCATGTCAAAGACCGGTCCATTGGTGCGATTTCGTATATAAATATCCGTACTGATGGATTTAGCTTTCAACCCTTCTTGCAATGCTGTTTCGGCAACCTGAAAATTAAAGCTGTCTGTGCCATGACCGATATCGAACACGACACCTTTACGGTAAGCATCCCACGCAAAGTCCTTGATTTTGTTTGTTGTTTTATCTAAAATACCGTTTGATTTTCCATTAAAACAGTGGGTCAACACGTCGCCTTTTTCCATTTTTGCCAAAACTTCTGATAATTCTGGTGGAGCGGAACCGATATGCACCATCAAGGGCAAATGTTCATTGTCTGCTTGAATTTTTTTGGCTAATTCTAGCGGCGTAATCCCATTGTTTCCAACAACAGATTTACTCATTCGTGCTTTGATGCCCACGATAAAATCCGGATAATCAATCAATGCTTGCTGAACTAGTTTTTCTTGTACTTTCGTCAAATCAGCCAATTCGTCCTGCTCCACAATCCCCCATTTGGAAATATTCACTAAAGCAAAGACATTGGTTTTTTTCTCACGGGTAATTTCATAAAAGTCCCCGATATTTTCTGCACCAGTGGTTCCCGCGTCAATCACGGTAGTTACCCCCTTTGACACCCCGATTTCATCAGGATAATCATAGTACAGATTCATTTTTTCATAGCAGTGGACGTGGTCATCGATCCAGCCGGCAGAAAGGTACTGGTTTTCGCCAAGAACGATTTCCCGCTTGGCTTCTTCCAAAATTTTTTCTGCAACTTGACTGATTTTACCGTCTTGTATACCGATTTCAACTGGTGCTTGATTCAATTCTTTGGCGTTGCGTATAATTAAGTCTAACATTTTCATTCCTACTTCTCTGTAAATTTGAATTTTGACCATGGATGAATAAAAGGTAAGAGCAGTTGTTCTTGCTCAGGAATGTGTCCCACTTTGTTTTTCCGTTCATCACGATGAGGCGTTAATACAACCTGCAACTCATTTTTGTATTTGCCAAAGCCGTCATTACCGATAACGATGTCCCCAATTTGAAATTCCTCTTGGTTGCCGTGAGGAGCATTGGCTTGGTTTTTATATTTTTTTCGTACTTCAGTGGAACGAATCACTTGATCGGTAATATCTCCCCGACGAAAATGTTGTTCCTTAAGCACGATTTCTTTCTCCACTTCATTGACTCCAGCAACAAATTCAACGGTAAATGCGGTTTGATAGCGATCAATTGCGCCTAATGCTTTTAATTCTTCTTCTGAAGCATATGCATTGCCGATAATTACATCATCGATCAAATTAGTGGCAAACAAATGTTTCGCTGCCACTTCCACCGGTACGTGTCGGTGCATTTCCAATGTAGGCAAGCCATCATTAATATCCCAGGGTCCGATTTTTCCTGATTGAGAGGTGATAAATGCTGCTGTTCGAATACCTTGATTTTTAAAACGTTGGCTACATTTTTCGAAAAAGTCGTAAGGCAAAGCTGTTCCTTCTTGAGGATAGAAATTGTGGCAACCGTAAAGAAAAGGCGTATTGGCTTGGTAGGTCAAAATATTATCCAAATAAGCCACATCATTACTCATATTCAACTCAACTGCAAGACCGTAAGGATTATACGTCAGCATTGCTTCTTTGTTGCCATCAAATCCCATATCCAAACGAATGCCATCCGCACCCAATTCATGGAAGAAGGTCAAATCATCATAGGAAATTCCCAACTCAGAGAAAATATTGGGTGCCACATCCAAAATTGTTTCATAGCCTAATTCCTTTGCGTAGAAAATCAATTCTTTGAATTTTTTCTGTACCGCTTCTTTTCCTTCCGTCACTTCCAACATACTCATGAAAATTCGGCTGAAGCCATATTTTTGTGCTTGTTTCAAATAGGCTTTGTCTACTTCCATTTCGCTGTGATCTGGATACACCGAAACACCTAATTTACGTTTCATACATTTTCTCCTCGTTCCATCTTTTCAAATTTTGAGCGATACTTGTACGCAATGAGTGAGCTTGCCATAACGGTCGCGGTCATCACACAAAACGTTGCTATATTTAATAATACTCCGAGGATCATTGATAAACCAATGATACCAATCGAACCTAATAAAATATAACGTAATTTGCTTTTTTCTAAAAATTGCGGTAATCCACTCTTTTCCAAGTAAATGTGACAGCCTAGGAAAAGCAGCAATAAATAAATCATTGTCATATCATCACCAAAGAGGATAAGTAAACTACCTATCCTCTCCCTTTAATTAATTTTGAGTAATCCCACTCAATTTTTCTTGATTCGCAGCAGCTTCTGCTTCTAATTCTGCAGTTTCACGCGCTAATTGTTGTTTTTCAAACACTTTGAAGAATGGGTAATAAATTCCCAGGGCGATCAGGAAGTTAACCACCACAAGCACACCTGCGGCTACACTCCAGTTGGTACTCATCCAAGCAGCAATCGGTGCTGGCATGGCAAAGCCAAGTCTGGCAGCCATCATCGGTACCACTCCGGAGATTGTTAAGAAGTAGGAAAGTGTCGTCGTAATCAATGGTGCAACGATAAAAGGAATTGCCAAGACAGGATTCATTACAATTGGTGCCCCAAAAATCACGGGCTCATTGATATTGAATAAACCTGGCAAGAAGGACAAGCGACCTAAACTCTTCAAATATTTTGATTTTGAGAACATGAGTAGAACAACCAGTGCTAATGTCGTTCCGGCACCACCGATCCAAACAAACCATTGTAAGAATTGTTCTGTAAAAATATTTGGCAAATTATGCGCATTGGCGCCACCTTGGAAAGCTTCGATATTTTCTGCAATAGAAATATCCCAGAAAGGACGAATGACTGGACCCATGATTGCAGGTCCGTGAATTCCCAATACCCAGAAGAAACAAATCAAGAAGACCGTCAGTAATCCGCCAAACAAACTGTTGCCGGCTAAAACATCTTTCAACGGCATCAATAAATTACTCAAAAAACCATTGATATCAAATCCTAATAAATGACGTACTGCCCAGAAAAAGACCAAAATCACAGCACCGGGAATCAGGGCTAAAAAGGAATTGGTTACTTCTGGTGGTACACCGTCAGGCATTTTAATCGTCAGATTTCTTTCAATAAAGAAACGATAAATTTCAACAGAAACAATAGCAGTAACGATGGAACCAAATAATGATCCCGAACCTAAATTTGCAATGTTCATATACCGTCCAGCGTCGATGACGTTATCCACATTTTCTAACACGCGCAAAGGAGGTGCTGCAGTAATTAAAAATGACATAAGTGCTAAAATTCCCGCGGTTAGTGAATCCAGTTTATAACTTTTTGCTAATGAAGAAGCGATACCAAATGTTGCGTATAATGCCAAAATCCCGATTGTATAGCGAAAAGGAATATCTAAAACTTCCCGATACGGTTCAATCAATGGTGCCAATGCTTCGATATTCAGAATAATCGTAAAGAATGACCCCACGATCGTCAACGGCATCGTTGCAATAATCCCTTTTCTGATTGCTGTCATGTGCCGTTGTGTGCCGATTTTATTTGCAACCGGCATAATCTTTTGTTCAATAATGCCTACAAATTTATCCATGTTTCTTCCTCCGTTTATAATATTATAATGTTTCCACCTAGATAGTAACATAATAACATTATAATGTAAACGCTGTTTCAGAAAAATCTGACTCGACTCATCCTTGAAAAGTCAGTTGGATGAGTCAAGCTTCATATTCAATGTGATACGGATGCTGCGCCGTATTGTAGACAGCTTCGGAATACTCCACGACTTTCCCGATTCGATCAACAGATTTTCGAATCCGCTTGATGGCAATCGTCTCTGTTGTATTTAAGATTTCTTGCTGCTCAGCAGATAAATGCACGGCAGCAAAATCATCTGAGAAAGTTTGAATCTCGTAGCCTTTTCGATGAACCAAACGATACAATGATTCTTTTTCAAATTCTTCCTTGCTTATATCGGAAAAATCAATCGGCAAGTAATGGTCGAACAGAATATAAGGCTTTGTTTCTAATAAATACAACCGTTGAAAGTGAATACATTTTTCGCCAAAAAAACGGGCAAGGGGTGAATTTTTTTCCAACTGGATTTTATTGAGACCCAAGACTTTTTTTTCAACGAAAAGATGGGATTTTTCCAAAATTTGTGTAAAGCTGGCTGCTTTGGATAACTTGTTGTAGGGGCGATCACTGAGGACGGTGGTCCCTCTGCCGCTTTTCTTCTCCACGTATTCATCTGCTGCCAACAATTCGATTGCCTTACGCACAGTAATTTTGCTGACATCAAAGAGTGCTTCTAATTCTGATTCAGTAGGCAGCATCGAGCCCACGGGATATTTTCTTGAAAAAATATCTGCCTTGATTTTCTCAGCTACTTCTAGATATAACACACGGTTTCTTTTCATGCTGTCACCTTTTTCATCCTTCTTTATGGACAGAATACCATTTGCAAAATGAGTTTGCAAAAAAATACAAAAAAAAGACAACGGAATATTACTTCCGTTGTCTCCAGTACCATTGCTGGCAGAGTGTTCCTTCTCCACAAAAGTCCACTCCAGCACCCTACAAATCCGGTAGGCGAGATAAACTCCTGTGCTGCTGTTTGAAAGAGCTAGTAAACTAGCTGCTTCGGCTCATCGCATGTCACTTACTGTAACACAGATTTATTTTTGATACTACCCTTTTTTGCAGATTACTGGAAAGCTGTCCATTCTTTGTACAAATTTTCCATGGTCGCCACCGTGTGTACTGTCAATTCTTCCGTCATCCATGGACTTGTCAGCAGCTTTTTGTTCAAACACTCATTGACGTGATCGACTTCAAAAACAAATTCACTCTCTTGTGGGAATGAAAAGTTTTCATGATGAGTCGATAGTTCAATCGTTGCTTCCGCAGATTTCCAGAAATTTGGAATCCGAATAACGCCTTGATCCCCATAAATCACCAACTCGTTTGGCAATAAAAAATCAACGGTAATAAAAAGATTGCCTAAAATTTCGTTGCCAAAGCGAACACTTACATCACATTGAGAATCCGTTTCTTGTGTAAAGGAAGCCGTTCCTGTTGCCTCGCTAGTGAGTGTACCTAATAAGAATTGCATCACCTGTAATGGATAGCTGCCGGAGCCGCGAAAAGCACCACCGCCTGCTGCCAACCGCCAAAACCATGAGATTTCCTCCGCATTAGGAGAAGAAATCGTTGCCCGCAGTAAACGAATTTTTCCTATTTCACCATTTTCGATTCGTTTTTTCACTTCTTGAATGACCGGCAAGAACACCGCTTTTTGTGCTTCCATCAAAAAAACATGTTGCTCTTTTGCTAAGTGAAATAATTCTTTTGCTTCCTGGGCTTTCAAGGTAAAAGGCTTTTCCAGTAAAACGTGCTTTCCATGCAGCAACGCCTGCTTGCAGATTTCATAATGGGTTTTATTATAGGTGGCAATATAGACGATATCAATGGTTGAATCCTGAAACAATTCTTCATAGCTACCGTAGGCTGTCGGAATTTCAAGTTCCTTTGCCATTTTTTCGGCCCGTTCTAATTCACGAGCAGCAATCGCCGCCACTTCCCCCTCACGGCTTTCCTTAACTCCGGCAACAAACCGAGGGACGATCCTTGCTGTACTGACGATACCGTATCGAATACTCATCTTTTCTCCTTATACTCTTTTTGGTTCGGCGCAATTCACCTAAACAATCGATAATTTTTCATCAATTTTGATGGCTGCTTTGACGGATTGGATTACCGTACAGCTTTTGATTGTTTGATTCAAAACCCGTCCCAAAACCTCGATATCGGTAGATGGATTCTTGATTTTAAAATGAACATTGACTTCGCGAACAATATTCGGTTTTTCATCCTCCATCAACCAATCCACATCCACCCGCAGATCGTCATAGGTAATTTTGCGATTTTCTAAAATAATTCGCATCACCCCAAAACTACAACTGGAAATTGATGTCGCCAGCAGTTCAACCGGACTGATGTCTTGTTCTCCGTGTCCGATTCGTACCTGATTTCCTTTATGATTTGTGCCAATCATCCCTTGCTCATCAGCAGTTAAATCTAAATGTCGTTTGATCATATAGCTTCTCCTTTTTGCTAGAAATTTTCTTTAGTATAACAAGCCATCGTATTTTAGCAAAAGTTTTGCTTTTCCTCAGAGCAGACCTTCAATTTGTTGGAACAAATACAACATCAAAAGTCCATAGATAGCAATAGACCATGGTTTAAAAAAGAGAATGATTTTCAAAAAATCTTTAAATGAAATCGTTGTTAAACCGGCGACTAAGCAAACAATATCATCCGGAGCAAAAGGAATCAGCAAGGTAATAACCAAAAAACGTTTGATGGTTTTTTGATTATTATCCAATATTTTTTGAAATTGATTGAATTTTTTGGCAGTCAAAAAAAGTTTTGCCACCTCGATGCCGTACTTGCGTATCAATAAAAAGCCTATAATTTCCCCAATCACCAGACCAATGTAACTATAGATAACACCAAAAAGCGGTCCGAACATAACCATTCCAGCTACCGTTGAGATACCGCCGGGAAGAATCGGAATCACTACTTGAATCAATTGTAACAGAATAAAAACCAGCACAGCATAATTGCCAAAGCGCCCAATAAAGGCCTGTAGCGATTGTGCCGAATCAAAAATTCCCACGTGCCGCCCATAAAGCGCCAGACCAAAGAAAAAGAGCAGCCCAATAATCGGCAGCCATTGAAATAGCCGGTTTCGTTTTGAATTTTCCTCCATCATACACCAACCTTAAAAAGATATACCTAGTATACCTTGTGTTGCCCAAAATAAAAACCCGTTCATTTTTAAGATGAACGGGTGATGAGAGAGTCCTTAACTTGAACGTAACGCCTCTTTAAACTGAGAAAGATCCTCATAAGTTAATGAACAGATAAAATTGGTCAATAAACGGATTGTCTGCCGGTAATCCTCCAGATGAACAATCAAACGAGAAGAATGCATGTATCTTGTTGGAATAGATAGTGTCATTGTTACGACACCATCCATCGCTTTATGAATATTACAAGCATCTGTCCCACCTACTGTCATAAAATCAAAACGAATATTCAGCTGTTCTTGCTTGGCAATTTTCTCCATTTTTTCAAATAATCCACGGTTAGCAATGGTCAACGAATCTAAAAAAGATAGAACACAGCCTCCCCCAAGGGTTAATCCCCCCTGATCAAAAGGAGTATCTTCTGCCGTTGTCACATCTAATGCAATCGCAACATCCGGTTTGATAACGTGTGTCGCAGTTCTGGCACCACGAATGCCAACTTCTTCTTGAACACTTGCTGCAAAAAAGACATTTGCTTCAGATGACAGAAACGCTAGATTTTTTAAAACCTCTAATCCAACACCAACACAAACTCGATCATCCCAAGCTTTTCCCATGATATAATCGGGATTATTCATTTGGCGAAATTGCGTATGGGGTGTTACCATATCACCGATATCGATTCCTAACTTCTTAACAGCTTCACTATTTTCAACACCTAAATCCAGATAGAAATTTTTTGCTGAAATCACTCGATCTTTTTCTTCTGTAGACATCCCGTGTGGCGCACGACTTCCAACAACTCCAACAAATTTTTCACCTGTGATAGTCGTGACACGCATTTCTTGTGCAGGCATTACATGTCCCCACCAACCACCGATTGGCAATAGTTCTACAAATCCTTCACTTGTGATGTTCTTAACCATAAAACCAACTTCGTCCATATGTGAGGACAACATAACTTTAGGTCCATTTCCTTTTCTATTTAAAATGACAGAGCCTAAATTATCATACATGATCGTATCAGAAAAGGGTTTTCCATAGCTACTTACGATGCGCGAAACTTCTTTTTCACATCCGCCGATTCCGTCTGCTTCACTTAAATTTTTCAATAATTCAATATCAATATCCTTGATTTTCATTCTTCAAGCCCCTTTTCTATCTATTTTCTTCCTTAAAAGCTTGAATTTTCTCAACAGTTAATTCTTGAATGAAAAACATAAGACCTCTTACTAGGCTTTGATAATCTTTAAATGAAACAATCTGACTTGGTGTATTCATATTTCTTACAGATAATCCTAGCAGCAGCGTGGGACAGCCTGTCCGCAATTTATTTATCCAACCTGCATCAGAATCTTCCAACGAATAATGAAGCTGATAAGAAACTTCATGTGCTTCACACGTTTCTTTCATTGATCGCAATAAATACCGATTAGGTAATACAGTTGTATCGTAATAGGTTAATAAAAGACCTCTCCCGATAGTTCCTGATTTTTCTTTGATTTCTTGGTAATCCATTTCCTTTTGTGTATCGAGAATAATTGCCAAATCTGGTTGCACAAGATTTGTTGCAGTCTGTGCTCCTCGAAGCCCAACTTGTTCTTGAACCGTACAGCCCACATAAAGATCAAATGGCAGAGAACCCTTCAGTTGATTAACTTGCTTTAGGATGTCTACAGTTTGGCTGACATTGATACGTCCATTCCAATTATGACTAAAAAGATGTCCTGTAGCATTTTTATAAAATCCATTACTAAAAGTAATCATATCCCCAATCTCAACATCCGCATCCTCAAGCTCTTTATTTGAGGTATATCCGAAGTCTAAAAGAACTTCATTTTTTTTGTTTAATACTTCGCCGCCTTTTTGACATAAAATCGTTCCCAAAAGACTTTCACCATTTCGAGTAGATAAACGGCATTTTTGTCCTAATAAAGCGTTCTTTTCGACTTTTCCCAATGCCAATCCACGAATTAAACCATTTTTTTGTATTTCTTTTACGACAAATCCAAGTTCATCCATGTGTGCTGTAATCATTACTCGCAGATTTTTTCCTTCATGTTTACTTCGAACCACTGCATAGATGGAGCCGAGATTATCGTAAATAATCTCGTCACAGTAAGGGGTATATAGATTTTTTAAAAGATTGGAAATATACTTTTCATTCCCGGATATCCCCGGTGTATCAACAATTGTATTTATTTGTTGCAACAACTCATTTGACAATATAGTCACCTTCAATAACAATATTTTTGAACAAATTCACCTGTATCAGCTTTCTGGTACTTCAATTGACAAAGCTTTAAGATATTTTCCAGCGAATCGGTCAATCCGGTTCCACCTTTTTTTGGCATCTTTATGATGTCTATTTTATCTTTGTAGGATTGAATCACATCTGAACATTCTTGTGACATTGCAGCAACAACAGGAATCGGTTTAGTCAGTTTAGTTTGGATAGTTTCAGCTGTTATTGCTGCCATTTTCGCATAATCTGCATAATTGAAGCATGGTCCGCAAATAATCGCATCAGGAGCTAACTGCTTGACCATTGCTGCCATTTTCAATGAATTATTTGTTGCATCTTGCAAAAAAAACTCATCCCCACTATATAAGGTCGCAATAATCTCTCCATCAACATCTGAAAGATGTTTTTCAAACATTTTTGCTGAGCCAATAGCAATTCTTTGCCCGCCCAGTGGTTGACCGCCCTGCTCTTTGCCCCCAAGTCCTGCTTGGATTTGATCTAAAATAAATAATAACTTCATCTTATCACCCTATTTTCTTTTATAGATCCTCTGTAGAAATCCCATCAAAGGACAGTTCTTTCTCTTCTTTTTGTTTTTGTGCTTCTGCTTCTTCCTTCAAATATTGTTTATCCAATGCTTTGATAAACGGATAATAAATGACACATCCTAAAGCCAACAATCCTAGTTGCCAAATTGCTGCAAACCAACTGCCAGTGCTTAGATAACCGGAAAATCCGATTGGTGTGGTCCAAGGTAGTGAGACACCAGTCGTATAGGGAATCAAACCAATTTTTGTAGCAATCGTGGATAGAATCAGATTAATCGTTGGAGTCAGGATAAATGGGATAATAATAATCGGATTCAAAACAATTGGCAGTCCAAAAATAATCGGTTCATTGATTCCAAATATTCCGGGAACGAGTGACAGTTTTCCTAACTCTTTGATTCGTTTTGATTTACAAAACAGCATCATCACAATAATTAATGAGAGTGTTGATCCGCCACCACCAAAGTTTGTAAAGAAATTAGAGAATGGATCCGTAAAAATATTAGGAAGAACTTGTCCACTTTGAAAGGCATCTAAGTTTTCCATCGTCAAAATTTTTGTGACAGGAGCAAAAACCGAATTTGCCACAGCCGGTCCATTGATCCCAAAGAACCAAAAAACTGTACAAGCCAAACTATAAATAATTTGAGCAGTAAGCGTATTCCCCGCTCCTTTTAATGGCGTTTGTAAAAGCTGGAAAACAAAGTTATGTGCTGTCTCAAAAGAAGTTAATCCAAATAGAATATTGATAATAAAGAATAAAAGCATGACGATTGCACTGGGGATTAATGCTGCAAAAGATTTTGTTACTGCAGGTGGTACACCGTCAGGCATTTTTATTGTCCAGCCTTTTTTCGTTGTGTAAGTATAGATTTCTACTGAAAGTAGCGCAACAACTAAACCAACAAATATACCGTTTGTACCTAGATGTTCAAAGGACAGTCCGCTTACAGGATCCTCCACACCTTCAATAAAAATTTTATTAGGGGTTAAAATCAAAAAAGAAATAACAGCAACTACCGCCGATTGGATTGCATCGCCTTTCTTTTCTCTTGCATAAGCATACGCCGTACCTAAACAAGAAAAGAAGCCAACAGTATTAAACGCTGAACCAGAAACGCGTGTAACCCAGCTTTCCCAACCAACGCCAAAAAATTGAGCCCAAAATTCCGACCAACCAGTAATTGGAAAATTTGCAATCAATAGAAAAATTGATCCCACAATAATTAATGGAGTTGAAATCAAAAATCCGTCACGAATCGCAATCAGAATTTTATTTTGACCTAGTTTTACTGCTAACGGCATTAAAACATCTTCTAATTTACCAAACATATTTTTCCCTTCTTTCTAAAAAATAGCAAAATAATTACAACCATTTCTAAACCGGTGCTTTGATTCGTTTTTCATACGCATCCAGCCATTCCTGTGTGATTGGTTCAATCACCGTTGTCTGATTTTCACCGGGATGTGCGATGAAAATTGCGGCTGCCGTTTTTTCGGTTGCGACGCTGAATGTAAATTCAACATTTGTGGCAACGCCCCATTGTCCCTCCTTATTCAATGCGATTAAAGAAAAGGCACCAGCTTTTCCATATCGTTTTTTTAAGCGCTCACTAAATCCATATACGGCTTGGTCACATGCTTCTTGCGGTGTGCAGCCTTCGCTCATCAAACGAACAATTTCATAGGACAGACACCCTTTCATCAAATCCTCTCCTAACCCAGTTGCAGCAGCTCCGCCGATTTCACTGTCTACATAAAATCCAGAACCTGAAAGAGGAGAATCGCCGACTCGTCCGCTTTTTTTCATAAATAAACCAGAGCTTGAAGTTCCGGCAGCCATTCCTGCTAATTGATCCAACGCAACGACTCCTACCGTATCATGTCCATCATAAGGATTTAGATGATTTTTGGTGACCTCCTCTACTCGTTTTTCCCAAATCGTTTTTGCCCGTTCAGTCAGCATCGCTTTTTCTTCAAAGCCTTCTTCTTTGGCATAGTTCGATGCACCTGCACCGATTCGGAAGCTGTTGAATTTTTCTTTGCTTAGTTTTCTTGCGACTGCGATAGGATTTTTAATGTCTACAATACCGGCTACGGCACCGATTTCAAATGTATTGCCATCCATAAAAGCGGCATCCATTTCCAGAATTCCTTTTTCATTCGGCAACCCGCCGTACCCCACTGATTTATAGTAGGGATAGTCCTCTACTTTTTTGATCGCCGTTTCAATGGCATCCCCTGCCGTTTGTTTTTCCAGCAATAATTTTTTGGCAGCCAAAACACCATCGTGCGCCATCCGCCATGTTGCAATAATTCCCCACATAATATGAGCTCCTTTTTCGTTTTAATGGACTGCACTTTCTGTCAATATACTCAGCTAGGATTCCAGTCCTATCAGCTTTCTTACTAAATATAGAACAATAGATCTTTTGTATGCAGCGCTTACATTAGCATTATATATAGTATATACCATAATGTCTATACTAAAATGGCGTCCATCGAAAAAATTTTCCATGAACGCCATTTATCATTGAATCAACGCAAGAATACTACGCATATAAATTTCCATATTGGTTTTTAAATCCGCAACTGTCATCCATTCATTTTTATTATGAGCGATTCCTTTTTGTCCAGGAAAAGAAGGGCCAAAAGCGACAATATTCGGTAATTTCCGCGCATAGGTGCCACCGGTCGTTGTCACAGGCGTTCCATCGTTTCCGGTGATTTCTTGATAAATATTTCCCAGTAAACGAATTTCTGAACGATCTTTATTTAAGTTGATGCCGGGAACACTTCGAACCACTTCAACTGTCGAATGCGCAGGAATAACTGTGGTGATTCCCGAAACTATCTCTTCTTCCTGAAAAGAAACCGGATAGCGAAAAGCAATTTCCAATTGTAGCTGATTTTCTTTTTTGGAAAGAATAACCGGTGTCAACATCAATTTACCAGAATCTTCATCTTCCAACGCTAAATCAATCCCTTCTCCGGTATGCTGTTCGTGGAAATGTGTAAATAACCAGTCAAAATACGCCCGCGTTTTCACAGAAAGCTGTTGGTTAGTTTTTAAGCGACGAGCCAATAATGTGATTGCATTCTTTCCCATTTCAGGTGCATTGCTAGGAGCCCGTACTCCTTCTACCGAAATTTTTGTTTCGTCAACCAACACCGACAGTTTATCCGGGACGTGATCCCGCGCTTGATCGCCAATAATTTCTCCCAGATTTGCTAATTCCCCCTTCTCAAAATCAGTGGTAATCCGCACATTCACAATCCCCCGCTCCCCATAGACCACCGGGTACTTGCAATCGGGGGTGAAGCCAAATGTTGGTGGCTGTTCTGCCTTTAAATAATGAGGAACGTCAGACATACCGCTTTCTTCGTCCGTTCCAAATATAATACGCACCGGTTTTTTGGGTTGAATACCGCTATCCTTTAACAATTTCAATCCATAAAAACAACTCATGATTGGACCTTTATTATCTAAGATTCCCCGACCATAAAGCACCCCATCATCTTCCGTCAAATCAAATGGAGGATAATCCCAGCCTTCACCGGCAGAAACCACATCCAAATGTCCTAAGATACCGATATATTCTGACCCTTCCCCCCATTGAAGATAGCCGATTGCATCATCGATAGTCGTTGTCGTAAACCCATCATTTTCTGCCATTTCCAATACCAAAGACAATACTTTTCTAGGATAAATTCCGTAAGGTGCCTGTTCTTTCGGTTCACCTTTTACGCTGGGCACCTGCATAACCTGCTGGAGATCTTGCAAAAAACCTTCCCAGTTTTGTTCCACCATCGTTTTGATTTCGTCCATTTTTTTCACCTTTTTCTTCTAGTGTTTTCGTTGTAGGGTATTTTTGAAGGTATATTTATCTGCTCGATAGAAAGATGTATCATACAAAATCGGTTTTGCAGAAGGAGAATATGTCAGAGAATGAACCAACAGCAGCGGCTGTCCCTTCTCTACCTCCAACAATTTGTTCATGTCTTCTGTCACTAGGATTGCTTCAACTTCTTGATGAGAGTAGCCGATTTCAATATTTTTTTCGATTTCTGAAAACAAAGAACCTTCCTCTAGCTGTTCAATGGAAGAATCCTTTAAATATCGCTGCAAAACGTAAATGTTTTCGATTGTCATTGGTTCCTCCTCCAAAAAACGGCGACGAACCAAATGAATCACTTTTTCATTCGCATATTTTCCAAAAGCTTGTTTCACTTTTTCCGGCAGTTTTTCTGTGATTTCACAGGTCAGAATTTCCGTTTTTGACTGTTTTCCTTGTCGTTTTGCCGCTTCTGTAAAACCATACAACCCACCACTGCCGCTTTGGATTTTTGGCTGTTTCATCACATAGGTTCCCTTACCTTTTTCCTTAACCAAGATATTCTGACCGATTAAGCTGTCAATCGCTTTACGAACAGTCAACCGGCTAACTCCAAATTCTGCGGCAAGATCATACTCAGAGGGCAGTTTTTGGCTAGTCACGTAAGTTCCGTCATTGATTCGTTTTTGTAATTCGTTGGCAATCGTCAAAAAAATTGTTTTATTTCTCATTTTGTTCTCTCCTACCACTCAAAAAAAGTTCGGTTCGTACTAACACCCGGTGCAATGCTAATAAAAGCTTTTTCATCGACTTGATGAATCAGTTGTTTGACCATTTTCAATTCTCGTTGGGATATCACCAGCAATAATAATTTCTTTTCATGATGATCAAAGGCACCTTCTACATCATTGATGACCGTGATTCCTCGTTGAATCGAAGTCTGCAAACTTGCAGTCAATGCAGTGGGTGATTCTGTTACAATCATCAACTGCACCCGTTTTTGCTTTGCGTTCACATAATCTACCATCTGACCGCTAATAAAAAAGGACAATGCACTGTAAAAAGCATATTGCCACCCATAGATCCATCCAGCAAAAAATTGTAAACAAATATTAAAGACAATAAAAAAGGAACCGATACTTCTTTTCGTCGCTTTTTTTACTAGTATACCAATAATATCCAGTCCACCAGTAGAAAAATCGCTATTTAATGTCAACCCTACTGATAATCCATGCAGTGCCCCACCAAAAATCCCGCAAATAACCGGGTCAGTCGTCAAAGGATACACAGGAATGATTTTCATCATAAAGGAAGTGAGTAGAACAGCAAAAATCGTGTAGATTGTAAAGGAACGGTCGATCCTCCGCCAAGCTACTACTAGCAATGGTAGATTAAAAAGTAAGACAAGTGTTGGAATTGATAATGTGATTTGCAGTCGATCAGCTAGCAGTTCCGACAACAATTGCGAAAGTCCCGTGATTCCGCTGGCATAGATTTTTCCTGGCAGCCAAAAAAAGTTTAACGCGACAGAGGATAAAAAAGCATACGCAGCAGCAATCCCAAGTTTATGAATAATTTGTTGATTCATGACGACCTCCTAAAGAATACGCTTACAGTATATACTATTGAGTATATACTGTCATCTTTTTTTCAAAATAAAAAACCAAAAAATTTCTCCTAAGAAAAATTCTTTGATTTCCGTTTTTTATTTCAGATAAGTAGCAACTTTTGTCGTAATCAAATCGATGGCCACGTGGTTTTCGCCACCTTCTGGAACGATAACATCTGCATAGCGTTTTGTCGGTTCGATAAATTGATGGTACATGGGTTTCACCACGGAAAGGTATTGTTCAATGACAGAGTCCAGCGTCCGTCCCCGTTCCTCCATGTCCCGCTTAATTCGGCGAATGATACGGATATCATCGTCAGTATCGACATACAATTTAATGTCCATCAAATTCCGCAAACGTTCATCTTCTAAAATCAAAATGCCTTCCAAAATAATCACTTCTTTTGGTTCTTGAATCACTGTTGCTGTACTGCGGGTATGGGCAACGTAATCGTAGACGGGTTTTTCAATTGCTTCATATTTTAATAATTTTTCTAAGTGTTCAATTAACAAATCCGTATCAAAAGCAAAGGGATGATCGTAATTCGTGTTCAATCGTTCTTCAAACGCTAGATGGCTTTGATCCTTATAATAAGAATCTTGTTCAAGCATCATAATGGAATGATTAGGAAAATTATTAAAGATTGCTCGGCTAACACTGGTTTTACCACTGCCAGAGCCACCAGTCACTCCTATTATAATCGGCTTGTTTTTCGTCATTAAAGAAAACCTCTTTCATTTTATACTAGCTATTATTATAGCGAAAATCCAAGAAAATACTATGCTTTCTCGTGAATCTATTCCGCTAAAATCGTATAAATCTCATCCAGCTTGCTGATTTGATACGTCGGTGCAATGGAAGCCGCCGCTTTTGCAGGATTCAACCAAATCGTATCGATCCCGGCTTGAATCCCCCCTTCAATATCCGAAGTCAAAGAATCACCGATAATGACAGTTTCTTTTTTCTCAAATTGCGGGATTCGCTCAAAAACAAAATCAAAATATTCCTTCATGGGTTTTTGGAAGCCGGTATCTTCAGAAACAAATACATTTTTGAAATAAGGCAAAAGTTTTGCATCCGTCAGCCGTTGATATTGCGTAGCAGAAACCCCGTTCGTCACGATATATAATTCTGCTTTATCTGCTAAATCAGCGATGATTTCCCGACTGTTTCCCAGCAGTTGATGTCCTTGATTGAGAAATTGACGGTAATGGCTTTCCATTTTTGTCCCATCCACTCGCTTGCCAAATTGTTGAAACAACAGGCTGAAGCGTTGATTGACGACTTCATCTCGCTGACGTTTGCCTTGTTCAAATTCTTGCCATAGCTGATGGTTCAATGCTTGGTAGCTTGTCTTGATCGCCGGTGTCAGTTGCAAGCCTTCTTCTTGGAACAACGCCTTTAGCGCCTCATTTTCTGCCGCTTGAAAATCCAATAATGTGTCATCTACATCAAACAATAAATTTTTATATTTCATTTTTTTCTCCTTTTAACGAAAATAGGGGGTCAATTGTTGCAATTCTGCCACGGTCAACCGACGATACTTTCCCAGTGCGAGAGTTTCAGGCAACCGTAGCGGTCCAATCGCCGTCCGTTTTAAAAAGACCACTTTTTTTCCACGAACCAAAAACATTTTTTTCACTTGATGAAATTTTCCCTCTTGGATAGCCAAGCGAATGGTACTTTTTTCATCAGAAGCAAAAAGAATCGTTAATTCTGCGGGTTGGCAAATGGTCCCGTCATGAAACACGATGCCTTGTTGAAATGCCTGCTGATCTTCCTGTGTCACCCGTCCATTGACTGTTGCTTCATAAAATTTTGTCACTTTTTTCACCGGATGAAGTAATTCGTAAGCCAATTGTCCGTTTGTCGTCAAAAAAACCAGACCTTCCGTATCACGATCCAAACGTCCTACTGCAGCTAATTTTTCTCGGCGATCAGCTTCAGCAAGTAAATCCAAAACTGTCTGGTGCTGTGCATCCTGGTTAGCTGTTACGATGCCCTGTGGTTTATTTACCAAATAATAGGCCTCATCCGTCGCCAATGACTTGCCATCCACTAAAATCTGATGGAGATCACTGTCCACATTGCGGGCTTCCCGTCGTTGAATCTGACCATCAACGCTTACTTTACCCAGTAAAAAAAGCCGCTTCATCTCTTTACGGCTGGTTTTCAGCTCTTTTTCAATCAATTTGTCTAAACGCATCGCTTTTTTCCTTTCTGACACATTATAGCGCGAATTTATTCTCAGCAAAACACAAAATCTGCGAAATCCTTGACTTAATTCATTATTCGTCCTATGGTTAGAGAGTAAAGTAAATAAAGTTCTTCTACACAGCGTTATGACCTGGTGGAGAAAAGTTGAACCAAAACTTTCTTGGGTAGCTGTATTTCGGCTACCCTTTTGCGTGTTCTCACGTACCACTCAATGTGCAGACTAGCGAGATTTGCTTTTAAAATGAATGTCGTCAGACAGAAAAATTTTAGGAGGAATTAAGTTATGGCAGTATCATTAGAAGTAAGTAAGAGAGAAGTTCGTCCCCGTTCGTTGCGTAATCAATTGCGTCACGAAGGAAAAGTCCCTGCAGTAGTAAACGGTTATCAAGTGGAAAGCACACCGATTTCTGTTGTTGCGCGTGACTTAGACAAGATTTTGCGGGAACATGGCGCAAATGCAGTAATCAAAATGGAGTTAGATGGAAAAACAGTCAATACTCTAGTAAAACAAACACAAGCAGACACTTTTAACAGACATTTGACCCATATCGAATTCTTGTCAGTAAACATGTCTGAAGTAACTGAAGTAGAAGCAGAAATCTTGCTTGTCGGCGAAGCAGCCGGTGTGAAAGCAGGCGGCGTCTTGAACCAAACATTATACACTGTTGTGGTTTCTGCAACCCCTGATAAATTACCAGAACGTATCGAAGTAGACGTGACACCACTTGAAATCGGCAGTACCTTGACTGTTGCAGAATTGCCAAGTCATGAAGATTACACAATCGTCACAGATGCAGATGAACAAGTTCTTTCTATCACGGAAGCACAAGAAGTTTCTGAAGACGATACTGCTGAAGCAGCTGAACCAGAAGTCATCGGTTCAACAGAAGCAGAATAACAAACGAAAGCTAGTTTAACTCTTTTTACCTGAAATTGGGTCGTTGATTAAAATTTAATTAACGACCCAATTTCTTTTGGCTCCTTAGTTGCATTTTTGGCGGCTCAATCGTAAAATAAGTGTTCAAATGAGCAACATTTTTTCATTTCTTCTATAATAGAAGTATGATAATGTTACAAGGAGGTCAGGACAATGTATGAAGTCTTTGATAGTAATCGCAGTCGTTACGCTTCCGTAGGCGTTGTTTCCAGTATGCCCGGCGAGCTGATCGATAGTATTTGGTTCATTATTGATTTAGATTTAAAAGGAGTGATTCCTTTAAATAACTTGATTGCCTTTGATTTAATCAATAAAAATGGCAAAGTCACGATGCATTTTTCACAAGAAGATAGTGAGGTAGAAATGGATATCGATTTGCCGTTTCCTTATTCATCCGACCTGCCAAAAGAAATTTTTGCTTATGATGATGGCACTAGACAAACAATTTTATTGCCTAGTGAAACAAATTAAAAAAATTCCAGTCATGTTATTGGCTGGAATTTTTTTGTTCTGCATTATCGTGATTCATTTTTCAAGGTGTTGTTGAAAAACCGTCTCATAGGCGAGCTCTAATTCTGGATGATTCACCAATAATTGTGCGTGATAGGGTAGAAGTTCGTTGAGGGCTGTCAGTAATTGCTGATTTTTTTGTGATGTTTTTAAGGGGGCGAGCTGGTGGATACACGGTCCTTTGAATAAGTAGCACAACAAATGCAGGCGAAAAATATCTTGCAGGATTTTTTGTCGAATTCTCCGGGACGAATAACGCTGATCGAGAGGATAGATTTTTTGCTCACCTAGTAATTCATCACTGATTCCCATTGGCCAAATCTCTTCTACTCCCAACAACTGCCGCCATAAAAAACAAAAACCTCGTTCATTTATTTCAAAATCAGGAATCCCGTTTATTTGGCTGATAAACTTCCGATCAAACCAGTTTGGATCGATGGCATATCCTTGTTGCCGCCGTTTCCGACTGATTTCTTCAAGTATTTGAAAATAGGCGGCTGGTGTGATTGGCATTTTTGGCGGTTCTAACAGCAACCGGATATGAAATCGAAAGAAACGTTGCTGTGCCTCTGCGCCACAAATAACCGGCTGTTTTTTAAAACTGGCCGTCAATCCGTACCATTTAAACAGCTTGCCTAATTCATGAAAATGCCGGCGAATGATTTTTGGACTCAGATAGAGCGTCTTCTCAAGATCCCTCACACCCCAAGATGGATGTTCCAATAATTTTTCTAAGAGCTGTATTTTGATACTCCGCTTGAGTAAGAAGGCAAAAAAATACCGGTCATCAAAGCCCGTCGCCTTTTGCAGCACTAAATGTTCTTTTTTGATTATCACATCGATTCCGATTTGCAGATGACTTCCACTATCCCTCCAGTCATTAACAGTTTCTCGTATGTAGCGGACCGGATGCTGGCACTCACTGGCGGCATCTTCCAGAGAATACTTTTTCTCCACTGCCAACTTTTGATAAACTTTCACTAACACCCGATCTCTTTCTTCTAATAAACAGTCAAACATTTTTTTCACCTCTCATAAAAAAAAATACCATAATAACAGTCGTGGTTTTTTCCAAAATCTTGGATGCTGATGACTATTTTTTGGAATTTTTCTTTCACAGATTTGGTGATTGAGTGCGTAGGAGGAAATTACTAATTTATTTGAAGAGAGTAATTCTTCCCAGAATCACCTCATTGCTTGCTCCAGTTGCGCTTGGTACATTTGAAGGTAGATGTGCTAAAGTATGCTGTCCCAAAATTGCCATAGCAATTGCTTCTTTTGCCTCGGAGGATATTCCTATATCTTCTTGGACAAAAATTTTTATAAAGTTGGGGAGTAGGTTTTTCAGCATAGATACTAACGTTTTGTTATATGCTCCACCACCGCCTATGATCAACTCTGTTTCATCATTTACAAGCTGCATAACATGAAAGGCGATACTTTTTGCCGTAAAAAAAGTTGCACTGGCAATTAAATCATCGGGTTTTATTTCGCTATTTTTTAAAATATCTTTCAAGAATGCGTTTCCAAAAAGTTCTCTGCCAGTTGTTTTTGGATAAGGCAATTTAAAATAGGGTAAATCCATCCATTCTTTAACTAATTGATCATTTATTCTCCCTTTAGCCGCACGAGCACCATCCCTGTCAAACTTTTTATGATAAAAATGCTTCATTAAGCCATCAATAATCATATTTCCTGGTCCAGTATCAAAAGCAATTAATTCTTTTAATTCCGCATTTGCAGGAATCAGTGTTAAATTACCAATTCCTCCTATATTTTGCAAAATTCGGTTTTTACTAGTTGACCGATAAAGTAAAAATTCAGAATAAGGTACAATTGGCGCTCCTTGTCCTTTAACCGCCATATCTGCTTCCCGAAAATTAGAAACAATCGTTGTCTTCAAGCGATTTGCCATGATACTTGGATCCCCCAGCTGCAATGTTGAAGGCTGAAATGTTTCACTTGGAAACGGCTGATGGAAAACTGTTTGCCCATGACTGGCGACAAAAGACAATTTTCCAGAGTCCAACATATTTTTTTGACAAATCATTTGTACAACCTCACTGTACTTTTCACCTAGAGAAAAATTCAATGCAGAAACTTTTTGAATGGTCAGTTCTCTTTCTTCGATGACATCTTTAATTTGTCTCAGTTGATTTGATGAATAAGGAACTGTGATAAAATCATGCAGTTCTACACGCAAATTTTGCTGTGTTCCTTTTATATCGACTAATGCAGCATCTACACCATCTAGAGAAGTGCCGCTCATTAGTCCAACAGCTAAGCTCATTGTTGTTCCCTCCAAAAATACCAAGCACCTTTAGTGATTCTTTCATCTGCTATCCTTAGCTGCTTGATTTGTGGTTTAAGTAATGATTCTACTCGTTGCGCAATTCTCTGATTTTTTTCAAGAACGGAGCCAGAGAAAGCCAAAGATAATTCTCTAGGCTCTGCCTGGATTTTTTCTACTAAAATTCTTACCAAATCAGCCAATAGAGTACCCGCCTCATCCAAGATAGAGAATGCTTGTTTATCTTGTTGTGTAGCGACAAACTGTGCAGCTTTTGCTATTTCAGACTTATTTTGTTGGTAGAAAGAACGGATCGTTTGATTTGGTGTTTCTTGTTTAGACCATTCGACAAATTTTTTTGAAAACAGACTCAAGTGAGTTTCGTGATCCAGTTCATAAGCAATCTGCTGGTATGCTTTTTTAGCAATCCAATAGGCACTCCCTTCATCGCCCAGTAAATGTCCCCATCCGCCTGTTCGATAAAATTGATTATGGTATTTTGCAAATGCAACAGAACCCGTTCCTGCAATCAATAAGATACCATCTTTTGCATGATGTTTTGCATACAAAGAAAGTTTTGCGTCATTGATCAAATAAACGGGAACATTAAACCCGGATAATTTTTGGCTAAGCATTTCTACCAATCCCGATGTATCTAGTCCAGCGATGCCCAAAACAATTCCCTTGCAAGTACCTTCTGTCTCAGTAATCGCTTTTTTTACTCCTTGAAAAATAGTTGTCAGACTTAATTCTGTATGTACCAACAGGTTAGCAGCACCCAGAGTGAATTCTGATAAAAATTCCCCATCTGTACGATAGACGGCAAAAACAGATTTAGTTCCGCCGCAATCTCCTCCGATAATATAATCTGTCATGATTTTTTAGCCTCCCGTCTACGTCGATTTTGCTCAAAAAATATAGTTCCAAAATACAAACATAAACTATAGGATGACCATCGTATCACTACATTTAGATTTGGAAACAATACTGCTGGAATCAACACGATAAGTAGTGAAGCAAATCCCCAAAACCAGTGATGTTTATTTCTTCCATTTTTTTCCAACCATTGAACAGAAATTATTCCACTGATTAAAATAAAAATAATGATTAGTATAAAAAATAACTGTACGAACATTTTCATTCCCTCAATCAAGTTAAATTTAAAAAATATGGTTTACGGTTGATCAAAGTACCTATCATATTCAAATAGTACCATAAAAAGAGCAGGTTAAAAGAATTCACCTGCTCTTCTAAATATGACTATTAATTATTCCGTAACTGGTTCTCCTTTTTCTTTTTCTAATTGATCTTTATCATAAATAACCACGAATGGATAATAGATTACGATAGATAAAAGAATCAAAAGAACATTTAGTACGGCAGCACGCCAATCCCCACCTGTTGCAAGGAAGGCACCGATAGGACCAGGTAATGTCCATGGTGCAGTAACGGTAACTTTATTTACTAATCCTAAACTCGTAGCTCCCCATGCAATTGTAGCGCTAACCACCGGTGCCACAATGAAAGGAATGATCAGAACAGGATTCAA
Organism: Enterococcus songbeiensis; assembly: GCF_005405265.1. GTDB lineage: Bacteria > Bacillota > Bacilli > Lactobacillales > Enterococcaceae > Enterococcus_C > Enterococcus_C songbeiensis. The sequence goes on from NZ_BJDS01000002.1 coordinate 168,526, forward strand.
AACAATTGGCGTTCCAAATATAATTGGCTCATTAATATTGAAAACTGAAGGAAGAAAGGCTGTCTTCCCTAATTTTGATGCATACTCAGACTTACAATAAAACGCAAGTAAAATAGCTAACCCAATCGTACAACCTGAACCACCAATCCAAATAAACCATTGGTAAAACGGTTCTGCAGCAATATTGGGTAAATCTTTTCCATCAGCTAATGCGGTTGTATTACCTTCTAATAACTGAAGCCATAATGGGCGTGCAATTGAACCAATAATCGATACCCCATGAATACCAAATGACCAGAAAAACGTGATCAAGAATACCAACAACAACACGCTTGGCAATGAATCTGCCGCTGTCACGACCGGTCCAATCAATTTTGCCATAAATGTATGCCAATCAAATCCCAAGAAATAGGTGATTACGGACATTCCTAAAATAATGATCAGAGTTGGTGACAATGCCTCGAAAGAACGTGCAACAGATGGTGGTACTTGTTCCGGCATTTTAATTTTGAATTTTGATTTGTCTGTCAACCGATAAATTTCTACGGCAAGAATAGATGTCACGATACAGACAAACATTCCTCCGCCCCCAAGATAAGTCATTGGTAAAACAAATCCCGAAACACCTGCAACTTCTGCAGCTTCTGGTGCAATATTAATTGGTGTAAAGGTTAGCAAAAAAGCAATTGCAGCTAGTATTCCACCAGATAACTCGTCCAGTTTATACGAGTGTGCCAGGCTATGACCGATTCCAAACGCCGCATACAGTGACATAATGAACATTGTCATCCGGTATGGCAATAAAATAGTTGCAGCATTTGATGACAAGAATTGATAAAGTCCCCAATCTTGTGGGATTGGTGGGAATGCAACGATCATAAAAAATGAGCTAACGATAATCAATGGTAAAGTTGCTACAATACCATCACGAATTGCTCGTAAATGACGTTGACTGCCCAGCTTTTCCATCGGCCCGGCTAAGTGCTGTTCCACAAACTGTGTAATCTTTGTTAACATTTTTTTCTCCTCCTATCTAATTTTGAAGAAATCTGAATAATATAATAAGTTCTAGATAGATTTCTTCCTTTTAAAATGATAACGATGGTTTCGCTTTCATTTCATTTATAGTATAATTTAAATGAAATGAAAATTCAATACATATTTACACCTAATTGAATTTTCATTTCTTATATTTTGCAAATTTTTTATATAAAGGAGCTAAACAACATGAATAAGATACTTTGGGGCGGGGCTACCTCCGCAAGCCAATATGAAGGAGATCTGCGAAAAGGCTTAGATACCCAAGATTGTCGTGCCTATCTTCCTAGAACAAGTACGAATACGATTACAACTCGTTTACTAAAACAAGCAGATCTTGAAGAAGCAAAAAAGAAAGATCCGATTAATTTCTATCCTTTCCGGAAAGGGTCATTAGGTATTACCCACGTTGACGAAGATTTGGATTTATTAGAAGAATTAGGTGTCGATATCTATCGACTATCCATTAGCTGGAGTCGTTTATTCCCAAATGGTGATGAATTGATTCCAAACAAAGAAGGCATTGCGTATTATGACCATATTTTTAAACACCTTAAAAAATCTAAAATAAAAATTTTTTTAACAATCAATCACTATGCTTTGCCACTCCATTTGGTAGAAACGTATGGTGGATGGGCAAATAAAAAACTGATCGATTTCTATCTGCGATTAGTCGAAACTATATTTAGTCATTGGGGAAACATGATTGATTATTATCTTCCCTTTAACGAAATAAATGCTGGATATTTCAGCCCATTTAACGGTGTAGGAGTACTGAGAAAATCTGATGATAGTTACGATTATACTGAGGTATTTCAAGCACTGCATCACCAATTTGTGGCCAGCGCTAAAACAATAAGATTAGGTAGAGAAATGAATGTATCTGGAAAATTTGGTTGTATGATTGCCTGTTTTTGCTATTATCCATTGACTCCAAGACCTGAAGATAACCTAAAGCTTGTTTTAGATGAACAAGTGAATCAATGGTTTTGTATGGATGTTTTAGCAAGGGGAAGTTATCCCTATTACATGGAAAAATTTTTTAGGGAGCATCACGTTCACTTAACGATTACTGATGAAGATCGTCAATTATTGAAAAACTTTACAGCTGATTTTGTTTCGTTTTCTTACTATTCATCAAGTATTTGTACCATCGATGAAACAAGTGAACAACAAGCAGGAAATTTGGTTGCCACTCACAAAAATCCCTACTTACAAGCTAGCGAATGGGGGTGGCAAATTGATCCGCTCGGTATTCGCACTACTTTGCATAAAGTCTATGATCGTTATGAGAAACCGGTGATTATTTCTGAAAATGGCTTTGGAGCAAGAGATGTCTTAGAAGATCTAGCAATTCATGATACGTATCGAATTGATTATTTTGAAAAACATTTTAAAGAAATAATCAAAGCAAAAGAAGAAGGCGTTGGAATAGAAGCTTATATGGCATGGGGAATTATTGATATCGTTTCTGCCGGAAGTTGTGAGATGGCGAAACGTTATGGCGTGATCTATGTCGATGCTGATAATCACGGAAATGGTAGCTACAAACGCTATAAAAAAGACAGCTTTTACTGGTATAAACAGTTTATCGCGACTCAAAAAGTACAATTAAAAAGAGAAGAGCCGTAACTTGCTCTTCTCTTTCCTATTTTACTTCTCGTCTTTATTTTCTTCCTTCAACAATGCTTTGCGGGAAAGGTTTACCCGTCCTTGCTTGTCAATTTCTGTTACCTTCACAAGGATTTCGTCGCCTTCTTTCACGACGTCTTCGACTTTGTTGACCCGTTCATTTGCCAATTGGGAAATATGAACCAATCCATCTTTTCCTTTGATCAAGTTGACAAAAGCGCCAAATTTTTCAATGCGGACAACTTTACCTAAGTAAACTTCACCGACTTTGATTTCTTTGGTTAAATCTTCAATGATCTTGATGGCTTTTTTGATCATTTCAGCATCTGCTGAAGCGATCGAAACATTTCCTTCTTGATCGATATCGATTTTAACGCCTGTTTCTTCAATGATTCCGTTGATCGTGTCGCCGCCTTTACCAATAACATCTTTGATTTTGGCAGGTTCGATTTGGATCATTTCAATTTTTGGTGCGTATTGGCTCAATTCTTTCCGTGGTTCAGCAAGAGTTGATGTTAATTGTGCCAAAATTTCCATCCGAGCTTTTTTCGCTTGTGCCAAAGCTTCTTTTAAGATTTGTTCTGTAATTCCTTGGATTTTGATATCCATTTGCAACGCAGTGATACCGTCTTTTGTTCCGGCAACCTTAAAGTCCATGTCGCCTAAATGGTCCTCTAGTCCTTGGATATCCGTTAAAATCGTATAATTTTCACCATCGGAAACAAGTCCCATTGCAATACCAGCTACAGGTGCTTTGATTGGGACCCCTGCATCCATTAATGCCAAAGTTCCCGCACAGATACTTGCTTGTGAAGAGGAACCATTTGATTCCAATACTTCTGCAACTAAACGGATTGTGTAAGGGAAATCTTCTTCTGATGGAATCACTTGTGCCAATGCTCGTTCACCTAATGCACCATGACCAATTTCACGACGACCTGGAGAACCGGCACGACCGGTTGACCCAACAGAAAATTGTGGGAAATTGTAATGATGGATAAACCGTTTGAAATCTTGAACGCCTAAGCCATCAATAATTTGATGTTCCCCAAGGGGTGCTAAGGTACAAGAAGACAGGGCTTGCGTTTGTCCACGAGTGAAGAGACCTGATCCGTGAACCCGAGGCAATAAACCGACTTCAGAATCCAATGCTCGAATTTCATCCAATTTACGGCCATCAGGACGAATTTTATCAATCGTAATCAATTCACGAACGACATCTTTTTCAAGATCTTCCGCAATTTGTTTGATTTCTTTTGTTAATTGACCTTCATTTTCATCACCGGCAAATTTTTCGGCATAAACTTCCTTGACGGTTTCTTTTACCTTTTCAATTTCATCTTCCCGTGCTAATTTTTCTTCTGTCAGTACGGCAGTTTTCATGATTGGGTAATATACTTCATAAACATCTTTTTTCAATTGTTCATCGACTTGTAGTAAAGTTACTGTCATTTTTTCTTTGCCGACTGCTGCTTTGATTTCTTCTTGGAAAGCCACCAATTCTTTGATAGCGTCAAAGCCAAAGAGCAATGCTCCCAGCATTTCTTCTTCTGAAGCTTCTTGTGCACCGGATTCTACCATGTTGATGGCTTGTTTCGTTCCGGCAACTGTCAAATTGATATCTGACACGCCATCTTGTTCAACGGTGGGGTTCAAAATATATTCACCGTTCACACGACCAACTTCAACGCCGGCGATTGGTCCGTCAAAAGGAATATCTGAAATTGATAATGCCAATGATGACCCTAACATCGCTGCCATCGCTGGAGAACAATCTTGTTCCACGCTCATCACGATATTAGTTACTTGTACTTCATTACGAAATCCTTCGGCAAACATTGGTCGAATCGGACGATCGATCAAACGAGCAGTCAATGTTGCTTCTGTGCTTGGGCGGCCTTCCCGTTTGATAAATCCTCCAGGAATTTTACCGACAGCATACATTTTTTCTTCATAGTTGATTGTCAGTGGGAAAAAGTCTGTGTCTTTTGCTTCTTTTGAGGAAACAGCGGCACTTAATACGACGGTATCGCCATAACGAACTAATACGGCACCATTTGCCTGCTTGGCTAATTGACCAACTTCTACTTCCAAGGGACGTCCGCCCCAAGTTGTTTTAAATACTTGCTTTGTCATAAATGCTCCTTCCCTGTGAACAGCGGGCTGCTACTAAACAAATGAAAACAGTGACACTTTCACTTCTTTCATTTGGTTAGTAGTAAGCCGTACCACGATTCACAGAATGCTTTTTTTGTAGTTATTTTTCATTCCGTCCTTCACCACAGACTAGAATCGAAAAAACAAATTCGTAGCAAAAAAAGTGAGATTCGTGTGAATCTCACTTTTAGCGTTTTGATTAACGACGTAATCCTAAAGCTTGGATCAGTTCGCGGTAACGTTGAACGTCAGTTTTACGTAAGTAAGCTAACAAGTTACGACGGTGACCAACTTTTTTCATAAGTCCACGATAAGAATGGTGGTCTTTTTTATGGACGCGTGCGTGTTCATTCAAGTGGTTGATATCTTCAGTCAATACAGCGATTTGTACTTCTGGAGAACCAGTATCTCCTTCATGACGGGCGTATTGTTTGATGATTTCATTTTTACGTTCTTTTGAAATTGCCATGTTTTTCACCTCTTCCTAAAAAATTCTCCCTATAACTGAGTATCGCGTTGGTGATTCGCCAAACCAAGTGACAGGTGGTGCATAATGCACAAGCTTACTTTACTTGATTCGTTGAAAAAAAGCAAGTTTTTCTTGCTGAGACAACAAAAGTAAGCGTATTTTCAATCCGGAAAATTTCCTTTGTATGCTATAATAGTTGATAAATGAACATAAAGGTCGGTGAGCATATGAGCGTTATTTCTCGAATTGAAAGTATTCAAAATGAACTTTCTGCTTCGGAAAAAAAATTGTTCCATTATATAAAACAAAATCCAGAAAAGGTGCCTGCAATGACAGCTGAACAATTGGCTGTTGCGACCAAAATTAGTGCACCTACTGTGGTTCGCTTTGCAAAAAAAATTGGTTATCAAAGTTTAACAGATTTTAAAATTCAGCTTTCTACAGAAATCCATCAGCCCATCAATTCAACCGGTTATTCGGATGTTGATCCTAGTGAATCCATTGAGATTCTCAAAACTAAAATGAGTCATAATGCCCAAATCACGATTCAGGAAACTTCTGACATTCTTAGTGAGGAGATCCTGTTAGCCGCACTCACTCTTTTGGAAGCAAAGGAAAAAATTTTCTTAGCCGGCGTAGGTGCCTCTGAATTGGTTGCTGAAGATATTTTGCAAAAGTGGGGACGAATCGGAAAATCAATTCGCATCGAAAACAACTATAATAATCTTCTACCTCAGCTGGTTAACAATCAAGAAACTTCTGTCCTTTGGCTGATTTCAAACTCCGGACAAACACCTGAAATCATTAGCTATGCTGAGTATGCTAAAAAATTGAAGATTCCGGTTATTTCCTTGACACGTTTTGGCAATAACCCTTTGTCCAAGCTGGCAGATGTAGCCATTCAAGTCTCACGTCCCAAAGAATCAGACCGTAGAAGTGCAGCAACAAATTCGATCATTGCACACTTTTTAGCGGTAGATATTTTGTTCTATCTATTCATCAGCAGAAACAATGAAAATGCAGAAAAAATCAACCGTTCTCGCGAAATCATCGATGTTTTTCGCGAAAAATTTTTATAACAAAAAATATCGATCCCAAATCTGAGGTCGATATTTTTTCACATCATCTTTTATAATGTTTTTTTCACAAAACCGTTGGCATACTTCAGTTTGGCAGCTGCTTCGGTTTTACTGCTGTTGGTTAAAATCATCACAATTGCCAATTTAACGTCTTGTTCTGCCGCTTCAAAATATTTTGCTGCCGTGTCATAATCAGCTTCTGTCGCCTGCATAATGATTCGTTTGGAGCGTTCAACCAATTTTTCATTTGTCGGCTTCACATCAACCATCAGATTATTATAAACTTTTCCGATACCGATCATAGAGATTGTCGAAATCATATTCAAGATCAGTTTTTGGGCTGTACCTGATTTCAATCGTGTTGAGCCAGTTAGAAATTCCGGTCCACAATCTACTTCAATAGGAAATTGGGCATGTTTAGAAATTTCTGCATTTTTGTTACAGGAAATCGTAGCTGTTGTTGCACCGATAGTCGTTGCATAATCCAATCCACCGATCACATACGGTGTGCGGCCGCTAGCGGCAATCCCGATTACCAAATCATTTTTCGTAAGTGCCAGATTTTTTAAATCTTCACCACCTAATTCTTTGGAATCTTCTGCCCCTTCGACTGCTAAGGTCATTGCTTTTTCTCCACCGGCAATCAATCCGACCACCATACTTGGATCAACCCCAAAGGTCGGCACACATTCGGCTGCATCTAAAACTCCCAGCCGCCCACTCGTTCCGGCACCCATATAAATCAGTCGCCCCCCATTATTGAAGGAAAAAATAACCTTTTCAATTACTTGTTTAATATTGCTTAATTCTTTTTCAACAGCGAAAGCAACGGTTTGATCTTCTTGATTCATAAGCTCGCATGCTTGTGAAATTGACATTTCGTCTAGCCTTAACGATTTAGGGTTTCGCTGTTCAGTAGTCAGCTTCTCTAGATCTATCGTATTCATTTTCATCCACTCTTCTCTGTCTGATTAACCTCTATCTTCTATTTAAACAATAAAACGTTTTAAATCATCTTCATCGGTTAAAAGTATACTTCACCCCATCAAAAAAAGCAATGATTTTTCTATTATTTATACAAATGTATGAAATATCATTTCACTAGCGTTTAAAATCCGTAAAGATTTTCATAACGTTTTGCCTTGCATAAAAATTTTGTGTTAAACTATTCAATAATCAAGAAAACAATCCTAGAGGTGGAAGATACATGATAACAATGGATGATATTATTCGGGAAGGTAATCCAACTTTACGAGAAGTTGCAAAAGAAGTCCCTTTACCTCCTACTGATGAAGAAATTCAATTAGGACATGATATGCTGGAGTTTTTGAAAAATAGTCAAGACCCAGTAAAAGCAGAAGAATTGGCGTTACGGGGCGGGGTCGGTTTAGCCGCACCACAACTGGATATTTCAAAACGGATCATTGCGGTGCACGTGCCATCAGAAGATCCAGAAAGTTCCGAGCCTGTTTTAAGTGCCGTCATGTACAACCCTAAAATTTTGAGCCATTCGGTCCAAAGTGCTTGTTTGGGAGATGGCGAAGGCTGTCTGTCCGTGGATCGCGAGGTGCCCGGCTACGTTGTTCGTCATGCCCGTGTAACCGTGAGCTATTCCAACGAAAAAGGGGAAAAACAAAAAATCCGGTTGAAAAATTACGAAGCAATCGTTGTTCAACATGAAATCGATCATTTAAACGGTGTAATGTTTTACGATCATATCAACGAAAAAAATCCTTTCGCTATTGAAAAAGGTGTATTGGTCATCGAATAAGCTACAGAACAAAAAAGCTGCCGAATATTCGGCAGCTTTTTTACGTATATTGGCTTTCACTTAATTTTCCTGATATAAAATTCCTTTGTCTGCCAACGCCTGTTTGATTTTGACCAAATCTTCCTCTTTTTGATAGCAAATGGTATGCAGATGGATACCATTTGTCAGTTCAGACAGCAGGCTGGCATTGGTTTTTTGATAATTCTTGAGAAAATCAGCGATGTCTTTTTCATTTTTAATGTAAAGACCACCGACTAATTCGCCGTAAAGCTCATGTTCCACGATGACATCGATGATTTCACCACCAAATGCCAAAATCGTTTCAAATTCTTCACGAATCTGAGAAGCATCGTGCTGCACGGCAATTTTAGTCGTTTTTCCGATTCCCTCTTTTTGAAATTTGTATCCTCTGGCAGTAGCAATAATCGCCGCCCCTGCTGCCCGCATCAGCGCGACATCTCCTACGATGATTTGACGACTGACACCGAACTGTTGAGCAAATTTACTTGCGCTGATTGGTTTTTCAGCTACCTGTAATTGTTTCAAAATTTCTTCTCGCCGCAAAGTTCCCTCCAAATCATTCAGCTCCTTTGATTTGTGCCTGATATGCACGGGAATGTTTCATGATATCTTCAAAAGAATGTTGGATAGTTTCCCGATAAGCTGGGTTGTTGACTGCTTGACGCACATTGTCCAGCACTTTTTCTTCTCGCTTGCTGTCTAACACGTTGGTATTTGTTTGTTTTTTGATTGCGCCGATTTCTGCCACCGCATCCATTCGTTCTTCTAATAATTGGGCGATTTTGCGGTCCAAGGTATCAATTTTTTTTCGTTGAATGGTCAAAGGTTCTTCCGTTTTTTCTGTTTCAATCCGTTTGATAACTTTAGCGGGATTCCCTCCCAGCACCACGTTGTCTCCAAATGATTTTGTCACGACACTGCCGGCTGCGACAACAACATTGTCACCTAACGTCACCCCGGGAATAATCACCACGCCGCCGCCAAGCCACACATTATTTCCCAACGTGATGGGCTTGCCGCTTTCCAGTCCGCTGTTGCGTTTCACCGGTTCTAGTGGATGGGTAGCCGTCAGTAATTGTACATTAGGACCAATCATGCAGGCATCCCCAATCGTAATTGGGCAAATATCCAACAAAGTGCAATTAAAATTTGCGTAGAAATTTTTTCCTACTGAGATATTGTAGCCATAATCAAAGGCAACAGTTGGTTCCATGTAGATTTTCCCTGCAACATGGCCAAACGTTTCCTTCAATAATTGACTGCGGATATCGCCATCTAATTCATGATTAATCAGATGCATTTGCTCCCGAGAATGTTTTCGTTCAGTAACCAATACCGGATCTTCGGCAAAATACAATTCGCCGGCAATCATTTTTTCTTTTTCTGTTTTCATTTCGTTTCCTCCATTAAATAAGCTGGAATACCGCTTCACCGGTACTTTTCACCATGGTAAAGGGGGCATCCATTCTTAAATTTGTTTGATTGATTGCCAAAATCTCGGCATTTTTTTGACGATAATGAATCAAGTCGCAAAAAGGATGTACTTGAAAAGTCGTCCCTACAACCACCAGCAACTCCCCGTTAGCAACAGCGTCAATTGCTTGCTGCAAGGTCTCATCTGAAAAACCTTCTCCATACAAAACAATATCTGGGCGAAGCTGTCCGCCACAAGTTGCATGACGATCTGATTTTAAATACTCCTGCCAAGGCACCGTTTGACCGCATTTTCGGCAAAAACAGTGATACAGGCTTCCATGAAAATCGACTAATTTTTGGCTGCCGGATTTGCGATGCAACCCGTCAATATTTTGCGAAACTGTCCATACCTCTTTTGTTTGTTCTAGTTCCGTGATTTTTTGATGGATGACATTTGGCTGTGCCTCCGGATGATAGAGATGTAAAACAAAGTGATAAAATTTTTCTGGTTCCCGCAGCATGCATTCATGGCTCAACAGATATTCCGGACGTTCCATTCCGTGGTAAACCCCTTGCAGTGAACGGTAATCGGGAATCCCTGATGCCGTGGAGACACCGGCACCTGTTAAAAACGTGATTTTTTTCGCTTGACGGATCTTTTCTGCCGCCTGTTCTAACTGACTCTCCATCTTGAATCACCTCTTCTTTTAGTATACCGTTTCTTAAAAAAAGATACAGATAAAAAAAGAAAAATCGACAAAAATTCTGCCGACTTTTTGGTTCTCCATTTAGTTGGTTCTTTGTTACTCAGTAGCTAGTCTCGTCAAAGGAACCTGCACAAGGCGATCATCATTTTCATTCGGGGTTCCTCTACCGTCAGAATTATTTGTAACAAAATACAATTGGTCCTCCATAATATAGATGTCGCGAATGCGCCCGTACTCGGTCAAACGTTCCGTCACCTTCTTGCCCGGTGAATTCACTTCCAACACGGCCGTTCCCCGCAACGCTGCTACATAAAGATTGTCTTCGTGATAAGCCATTCCTGAAGGGGCCCATGTTTGGTCACTGCCGGAAGTAAACAACGGCTTTCTCATTCCGGTTTGTGTCTGATTTCCTTGGATCACCGGCCAACCATAATTTTTTCCAGCCTCAATCTCATTGATTTCGTCATTGGCAGAATCACCATGCTCACTGGCGTATATTTGCCCATCTTCCCCCCACGCCAGACCTTGCGGGTTACGATGACCATAGCTGTAAACATAGGAATCAGCAAACGGATTGTCTTCAGGAATCGATCCGTCCAAGTTCATCCGCAAAATTTTACCCGTCAATGAAGTTTCCTCTTGTGCACGTTCTTCATCCAACGCATCACCGACTGTGGCGTATAATTTTTTATCCGGACCGATTTTTAAACGTCCACCATGATGAAAACTCCCTGCTGGAATTTGATCCAAAAGAACATTTGTTTCTTTCCACTGATTCTCTTCCAGTTTCAATTGAATCACACGACTAAAGGTTGCACTATTTTCATAGGTATAATATCCGTAAGCCGTTTGTGATTCGTCGAAATCTTCACTCAAAACAAATCCCATAAAGCCAGCTTCGGCTGCATCAGACAGGGGTTCGGCTAAATCCACTTTTTGCCGTTCTACTTTCCCATCGGTGATTTTTGCAATAGTGCCGCCACGTTCGGAGACATAAAATGTTTCGCCGTTTTTTTCAATTGCCCAGGGAATCGTCAAATTTTCTGCTAAAACGGTGATTTCTTCGGTTTCTTCACTCTCAGTGGTGGAAGGTGCGGTTGACAAGGATTCACTGGTCATTTCCGTAGAACTTGACTCTTGGATCGGTTGATTGCTACAGCCGCTTAGAAATACTATGCCTAAAATACCCACTAGCAGGATTGTTTTCATTCGTCTTCCTCCCGTTTTTTGGCTTCGCAACGTCTCTCTTCTACCCTACCATCGCCGTTTTTTCCTGTAAATGAATCTGCCTAAATAAGCCGTCCCCCATTGGATACGGCTTATTTCAGAAGAACTATTTCTTTTTATCAGGCGTCATAAAATCCTAAAATCATGATACCAATCATAATTGCGGCAATCACAAGATAATGCTTAGCAGTTAATTTTTCTTTTAAAAAGATTCGACCTAAAAGGATAGAAACTACGGCATAGGCTGAGATCACAGGTGCTACAGTAACCGCCTCTTTGGTGGAAATCGCTCCCACATAAAAAAATTGGCCCAACGTTTCAAGCAAAGCCGCAATCCCCTTATCCCGCTCCCGAAAAACAAGAACACTTTCTTTTTTCACGATTTCCAAATACGCCCATAAAAGGAGCGCCACAATAAAGAAAGTCAATTCGTAACTCATCAAACCCTGATCTTCCGGCATGATTTTTTTGTATTCCAAATAATAGCTGTCTAAAAATGTACCCAGTCCATCAATCACCATGTATAAAATGGGAAACAAAATCGCAATCGCACCGATCCGATATTTTTTCTCAACACGGACCCCTTCTGCCACCAATTCGGCATCATCTTGCTGCTTCTCAAAAATCGACAGTAACAAAATCCCCACCAATATCAACAGAATTGCTGCCAACTGAATACCATTGATGCGATTGCCCATAATCAAAAAGCCCAATCCGGCAGTCACTGCACCAGAAGAATTACTGATAGGAGAAGAAATGGATACTTCAATGTAACGCAACCCGAAATAACCGATTGCCATTGATAAAATATACATGCCAGAAACCGGCAAATACAGCAACAGATTTTTCCAATCATAGCTGATTCCTTGATAGACCACATAATAAAACAGCACGTGCAGACCCATGACCAGCCCCACCATGATCGTGGTTTTCATCGCACTGTGGCGATCTGCTTCCTGATTGCCTTTTTTGTAGAAAAGATCTGCTGCCCCCCACGCTAAAATCGTAATGATCGCCGAAGCAAACCACATACCAAACACTCCCTTTTTTCAATTTATCTCTTAAAAACTATCCTAAAGCATCGAAATCGTCAATCAATTTTTTAACTTCTTGCAGGTTTCACCGATCCCCTCATGACACCCTTTGGAAAACGTGGTAAAATGACCATGGAATAAAAGTGAGGTGAATCTATATGGTACCATTTATTATTTACTGGGCAATCATTCTTGTTTGTATCGCTTGGTTAGCATTGAGCGTCTTCTTTTCAATTTTTTATCTAGCTCGCAAAGAAAATGGCAATCTTTGGGCATTTGGTTTGTTCAACGTAATCGCAGCTATCGTGTTGGCGATCTCATTAGCCGTTTATCGTACATGGGGTTGGGGCATCACACAATATTCAAGCCTGATTTATTTGATTCTAGGATTATTGATCGGTTTGACTGTTGTTCAAGCAATTTTAGGTCGTGAACCTAAAGCTAAAGCAGCTTAGACTTTTGAACAAGCGGAAGATTTGTTTCGCTTGTTTTTTTATATGCAATTTTTATGCATAATTATCAACACTACCAATGTAAAACTATTCTGACAAAGGATTAGCATCCATCACTATAATATTTCTTGCGTTTTTATACGCAAATCGATTGACAAGCCCTTTTTATTCGGGTAGTCTTTTAGGTGTACGAAACAACTGAATACGAGATGCCTCATTCACTGAGGTAGAGGTCGCGAGGTTCATTACCCCTGTGGAGCAAAGCAAATGCGCAGAAACAGGACTAGGGAACATCGCCGAAATGAATAAATCTTTGCTTGGTTTATTTGTTGGGACGCAAGTCAATAGCTTGCGGACTGTCTTAGCAACTTGCTAAGATGCGCTATGTTTTTGTGAGAGGCTTGTCGACTAATCACCAGTCAGTCCACAGCCGTTCCTTTTCATAGGGTACGGCTGTCTTTTTTTTCGACGATGCCAGCAATTGATACCCTTTATCTCGTTCAAAAAAATGGAAAAAAGGAGAAAGTTATGAAAAAAAAGGTTTCGGTAACAGTATTATTTGCGTTCATTTTGTCAATCATTGGATTAGGGGGAACCTTAACCGCTTTGGCAGATGAAAAAACACCTGAAAATGAATTTCGAGTAGGTTTAGAAGCAGGGTATGCTCCCTTCAACTGGTCCCAGCAAACGGATGCCAATGGTGCAGTGAAAATCAGTGGGCAACAAGCCTATGCAGGCGGTTATGATGTCCAAATTGCCAAAAAAGTTGCTGAAGGATTAGGAAAAGAATTAGTCATTCAACAAATCAAATGGGATGGCTTAGCACCTGCCCTACAATCAGGAAAAATCGATGCAATCATCGCCGGAATGTCTCCAACAGCGGAACGAAAAAAAGAAATTGATTTTACGGACCCCTATTACGAGTCTCAATTGGTTATTGTTACGCAAGCTGACAGCAAATATGCAGACGCAAAAAGTATCGAGGATTTTGCCGGTGCAGCACTGACCGCCCAATTAAATACTTTCCATTACAATGTGATCGATCAAATTCCTGATGTTAAAAAAGAACAGGCGATGGATAATTTCTCTGCCATGCGAACTGCCTTATCCTCCGGTGTGATCGATGGCTATGTCAGCGAACGTCCAGAAGGTATCACCGCTGAGAGTGTTGATAAAAAAATGAAAATGATCGAGTTTGAAGATGGACAAGGATTTGAAACCAATCCAGAAGACGTTCAAATCGCTGTCGGAATGCGTAAAGGCGATCCGGATGTAGCAAAGGTCAACGGGATTTTAGCTGGAATTTCTTCAGCCACTCGAATTGAAACAATGGATCAAGCCATCAAAGATCAACCTGCCGCTACAGATAAAGGCGAAGAAGATGCGGGACTTTTAGGGGATTTCAAAAAAATCCTCAGCCAATACGGCATGTTGTTCTTACGAGGCTCCCTATTAACCTTGGGCGTAGCGCTGTTTGGTACGATTGCTGGAACAACGATTGGTTTGCTGATTGGCGTTTTCCGGACCGTACCGAAATCGGAAAATAAACTGACTTTTATTTTCCAAAAAATCGTTAACTGGCTATTGTCTCTTTACATTGAAATTTTCCGAGGAACCCCCATGATGGTACAAGCAATGGTTATCTTCTACGGTTTGGCATTGGCCTTTGGCTTGAATTTAAACAAAACCGTTGCTGCTTTGCTGATCGTTTCCGTCAATACTGGTGCTTATATGTCCGAAATCGTTCGGGGAGGAATTTTCGCAGTCGATGAAGGACAGTTTGAAGCGGCGCAAGCCATCGGAATGACCCATAATCAAACCATGAGCAAAGTTGTTTTGCCGCAAGTTTTACGAAACATTTTACCGGCAACCGGAAATGAATTTGTAATCAATATTAAAGATACTTCCGTTTTAAGTGTTATTGGTGTTGCTGACCTGTTCTTCCAAGGAAATTCCGCCTCAGGTGCGAACTTCCAATTCTTCCAAGTCTTTACGATCATCGGTATCATTTATCTTGTGATGACCTTTACGATCACTCGGATTTTGCGTCTGGTGGAAAAACGGATCGATGGTCCAGCTTCTTATGTTCAATTAGATGAAGAAGAAGTTCTTCCCCAAGAAAAATAAAGCGAGACAAGATTACCGGCAGAAATCGGTTGAACTTTTCTGCCTAAGAATGAGGAGGCAGCACATGTCGAATACAATTATCGAAATCAATCACCTGCAAAAAAGCTTTGGTGAAAATGAAGTGTTAAAAGATATCAATCTGAAAGTCAACAAAGGAGAAGTGGTAACGATCATCGGTTCTTCTGGTTCCGGGAAATCTACCCTTTTACGTTGCATCAATTTACTGGAAAAACCTACTGGCGGCGACATTCTTTATAAAGGAGAAAATGTCTTAGGCAAAGATTACAGCTTGTCAAAATACCGCACAAATTTGGGGATGGTTTTCCAATCCTTTAATTTATTCAATAATATGAACGTTCTGGAAAACTGTATGTCCGGACAAACTACTGTATTGAAAAGAAACAAATCTGCGGCGCGACAAGTAGCGTTAGAAAACTTGGAAAAAGTCGGGATGGAACGGTTTGTCGATGCTCGTCCGTCACAGCTTTCCGGTGGACAAAAACAACGGGTGGCAATCGCCCGCGCGCTGTCAATGGAACCGGATGTTATGCTTTTTGATGAACCGACTTCTGCTCTTGATCCGGAAATGGTGGGAGAAGTTCTTAAAACCATGGATGATTTGGCACACACCGGATTGACCATGCTGATTGTGACCCATGAAATGAGCTTTGCCAAAGAAGTTTCTGATCGAGTGATCTTTATGGATAAAGGGGTCATTGCCGAAGAAGGAACGCCAGAAGACATTTTTGTTCATCCGAAAGAAGAACGAACCAAAGAATTTTTACATCGGGTATTAAAAGAAAGATAACCATTTTATCGGCTGATTATCTATCAGCCGATTTTTTTGTAGATTTTAACGAATTCACGATTCTGATTGAAATTTTCAGAAAATTTCGCTAAAATGGCAGGTATGACAAAATGTTAGGATGAAAAAACTATGGAAAAGAAACAAGAATTAGAACGCGGGCTGAAAAATCGTCACGTCCAATTGATTTCGATTGGCGGAGCGATCGGTACCGGGTTGTTTTTAGGATCAGGTAAATCGATTCAATTGGCAGGTCCCTCCATCTTATTTGCCTATATGATTACCGGCGGAATTTGTTTTTTGATTATGCGGGCTTTAGGAGAGTTGCTGCTTTCAAATGTAGAGAATCACTCGTTTTTAGATTTTGTTGCTGAATATTTAGGAAAAAAATGGGCCTTTATCACCGGCTGGACCTATTGGTTTTGCTGGATTTCGATTGCAATGGCGGATTTGACTGCAATGGGCCTTTATGTGCAGTATTGGTTCCCTACAATTCCACAATGGCTACCGGAAATCATCGCCCTTGCTCTGCTCCTTTCCTTAAATCTGATTGCCGTTTCGTTATTCGGTGAATTGGAATTTTGGTTTGCCCTGATCAAAGTCGTGGCAATCATCGCCTTGATTGCCATCGGCGGTTACATGATCGTGACTCGCTTTCAAACTTCTGCCGGTCCGGTTCAAGTCTCAAATCTTTGGAGCCACGGCGGTTGGTTTCCAAAAGGCGGAAAAGGCTTCATCCTTTCGTTTCAAATGGTGACCTTTGCCTTCGTGGGCATCGAACTCGTGGGGTTAGTTGCCGGAGAAACGGAAAATCCTAAAAAAGTTTTGCCGGAAGCCATCAATAATATTCCGATTCGGATTATTCTCTTTTACCTTGGTTCGTTGTTTGCAATTATGGCCATCTATCCATGGAATAGTTTGGCAACCAACGAAAGTCCTTTTGTGGAAGTTTTTTCTGAGATTGGAATCACTGTCGCTGCAACGGTGATCAACGTCGTCGTTTTGAGCGCCGCCGCTTCTGCCTGTAACAGCGCAATTTACAGTACCGGTCGGATGCTGTTGTCTTTAGCACAAGAAGGCAGTGCCCCTAAGAATTTCACCAAGTTGACCACCCACAAAGTTCCCGGAAAAGCTTTATTCTTCTCGGCATTGGTAATTTTTGTTGCCGTAGTATTAAACTTTTTTATGCCGGATCAAGTATTTACGGTCGTAACAAGTATTGCCACGACATGTTTCTTGTTCGTTTGGGGCGTGTTGGTCTTTACTCACATGAAGTATCGCCGCAGCATGATTGGCAAAAAGAATCATTCCTTCAAAATGCCGTTTTATCCATTAAGCAATATTTTGATATTTGCCTTCTTGCTTTTTGTTTTCGTTGTCTTGCTGCTTTCACCGGAGACCCGTTTAGCCGCACTGGTCACGCCAGTCTGGTTCCTTATTTTACTAGGTATCTACTACCTCAAATTCGAAAAGAAATAGCTCTTTGCGTCTGAAATCTGTTAAAATGATTTCAGGCGTTCTTTTTAGTTTGGGTTCAATTAACGCTTATTTGTATAGAAAATTTAGAAAATTCTTGCGAAAATTGAAGAATTTTGCTATTTTTGGAGAAATACATTTCTTTTAGGGGGTAGAAAATGGAGAAAAAATTAACGTTTAAAGATTATTTATTCATCGGTTCCATGCTGTTTGGTTTGTTTTTTGGTGCAGGAAATCTGATTTTTCCCGTTCACATGGGACAAGAAGCCGGCGGGAATATTTTCTTTGCCAATTTGGGCTTTTTGATCACTGGGATTGGACTGCCTTTTCTTGGTGTCGTGGCGATCGGTATGTCACAAAGCAGTGGCTTGTATGACTTAGCCACCCGGATTAATAAAAAGTATGCAATGGTCTTTACCATCTTGCTTTATCTTGTAATCGGTCCTTTTTTTGCTTTGCCTCGATTGGCTACCACCTCGTTTGAAATCGGAGTCGCTCCGTTTGTCCCACAGGAATCTCATACTCTTTTTTTAGCGGTATTCAGTCTACTCTTTTTTGCACTGGCTTGGTGGGTTTCCCGCAAACCAACAAAATTGCTGGATTACGTAGGAAAATTTTTAAATCCCCTATTCTTACTATTGCTGGGCATTCTATTGTTGTTCGCCTTTTTAAACCCGATGGGTACGGTCTCTTCTGCTGACGTCGCAGTTTCTTACGACACTCATCCTTTTTTCACCGGCTTTACGCAAGGCTACAACACCCTTGATGCCTTAGCTTCCTTGGCATTCGGGATTATTATTGTTACCACTATTAAAGGGATGGGGGTTACAAAACCGGCAACGATTGCTATTGATACGGTAAAATCCGGTTCCATCAGTATTTTATTGATGGGAATCATCTATACCTTGCTAGCGTACATGGGAACCATGAGTTTAGGAAAATTTCCTATTAGTGAAAATGGCGGTGTGGCATTGGCACAAATCGCCAATCACTATCTGGGACGAACGGGAAGTTTTCTCTTGGCTTTGATTGTAATCACTGCTTGTCTAAAAACAGCAATTGGATTGATTACCGCCTTTGCTGAAACCTTTGTCGAATTGTTTCCCCGTAGAAGCTATCAACTTTTTATCGCAGTTGCCAGTATTTTACCGGGCATTTTTGCCAATGTTGGCTTAACAAAGATCATTGAATTTTCCACACCGGTCTTGATGTTTATTTATCCGCTGGCGATGACCTTGATTTTACTCGCCTTGTTGAGTCCGTTGTTTGGGCACCATCAAATCGTTTATCAAATGACAACAGCTTTCACGCTGATTGCTTCGATTTTGGATGGGCTGAATGCTTCTCCTGCATTAATCAAAGAAACTTCCTTCGTACAATTTTTACTTTCTGCCGCTGAAAACTACCTGCCTTTTTTCGCTATCGGAATGGGCTGGATCTTACCAGCAGGACTGGGCTTTCTCCTTGGAATTCTTTTGAGTTTGACAAAACGGTCAGAAAAAGAAAATTAATTGCAGTATTTGATCATTTCGCGAGGTTTTCAACTGACAGCAAATAAAAAAAACGGTACAATATTTGTAGGGAGTAAGGTTTATAGGAGGGTGTTTTATGTTGTACGAAGAATTAATAATGGATTCAACCACATTATTAAAATATCAATTATATAAAAAACTGATGTCGGTGGGGCAGACAAGCTATCCCGTATCGCAAATTGCCACGGAGATGAACTTGAATTACCAACAAACAGTGATCGACTTGACAGAAATCGATGCAGAATTGAGTGAGCTGGATCCTCACTATCAGTCGATTTTTGTGGGTGCCGGAAAAGTGAATTGTTTGAATCTATCCTTCACCATCGATAAGTACCGCTATCATTTATTAAAAAGCTCGATTCCGTTTCAATTTGTTCTCTATTTTTTAAACGAAGAAAATCCATCTATCGATGATTTTTGTGTCCGTTACCACTCCAGTCGGTCAACGGTTTCTCGTAAAATTGACAAATTGAAACGTCATTTAAAAAAATTCAACATCCGCTTCACCTACACCGAAGCAAGTATGGTAGGCGATGAACGGCTGGTTCGGCTGGCTTTGTTTAATATCGTCTGGCTGGGGGCACGGGGATTAGACTGGCCTTTTGCCATTTCTGAAAAAAAAGCCGATGCCTTGGTCAAAGATTTCGGCAATTATTTTCCTTTGTCACGTACGTACATGGGACAATTGGAACTGCGCTATTTTGCCGCAATCGTCCTTTCTCGAATCGAAAAAAAACATTTTGTTAAGTATGACAAAGCCTATAATTTTTTGATGTTGAACAATCCTTATTATGATTTCAAAAAATTCAAAGAGCATTTTGGGGATTCCTTGGCACCGCGTCAAGTCAAAGCAGAGACCAGCTATATCTATTTTCTCGCTCACTTTATGCCATTTTATACCCGCGAAGATGATCCGACTTTGCAGCAGACAATCCAGGATTTTTCCACAAGAGAAAACCCGATTTATCCGTTAGTCACTGCTTTCATTGCTTTTGCAAAAGAGAATTTTTTCAACGAACGGCCACAGATTTTAGATCAGCCGATTATTTTGGGCAACTTGATAAACATTACGTTTGCTTTTTACATTTTTAAACAACCCTTCCCAATCATCCAACGTCTAGTGGTTGCCCCACGGAAAAAAGATGGCACGATTCGGGAGATTGAACAAAAAATCTCTGCCTTTTTTACGGACTACAAAGCGACAAATGAAAACGCAGAAACCGGCTATATCACCGAACAAACACAAGAACTGATGACCAAAGCTTTCAAAGATGTCTTGCTTCCTTTCTATGATCGGGCAAAACACACGAAAAAAGTCAAAGTAGGTATTGCGCTAGAACACAACTACTTGCTGGTCAAAGGATTGTATCAATTTTTGGAGGACCTGCATTTTGTTGACGTCGAACGCTATGATCGGCAGCAAAAATCCGCCTATGATCTTGTTATCAGCTCTTCCTTGCTATTAAAAGACAGTTATCCAGACATCAACATTTTCTTATGGGATTATTCAGGAGAAGACGAACAATTTATTATTTTGTATAAAACACTTCGTAATCTAAGCTCTGCAATCAATCATTAAAAGGATGTGATGACATGCGTTGGAAAGGCGATCGCCGCAGCTCAAACGTTGAAGACCGCCGCAGTTCCTCGCCAGTTTCAGGAAAGCTTCTTGGCGGTGGAGGTATTGGAATGTTGCTTCTAGTCATCTTCTCGCTGCTTTTTTCCGGCGGCAACGTTGACCTCGGTTCTATTCTCGAAGGTGAAGGTGCCGGTGGAAATTACGACACGACGATTGTTCAGCAAGCCAATCCTGCCGCTGATTCGGAAACCTCTGAATTTACTTCCGTTGTTTTTGCTCACTTGGAAGATTACTGGACCGCTGCTTTTTCAGAAAGTGGGCGTTCCTATACGAACCCAACCCTTGTCTTATATTCCGGCAGTGTTCGCTCAGCTTGTGGACAAGCCAGCTCAGCCATCGGTCCCTTTTATTGTCCCGGCGATCAAAAAGTTTATTTGGATTTAAGTTTTGCAGATGAATTAGCCAATCAATTCGGAGCCTCCGGTGATTTCGCCATGGCTTATGTCATTGCCCATGAAGTCGGACACCATGTCCAGTATGAGTTAGGAATCACACAGCAAATCGAAAAATTGCGCCAGCAACTTTCTGAAACGGAATTCAATAAATACAGTGTCCGTCAAGAATTGCAAGCCGATTATTTTGCCGGTTCTTTTGCTAAATATCTTGCTGGAGAAACCTATAACGGGCAACCGATTTTAGAAGTAGGGGATATCGAAGAAGCGATGTATGCTGCCAACCAAATTGGAGATGATACCTTGCAAAAACAAGCACAGGGCTATGTTGTGCCGGATAGTTTTACCCACGGAACATCTGCTCAACGGGTTGCTTGGTTTGAACGGGGTTATCAGTACGGTGATTTTGAACACGGCGACACCTTCTCTGCCGCCAATCTGAATCTTTAGATTTCTAAACTAATCTTAACAACTTTCCAAGACTTTCGTCACAATTTATTCACATTTATTCCTTACTATATAAGCATACCAACAAACAACCCTAACTAACACTTTTTCATTTTTAACTCCTTCCCGCCAGCTACCCACTGGCGGGTATTTTTTTTGATTAAAAACAAATTTTTATTTTTTGAAACATTTTCGTCACGATTTGTTCACATCTTTTGGTTAATCTATACTCATCCCAATAAACAACCCTAACAAAACACTTTTTCATTTTTTACTCCCTTTCCCGTCAGCTACCCACTGACGGGTATTTTTTTGTGGGTTGCTTCATCGGTAGTTATCATTTGCAAGTGAGCATCCCGTAACTCTACTACATAATCAAATGACTGAATAAATTGTTCATTTTCTGAATGCGTGACGACAATGACGATTTTATTCTTTATTCCACTAATAATTTTGGAGATTAAATTTTCATTCTCCAAATCCAATCCAGATGTGGGTTCGTCAAAAATAAACACATCTGCATCGGTATAAATCCCTCTAGCAATATCTAGCCTGCGTTCCTCCCCACCACTCAGTTTATTTTCCATATCGAGCTTATAGGTCTCTTTGTCTTCGCTATACTTTTGAAGATTTGTTTTTTTCATTGCTTCTTTAAATTGTCCATCATCCAAATTTTGAAAGAGCGCAACATTCTCTTGGATACTTCCTTCAAAAATTGCTGTTTTTTGTGGAATATACGCTATCTGTCCAAAAACTGTTGCTTGCTTGATTGAAGCAATGTTTCTATTATTGACGAAAACACTGCCGCTTTTTGGTTTTCTTATGCCCATGATTATTTCCAGTAATGTGCTTTTCCCTGTTCCACTGCGTCCTTTTATTGCATAGGTCTTTCCTTTTTCAAAGGTAAAACTTATATCCTTAATGATAGGCACCTTATTGTAATCAAACGTTATGTTATCAAGTAAAATCGTTTCTATTCCTGTAACTTCATAGTCCCTATCCTGCTGCTGTTGCTCCTCTTTCAATAAACTCAGTATTCTATCTGCAATCGGTTTACTGGAAGTAATTTCCGTGTAACAATTGGAAAAAGCCTGAATCGGTCCGGCGATTGTTCCCATTAGCGTAGTCATCGCAATCAGTTCTGGTAAAGTTGCTCGATTATTTAATACAAAAAAACCACCGACGATCCAAGTTCCTGAATAGACGATATTTCCAAGACCATAGATGATGGTGAAGGTCTTTCCCTGAGATGCTTCAAAATCAACAGCGGCATCTTTGACTTTCCCACTGGTAATTTGTAGTTTATGTTTAAAACGAAAGGCAGCATTACTTATTTTCAGATAAGCTAAATTTTTTGAGAATTCCTCATACCTTGCTAAATACGTATTCTTATTGTCTTGCCAAAAAGAACGTTTCCCTTTTAAAACATGTTTGCTTAGTAGTGGACTGAAAAATGGTACAAAGGCTAAAAGAATCATGACGCTTGCTAAAGGACCGTTTACAATAAAAGAAGAAATAAATGCAATGATGAACACGCCAATTACCTGTACTGAAAACACTATCTGTCTAAGATAATTTGTCTCCAAAATCTGTAAATCATTTGTCATATGAGCGATTCTTGAAGAAGAAGGTTCTTTCATGCTCTTCAGAATGTCTTCATCTAAATAACGGGTAGTCAGATCATTTCTTAAAGCATCCATAATTGTTTGGACTAATTTAGTGGATGTTAGTCGGGGCAAATAATCTGAAATAACTTCTACTATAAAATAAACAATAGCCAGCAAAGAGATTTTTATAAAATGATTGAGGTCCCCTTTCGTTGCTGCTTCAGATAAAAACTGATAGACAAAAGCAATACATACTGTCATAAAAGCAGCAAATATGGCAGAACAAAAATATGTGACCGACAATAATTTATATTGCTTAAAATATTTTTCCAATAAAATTCCTCCTTTCCAAAAAATACCTTCAAACAACTTAGATACTTATTTTTCCGTATAATTATTCAAATGAACATGGTCTCATTATATGTTCATTTGCATTCGGTTTCAATCTTTTTAACCATCATTTTTTCTTATGATTTCTAGCTTAAAATCCACGGATTTTTACTAATTATTGATTAAAAATCAGTTTCCTATTCCTTTTACCGTTTGTTCCATATGCTAAAATAAGAGAGAGAGGAGTTGCAGGATTTGATTATTCGAAATTATCTGACTAGTGATGAAAAAGAATGGATAAAATGTCGTTTGCTAGCATTTTTTGATACTAGTTATGCCACAGATATCCGATGGGAAAAAGAACAGTATAAGGAAGCTGTTGAACTGGTGGCTGAAGAAGATGGGCAGCTTGTAGGCTTTTTGGATATCGAATTGCACTCTGCCTTACAAACAAATAAAAACCAAGCGGGTGGCGTTATTTGGCATATGGGCGTTCTTCCAGAATTCCGCCAAAGAAAAATTGCGCAACAATTGTGGTATACCGCTCGACAACTTATGCTGGAACAGGATATTCATTACTGTGAATTATGGACTCAGGAAGATCTTGCCGCGAATGCGTTTTATCGCAAGCAAAAATTTCAACTATTACCAGAATCTACCTATCTGCGATGCAGCTTAAAACCAAATACTTATTCCCTTCCATTAACTGAAACGTTTAATCCAACCTACTATGTGGAGAATTATCTTTTTCAAGCACCGTTGACCGATAAACAAGCATTGCTTCCAATTTGTGAATCCATACAGGAAGTTTATTACCCATAGTAGAATAAAAAAACCTTGTTATATACTCCGCAATAAGCTTTGGTGAAATATTCTTTTGTCTTTGAGTTTGTATGTATTTCTTTGTAATCAATTTCATTTGCCAAAGGAGTTTCAACAAAATTCAGCAATCCGTAGAACTGACAAATATCAACCTATATCTTCAGTTAGCAAGAGTCTTTACCTATGATAAAATATGGTGGAGCAACAAAAGGATTCAGATGATTACTCCGCATACTTCAACAGATTTTCTTCTATGTAAAATACTTTTGACAGACAAAAAGAGTACTCTCAGCTATCCTTGCTATCAAAGGTGGTGATAATAATATGAATATCAGTCAACGAATTAAAAACTGTCGGATTGAGCGACAATTGACCCAAGAAGAAGTAGCCGAAAAGCTTTTTGTCTCTAGGCAGACGATTTCTAATTGGGAAACAGGAAAAACCAGTCCAGACATCGAAAGTTTAATTTCCTTAAGCAATTTATATGAGATTTCGTTAGATCAGTTAATCAAAGAAGACCCCAAATTTCAAAAGCGAATAAAAATAAAATCCCACTATGACTCATTCATAATGGGATTTGGAGCAATACTTGTTTTCATTGGCTTTTTTGGTCCTGATAGCTTGTCACTGCTTAATTTCATTTTAGGCTTCTTTTTTATCTTATCTAGTGAATATAGCGCAAAATATCTTGAAAAATTCTTCTCCTCTAAATAATGCTGCTATATTTTTATCGGCTAATTTCTTCCAACCCCCTCCAACGACAGCTGCAGGATTTTCTCGCATAGCTCTTGATAAGAAATTCCAGCAGCTTGAGCCTCTTGGGGAAGCAAACTGTGTGGAGTCATGCCCGGCAATGAATTGGCTTCGATCACATACACTTCATTTTCACGACTCAACATGAAATCCACCCGTGAATAAACAGAAAGTCCCAGCAGCTGATGTACTTGCCATGCACAAGCCTGCATTTTTTCTGTCAACTCCGGTGATAAAACGGCTGGTGTAATTTCTTCAGTCATGCCTTGTTGGTATTTATTTTTATAGTCATAAAATCCTTCTTTGGGAATCAACTCGATAATCGGTAAAACTTGTTCCCCTAAAATGCCTACGGAAAATTCTCTGCCTTCAATTTTTTCTTCCACTAAAACCGTTTCTGAATACTGAAAAGCCGCCGCCAAAGAATCCGCCAGATCCGTCTGATTCTCTACGATTTCAACACCGATACTTGAACCATTATCATTGGGTTTGACAACCACCGGTCCATCGATTGTAACCGGACTGTCTTTCGTAAGTATTTGCCAAGGAGCAGTTTTGATGCCATGATACGTTAGCAATTCTTTTGAAATCTTTTTATCCATTGCCAGTAGGCTGCTTTTGTAACCGGAGCCAGTATACGCAATCGAATACATATCGAATAACGCTTGAAGCTGTCCATTTTCTCCAATTCCTCCATGCAGTGCCAGGAAAACAAGATCACTGGTTTTACAAATAGAAATCACATTAGGTCCTACCAAATCAGCTTGTATTTTTTTCATTTCAGCTACATCTGGCGCTTTTTCATCGATTGTATGCGTATATTTTTCCATACGATGTTGCGCAAAGGCTTCGGCAAAGGTTTTACAATCTGCTGCTCCCTCGTACACATCCAGCAAAACTACTTGATGACCGTTTGCCATCAATGCATTCGCAATCTGACTTCCAGAAGAAAGAGAAACTTCCCGTTCATCACTTAATCCGCCAGCCAATACAACTATATTCATTTTATTTCCTCATTTCTGTTTTTCTTTCACCTATTTTACCACTCTCTTACTGAGAAAATTACCAACAAAAAAATCATCCACGAAATAATTCAGGATGATTTCTACTATTTTTTTAACGGGAGATGTTTTCTCGGTGACCATTTGGAGCAAGAATGCTGATTTTTCGAACGGATTCTAAGGGAACCATCCGAATCTGCTGCTTGTCTTTTTGTAATTTGATCAACAAATGTCGCCGATCTTTATTTTTAGCCACCAACCAGCCGGAGATTGTTTCAAATTTTCGTTCAGCATCGGGATTATCCACTTGAAGAACCACCAGACTGTGCTGACGTGCTGCTTTTTTTATAGCATCCCGCATTTCTACGGAGATTTTTTCTTGTTGCCGATTCTCGGCAGTATCACTTAAAAATGTATCGAGTAAAGTATTAGAAGTAAGCGCAACGAATTGACGAATTTTTTTGATTTTCGATTTTTTTTCCATTGCAAACCCCTTTCTGCTTCAAGCAAATCAGCTTTTGTAAAGCCTATTCTAAATAATTTTCTGCTAAAACTCAAGCCTTACTGTTTCGCTCAGCTTGCAAAACGGCAAGCCAACTATCCAGACCTTCTTTTAGCAGTTGGTAGGTTTCTTGAAAATCTCCGGTATACCACGGATCAGGAACGGCCATTGCTTTTTTGTCGGGAACGACACTCAGATATAAATGGATTTTCTTTTCTGTACCTGCGGGAGCAATTTTCTGTAGATCTCGAAGATTGTTTTGATCCATTCCAATGATAAAATCAAACGTATGAAAATCTGTCTCCGTGATTTGTCGGGCATGCATTTTCGAAAAATCGATACCGGCTTGCCGCAAAATATTTTGTGTTCCTTCATGGGGCGGATTTCCCGCTTCCCAACTGCTGGTTGCTGCTGAATCAACAAACAGCTCGATTCCTTTTTCCTGTGCCCGTTGCCGCATCAGTCCTTCTGCCATAGGCGAGCGACAAATATTTCCTAAACAGACAAATAAAACCTTCACTCTATCTCCTCCTTTTGATACATCCGAAAAGAGAAAAACTCAACATCTTTTGCCAGTTGAAAAAGTTGAGTAGCGATTTCTAAAGGTGATTCCTGGTACCCGCCGGAAATCCAAGCAAGCAGGACGCCACTACAGCCGTAGGAAAAAAAACGACCATAAAAATCTTTGTCCTTTTCAGTCAATACACCTTCTGTATCTACCTGTTCAAACAATTTGCGGAATAATTTCGTTACGATCAATGAAAATTCTTTGATCAAAACATCTCGATTTTTCTCAGTCGTCACTTGATAGAACACGTTTTTTTCCTTCATTGTTTTCAGCATCTTTAATGCCTGTTCTTCCCAATTATCGATGGACAATTCTGCTGAGGTCAAATATTTTAAGGAATCGTTCAGATAAATCCAACGCAGTAATTCTGCTTTGTCGGAAAAATGATAGTAAAACGTCTGGCGATTGATTTCTGCTTTTTTAGCGATATCTTGCACGCTGATTTTTTCATAGGGCTTGGTTTGTGTCAAAGCGACTAAGGCTCGTCCAATTGCCCGTTTTGTCTGATTTCCTTCTGTCATAAGCCTCTTCCTCAATCTGAAATTTGATATGAATAGCCAAAATGTTCATAGGCAAGATGAGTGGCAATTCGTCCACGGGGAGTACGCTTTAAAAATCCCTTTTGAATCAGATAGGGTTCGTACATGTCCTCGACCGTTTCCGTTTCTTCCCCAATATTGACAGACAGGGTGCTTAATCCCACTGGTCCGCCGCCATAAATTTCGATCATCGTTTTGATCAATTTTTGATCAACATAATCCAAGCCGGCTTTATCCACCTGCAGTAAGCTCAACGCCCGATCGGCAATCAAGCGGTCAATCACTCCATCGGCCTGTACTTGAGCAAAATCCCGAACCCGCTTCAACAAACGGTTGGCGATTCGCGGGGTTCCCCTTGATCGTCGTGCGATTTCGATTGCACCTTCCGTAACAATTTCTGTTTGAAAAATATCCGCCGAACGCAACACGATTTCCCGCAGATCCTGCTCTTGATAATATTCCATGTGACTAATAATCCCAAAGCGATCCCGTAATGGCGCTGAAAGCATCCCGGCACGGGTCGTCGCCCCCACAAGTGTAAAGGGTGGCAAAGGAAAATGAACCGGGTGAGCCGTGGTTCCCTGTCCAACCATGATATCCACATAAAAATCCTCCATCGCCGAATACAGCATTTCTTCTGCAACTCGCGGCAAACGATGGATTTCATCAATGAACAATAAATCCCCCGGTTCCAATTCATTTAAAATCGCCACCAAATCTCCCGGTTTTTCAACAGCCGGTCCGCTGGTGGTACGGATATTAACACCCATTTCGTTAGCAATCACCATGGCCATCGTGGTTTTTCCTAATCCCGGTGGTCCATAAAGTAGCACATGGTCGAGGGATTCTTCACGATTTTTCGCCGCTTCAATATAAATACGCAGCTCTTCTTTAACCTTATCCTGACCGATATACTGTGAAAGGTATTGTGGTCGCAACGATTTTTCGAGGATTTCTTCCGTCTCTGTCGTTTCCGGCGAAACGATCCGTTCGTCTGTCATTGACCGTTCCTCCTATTTTTTCATCATTAATTTTAGCGCTTCCCGCAAATATTCATCGGTTGTTTTTTGCGGATCAACAGGCAATAATTTTTCTACCCGCTTGGTTTCTTTCTCACTGTAACCCAAAGCAGACAAAGCTGCCATAGCTTCTTCCAAGGCTTGATTCTCGGATAAAATCGGCATTGCCGGCAATTCTCCTGCCAATTCGCCCAATTTCCCCTTCAAATCCAAAATCATTTGTTGCGCTGTTTTTTTACCAACACCGGGAAACTTCGTCAAATACGTGGCATCACCAGATTCAATGGCTGCGATCATGCCATCGTGCTCTTCATTTGCCATGATGGCCAAAGCACTTTTCGGTCCGATTCCAGAAACGCTGATTAGGCGCAAAAATAATTGTTTTTCTTCTAATTTGCCAAAACCATAAAGTAGATGTGCATCTTCCCGAATCACTTGATGGACATAAATTTTTACTTCTTGATTCATTTTGCTGCTGTAACGATAGGGATTTCCCAATGCGATTTGATAGCCGATGCCCTGCGTTTCCAATACAAGATAAGCTGGATTGATCGCCGTTACAAGTCCAATGATATATTCGTACATGTCCTAACCCTTTCTGTACATATGTTCCCCTTATTGTATCACAGTTTCCATCGACAAAAAAGGCAGAGAAATGATTGGCTCTTTCTCTGCCTAGTTTAGCTAAATCAGCGGAAAATTTTTTAAGCTGAGCCGACAAAAAGTTCGGAGAATCAGCAAAATTCTCCGAACTTTTTGACTTGTGCTTACTAACTTTTTGAAACAAAGGAATTGGTTGCCCCATTTTACCAAGGTTGATCGGTAGGTCCAACGGTGAACTCATTAACGTTTGTGTCTTCTGGTTGGTCAATTGCAAAAGCAACAATATTTGCAACGCTTTCTGGTCCAATTTGATAGGTTTCATAAAGAGAGGACATGCCTTTTTCTGTTTCCTTATCGGTGATCGTCGTTAACAATTCCGTTTTTATTGCGGCTGGATAAATCGTTGCCGTACGGATATAGCTGCCTTCTTGTGCTGATTCCATGCGCAAAACTTCCATCAAATCTCGAACAGCCCATTTTGTGGCACCGTAAACTGCGCCACCAGGATAGGCTTTTAACCCGGCAACCGAAGAAGTGGTGATTACATGCCCAGATTTTTGCCCTTTGAAGGTTGGTAAAACAGCGGCGATCCCGTTCAAAACACCTTTGATATTCACGTCCACCATTTGATCCCATTCGTCCGTCTTCAATTCAGATAACGGTGAGTTTGGCATCAAGCCGGCATTCAAAAAGATAACATCAATTTTTCCAAAGGCTTCTTTTGCAAGATTGACTAATGCTTCATTATCTGCTGGTTTGGTTACGTCGGTGACCCGAAAGACAGCTTCGCCACCTGCTTGTTTGATTTCCTCAACGATTTTTTGCAATTTTTCCTCACGACGAGCGCCCAGAACAATTTTTGCTCCTTTGCTTGCCAATAATTTTGCCGTTGCTTCTCCGATTCCTGATGATGCGCCTGTGATTACTACTACTTTGTCTTGAATTGCCATAATAAACATTCCTTTCTCGAACCTATGATTATTTTGCCTAGTACCAAAAACGTGTCACACTTTTGTTGTCACATTACTGGGAAGGCTGTTGTTCTTTATAATTAGAGTTGATACCTTTGATAAATCTGGCTGGAACGCCACCCACAATCGTATTTGCTGGTACATCGTTCGTCACTACTGCCCCGGCTGCGACGATTGCATTCTCTCCGATCGTCACCCCTGGAGTCACTGTGACATTTGCCCCCAACCATGCATTCTCATGGATATACACTGATTGCAATTCCAAATGCCGCCGTTCTGCCGGTTCTATTCGATGATTGACAGAGGCGATCGTAACATTCGGTCCAATCAACACATGATCGCCAATAAAAATACCGCCTAAATCGGTGAACATTGAATGGCTATTAATGAAAACATGCTTCCCAATGTGTAAATTGCGACCAAAATCCGACCAAAATGGCAAACGAATTTCAGTTGTTCCATCAATCGTCTCATTGGTAATTTTGCTGATTCGCTCACGAATCTCTGCTTGGTCGTGGGTACCGGTATTTAATTGTTGAAGTAACGGTTGATTAATTTCGTTGATTTCTTCAACCTGATCATACGCCGCAGTCCCCAAGTCCATCTTTGACTTCATTGACTTCCCTCATCTCTTATTTATTGATTGACTACAGTATACTGGGAAATTATACTAATGTTAAATACTTATAATGTATTAATCACTATAATAATTAGTTATGGAAAAAAGGAGTGGTTCCATGGATATTCGTGTTCTTCGCTATTTTGTCGCCATTGCACAAGAACAAAATTTTTCCCACGCAGCACAGTCCCTGCATGTGTCACAGCCAGCTTTATCCCGCCAAATTATCGATTTGGAAACTGAATTAAATGTTAAGCTGTTTGAACGGAGCCATCGCCAAGTAAACTTGACTCAAGAAGGTTATTATCTACTAGAACGTGCACAAGAAATTATTCGTTTGTTTGACAAGACAACATATAATTTACAAAAGCAAGACATCATTAGCGGAACGTTGGATATCGGTTCTGGTGAAAGTCATGCCATGACCTACATCATGCAGACAATTCAGCAGATCATTCACAAATATCCCCAAATTCATATCAATCTAAGAAGTGGAGATGCCAGCCTGATAGAACCGCAATTAGATAGTGGTATTTTAGAATTTGGAGTCATCATGGGACGGCGACAGTTGGATAACTATAACTTTCTCACTCTACCTGAGGAAAATCGTTGGGGTCTCTTAATGCGGGCTGATGAACCGCTTGCCCGTCATTCAACCATTTCTCCCGCTGATCTTATTGGTCGCCCCTTAATTGTTTCTGCGCAGGCAAAGCAGCGGGGGATTTTTAAAGAATGGAGCAACGAACTATTTGATCAGTTTAATTTTATCGGTACCTACAATCTGATTTTCAACGCTAGTTTGTTGATTAAAACCGGTGCCTGCATGGCATTGACCTATGAAAATTTAGTCGAAGCCTCCCAACAGAGCGGACTCGTCTTTCGTCCTTTGGAACCTCAATTAACTGATCCCAATATTCTGATTTGGAGTAAAAGCCGAAGCTTGCCCAACGTCAGCAAACTATTTCTAGAAACGATTCAAAAAAATATTCAACACACTGACGTATAATTAGCGGAGAACTTTTATTTCTCCATCACGGTCAAACTTTTTAGAAATGAAAGATTGGCTTGATTACTGCTCAACAATCGTCAGCAAAAAAAATAAAGCCCCTTTTCAAAAGCGGGCTTTATTTCCTATTATTCCACATATTCTTTGTATTCACTATAGCCTTGTTGATCCATTTCCTCTAACGGAACAAAGCGCAAAGCGGCGGAGTTGATGCAGTAGCGCAAGCCGCCTTTTTCTTCCGGTCCATCTGAAAAAACATGTCCTAAATGCGCATCCGCTTCATCACTACGAACCTCAACTCGGTGCATTCCATGAGAAAAGCCGGCTTTCTCTTTGATTTCTTTTCGAAGAATCGGCTTGCTGAAAGAAGGCCAGCCACAGCCGGCATCAAATTTTTCGGTAGAAGAAAACAACGGTTTGCCGCTGATAATATCCACGTAAATGCCTTTTTCATAAAAATTATCGTATTTTCCCGTGAATGGCTGTTCCGTTGCGCTTTCTTGCGTAACTGCATAAGCCATTGGTGAAAGTTGCTTTTTCAATTCTTCTTTTGAATATTCTGCCATTGGAAATCCTCCTTTAGTGGAAGCAAACCTACTTAATTTCCTTCATCATCTGATAAATTGCGCCTACAGGAAAGCCCACAATACTATAGTAATCGCCATCCACCTTTTTTACAAACATCCCGGCTTTTCCTTGGATTCCATATGCACCAGCTTTATCCACGTAATCTCCTTCATCGAGATACTGATTAATCTCTGCATCCGTCAAGTCAAAAAAGAGAACTTTGGCAGGAACCAATTTGGTGAGCATTTGCCGACCTTTACGCAAAACCACCGCCGTATATACATGATGCATTTGACCGCTCATCAGACTGAGCATCTCAAATGCTTCTTCCCGAGATTTGGGTTTTCCTAAAATTTTCCCACCGGCCACTACGATGGTGTCACATGCAATCACTAAATCATTCTCATGCTGTTTTGCAACGGTTTTTGCTTTGGTTTTTGCCATTCGCATGACGTATTCTTCCGGCTGATCCTTTTCGTGAACTGTTTCGTCAATGTCGGCAGGTTCAACCGTAAAATTATCGACAATATGGGCAAGCAATTGTTTTCGCCGTGGTGATTGCGACGCTAAAATAATCGCCATTTTTTACATCGTCTCCTTCGTTTTATGAGGATCTTGGATTCGTTTAAACATTTTTTCCATGTCGCTGTTAGTGAAGTGAATCAGTACCGGGCGTCCATGGGGACAGTTAAAGGGATTTTCACAGGTCGCTAAATCCTGCAGCAACACGCGGGCTTGAGCCTCGTTCAAATGATGATTGGCCTTGATGGATCGCTTACAGCTCATCATGATTGCAGTTGCTTCTCGGAATTTTTTGACACTGACACTGCCGGTTACCAGCAACATATCGATCATTTCACGAATAATCGCTTCTTCTTGTCCTTTCGGATACCATACAGGATGAGCTCGAACAATGAAGCTGTTGGCGCCGAATTCTTCTAAATAAATCCCCACATTTTCCAACAGTTCAGCTTTTTCCTTCAGCTTTAGCGCATCACTGTTGGGGTAATCTAAAACAAAAGGCACCAGCAATTCCTGCAAATCATTGGTGACATCCCCAATTTTTTCCCGATAATATTCGTATTTGATCCGTTCTTGCGCCGCATGCTGGTCGATGATGTACAATCCCTGCTCACTTTGGGCAAACAAATAGGTTCCATGCATCTGACCAAAATAATCCAATTGTGGAAAACGTTCTGTGGGACGATCATCTGAAGCCAATACTTTATCTAACAAAGTTTCACATTCTTTATTGGCCAAATCAAATTCCGGATGCAGCCGAATCTCTTCCTCGGAGAAGTCCGATACGACATTGGCAGCATTTGGTTTTTCTGTGACCTCGTCTGACTCCAACGGCACAAATTCATCCTTTTTAGATTCCTGTGAAAAAACTGGTGTTGGTTTTCCACCAATATCCACAAGATTATCCACAGGGTTTTCCACAGTCTGTTGATAACTTTCCTCCACAAAAAATTTTCCACTGGCGGCATCGTAAGACAAACCTTTAGTGTTTCTTGGTTCAGCAAAATCCATCGCCAACTGTTCCGTTTTTTCTTGAGGAGTCTGTTTCTTTTTAAAACTTAAATTGTCAGCTGCATTGGGGATTAGATTTTCTTCCCGCAAGGCATTATTGATGGCTTTGCTCAATAATTCTGTCAATTCTTTTTCCTTTGATAAACGGACCTCCTGCTTGGTTGGGTGCACATTGACATCTACCAATAGCGGGTCCATCGTGATCTCGATCACTGCTAAAGGAAAACGACCAATCATTAATTTTGAGCCATAACCTGCGACGATGGCTTTGTTCAGTGCAAAATTTTTGATATACCGGCCATTGATAATTGTTGACAAATAATTCCGACTGGACCGGGTAACTTCCGGTAATGAAACATAGCCTTCGATTTTAAAATCTAAATCTTCTGCTTGGATTTTCAACATTTTTTTAGCCGTAGTAATGCCGTAAATTCCCGCCAAGGTCTGTTTCAGATCGCCATTGCCGGCAGTCGCCAACATTTTATTACCATCGTGAACCAAACGAAATGCAACAGAGGGGTGGCTCAGTGCCAACCGATTGACGATATCCCCAATATTCGCCAATTCCGTTTGAACCGTTTTAACATATTTCAAACGCGCTGGCGTATTAAAAAATAAGTTTTCCACAGTAATCTTGGTTCCTTGCCGCAAAGCAGAAGGAGTATGGGATTCAACAGCACCGCCTTTTAATTTCAGCAAGGTTCCTTGTTCCGTTCCTTGCACCGCTGTTTCGACGGTCACTTCGGATACGGAAGCAATACTTGGCAAGGCTTCGCCACGAAAACCCAGTGTTCGTATCCGGAATAAATCATCCCGATTGTGGATTTTGCTGGTGGCATGTCGTTTAAATGCATTCACCACATCATCATCAGCGATTCCTTCACCGTTATCTGTCACCTGAATTTTACGCAGACCTGCTTCTTCAATTAGAATATCAATTTGGGTACTGCCGGCATCTAGCGCATTTTCCACTAATTCTTTAACCACCGATGCGGGGCGCTCCACCACTTCCCCTGCAGCAATCTGATTGGCAAGACGTTCAGATAATTCTTGGATTTTTCCCATAGATACGCC
Source organism: Enterococcus songbeiensis (assembly GCF_005405265.1). GTDB lineage: Bacteria > Bacillota > Bacilli > Lactobacillales > Enterococcaceae > Enterococcus_C > Enterococcus_C songbeiensis. Next base: position 203,461 of record NZ_BJDS01000002.1, read on the forward strand.
TTCTTTCTAAATCCGTTTCTGCAACTCGTACAATGTATTCAATGCTTCCATTGGGGTCATTTCTAATAAATTCAATTTTTTCACCGTATCAATCACACCTAATTCACTGGTAGAAACTTCGCTGAATAAGGACATCTGCTCGATTTCTTCAGTGACAGCAGGAGGAGCTTGCAGGACAGCTGGTGTATCTGCTTCTAATCCCTTTAAGATTGTTGCAGCTCGTTCCAGCAAGTTTGTCGGCAATCCGGCAATTTTTGCCACGTGGATACCATAACTTTTATCCGCAGGTCCTTCCATCATTTTATGAAGGAAAACCACATCGCCATCTTTTTCAACTGCTCCCACATGGATGTTGCGCAGTTGAGGCAAGGCTTCATCCAGAACCGTCAATTCATGATAATGAGTAGAGAATAAGGTCTTGGCTTTCACTTCTTTATGGATATATTCAATAATGGCTTGCGCCAACGCCATACCATCATAGGTTGCTGTTCCCCGTCCCAATTCATCAAATAAAATTAAACTGTTGGGTGTTGCATGACGCAAAGCTTGATTGGCCTCCATCATCTCCACCATAAAAGTACTTTGTCCAGCGATTAAATCATCACTGGCGCCAATGCGGGTAAAAATCCGGTCAAAAATCGGTAACTTTGCCGTTTCTGCGGGGACGAAACACCCCATTTGCGCCATGATGACAGTCAATGCCAATTGCCGCATATAGGTGCTTTTCCCTGACATATTTGGACCGGTAATCAGTAAAATCAGGGTTTCTTGATCCATCGTGATGGAATTTGGGATGTATTCTTGATGCCCCAAAACTTTTTCCACAACGGGATGGCGACCTTCTAAAATTTTCAGCTCTTTGCCAAAAGTCGGTTGTACATATTGGTAGCGTTCGGCGATCATCGCAAAACTTTGTAGAACATCCACCGCACTGAGGGATTTTGCCAAGGTTTGCAGTCGTTCGATAGCCTGCTTGATTTGTTCCCGCACCTCTAAGAATAATTGATACTCCAAATCAACTGATTTTTCTTCGGCCTCTAAAATTTGCGTTTCCAATTTTTTCAGTTCCGGTGTGATAAAACGTTCGGCATTTGCCAAAGTTTGCTTTCGTTCATAGCGGCCTTCTGCTAAATTGCCTAAATTGGCCTTCGTGATCTCGATATAATACCCAAACACCCGATTGAAGCCGACCTTCAAATTACGGATGCCGGTTTCTGCTCGTTCTTTGGCTTCTAATTCCGCCAACCATTGTTTGCCGTTTTTCATCGCTAAACGGTATTGGTCAAGCGTTTCATTGAACCCGTCCTTGATAACATTGCCTTCTGTAATCTGCAACGGTGCCTCTTCATTGATGGCATCTTCAATCAATTGGACCAGATCTTCCATCGGTTCCAAATCTACCAGCAGGTCATTCCATTCCCCTTGATTGATTCCAGTCAGCAATTCGCGAATCAGCGGAACTTGCAGCAAAGAGGTTTTTAATTGGATCAAATCCCGCCCGTTGACGTTTCCAAAGGCCACACGTCCAGCTAAACGCTCCAAATCATAAACCTTGGTCAAATTTTCCTGCAGGTCAGCCCGTTCAAAATAACTATTCAGCAGAGAAGCGACCATTGCTTGTCGGGCAAGGATTGCTTGTTTTTGAATCAAGGGTCGATCCAACCATTGTTTCAGCAAACGTCCCCCCATTGCCGTCTTGGTTTCATCCAACAGCCACAATAAAGTGCCGTGTTTTTTTCCGGTACGAATTGATTGGCTCAGTTCTAAATTAAATTTCGAATAATAATCCATCTTCAAAAAATGATCTGGTTGATAGTCCACAGCTTTTTGCAAATGTGCCAAACTACGCTTTTGAGTGATGGATAAATAGCACAGCAGTTTTCCCGCCACTTCTTTTTCCACTGAATTAGTCAGTTCACTGGTCAAAAATTGAAATTCTGCATTTTCCTCAATGGTTTCCTGCGTGGAGAAAACCACGTTCAATCGATCCTTCAATTGTTTTTTCAGCTCATCTGAAATTTCACTGCCAAAAACGATTTCTTTGGTTTGCAGCGCAGAAGCTTCATTAATGATGGCTTCTTCATCTTTTAAAACGGTGGCTTTTAGTTCCCCGGTACTCAAATCCACATAAGCAAATCCGTAGTCTTTACCGGTAAAGGTCAGCGCCGTCAAAAAATTATTGTCCTTAGCCGAAAGCCCCTTGCTTTCCATAACGGTTCCGGGGGTCACCAATTGAATGACTTCTCGCTTAACCATCCCTTTAGCCGTTTTGGGATCTTCGACTTGTTCACAGATTGCGACTTTATAGCCTTGTTCGATCAACGTATCCACGTATCCTTGGGCAGCATGGTAAGGAACTCCGCACATGGGAATAGGGTCGTCGGCATTACGGTTGCGGCTGGTCAAAGTCAATTCCAAAATTTGTGCGGCTTTGATAGCATCCTCGTAAAACATTTCATAAAAATCCCCTAAGCGGTAAAAAAGGAATGCATCCTGGTACTGTGCCTTGATTGCCAAATATTGTTCCATCATAGGCGTATTTTTAGTCTTTTGAGGCATTCGGTTTTTCCTCCTCAATTGTTTCATTTACTTGTCTTTGCAACGAATCCGTCACAAAATGCAGCAAATCGTTGGCTTCCAACAATTTTTCCCGATAAGCAATCACTAGCGGCTGTTCCTCAAACTCTGCTGTGTAGCGATTTGCCGCAGCAATAGCAGCTTTTTCTGCTTCTGGTTTTCCATAATGAGCAAAATTGACGGCCTCTTTTTGTGCGGTTTTAATTTTTTCTTCCAACTCTTGCAAATGCTGATTTTTTTCGATTTTTTCTTTGATCCGCTTGAAAGATCGGATTGTTTCGTGAGCAGCTAGTAATTCTGTTAACTGTTCAAGGGCTGCTTTTACTTCTGGTTCCCGTTCTAATGCATCCATGGCTTTCATCCTATTCGCTTATTCGTCAAATGGTCGATCGTCACTGATTTGAATCGTATGGATTGCAGTTGCTTTGCCTGTTCTTTCATCAATATCAATCAGGCAACCGGATAAAATGGTTCGACCGCTTTCCACTACTTCAAACCGCTGAGGCAACGTCGTCAAAAATCGTTCAATCACGGGTTCTCGTTTCATGCCTAAGATACCATCATAAGGACCTGTCATGCCTGCATCTGTCAAATAGGCGGTTCCTTGCGGTAAAATTCGAGCATCATTGGTTTGCACATGGGTATGGGTTCCGACGACGGCTGAAACACGTCCATCAAGATACCAACTCATCGCTTGTTTTTCACTTGTTGTTTCCCCGTGGAAATCAACAAAAATCAAGGATGTTCGTTCCCGTGCCATTGCCAACAGCTCATCGATTTTTCTAAAGGGATCATCCAACGCCACCATAAAGGTTCGTGCCTGCAGGTTGATCACCGCAAGCTCTACTTGATTGACCTTGACAAAAACCATCCCCATTCCCGGTACTTCTTCAGGAAAATTGGCTGGCCGAATCATTTTTTTCGCTTCTCCGATAAATTCAAAAATATCCCGATTGTCCCACGTATGGTTTCCCATCGTGACGACATCGATTCCATCTTGTAAAAATTTTTTATAGATTTTTCCGGTGATTCCCCGACCAGAAGCTGCATTTTCTCCATTGCAGATCGTGACTTGTGGACGGTATTTCTTTTTTAATTTTGGTACATATTCTGTAATGGTTTTGCGGCCAAGAGCACCGACAACATCCCCAATAAACAATACCCGCACAATTTTTCCTCTTCTCTTTTTGACATCTTTCCTTATTATAGTTGTTTTTGGGTGGAAAAAAAAGCCCGCCTCCTTTTTCAAAGGAAAAGACACTTTGCTATCTAGTTTATTGAATTTTGGTTAGAATAAAATTAACAAACGAAAAGGAGGAGGCTTATGGCGCGATTTTTGAAAAGAATCGGATTGCTTGCATTATTTGTTGTCGCTATTCTATTGATCCGTCACTATATCATTACTCCAATTATCGTCCAAGGAAAATCTATGCTGCCGACACTAGTCAATAATGAACGCTTGTTGATGTCCAAAAATACTGACAATATCCAACGATTCGACATTGTGGTTTTCGATGCACCAAATGAGGATCGGAATTATATCAAGCGAGTAATCGGTCTGCCGGGAGAAACGGTGGAAATTCAAAAAGATCAGCTGGTAATTGACGGGAAAAAATACACCGAAGAATACCTTGATCCAAAATTAAGTGAAGAAGTTTTAACCACTCGTGAAACATTTACCGAGGACTTTGTTTTTGAAGTTCCCGCGGACAGTTATTTCGTTTTAGGCGACAATCGAACCAATTCTACTGATAGCCGTTACATTGGCGCAATTTCTAAGGAGGAGATTGAAGGTGTCGCTCGAATCGTTTTGTGGCCGTTGGATCGTTTTGGCGGGATAGAATAACACGGAATTATTCACAATCGTGTATTTCATCACAAACAAAGAGGTTTTCTTCGTTATAAAAGCATGATAGAATAACATTGTAAGCATTATCAGAACTAACTGGAGGGATTCTTCATGAAAAAAAGTAACGAGGAAGTTTTGGCACGTCGCATCAACGAATACAAAAAGAAACGCGAAAAAATCGTGAAGGCCGCAGTGCAGGAGCACAAAGAAAACATGCCGGAGCGAAAAACGCTGCATTTTAAATTTGTCAAAGAGTCGACTGTCAAAAAATAAAAATGGCAGGCAGAAAGGAATCTTCCTTTTCTGCCTGCTTTTTATTTCCCTCCGCTCGCCAGACGAACGATTTCAACAATCGTATCTCGGGCTTTTTCCATAGCTTCCAAGGTAATGAACTCATATTGCCCATGGAAATTTTCGCCCCCAGTAAATAAGTTCGGTGTTGGGATTCCTTTATAGGAAATTTTCGAGCCGTCTGTCCCCCCGCGAAAAGGAGTGATCTTGATGGGAATTTTTAAATTTTCCATCGCTTGTTTGGCATAGGTGACACTGCGGGGATCTTGATCAATAATTTCCCGCATGTTGTAGTATTGGTCAAACAAACGGTAGCTGATCCGTTCCTGCTGCAATTCTTTATTAAGTTCGGTAATGATTTGCAAAATTCTTTGCTTGCGGGCTTCAAATTTTTCCCGATCATGGTCCCGAATAATATAGTGGAGCTCTGCATGACTGATATCCCCGATAAATTTATTCAGCAAATAAAAGCCCTGATATTCCCGTGTTTTTTCCGGAACTTCTGCTTGAGGCAGTTGTTGATCGATTTGCTCCCCAATTTTGATGGCATTGACCATTTGCTGGTAGGCTGTTCCGGGATGAACACTCGTGCCATCAATAAAAATTTCGATTTTTGCCGCATTGAAGGTTTCATATTCAAAATGCCCTACGCGTCCACTGTCTAAAGTATAGGCAAACGCCACCGGAAAATCGTCAGGATCAAACAAATCTGCTCCTCGACCGATTTCTTCATCTGGACCGAATGCCACCCAGACATCACCTCTTTCAGCAGCTGGAACCTGTTTTAACAATCGAATTCCGTCAATGATTTCGGCGATCCCGGCTTTATCATCTGCTCCTAAAAGAGTCGTGCCGTCAGTTGTGATCAACGTTTCTCCTACATAATCCAACAAATTAGGAAATTCCGTGACCGATAACACAATCTGCTTGCCCTCATTCAGGACAACATCCTGCCCATCATAATTTTCATGGACTTGCGGTTGACTATTTTCCGCAGAAAAATCTGCGGTGTCCACATGGGCAATAAAACCTACCGCTGTTTTTTTCGGATCACCTCTCAAAACCCCGATGGTAAAACTATTCTTCGGGTGATAGGCAACCTGTTCCAACCCCAAGTCGAGTAATTGATCCTTCAACAGCAATGCTAGATCAACTTGACCAGGCGTCGTAGGAATCGTAGTTGAGGTTTCATCGGAACGAGTATTGATTTTGGCATAACGTAAAAAATCGGTTAATAATTCTGACATATTTTCACCCTATTCTAAAAATGCGTTTCTAAAATTAAAATAATCACCATATGCGTGGAAGACGACTCCTTTTTCAAAAAGAAATCGGCTTTTCTTCCAGCTCGTGTACAATGTCGCGAAAATCAGCAAAACCAGCATCTAGTCCCCGTAATAAAATTTCTGCGGTGCCAATATTCGTAGCCAAGGGAATTTCATACACATCCGACAGGCGGATCAGTGCCGTCACATCTGGTTCGTGGGGTTGTGCCGCTAATGGGTCCCGCAAAAAAATCACCATGTCCAGTGCATCTTCTGAAATCATCGCGCCAATCTGCTGATCTCCTCCCAATGGACCAGATTTGAAGCGATGAACCGGCAAGCCGGTTGCCTCTTCAATTCGTTTTCCGGTCGTTCCCGTGGCAAACAATTCATGCTTCACTAAAATTTCCCGATATGCTGTCGTCAGCTTGACCATCATGTCCTTTTTGCGGTCATGGGCAATCAATGCAATCTTCATCTCGTTTCCTCCGCTCTTTCTTTTTCTTAACGGTATCACACACAACAAAAAAAGCCTAGCCAGATTATTATCCGACTACGCTTTTACAACTTCCTTTTCGCAAGTTTGCTTTCGTCACATCCGTAACAGTGCAAGCAAATAGCGAATCAGGCGATAGACTAAAAACAATAAGAAAATATTCCCAAAAATAAAACGAAACAAATCGGTGATTGATCCTTTGATATTTGCCAAAGAAAAACGCCGCAAGAAACGGGGAAACCGACTGTAGCCGTTTCGTTTTAAACGAAAACTTTCTTCGTAGGTTAATTCCAACATGTCATAATAAACCATTTGTAGTGGTTGGGAGGAGAAAAATGCTTTTTCAAAGCCCACCATCAGCGTGAACTGTTTGTTTCTGGAAGGAAAATTGCGAACTTTAGCTTTCTTGATGTGCACTTCCCCTTGTCCGGTTTCTTTTGCGGTGTAGCTGTATTCATCCTCCACCAACTGATAAATTTGAGCCGGTTGATTTTTTCTTAAAAAAGCGTCGTAGATTTCATCGAATTTACGGCTTTGAAGTACCAGATAAACGAATAAAGCGATGAGTATCAGCAACAAAAAACCATTTATCAACAAGCTATCTCTTGTGATTGCTGAATAGACAGCCAACAACAGTCCGCAAACTGCCAGCAAACTCAAACGCAACCGATAATATCCTTGGTACATCAGTTGAATGGAACGACGATAATAGTCAAAGTCCTCTTTTACAAAATCCATGAAACAGCTCCTCTCAAAACTTAACGGGGTAGTTTATAGCAAATGTAATTCTTTCAGTGCTTTCCAAATACCGTCTTGTTCATTTGATGCCGTGACAAAATCCGCTTCTGCCTGCACTTCTGCAGTGGCATTGCCCATCGCAATCCCTAAGCCGGATTCCCGCAACATTTCCCGGTCGTTTAATCCATCACCGAATGCGACAACATCTTCTCTATCAATCCCTAGACGATTAGCAACATTTAAAATCGTTGCCGCTTTTGAACCGTTTTTCGGCACAACATCAACACAATTTTCATGCCAACGAATGAAGCGTAATTTTTGATATTTTTGATCAAAATAACCTTCATATTGTCGGCTATAAAAAGCCAGTGCTTGATAAACCTCTTGATCTTCTACGAATAATTGATCCAATTCCGGTAATGTCGCCCCAAAGGATTTCATCGCTTCGTCCATGACCTCTACATTAATTGATGTAGAACGTTTCGCAACATCCATACTGATAAAGGCTGTATCGATTGCCAATTGATTGGCTTCTTCTACGAATTGATCCAATTCAGAACGGTCTAAAAGATTCTTATAAATTTGTTGATGATCCAAAAAAGCGGCGGCACCGTTACATAAAACATAATTGGTAAATCCAAGATCGCGAATCACATCTTTAGCGTGAAACCGACTTCTACCAGTGGCTATTGTCACCAAATGCCCGGCTTTTCGCAGTTCTTCCAGTGCTTCCATCGTGCTGTCCAGCGGTTGCTTCTCATTGTCAAGAAGGGTCCCATCAATATCAAAAGCAAAAAGTTTTCGTTTCATAAGGGTTGTGTCGTCTCACTTTCTTATTCTATAGATACTTACTAGCTTCTCGAGTCGCCAACTTGCTGAAGTGCTGGTTCAAAAGCACCTGTCGGACCCATTCAGGATTCGTTTTGCTGTACTCTCTTAATGCCCATCCAATGGCTTTTTGAATAAAGAACTCTTCTGTATTCATATCATACTCAATGGCTTTTTTCAACAGCTCTCGGTCAGTTTTTTCCTTGAATTGCAACTGCAATGTGATAGCGATTCGCCGCAGCCAAAAGTCTGGTTGCTGATCAAACAGTAAGAAAACCGCTTCCAGTTTTTCCGGATGCTGCAAGATCCAGGTACCAAAAAATTTTCGCCAGGAATCGATACTGTCCCACCATTCCTTTTGCGCAGTCAAAACAAGCAGTTTTTCCAATTCCTCAAAGGAAAATCGACGGACATTTTTTTGTGCCAAATCGATTGCCAAATACTGGTATTCCCGTTTCTCTTTTTGATAATAGGTCGTGATCTCCACCAAAACGTCCTCTACCGACCAATTTTTGCTGGCAGTTAGAAGCGATTTTTGCAGGAATGCCCGTTGCGGTTTTGGTACACCGGCAAAAGAAAATCGGTTTTTCATATATTGTGCCATTGCTATAGCATTTTCTTCATTTTTCGGAAAGATTACTTGCTCCATGCTCATTCCTCCATTGCTTATTTTCCAGCGTTTTTCCGCTGCCTTCCTTGACATAAGCTGTCTAAATAAAGTATACTACCATTTGTGTAAAATAATGCAGCAGAAAGATAATAACTCGTCACCAGTTCGTTGCCAGAATGGTTCAATTGTGTAACCGCGGCTGCAAAGGTGAAGATTGAAGAACGGACTGCACGAATATGAATTTTTCATCGGATTATTTTACTCCAAAACTATTTTATTGGAGGAATCTTTAATGTCTCGTTATACTGGACCATCATGGAAAATATCCCGTCGTCTAGGTATCTCTTTGTCAGGAACTGGTAAAGAACTAGCACGTCGCCCTTACGCACCAGGTCAACACGGACCAAACAGCCGTGGCAAAAAATCTGAATACGGCTTGCAATTAGCTGAAAAACAAAAACTTCGTCATATGTACGGAATGAACGAACGCCAATTCAACAACTTGTTCGTTAAAGCAAGCAAGGTCAAAGAAGGAAAACACGGTGTTAACTTCATGATCTACCTAGAACAACGTTTAGACAATATTGTTTACCGTCTAGGTCTTGCAACAACTCGTCGTCAAGCACGTCAATTAGTCAACCATGGTCATATCTTAGTTGACGGCAAACGTGTGGATATCCCTTCATACCACGTTGAAGTGGGTCAAGTGATCTCCGTTCGTGAAAAATCAAAAAATATCTCAACAATCAAAGATGCTGTTGAAGCAATCGTTGGACGTCCAGCGTTTATCAGCTTTGATGATGAAAAATTAGAAGGTTCATTGACTCGTTTACCAGAACGCGACGAAATGTACCCAGACATCGATGAAGCCCTTGTCGTTGAATTCTACAACAGATAAGCGTCTTTTCAAAAAAGAGCAACCTCTCGAGGCTGCTCTTTTTTTGTCTTGAAATAAAGAACAGAAAATTTTCATCGCATTTTTTCAAAAAAAACTTACGAGAAACGCTAAAATATGTTAGGCTAACCTTCGCAACAAAAATTGAAGGAGGAATTTACTTGCCAACAAACAAAAAAGAAGGAATTATTTTTACCACGATGATGTGCTTTCTCATGGTTTTAGGAATGAGTATCTATAATCTTTGGCTGCATGATTCATTGACACTAACGGAGCTACTTATCGGCTTGATTCCCGGTTTTATCGTCGCTTTTATTTTGGATGTTTTCGTTGTCGGTGGACTGGCGAAAAAAATCGCTTTTTCTTTACCGATTAATCCTGAAAAAAAGCTGATTTTAATCCTGACGATTTCTACCTTGATGATTTTAGGCATGGTCACTTGTATGTCTTTATTCGGAATTTTAATGGAAAACGGACTCAACGAACAGCTTTTCAGCCAATACTTGACCGCCTGGAAAATGAATGTCATTGTTGCACTGCCGCTACAATTACTTATCGTCGGACCAATTTCCCGTAAAGTCTTGCAACAAATACAAACGGCTTAATTTTTTTAGTGTTTGGTCTCTTTGACCAGACACTGCCAAAACGGCATCTTTACATAGATTTCTCAACGGTTACAACAGAAAATTTTTTTTAAAATCATTTTTGCATAGAACCGCAAAAACCAGCACCTCAGCGATAAAAAATACTGTCTGGACCAACGAAGATTGCCAAAATTCCGGATAATGCCACCAGTGAAAAATAATCTCCGTCGTCCAAAAGGAAAGCACCACATAGGCGATCCCCCAAAGGACCCGGGAGGAAAGTGCTTTTTTCATGATTGTACCTGCCACAAACAAGCAGAGCATCACCACCAGCAACAAGATTTGAATCTGATACGCTCTTTCACTAAAGGTTGACGGTTGCGCCATTTTTATTGAGGAATCAAATAAGAAAAAACCGCTGATCCCCGTATTGACAAACAAAAGCAAACGATACAGCAAAAGCAACTTCCCCACCCCTCTCTGCTCCATCTCTTACTAAAAGTATAGCAAGAAAGCCGTCAGACCAAAAATGATAGGGTCTTTCTGGTGCTGATTACTCTCCCGTAAAATAGTTTCCAAATGACTTCCCACCCCTTGATACCCCTTGTGGATTATCACTTCATCAGAAAAATACTGTTTGATTTCCGGCGCTAAAAATGGATAGTGGGTACAGCCGAGAACAACGCTTTTGGTTTTTCTTGGGTACATCTTCAAAAATTTCTTAACCAAAGCATCCAAAAAAAAAAGCCTTTTACCGATTTTTACAAAAAACACGAAAAAAACTTTACATTTCGTAAACCAAATAATATAATTTCGTTAACGAACGTCAACTAACTAAAAAATAAAAGTTAACGAAAGAAGGATTACTTATGCAATTCACTTTACGGGAACAACTCACTGCCGCAATTTTTGCGGGCATTATCGCAGCATTATCGCCAATAACGATTCCATTCGGTCTGATTCCCATGACCCTGCAAACATTTGCTGTGGGGTTGACCGTGACAATTTTAGGCGCAAAAAACGGAACCTGGGCAGTGTTGATTTATTTACTATTGGGACTTTTGGGCTTGCCGGTTTTTGCGGGAGGAACTGCCGGAATCGGTGTGCTGTTTGGACCCACGGGAGGGTTTTTGATTGGCTTTATTTTTAACGGTTTGCTGACAGGATGGCTCGTGGAAAAAATGCACTATTCCTACCTTGGGGGCTTCTTGGGAAATATTCTTGGGGCTTTCGTCACTCTGCTTTTTGGTACCCTCTGGTTAAAGCTCAGTACAGAAATGAATTGGCTGGGAGCATTTAATGCCGGAATGGTGCCTTTCTTACTGCCGGGAGTGATCAAAGCTGTAGCAGCCGGGGGAATCGGCATCATGATCCACAACCGTTTAAGCAGCTATTTGCTTCGTTTGAATAAATAAAAAAACCTGAAACTAAAGACGTTTTTGCGTCCGCTAGGTTTCAGGTTCTTGTTTTTAGTTCACTGATTCTTTTAATTGTTTGCCTGGTTTGAAAGCTGGATTTTTTGAAGCTGGAATGGTGATTTCTTCCCCAGTTTGTGGATTACGGCCTTTTCTTGCGGCACGGTCACGTACTTCAAACGTTCCAAATCCCATGATTTGAACACTTTCACCGTTTTTTAAAGAAGTTTCAACTGTTTCAAGAACAGCTCCTACAGCGGCGGTCGCGTCTTTTTTCGTTAATCCGGATTTTTCTGCTACTGCTGCGATTAAATCTGCTTTATTCATGTAACTTTCCTCCTGATTGAAAATAACTTTTTGAAGTGCATTAGCAACTCCTGCTTCTTATTCTATCAAAATCCTATAAACACTACAATCAAAACCTTTTCACACCTGCATTAACAAATTGTACAGAGGGACTAAAGCAAGATAACTCTCTAGCATATAAGCCTTGGCTTCTTCCGGATGTTGCCACAGTTCACTGTCTTTTAGAAGCACACGCCCCACTTGAAATTCCCCTTTTTTCACATCCCGCAAGCGCCGTAAGGTTTTTTCCAAGGTTGTACTTTCCAGCGGCAGCACAGCATTTTCCATATGGTTTGGGCTAAGGATGCTATCTTTTGGCAGTTCTTCAAACAGCTCGTGATGTGTCAACATTTTTTCCGCCATTTCACTTTTTTGAGGTGGCTGATCAATCAAGGACAGCCACATGAAAACATACTCTTCACAAATGCCTAATTGGAAATGGGGCTCCATTTTATAGCCCCGCTTTTTTTGACTCAACGCTGACAAGGTACTTTCCGGTGGGTACACGCTTCGGCGGCGATGCTGGGCAATATGAAGAAACAGCTCTTTTTGAATCCGTTCCTCGATTATCGGCTGAAATTCAGCCTGTAATGAATGAAAAACCGGTTGGATTTCTGCACGAATAGCAGCCATTCTTGGCTCCAACCCGTAAACAGTAAAAACTGCAAAACTTTTTTCCGTGAACAACAAACATCCCTCTTTTACTTTTTCCATCATTGTAGTCGTCTTTTCTTTTTCAGACAACAAAAAACAGCTCATCCTTCAATCGAAATGAGCTGTGACATTTTATTTCGTTAAGTCGATTCGTTTGCCGATAAAATGAATGATGACCCCGCCAATCGTCATGGAGACCAATTCCCCTAAACCGATGATCAGCCAATTATAGAAAAATGGTGCTTGGTATAAAATAGTCAACTGACCGGCAACGGTAAACATAGAGACAGCAAAAACCAGCGCTGTGACCACCATTTTATTTTTCATTGATTTCATCCGCTTTGTCAGCCATTGATTAAACAACAGCACAAAAAGCGTGCAGACACTCCCTACCACGACATCGATCAATCCATTGGGTGAAGCGATGTTGGCGATTGCCACGCCAACGGTTACTGCCCAAATGTACCGCTTATTATACAACGCCAGATAATTAAACATTTCTGATAAGCGAATTTGTACAGCACCGAAACTGATGACTGCCAGAAAAACCGTGACTACCACATATAAACTGGCAACCAGCGCCATCTTAGCAGTTTCTTTCGTGGTCCAGCGAGAAGCTGAACGTACTTCATGATTATTCATTTTTCGACACTCCTTTACAAGTCAATGACTTGGTAATAACTGCGACCAAAGGATTGAAGTGCCGCAGTGCGGAAATTTTCCGCTATCTTTTATCTTAATCAAAAAACCGCATCTGGCAAGAGGGGATTGCCCAAAAATGTTGTCATTCGTTACTACCTTCTTTATTTCAACAGCCAGCCGCCATCGATCGGCAGGATATTTCCCTGAAGGTAGCTAGCCTGTTCACTAGCCAAAAATAAGGTTAGATTGGCAACCTCTTCCGGCTGTGCCCAGCGTTTGACTGGTGTTTCGTCGGCGACCCATTTGGCCATCTTTCCTTCACCGGCAAAATCCGCTGCATTCATCGGTGTTTGAATTGCACCAGGAGCGATTGCAGCGACGTGAATACCGCTGGCTGCGTAATCCAGCGCTAATTGCTTGGTAAATCCGGCAATCGCATGTTTAGAGGTTGTGTAGGCAATTCCGCCACCACCAGCCACAAGACTGGCAATAGAAGCCATGTTAATGATCGTCCCATTTTTTCGGGCAAGCATCGTCGGCAAAACGGCTTTTGTTAAATGGAACATGCTATCCAGGTTTGTTCCTAAAATATGACGCCATAGTGTTTCGTCGGTTTCCATCAGCGGACGATAATCGTCCAAAACGCCGGCGGTATTCAGCAAGATATCAATCCGACCAAATTTTTCCAGACATTGTGCAACAGCTTGTCGGCAAAATTCGGCTTCTTCAAGATCACCCATTAGAAAAAACGAGGTGGCGGGGAATTCTTCCTTTAATTCGGCTCCCTGTGGTTTTTTATCCACACCAAAAATGATTCCTCCGGCAGTTAGAAAAGCTTTTGCCTGTGCCAAACCAATGCCTGAAGCTGCTCCCGTTACGAAAACGACTTTTCCGGTAAATTCGTTTGGCTTCATGGGGTCACGATCTTCCAATCCTCTGCTAAAATGTCACAAACTGTCGGTGCAAAACTTGAAAAACCTTCGTCTGAGGTTTTAATCAATAGATACGGTGTTACTGGATGTCCTTCAAATTCATCCCCGGCAACGAATGTCACGTATAATTCAAAACCACCCCAGCCTTCCCGGATGATTTTTGCTCCCTTTTTTAGTTGGGGTAAAATCTCTTCAAATGTCATTTTTTTTCCTCCTTTTTTCTTTGTTCCCACTATACCTTTTCCCTTCACAAAAAACAATTTGCAATTTTAATGTATTTCTACTTGAAAATTTTCAGAAATTTTGGTTACATAGTAATGTTTGGTGTTTTCCGAGCGATCATTTGATTTTTTCTATTTGCACTGATTGCATTGCTCTGCATCACTGACAAAAAATATTAGGAGGAAGTATATTTTGGATTATTCATTAATGACTCGTCTGGCAGCGGAATTTGTCGGAACTGCTCTGTTAATTATGTTAGGAAATGGTGCAGTAGCAAACGTAGACTTGAAAGGCACAAAAGGATATGGCAGTGACTGGATGCTGATTGCTGTAGGGTATGGCTGTGGGGTTATGATTCCAGCTATGATGTTTGGTTCGATCAGTGGAAACCACATCAATCCCGCTTTTTCGATTGGTTTAGCCGTAGCCGGTATGTTCCCTTGGGCAGAAGTTGTTCCTTATATCATCGCACAATTACTTGGTGCCATTGTTGGTCAATTAATTATTGTTGCCTGCTACAAACCGTATTACGATCAAACAGAAAATCCTCAACACATTTTGGGAACTTTCTCGACAATCAATAGTGTTGGTTCAAAACTCAACGGATTCGTTAATGAATTTGTTGGTTCATTTATTTTGTTTCTTGGTGCCATCGGAATCACGAAAGCACCTTTCTTCCAAGACAATTTGGGAACAGCCCACTTTGCTTTAGGTTTCTTGGTTTGGACACTGGTTGCATCCTTAGGTGGACCAACTGGCCCCGGCTTGAACCCAGCTCGTGACTTCGGTCCTCGTTTGGTTCACGCTTTACTGCCTTTGAAAAATAAAGGCGATTCTCAATGGAGCTATTCATGGGTACCCGTTGTTGCGCCGATTTTAGCCAGCATCGTTGCAATTCTATTTTATAAAGCACTCTTCTTATAAAATTTAGCCAGAAAAAGGCGTGAAAATCTACGGATTTTCACGCCTTTTTTAGTAGGGGACAAAGGTGATTGCCTGCTGAATTTCTTCTACCAGATGTTGTTCTTTGTATGCATCAAAAAGCGGCTGGTTTTGTCGAATAATCCCGCGAAATTTCAAGGGATTTATCTGATCAATCAACTGGTATTCCGACATAAACTGTCGGGTCAGCTGCCATTCATAGAAATAGCCGAAGGGGCGACAACTGTATTCAATCCCATTAATCATTTTGTCGGCAAAACGCCGATGAGTATGCCCAAAAATCACTTGTTTTACATTCGGATAGTGATCCAAAACTTCCCCGATAGCTTCTGAACCCAGAAAAGCATTCAGGGCATTCCACCGTGAAAAACTAGGATCAGTTTGATAAACAATAAATTCCCGTCGCGGCACAAAATGAGTCGCCAAAATAATTTGTTTCTTTTGTTGAGACAACTGATCCAAGGATTGTCGCAATTGCGTGATGATTTGTTGCGTAATCTCAGGATCGCTGGCTTTTCGCTGAATCATACGGTCATACCAATACAATCGCTTCATTCGCAAAATCTTTTGTGGATCCAAATTTGTTGCATACTGGTAATCGTACCAGCCATTCATCCCTAAAAGAACAGTATTTTCAGAAAGAGGCAGTGTTCGAAAATTCAAAAAGCGTGCATCGTCAAATTCTTCAATCCCGCTTTCTGATAAATCTGCCATTTCATGATTGCCCCAATTAAAGGTCGTCTGCCAGTGTTGTTGAAAAAAATCAAACACGGCCAATGCCGCATGAATGTGATTGGCGGTATCGCCGGCAAAATGTACCCGAGTGGTTTGAGCAGCCTGCAGGACCCCAGCAATTTTTTCCAAATCTTCAGTGGTCAGGCGATTGATATCTACATGCAGGTCACTGATTACGGCTAGTTTTCCCATTTTTCAGCCTGCAAACTTCTGATCGACGGAAATAATCGGAACATTATCTGCCAATACACCGCTTTTTCCTTTAAGCTGAATCGTTCCATAGGCAGAATTAAAAACAGCTTCAACTTCTGGTTCCAAATATTTTTCTGCGGAATGCTTAAAATAAATTTCCCCAATCTCAGTCGTCAATCGTTCGTCATAGATGGCCGTATCACTGCTGTGTCCTTGCGCCACCAGTAAAAAACGAAAGCTGACATCCAAACGACAAGTGATAGCCGTTGCGGCAAACGGTCCTTCTCCATCTTCAAAATCAAGAAAGAGCCGATCACCGGCTTGTTTTTTATCAGTCAGTTTTTTCTGAACTTCTTTGCTTAAATGTAAAATCATACGCTTCCTCCTTTGCTTTTTCACAAATAAAAATTTAGAAAACTTCTGTTAAACGATGGCTTGTTGCATCCAACGCTCGTGGGTGATGGCGTGAATCGCCACATCCAGAATTTCCCCTTTACGGATTCCGGCAGAGGCAAGGACTCCTTCTTGCTTCATCCCAATTTTTTCCATCACCCGCTTGGACGCCTGATTCCGAACATCCCGCAAAGCAAAAATCCGTGCCAGATTCATTTCTTCAAAGCCCAATTTCAACAAGACTTGCGCTGCTTCCGGCACGTAGCCTTTTCCCCAATAGGTTTTGTTCAGTACATAGCCAAGTTCGGCGGCACTTTTTTTGACCCGCAGATCAATCGTCCCAATCAATTTTCCCGAACCAGGTTCTTCAATGCCATATTTGCCAAAAGGAGCCGCCATAAAATACGTAGCAATGGCTTTTCTCGTGTCTACAAGCGTTTGGTGGGCCAAAAAAACAAAACGAGTGGTTTCTTCGTCACCGGCATAGGCAAACATGTCTTGGGCATCTGCCAATGTTACTGGACGCAGGCGCAGACGTGGTGTCACTATTTCCTGATGCTCTGCAAAAACCAATGCCCTATTTTCTTCTTGTTCCATAAATTTTCACACCTGCTTTCCTTGTAAATACAATGCCTCGACTGTCAGAGCCGGCCATTTTTCCGCCGTTTCTTCAAAAATATCTTCGGATAAGACAATGAAATCCGCCGATTGTCCGACTGTCAGTTTTCCAGTGGCCGTTGTCGGAACAATTGCTGCCGCAGCCGTTGTATAAAGTCCCAGAGCTTCTCGTAAAGAGAGACGCTCCTCCTGATTTAAGTCTTCACCCTTTGCTCCTTTGCGGGTCACTGCCGCAGTTAAACTCGTCAATACATCATCCGGCGCCAGCCATGCAGTTGCCGGAGCATCGGAAGAAAGTGCGGTTGGAATGCCGCTTTTTTTCATACTCTTTAACCGATACGTTTCCCGCAACCGTTTGGTGTCTAAGTTTTGAGAATAAGACGCATATTCTGCATACAAAAAAATAATTTGTGTGACAAAGGCAAAATTCATTTTTGCGTTGGCAAATGCTGCCAATAGTTCATCGGATAATAGCGTGGCATGTTCAATTCGAACGGAAGGAATCGCAAGCCAAGGTTCTTTTTTTCCTAACGTATCTAAAATCAACTGAAGAGAAGCATCTCCCATCGCATGAATCGCAATTTGGCAATGATTGGCTTTGGCAAAATCATAGGCATTAAGTAAATCTTCCTTCGTGTTGATGGTAAAACCAGTCGTTTCTGAATTTTTAAAGGGTTCCTTCATATGGGCAGTTTGGTTGGAAATCGTGCCGTCCATAAAAAGTTTGATTCCTGCCACATGAACCTGAGGATGGGTAGCTTGCGGCAGGTTTCCGTTTTTCACCTCATCCCAGGAATAATACAAATAAACTGTTTGTGGCAGGCCTTGACGACACGCCTCACTATAAATCTCACCGTAATCAAACGGCTGGCGTAAACTGATCATATCGGAAATCACACCAATTCCTCGCTGCCGGTAATGGCTGCCCAACTGTAAGGTACGAGCAACTGCCGCCTCAAACGTCTCCTGATTTTTGACTTTTTTGATCAATTGACTAGCACCATTTTCAATCATGACCCCATTGGGCGTGCCGTCTGCAAACCGCCCAATCTTGCCTCCAATCGGCTCCGGTGTTTCCTGTGTGATTCCCGCCAACTGCAATGCTGCAGAATTGACGACACAAGAATGGCAGTCAGAACGCATCACATAGACCGGCTGTGTCAAGGAGACTTGATCCAAATCGTGGCAAGTTGGCGTACGTCCTTCGGCTAATTTTGATTCGTCATATCCCCAGCCTTCAATCCAGCCACTTTGATTGGGGGAAGCCTCTTTTAAGGCAGCGATCATTGCCTTGATACTAGTCACATTCGGCGGTGTGCATGCTACCTCGTTTAAGGTTTCACTGAGCCAAAGGGGGTGCGTGTGGATATCCCAAAAACTCGGTAAAACCGTTTTTCCTTGCAGATCAATTACTTCATCTGCCGCAGCTTTCGGCTGATTTCCCAGCCAGATCACTTTCCCGTTTCCCACCATCATCGCTGAAACAAAACCTTCTTCTTGATAAATTTTGCCGTTGATAAATAGCTGCATAAAAGAAAATCTCCTTCTTGGCTTTTTCTTTCATTATACTGAAAGCAGAAAAAAACTCACGTCTCATCCCTTATTTCTGTCATTAAACTCCGATGGAAATCATGGTATAATAAAGTATCTGAATGAGAGGGGGAAGAAAATGGCTGAAGATCAGTTGCAACAGCATTTAGATAAGGGACGGTATGGCGCACCTTTAGTCAAACCCGAAGAACAGCACAAATACATGGGAACTTTTCGTGAACGCTGCTACCTTAGCATGACCATCGCCGAAATGAAAAAGAAAACAAACCAAGAGAAATTGGTGCTTGAATTGGACAAACACCAAGATGTCACGATTCTTTTAAATGGACAGCTCCCGGCTACTCTACAAGGAGAATACATCCAATTAGCAACCAAACATCAAGCCAAGTTTACGATCGTCAATGACGTGGACAACAAGCCCGACTCTTTCGGTTTGCTGCTCACCGCCAAAGAAGCGGTCAATGAACCAGAGATCGATGTGGAGAAAAAATATCCAGAAGAACCCGTGAAGGAAACGGAGCCGGAAGACCCCGACAAAGAAAGTTTTTGGAAAAAATTGTTTCACTAATGTCAGGAGGAATTTGTATGCCCAGCTATACGGTTTTAAAAGAAGAATTGTTGAAAGCGCTTGACACTCACATTGATATTTTGAAAGACGTTTCTACTATCGATTCAGAGCATTTGGACGGAATTACTTTCATGATGCGCAGCTTCGGTTTCATGCTTGACCGCGCACCAAAAGTTTTGCAAGAAGAAGACCCGGAAGAAATGAATTACCTGATGTTTCAATATTACAGCTTGTTGACGGAGCTGAAATACAACCTTGCTTTGAATTTTTCTTACGCCCAGCTGAATCATAAAAGTCTATTGGCGATCGTCAATGATTTTCCAACTACTTATGAAAAAGAAATGAAGCAATGGTGGGAATCCTTGACTGGTCTGGAAGTGGAAGAAACCAAGCAAACCATTGAAATCAAAAGTTTTGAATTTTAAAAAAATCCTTTGTCAGTCGCCGGTTGGAAATGGCGCCTAACAAAGTATTTTTTTTTAATTTATTTCTGGAAAGAGAAAATTCAGAACCTTCAGCGTTAATCGTTGTCCTTTACCAGCATAAGGATACACGTGCATATGCATCGCCGGATTAAAGTTGGCTTCGATAATTCCGTAAGCCTGCTTTTCATTTGCCGGACGGGTTTTATCTGGGATCACTAGGTCGATACCGCTGATTTTCGCCCCCAGTGCGTTGACGGCGGCTACAGCGATTTGTTTGTAATCGTTAGAAAATTCGTCGGTGACATCGATGGAATCTCCACCCGTAGAAACATTGGAGTTTTCCCGCAGATAGACCACGACCTCTTTTTCCGGTATGCTCTCTGGGGTGTAGCCTTGCGCTTTTAACATCAGCTTCTCGACTTCTCCTAATTTGATTAATTCCAGCGGTGCCCGGTGATTCGTCCCCCGCAATGGATCCCGATTTTTTTCTGCCACCAATTCCGCGATGGTTTGCTTACCGTCCCCCACAATATTGGCGGGTACCCGCAGCATAATTCCCTGAACTTTGCCATCTAAAACAAAGAAACGATACTCTGTTCCCGGCAAAAATTCCTCCACTAAAATTGCGCGGTCTTCCGCAAAAGCAATCGCAACCGCCGTTTCATAATCTTCTTCACTGACTCCGTCTTTGAAAATCGAAATTCCCAAACCATAATTCGTCGATTTTGGCTTCACTACGATTCCTTGCTTGGCAAAACGGGGATAGGCCCGCAAAGCTTCTTGCTTCTCCGTGAACTCTTCTCCCTCCGGCACTCGAAAACCGGCTTGTGCCAACACTTTTTTCGTCACCGTTTTATTAGCCATCATCAATGGAACGACATAGCGGTCCTTGCTAGTCATATTGGCATTTTTGACATATTCCACATGCTCGGCAAACTGCAACTTCAAAAATTGATCCTGTTCGTCTAAAACTTCAACGAGAACTCCCTTTTGAATCCCATCAAACATAAAAATTTGTGTAGACAATTCCATTTGTCGAAATCCTGCCAGCTGATAAGGTTTTTTCCAGGCATTTTCATGGTTTTGCTTTGCTAAAGCGGTGGCTACTGCCGTTTGTGATGTTTCTTGGCTGGCATGGTACAAAGCTGCCGCCAGTGTTTGACTAGGGTCTTGCAGGGCTTCCTCCATAAATTGGAAAAAATCAGCCTTCAACGGTAAATGCAGTGCCGCTGCCATTTGTTTCATCTCAGAAAGAATCTGTTGCCCTTCTGCCAAATATTCAGTCGCCGAAGCGGGATGTTCCAATGCGACGCGATTATTTCTTTCATTGCCTTCTGCAACCCATTCATCGGCAGTTTTTTCTTCTTCCTTCCACAACATGAAAAGCATAAAAATGTGTAGAAAATCTACCTGCTCCTGATCGATTCCATAAGGGGCAAAGGGATTTAGGTCGATGTTTCGCAATTCAATATAGCGAATACCGGTCTCTTTCAAATCGGCAACTTTTTTTCCCCCACGCAAACGAACCGGTGCATAAAATTCTTTTTCCTCCGAAAGTTTGCCTTCTTCCACCATTTGCGCAATATTTTCTAAATAGGTCGGCAAACTACTGTAAGAAACTTGTACATTCTCATGATTGGTATATCCATACTCACTGCTGCGAATACTGCGAACAGGTTCTTTGGGACCATCCTTTAAGAAATAACGGGCTTCGCTTACCGGCGATGCGCCGTATAAATAAGTAATCAGCCAACGATAACGCAAATAATTACGGGTTACCCGTAAATACAACTCCGTCTTAAACGCTTCACATTCGCTGATTTCTGTCTGCTGGTCAAAAAGCGCCATGATCAGCTTTTCGGCAAATTCAAAATTGAAGTGGATGCCGCTGACCATTTGCTTGCGCCGACCATATTCTTTTGCCAGATATCGACGATACAGCACGTCTTCAAAAGCATCCAGTTTTGCCAAAATAATTGCTTCTTCTTTTTCCGGCAATGCTGGCGGCATACTCAAAGGCCAAAGCATCTCAGACATAGAACGATAGGCGACATCATGGATTGCTGCCAACCAGCGCATCAATTCGCTGGAAGACGTAGCGACCGGAGTAATCAGCTCCATTTGTGTTTCAGCAAAATCAGTTTGGATATACGGGTGATACGAACGATTACCCAAGATTTGCGGATGGTCGGTCGTTGCCAAATTTCCCTCTAGATCGATTCGCTGACTTTCCTTTTCTACACCAAACCGTGCTTGCAGCAGGTAGGGTTGGACGAATTCATTTTTTAATAGTTGTTGATAATTCATATATTTGCATCCTTCGCTGACTTCTTTTGCTCACCGCTGCTCATTTTTTCTGTGCAAAGGGAACATTCCCTCACAGTATAGAGGAAAAAAACGAGAAACAAAACGGAATTGCTCAAGATTTTTTTATCTAAGTTGTTCCCATTCTACCATAAAATAAAAAGGAGCAACCCAGTGTTTTGATAGAAAAAGCAATGGTATGAAAAAACACCTCCTTCTCCAAACAACGAAAAATCGTCTTGGAAAAGAAAGTGTCCTGCTTATTCGTCTTGCAACAATCCTTTAAACAGCCCAACGACAAATTCATTGGGATCAAAAGGTTCTAAATCGTCGATTCCTTCTCCCAGACCAACTAATTTGACCGGCAGATGCAATTCGTTACGAATCGCCAACACGATGCCGCCTTTTGCGGTTCCGTCCAATTTAGTCAAAACCAGTCCAGTAACATCGGTGGTTTCTTTAAACTGCTTTGCTTGAACCATCGCATTTTGTCCCGTGGTGGCGTCTAACACCAGCAAAACTTCATGGGGGGCTTCCGGAATTTCCCGTTGGATCACCCGTTTGATTTTTTCTAGTTCATTCATCAGATTGATTTTGTTTTGCAAACGTCCCGCTGTATCTACCAGCAAAACATCCGCCTGCTGTGCCTGAGCTTTTTTGATTGCGTCAAAAACAACGGCTGCCGGATCACCGCCGGCTTTTCCACGGACAACTTCTACATTGGCCCGTTCTCCCCAGACTACCAGCTGATCGATCGCACCGGCACGAAATGTATCGGCTGCTGCCAGCAACACTTTTTTGCCTTCCTGCTTGTATTGATGGGCCAATTTCCCGATGCTGGTCGTTTTCCCTACGCCATTGACACCAACAAACAGCATGACTGTCAATCCTTCTGGCTGCAGATTCAGGTCGTTTACTTCATTCACACCTTCTGCTTCATACAAATCAACCAGTTTTTCAATGATTGCATTTTGGATTTCTCCCGGCTTCTTCGCATTCCGCAGCTTGACTTCCT
The DNA here is from genome assembly GCF_005405265.1 of Enterococcus songbeiensis. Taxonomy (GTDB): domain Bacteria; phylum Bacillota; class Bacilli; order Lactobacillales; family Enterococcaceae; genus Enterococcus_C; species Enterococcus_C songbeiensis. The sequence continues at coordinate 226,547 of NZ_BJDS01000002.1, forward strand.
GCCGCAATGATTCGCTGATTTTGATGGCTGTCTCAAAACCGACATCCGCACCAATCAACGTCTCTTCTAATTCTTCAAAAAAATCCTCATCGACTGTCCGAAAATTGGCAAACAGTTCATTCATTCGTTCGCCAAAGGTTTTTCGGCTTTTTTCCAGTCCTTTGTCGTATTTTTCCTGAACCGCATCTTGCTCTTCCACCGATTCTGTCGTTTCGCCGGTAAAAGCTTTTTTGATCTTGTCAAAAAATCCCATGAGACCCCTCCTATTTTAGGATAAAATTTCTTCTGCTTTATTCAGTACATAATTTTCAATAGCTAAAGCAACTCCGTCGGCTTCGTTGGAAGCTGTGACGATTGTTGCTGCTTCTTTCACGATTGGCACCGCATTATCCATCGCCACTCCGATGCCGGCATACTGGATCATCGGCAAGTCATTTTCTTCATCCCCAATCGCCATTACTTCGGCTTGTTGAATGCCCAAATCTTTTGCCAACAAAGCAATTCCATAGGCTTTGGTGATTCCCTTTGGCATGAATTCCAACAAATTGTTCCGGGTTTTGATGATTTCATAGGCTTCCCGAAAAGCTGCCGGAATTTTTTTGATCTGTTCATCTAAAAATTCTTGGTGATAGGCAATGACTGCTTTGTTGTACAGTCGATTTTCCGTTAAATCGGCGATTTCACACGGACGACAATCCAACAACGGATTCAGTGAACCGTAAATCGATGGATGGTTGGTGGATGTCGGCAAATTCAAGACGATTTCATCCGACAACACATCCAAAGACAGATCCAATTTTTCTGCTAAAGTGATTAAATGCTGCACATCTGCTAGTTGCAGTGCCGCTTTTTCCATTACTTCACCAGTATCATTTTTTTGGACAAGCCCGCCGTTAAAGGTGATGCTGTAATCTCCGGCATCCTTTAAATTCAATTCTTCCAAATAAGGACGAATCGCCCGCAATGGCCGTCCGGTACAAATCACGACTTTGATTCCCCGCGCTTTAGCTTGGGCCAAGATTCGCCGATTTTTTTCCGATATTTTTTTCTCATTATTCAATAAAGTGCCATCTAAATCGATAGCGATCAATTTAATCAATTAACTTACTCCCTTTTGCTGGATTTTTCCGCCTTCATTGACTTCTTCCAACCGAACCGAAACGATCCGGGAAACCCCAGACTCTTGCATCGTCACTCCGTACAACACATTTGCAGCTTCCATCGTTCCTTTACGGTGAGTTACCACGATAAACTGCGTGTCATTTTGAAACTCACTGAGGTAGCGACCAAACCGATTGACATTGGCCTCATCCAGTGCCGCTTCCACTTCATCCAAGACACAAAACGGAACTGGACGTACCTGAATAATTGAAAACAGCAAAGCAATTGCCGTCAACGCTCGTTCGCCACCGGAAAGCAGACTTAAATTCTGCAATTTTTTCCCTGGAGGCTGAGCTTCAATCTCAATACCGGTATTCAACAAATCAGTCGGATCAGTCAACAACAGCTCTGCCCGACCGCCGCCAAACATATTGGGAAAAACTTCCTTGAACTTTTGACGAATACCAGCAAAAACCTCTGCAAAGCGGATTTTAACTTCCTCATCCATTTCCGACATCGTATCAAACAATTGATCCTTTGCCGCTACGAGATCGTCCCGCTGACTGGTCAAAAATTCATGACGTTCGGCAACCTGCTGATACTGCTCAATGGCGTTGAGATTGACTGGTCCCAACCCTTCGATTTCCTGTTTTAATTGTTTAATTTCCTGTTTGATGCTTGCTTTTTCCGCTAAAGAATAGCTTGGATAGGCAGCAGCTGCAGCTTCAAAGGTCAAACTGTATTCCTCTTGTAAATAATGCAGCAGATTGTCCAATAAAACATCGGAACGGCTTTTCTTCACTTCCGCCTGCGTTTTTTGTGACAAAAGTTGCTTTTGCAGTTGATGTTGTTGACTAATTTTTTCGTCTGTCTCGCTGATTTTCACTTGGATCAATCGCCGGTCTTGTTGCCGTTGCGTCAGTTCTGTTTGAATTTCGTCCCTTTTTTCTCGAAGGGATTGGACTTGTTTGTCCAGCGATTCTTCCGTCACTTCATGACTGGAAACATCCATCGTCAAGGCTTGCAGTTGACTTTTTAAGACTTTCTCCCGCTGTTCGGTTTCCCCAAGACGTTCCTCGTTGCTTTCCAACTGTTGGCGAAGATGAGCAATCTGTTCTTTAGCAACTGCCATTTCAGCACGTAGTTTGGCTAATTTTTGACTGGTTTCCAATCGTTTTTCTTCAATCAGATCTTCTTGCGCACTAAGCTGCTGGATTTCTTGATTGATGGCTTCGCGCTGTGCTTCTACTTTTTTTTGCCGTTGCAGATAATCAGTCTTTTGTTCCCCATATTCGGCTAAAAAGAGCTGGATTTCACGATTTTCAAACGCAAATGCCGCTTGTTCTTTTTCCAGTCGTGCCAATTCGTGGGTCACGTTTTGCACTTGATTTTCCAGTTCTTGTTCCTTCAGACGGGCCGTTTCACCTGTCGTCCGCAAAACTTCCACCTGAGTTTGGTTTTCCTTGGCTTTTTTTTCAAAACGCTGCACTTGTTTTTCTGTCGTTTGCAGTCGTTGTTCAAAACTAGCGACCTGCTCGATCAAAAGCTGCAATTCGTTGGTTTGGGTAAATAAACTGCTCTGCCCTTTTTTATTGGTTCCCCCGGTCATCGACCCGCCGGCATTCATGACGTCTCCTTCCAAAGACACCACCCGATAGCGATAATGAACAGCTCTTGCCAAAGCATTTGCACTGGCTAAATCTTCGGCAATCAGTACACTCCCCAACAAATTTTCGCAGATTTTTTGCAATTCATCCGACACCTGCACCAAGTCACTGGCAACCCCCAGATAACCGGCGACACTGGCAGCTTGATTTTCCACTGCCGCAGAAACTTTACGAGATTGAATCGTCGTCATCGGTAAAAAGGTCGCTCGACCACCTCGTTGCTGTTTTAAAAACGTGATTCCGTTACGGGCATCCGCTTCTTTTTCAACAACGATATGCTGTGCCGCACCACCCAGTGCCGTTTCGATGGCTGTGGTATACGCAGTGGGTACCTCAATCAATTCCGCCACCGCCCCCACGATTCCAGTAAGTTGTTCTTTATGTTTCAGGACGTAGCGAACGCCTTGATAAAAGCCTGCATAACTTTCCTGAATCTCCTGCAGGCTCTTTTGTTTCCCCCGTGCCTGTTGTAACTGGCTCATCAGCTGATACATCTTTTTTTGTTCCTCAGCAAATTGCTGTTGAGACTGTTTAGCAGCCTCCTGTAGTTGAAGGTATCGACTGCGCTGCTCCTTCAGGGTTTGTTTCGCCGACTGCAATGCGGTCTGTGTTTGTTGCTGTTGTTGACGGAATTCTTTGATTGTTGCCGTCAGTTGTTCTTGTTTTTTTACCGCCTGCTGATTTTTCGCAGTTTCTTGCAAATATTGTCGTTCTAAATGCTTCAATTCATTACCGACATTCGCATGTTCCTGCATTTTTTCTACATACTGCCCGCGTAATTCTTCGATGACTTCCTTCGTCGATTTCTGATACTTCTCAAATTCCGTTTGCATCTGCAACGTTTGTTCTTCTAGTAACTGAAATTCCCGATTTTTTTCCGACATCTGATGGATTAAGGTCGTCTTGCTTTCAGACAGTTGGTCAAAACGCTCTTGATTTTCCGCCAAAGCGGTTTGGTATTCCTGTGAACTCTTTTGTGTATGCTTTGACCGTTCAAGGAGAACTTCCCGCTGTCCCTCTGCTTGTTTTAATGCTTCGGTTAAATGCAGTAACTGCTGATTGGCTTCCTCTAACCATTCGTCCAATTGTGTCCGTTTCCATCGCTGTACTTGAACCTGTTCTTCCCCCGTTTTCAAAACAGCGGCAAGATGGTCAAGCTCTTGATCCACTGTTGCCAGCGCCTCAGTTGCCTGCTCCCAGTCTGCCTTGCTTTCCTTGATTTCTGTTACCGTAAAGGCAACATCTACCTTCGTCAGTGCTGCTTTTAAACGCAGAAATTCCTTGGCTGAGCGGCTTTGTTCTGCCAACGGTGCCAGTTGTTCTTCCAGCTCATAGATGATGTCTTGCACCCGACTAAGATTGTCTTCGGTTTCAAACAACTTCTGTTCCGCTTTTTTCTTTCGTTGCTTATATTTCAAGACTCCGGCGGCTTCTTCAAAAATTCCCCGCCGATCCTCTGGTTTGCTGCTGAAAATTGCTTCGACCTTTCCTTGTGAAATAATCGAAAAGGATTCCTTGCCCAATCCTGAATCCATAAATAAATCTTGGATATCCTTTAACCGGCAGCTTTGTTTGTTGATAAAAAAATCACTTTCTCCCGTTCGGCGTAATCGGCGGGTCACGCTGATCTCCGTATAATCCATCGGCAAATAGTGATCACTATTATCTAAAATGACAGTCACTTCCGCAAAATTCAGCGGCTTACGGGAATCGGAGCCGGCAAAAATAATATCCGGCATCTTTCCTCCCCGTAAACTTTTAGCAGATTGCTCTCCTAAAACCCAGCGAATCGCTTCCGTGATATTGCTTTTTCCGCTACCATTCGGACCGACGACGGCTGTAACACTATTTTCAAAATCAATGGCTGTTCGATCCGCAAAAGATTTGAATCCGGCAATTTCAATTCGCTTTAAATACACGAAAGCTTCCTGCTCCTTTCCTTACCCAAGATGTGCCAGAGCGTTTGCTGCAGCATCTTGTTCCGCTAATTTCTTTGATTTTCCTTGGCCTTGACCAATTAATTTTCCGTCACAATAAACTTCTGTCCCAAAAATTCGTTCGTGTGCAGGACCATCCTCTTTGATTAAACGATAATCAATCACGACATCCCCTGATTTTTGAAGAACTTCTTGCAACCGCGTTTTGTAATCCATCTCATGTGAAAAAGCACCTGCTTGAACTTTAGGAAAAACTACGACTTCCAGGAATTTTTTTACGGTTTCCAAATCTTGATCCAAGTACAATGCACCTAGAAAAGATTCAAATAGATCACATAACAAGGAAGGACGTGTGCGCCCACCGGAAATTTCTTCTCCCTTGCCTAATTTGATATACGAATCAAAATTGCATTCCCGCGCAAATTGCGACAAACTTTCTTCCCGAACGATGGCTGCCCGTAATTTTGTCAACTTTCCTTCCGGCAGCGGCAATTCGCGATAAAGATATTGCGAAACCAATAATTCCAATACTGCGTCGCCTAAAAATTCTAAACGTTCGTTATCTGACAATTGCAAATGACGATGCTCATTCACATAAGATGAATGGGTAAAGGCTTGTTCCAATAAATTGACATCGTGAAAAACGATGCCGAACTTTTCTTTTAGTTCTGTTGTCAACTGGTTATCCATGAATCACAGTCCTTTGATTTTTATTCGACACTCTCCTATTATACTGATTTTTCGCCATTTAGGAAATGTTTCAAGAAAGAATTCCCCCGTCTAAAGGAAAACTTTCTTATCTCGTCGAAACAAAAAAGATAGGTCTGCGGGTAAATGGCAGAACTACCTTTTTTGAAAGGGTGTTTAATTAGTTTTTTATTTTAATTTCAAAATAACCAAAACTGTTTGGAGCAACGTCTAAATTAACTGTCTCTGAAAGATCAATTTTTTCAGTCACTTCGCCTGCTAAATCAGTTTTAAAAATTTCACTGACCTTATTCGTTACATTAAACAACGCCAAACTACCCAATTGATTGGAATAATTTTTGATAAATAATTGGATAGAATCTTCTGATATCTTTTCAACTGACAGAATACTTACATTTGTACAGTCGACTTCCAATGGTAGTTGAGGAATCTCGTCTGTAGACGACCAAGAATATTCTATCGGATTACTTGCAGCATCCCCTAATTCTATTTGTTCTGTTTTGATATATTTAGTAAATGGTTTGATTATAAAATCATGTTCGATTTCATTATCATCTGTAGCAGAAAAATTAGTATCCCAGTAATTGTTATACAACCAAGACAAGAATAGCGGATGAGTTGTTCTATCAATACTCTTGCTTTCTCTTCCAAAAGAAAATCCATTCACTTGCATTAATGGGGCATCTGAACTCGCAAAGTATAATCCTTTATTTTTATCATAAAAGGCTGCACTATTACCAATTGTTACCCAATCTTTGCTCACAGCACCTAATTGTTCATCATCTAATTCATATAAAGTATCTGCTGATTCAAACACAGCTTGCCAATTCTTTTGTAGTGTCGTAGGAATTGTTAAATAATGCGCTACTGGTTCACTATAAGAATTTCTCTTGATACGCATGCTTATTTTAACAGTTCCATCAAAATCGTTAAGCGTTATTTTTCTTTTCACCCAAGATATGCTTGGATGTGCTCCATCTTGGATTGTTTCTACAACAAGTTTCCCATCTGATTGATAAGCAAAGGTTTGTGTCTTTCCAATAAAAGATGCTCTCTTCCCCTCCCACTGGTGGTTCCATACACTGATTGAATAGTTTGCCAACTCAATGTCTCGTGGGAAAAATGTTGCTCTTTCTGCTTTGTTTTTCGTCTCATCAATTGTTTCTACAACAAGATCGAAAAATCCATATTTGCTAGAGTCAACTAACTCTTCTTTGAGATCTTTAGAGAACAAGCTTTTAATTGAGCCGGTTTTTCCATCAACAACCAGTTTATAGTGATTTGTTTGATATTCAGCTGTTGAAATAACCATTTCTTTCTTTAAGCTTTTTTTCTTAAATTCATCCACTGGAATCGCAATCGTTTCATACGGTGCTAATTTCAGTGAAGGACCATACAAATATTCCGATTCCTTTTCACCATGTAAATAGATATTTGATTTGAAAGAGGATAGGTATGGTGTATTATCTAGTAAATATTGAGGTATTTTAGCTTCTTGAACTTGTACATGGGAGGATGTATTTGTCGCCGTGATAAATTTGATTTCCTCGTTTTGGTCCTCTACATGGTGGTATTGGTCAACTATTTTATTGAGAATGTATGCACTTTGAGATAAAGCATCAAAACAATAACCAGCTTTTTTATTTTTGCCGATAACAGCTTGCAACGAAAAAGAATCTGTCACTGAATTCGCAGCACCCCAAGTATGTTCATTGTAGATCAGCGCATTCAATAATGCGGATTTTTTTACTCGTTGATAATGATTGGTCACCTTATTAGAAAAAGCCTCAAACAAATTAGCTTTTTTAATATTTTGATTTGCTACTTTACTATATTTGACTTCATATGGTGTGCTTCCTGCCCCAAAATTCCAGAAGTCTGTCCAATCACCTTTTACAGATTCAATTTCATCAGTTCTTGATAAGAATTTCTTGAGCATCTCCGGTGTAATAAATTCAATTTGATACTCTTCTACCGTTTTATTAAATTCAGTTATTAGATCAAATAGACCAAAGTCGGGTGAATTGTTGTCTAATAGTGGTGGATTTGTTGCGGTTAAAATAACAAAATCCTTTTGGTAGTTTTTTTTATCAAGGTGATCGATATATTTTTCGAGTCCACTCTTCATAAGAGAAACGTCTCGTTTATCAGTTTCCATAAATTGACTAAAAAGAGAGTAATGTTCTCCTAAAAAACTAAGTAATTTTCTTCCACTTGGTGCTTCCCAATAGAATTCTTTCGGTCTCGAAAACGGAATTCCTCCAAAGTGAATGTTTTCTCCCGTCAAATAAAAGTCTACACCCGAATCCAGTAATATATCCGCAAAAGACCACGCCTGTCCATTAATGTCATGATTGATCGCAGTAGTAATTTTACAATCCAGTTTGTCTTCCACCACTTTTTTATATTCCAGCAATTTTTTTAATTGAAAGGCATCATTGAGTGGGGTTGTATGCATAGGCAATGCAGTAATCGAAAGCAAATTGTTCTTAACCAATTGTTTTACTTGATTAATTTCTTTTATTGTTGCATTTGCTAGCCAATTTACTAATGGCAAAGTTGCTTCTATCGTCCACCGAAAAGGATGTTCTTCCTCTTTATACTTTTCACATAACTCAATTGCTTGAGAAATATAATCTTCTTGATGTTCCAATATTAATTCTTGAGGATGCGTATAGCCTAAGTCAAAGTGACTGTGATGAATGCAATAAATCTTTTTAATTTTACTCATGCTTTATTTTTTCTCCATTCTTATTTATCCTTTAACTGCTCCGTTCATAAAACCAGAAAGAACTTTTCTAGAAAAAATTACGAATATAATCAAGATGGGAATCGTTGATAATACTGATGCTGCCAATGCACTATCCATATTATTAAACAGATTATTTGTATACTTAACAACTAAGAGTGGGACTGTTTTCTTAGTATCCGTTTGTAAAAATATCAGTGGTATAAAAAATTGATTCCATATGTTTACTGAACTAATAATACATACAGAGAAAACAACTGGTCGTGCCATCGGAAACATAATTTTCCAAAAAATCTTCAACTCGCCAGCACCATCTAATGTAGCAGCTTCATAGAGTTCATCGGGTAATTTACTGAAAAATTCTGTCAACATCAAAACAGGCATGCTGATCGCTGTTCCCAAAATTAAAATTACACTTGTATATGAGTCCATCAATCCAACATTTTTAATTAATAAAAAGATTGGAACTATCCCTAACTGGACTGGGAACATCATACCTACAAGAAAGAAAACACGTAAAAATCGATTTCCTTTAAATCTATATCTTCCCAATCCGTATGCGACAAAAGATGAAAGAAGCACAAGTAGGATGACTGAAAAAAACAGAATAATAAGACTGTTAAAGAAATATTTTTCAAAATGATCATTAACAAATAACTTAATATAGTTTTGAATAGTAAATCCTTTAGGTAGTCCTAACGTGTTGGTCATAAAATCGGCTTTATTCCGGAATGAATTGTAGAGAAGGTATCCCAATATAAAAATGATAAACGCAGAAGCCAACCACATGACACCATTGACAATTTTTTCAACTACTCCTTTGTGTTTAACCATTTTTTTCATCCTTTCTCATTACAAAATACATTTGCAAGGTTGCTACTACAAAAATAATCAAGAACAGCACTACTGCAATCGTCGTACCCATCCCCATAGAATTTTCTGACAGATTTCCGCCCAAAGGATTGTTGTCTCCAAAGGCAATCCGATAGAAGAATAGACTTACAACATCAACACTTCCATCAACACCACCAGAAACACCGCCCAAAATGTAACTATAATCGAAAATAGTCATAGCAGTTATATATGAAATCAACCCTAAGTTCAAAATTGTATTTTTGATTTGAGGAATGACAATTAGCCAAAGTCTTCTCCAATATCCAGCTCCTTCCATATAAGCAGCCTCGATACTATCTTCAGAAACCATATTCATTGCAGCGATAAAATACATCATTCCTACACCAAAACCGGCCCATGAAATCATTAACCATATCACATAAATACCGATACTGGGCATTCCCAACCAAGGTTGAGCTAAGAAGCTCAAACCAATCTTATTTAGAAATTCATTTACCAAACCAATATTAGAATCCAGTAACAACGTGAATAGAAAGACTATTACAGGGGTTGAAATAAACTGTGGCGAAAAAAGAACTGTCCGTAAAACATTGTGTCCTCTAGTTTTGGAATAAATCATATAAGCAAATATTATCTGTAAGGGTATCATGATTAAAATAGTCAGAATAAAGATGATCAAACTATTTTTTAGAGCATTTACTAGTTGGTTTAGAAGCACGGGATTAGAAAATAGCTCTTTGTAGTTATTCAATCCAACAAATACTTGTTTTCCGATGCCGTTCCATCTGAAAAAACTGATCTTTGCTGCTGAAATAATTGGATAAATTACAAAGAGACAATAAAATAGAAATCCCGGAGCAATAAACCATAAATATGATCTTTTTTGTTTCATAGTCGTTCATCCTCGTTTATTTTTCTAATTCTGCTTTTAATAATTCAACCGCTTGATCTGGAGTAATTTTTCCTTGCATTAAATCAGGTAAGATTGAAGTCAATAACAAGTCTTGAGGTTTTGATGTTTCAGTAGCAACCTGCGACAACCGATGATAAATATTCTCCCCAACCTCATCAAAAGAAGCCATTTTTGAAACTTTTTCATCTTTAGGATCGATATCATCAAGCAATGGAACTTCTCCGGTAGCATCTTCAATGATTTGTTGTGCTTCTTTACTATTCAAAAATTCAATATATTTAGTTGCTTCTTTAGGGTGTTTCGTCTTCTTAGAAATAGCATACGTATTGATGTTGTTTGGTCCACTTTGTGCATAGGTCTTTCCATCCGTCCCCGGTAAAATAAAGGTATCCACATTTAGACCACTTTCAAAGTAAGCTTTACTATTCCATGTACCATCAGGAATAATCGCTGCTTTTCCGTTCGTAAACAATAATTTAGCACCATTTCCATCTGTGGAGACAAAATCTTTCCCAAAGATACCTTCTTTACTATAGTTATAGAAATTATCAAACGTTTGTTTCAACTCTTCAAAAGAAGCAGTTGTTTTATCATCTACTATGCTAAGAATATCTTTATTTGCCAAGGCTGCCGCTGTTGCTTGAATATACCAATAACGATCAAAGTCGCCATTTCCGCCAAGTGCAATCGGTGTAACTTCCGTTTCCGCAAGCTTTTGTGCTGCTGCATCAAATTCATCCCATGTGGTCGGTACCTTGATATCATATTTCTTAAATAGATCCACATTGTAATAGAAAGTAACATACGAAATAAAGGAAGGTAGCGAACTATAAATTTTTCCATTTACCGTTGCATAGTCGATCGATTCTTGTGGGAAACGATCATAGTTTTGATCTTCAATTGGTAAAATATAGCCTTCTTTTGCCATTTCTTCCATTTTTGTTGATTTATTTCCTTGTACCCAAAATAAATCCGGTAATGAATCTGATTGAAGAGCCACATTGATTGAATCTAAAGTACCTGAATATTGATAATTTATTTTAATATCTGGATTCTTCTTCATGAACTCTTCATTTATTTTTGTAAATGATTCTTCCTGTATAGCTTGGTTATCGGCATCTCCCCAGACGGTCAACTCAACCTGATCTTTGCTGCTATTGGAACTACCACAACCTGCTAAAGCCAATACACCTAAAACTCCTACAATAAGTTTAGTAAAGTTTTTCATCCTTCTTTTCCTCCTATTTATCTAAAATAAACAAACCTTCCAGTGTCCTTAACGTCGTATCTTCGCTGATTCTCACTGTGATTTTTTGATTTTCTTTTTCTAGTACATGAATCAGTGAGTCTTTAAAATAATTGAAACTTTTGCTTATTTGTCCGCCAAGCACTATTTCATCTGGACAGAAGCTTGAAACAAAGGGTGAGATTGCTTCTCCGACCGTACTTCCAAAATCATTAAAAACTTCTAAAGCAGCAGAAGTGTCTTCCTCTGCTTGTTTAAATAATTCAGCTCCAGTCAAATTATTGAAATAGTAATGCTGAATAATCTTCTTTAACCCTCTGGCTGACACATAATCATCAATAATGCTATCTTTAAATGGCTGATTATAAATCATACCTATTTCAGGTATCCCTTTTGTACCAGCAACAACTTTTTTATTTTCAATAAAGGTGGAACCTAACCCAGTTCCTAGCGTAAAATAGGCGCCTTTTTTTACCCCAGAATAATGATTCTCACCAAAAGCAAAGGCTTCGGCATCATTTTTGAAAAAAATCATTGCGTGCTTAATTTTTCTGTTTTCTTCTTTTTGTTGTATTTTTTTGAATTCCTGTAATAAATTGATCTTGTACAATGAAGCAAACTTTCCTAGTCCTTTAATCAAACTGATCCCATTCTCGTAATCAAAGGGGCCTGGAAATGCTACTGCGATCTTTTCTACATACCAGTCATTCTCATCATAATTAAAAAGCAAATCCGAAAATACATACTCAAAATTTTCTACTATTTTTTCCTTCGATAATTCTGATTTTGCTGGATAATAATGGATTTCTGTATATTTATTTTCAAACTCGGTTGAAAATAAAGCTCCTTTGATATATGTTCCCCCAACATCCAGGCAAATTGATACTTTTTTCATCTAATCATCCTCTATCTAATGTACGCTTTCATTACCTTGCAAGGTTTATTCTCGTCATCTGGAGTGAGAATAAATTCCTTGATTGCCTCTGGGATAATGAACGTTTCCCCGTAAAAAACTTCAAACGGTTTAAAATCATCTTTTGGTGAAGTGATGATGATCCGCTCTCCTTCAACCAAATTAAGCATATTGACACTACCAGCTGTTGACTGAAGGATTGGTTTATCAAATGTCAGCCGACGGGTTTCGATAGCTTCTAATTCATGCAATCCTGTTTTTTCTTCTGTAAAAGTTTCTTCTTCATGAAGTATGGTGATTGCATTAAATAGTTCTTTTCTTGCAAATGTTTCATCGAACTTTTCATTGATAACATGTTTTCCATGATCAATAGCAATTGGTCGTGGCTTTCCGTCTAAATCCGTTCTTCCCCAATCCCATAGTTTAAAAGTGAAACGATTTGGTGTAGAGCTGATTTCTAAAACGACACAGTTTCTTCCGCTTGAATGAACCGTTCCCGCCGGAATCAACAAATGGTCATGCTTTTTCACCGGAAACTTGTTTACGAATTTTTCCGTATCAAAACTCCCTGATTCTTGTGCTGCCTCAAGGGAAGCAACCAACTCATCTCTCTCCGTTTGATCCTTCACTCCAAGATACACACAAGCATCGTCTTTACAATCCAAAATATAGTAACTTTCATCTTGAGTATACTTGGCACCAAATTTTCTATAGGCATAATCAATTGTCGGATGAACCTGTAAACTTAAATTTTGCCCATTCATTGTATCCAAGAAATCAAATCTAATAGGAAAATCTCGTCCGTATCTACCGAACACTCGATTGCCCAATAATTTTTCGGGATACATATTCACTAAGACCTGAGCCGGCATTTCAACTTCGACACCATTGATATTAGCAATAATACTATTTTCCTCTGGGACACCATCAAAACTCCAAGCAAGATTTATTTTATCTTGACCAACAGAAAATTTTTCCTGCATCCAATCTCCACCCCAAATTCCCGGATCAAAATAAGGAACCAAGCGAAATGGTTGTTTGGTAAATGTTAAGACCGCCGTTCTTAAATCTTCTGTTCTAATCAACTTAGGTCTGTCGCTAACTGTGGCATCAATATAATATTCACTCTTGTCTAACAAATAACTTCTTCTATAATCACCTGCAGGCCAATCAAAATAATACGCTCGTTTCAACTTCTCAGAGAAGCCTTCTTCTCTGTAGCCCATCCAATTGTTTAATCCTTTTTTATATCTTAGTTGAACCTCCCAACGTGTGATATCTGCATAAATAAGGGTATCATAGTGAATAATATCGGCTGCTCCCACGCCTATTACGATAACGTTTTCATCTATCGACTGAAGAAAGGGGTGCTCTTTAATTTTTTTGAAATCAAAAAACTCATTAAAATCCTTGTGGGAAAAGCGACCAAAAGACTGATCTTCTGTCAAATCATCCTGAATAATTGTAAAAATCTTTTGTTTTGAAAGAAACAAATTATCAGTATCAATCACTTTATACTCCGAGTAGTGTGTTTGGATTTCGTCAATAAAAATTTTTTTGTCTACTCCTGGATAGGTTTCAATGGCGATTCGTTTTCTATGCCCCATTTTCAATAATTCAGAAAAAATTGCTTTCTCTCCAATTGTTACTTCTAAAGATGTTGGTACTTCTACATTAGGACGTAATCTATACATAATTTTTCTCCTTGTATCTTTGTTATGACAATAGTATAATACTATTGTAAATCGCTTACAACAGTATTATGTGTACATTTTTAAACCTTGATACGTCTACATTTTCAGTTAATGTCATAACATTAGGAGGGCATATGAGAACTACAGCTGAACCATTATACATTCAAATTGCTGAAGAAATGCGACATAATATTCGCATCGGAAAATGGAGTGAAGGAAAAAAAATCCCTACAGAATTTGAACTTTGCGATGTTTTTCATGTTAGTCGAATCACTATAAGAAAAGCCGTTGAAGAATTAGTCCGAGAAAATCTGTTGACTCGAAAAAAAGCTGTAGGTACTTTTGTCAAACATAGAAAATTGCTTGATGATAGTCAAAATTATACAATTGTCAAAAGCTTTACTAAAGAAATGCTAGAATTAGGTATCCGCATTGAGACCTTAAAAGTGAATGTTATCGTTTCACATGCTGATTATACGATCGCTAACTTTCTAAAAATTTCACCGGGCGAAAAAATTATCATTCTAAAAAGATTACGTGGCATCAAAAATAAACCTATTGGGTACTTTATTACTTATTTCAAATATGAAGAGTTCTTTTCATTAGATATCAATAATTACAAAGAGTCATTTTATGAATACTTGAATTCACTGGGAATAAATATCACGAATAATAGTGAAGTTGTAGAAGCAATTCTTCCAACAAAAGAAATTTCAAGTATTCTAAAAGTCAGCAGCAGTACACCCATTCTAAGAAGATGTCGTTTTACTTCAGATGCGCATCACCATTTCTATGAATACACAGAATGTTATTATATCGGCAGTGAATACAAATACTTCATCGATTTTACTGCCTAACCCTATAAATAAAAAAACAAGATAGGAGTTATACCATGACCCAATCCATTTTTGATCACATAGCAGAAAACTACGATACACCTGACAGAATTGCACTCGCTAATGTAATTGCAAAAAAAGTTAAAGAGAATTTGAAAGAAACAACAGACAAAACCATGATTGACTACGGCAGCGGGACTGGCTTAGTCGGATTACAATTGACAGAGCAAGTCCACTCACTACTGCTTTTAGATGCTTCCGAAAAGATGACTAGCATTGCAAAAAAGAAGCTCGCACAGCAAAGTTTTCCTAACGTTCAAGCGCAAACGATTGATCTAACAAAAGAAAACAGTCCTGTAAAAACGAATATTCTTCTCGTTTCTCTTGTATTACTTCATATTCCTGACACAAAGCAGATTTTACAAAAATTTTATGATACTTTAGAAAACAACGGGCGTTTGCTGATTGTTGATTTTGTAAAAAATGAAGCAATTCAGCATCCATTAGTTCATAACGGTTTTTCTCAGGACGAATTAAAAACCCAGCTGCAATCAACTGGGTTCCACTCTCACTCTATTCAATACGATGTTTTTCACCAGGGTGATTCTCTCTTTATGAATCAAGCTGCATCTGTCTTTTTGGCAGAAGCCGTAAAATAAAAAAGGCTGTTGAAATGACCCGCAAAAAAAAGTTGGACCAAAAAGCTAACTTAGAGGGTTACTATAAATACAACTTTCCGAAGCTTCTATAAAACAAAATCATTTTTATTTACTATGTTTTTTAATAAAGCCGACTATTCATTCTATTTTAGATATTGCGAAGCTTCCTTTTCTATGTCAAAATGGTTATATGTTATTTAATTCGTTTTTAGAAAGAGGTTCCCGTGTCTGAAAAACAAAACATCAAAAAATTTTTACTGCAATCGATTGTCGCTGGCAGTTTATATGGTAGCTTTGCCCTTGCCTTTGGCTTGCTCGCCCAGGCAAATGTCTTGCTTTTAGATGGTAGTTACACGCTGATTGGTGTGGCCATGTCCTTGATTACACTTTACGTTGCAAAATATATCGAGAAACAAGATTTTGACAAATTTCCTTTTGGTAAGGAATCCTTGATGCCATTGATTATCTTTGTCCAATACAGCATTGTTTTGATCATTTCGCTTTACGGTGTCATGGGAGCGGTCAATACCCTGCTGCATCCCCCACTTACCGCTAATTTGTCGGTTGGTTTATTTTTTTCCTTATTTGGAACTCTCTACTGTTTTGCTTTTTGGTCTCGTTTCAAAAATCAAAAAAATAGCCATCCCTTTTTTAAATTAGAGATGGAACAATGGCGTTTTGCTTTCTTTTTTAGTCTGGGAGTTTTTTCTTCTTTTCTTTTGTCTGAACTTTTTTCCCTTGTTGGTCTGTCTGCAATCGGTAGGTATATTGACCCTATTTTTGCTCTCTTGATTACTATTGCCTTTATCCTCAAAGCAATCCAAGAGCTGAAAAAAGCCATTTTGGAGTTAACTTCTGCTACACCAAAAAAAGTTCTACGGGAAAAACTGCACCAGCTGATCGACAGCCGCCTACAAAAAGAAGATATCGACTCTTACCTTTTACGAACTGCAAAAGTCGGCAATCAGTTGATCGTTGAATTGGATGTAATCATTCAGCCTGATTCCTTTTTGGATACCGTGACTCAGCAGGATCATTTACGAAAAAATCTTCTTCAACTGGTGGAAACAGCCGCCGCTGATTGGAAGCTTTGGCTAAATGTCAATTTTACCGCCGACGTCCGTTGGGCAATCGGAGAAGAAAAGGCAAACTGATCGACTAAAAATCCTTTTCACTGCCAGCTATCAAAAAATGAACACAGCAGTAGTTAGGAGAACTCGTCCACGTGTCAAAGGTTTCTATTTCGGGGTACGAACGGGGAGGATCGCAGCCCAGACCGCGAAACGTGGTTCTGTTGCAAAGTTTTAAATAAAGAATAAAATCCCTTACGGTATCTATGATTTAAGCTGGGATTCCCAATAATA
>NZ_BJDS01000003.1 GCF_005405265.1 Enterococcus songbeiensis
CGTTTGCTTGCTTTGTTCAGTTTTCAAAGGTCTACTGCGTTGTTTCAGCAACTTTTAAATCATATCAGATTGACAAGTGATTGTCAACTAAAAGTTTGAAGTTTTTTTCGTTTGAACAAAGTGTTTAAAACGAATTTTCCTCGGCTGCTTAACAGCGACTTTGTTATTTTAGCAATCTGTTTGCCGTCTGTCAATCACTTTTTTAAGTTTTTTCCAAACTTTTTTAATTGCTGTTCTCAAGCGTTGTTGCTCTCTTGAGGACATGTAATAATATACCAACTAAAACACGTGAGGTCAATGGATTTCTTGTGCTTTTTTTAACTTTTTTTCATATCCGATTGTTTATTTCTTTCTAGCTGATAATCATTCGTTATTTAAGCTTTTTCATGCAAAATTAACGGGTAAAAAGCGGAAATATCTAGTGAAGTTTTCTATTAAAAAAACCTGCCGATCATTGAAATCGACAGGTTTTTCTATTTTATCTCATTGTTGGGAACAATAGGACGTCGCGAATCGATTGCGCATCAGTCAACAACATGACTAGTCGGTCGATTCCGATTCCTAGTCCTCCTGTTGGCGGCATACCATATTCTAATGCCTCTAGGAAATCTTCATCCACCCCATGAGCTTCATCGTTTCCTTGTTCTCGTTCTTTTTCTTGGTCTTCAAAACGTGCTCTCTGATCGATAGGATCGTTTAACTCAGTGAAGGCATTGGCAAATTCTCTGCCTACAATAAATAGTTCGAAGCGATCGGTAAAGCGACCGTCATCCGGATTTTTCTTCGCCAATGGAGAAACTTCTACTGGGTGACCATAAACAAAAGTTGGTTGTTGCAGTGTATCTTCTACGAATGTTTCGAAAAATTCATTGATGATGTGTCCTACAGTCATCGCATCAGTAATCTCAACATGATGTTTTTTAGCCAATTCACGAGCTTCGGCAACCGTCATTTCTTGCCAGAAGTCAACACCGGTTTGCTCTTTGATGGCATCGACCATGTGGATCCGTTTGAATTCAACTTCCAGGTCAACTTGTTGCCCGTCATAGCTGATGGTTGCATTACCAAGAACCTTTTGGGCGGCGTTGCGGATAATTCCTTCTGTCAGGTCCATCACATCACGGTAATCGGTATAAGCAGTATAGACTTCGAGCATCGTAAATTCTGGGTTATGGGTCGTGTCGATTCCTTCGTTTCGGAAAACCCGACCAATTTCATAAACTTTCTCCATGCCACCGACAATCAGACGTTTTAAATGCAATTCCAAAGCGATACGCAAATATAGGTCCATATCCAATGCATTATGATGGGTCGTAAATGGACGGGCAGCGGCTCCGCCGGCTTGATTGTGCAGAACCGGTGTTTCCACTTCCAAATAGTCCAATCCATCTAAATAGCGACGGATTTCGCTGATAATTTGGCTGCGTTTGGTGAAACGGTCAAAACTTTCCCGGTTGCTGATTAAATCCAAATAGCGTTGACGGTAGCGTTGTTCAACATTCGTCAAGCCATGGTATTTATCAGGCAACGGGCGCAACGCTTTTGATAAAATCGTGATTTCTTTGGCTTTGATGGTTACTTCACCGGTATCGGTTTTCATGATTTCACCGGCTACACCGAAGAAATCTCCAAGGTCAGCATGTTTGAAAACATCATAAGCTGCATCTCCGACTTGATCTTTGCGAACGTAGATTTGGATTTGTCCTTCCCGATCTTGCAAATGGGCAAAGCCGGCTTTGCCCTTGCCTCGTTTGGTAATGATGCGGCCAGCGATACTTGCTGAGAGATTCATTTCCGCTAATTCTTCTTTTGTGCGTTGGTTAAATAATTCATGCAATTCTGCGGAGTTATGGGTCCGGTCGAAACGCTTGCCGAAAGGATCAATCCCCTCTTCTCGCAACTGTTCCATCTTTTGACGACGAACCAGCATTTGGTCATTTAGTTCTTCTTGTGTGTGTTGTTCCTCTGTCACGAGTGTTCCTCCATTCTGTTTTCTGTTCTTTCTTATAATGCCAATGATGGCGAAAAAAAGCAAGACGATTTAAGCTTTTCGTCTTGTTTTTTATTCTTTATGCAGCTATCTTGCTACCGGATGCTGTTCGATTTTTTCTACAAAAGCATCAAGGAGATCAATGATTGTGTGTTGGTCCTCCGCTTGATTGATAGCCACTTTAACTTTTGCCGCGCGAGGAATCCCCTTTAGATAGTAGGAAGCATGCTGACGAAACTCTCTGGCAGCTACTCCTTCTCCCTTTAAATCCACCAAACGTTGCAGATGTACCTTCGCTGTTGCGATTTTTTCTCTTGGCATAGGTTCGGCCATCAACTCTCCAGTTTCCAAGTAATGTTGTGTGCGATGAATCATCCAAGGATTCCCCAAAGCTGCCCGACCGATCATTACACCATCGGCACCGACTTCTTCCAGCATTCGTTTCGCATCTTCCGGGGTTTTTACGTCACCATTCCCCATAAATGGAATCGTGATATTTTGTTTAACTTCTTTTAATACTTCCCAATTTGCCACACCTTCATACATCTGAACCCGTGTCCGTCCATGCATGGCAATTGCTGAGGCACCGGCTGCTTCTGCCGCTTGGGCATTTTGAACGGCAAAAACATGCTGATCATCCCAACCAATACGCATTTTTACTGTCACGGGAATATCGACGGCAGCAGACACCGCATGTACCATTTCATACACTTTATCGGGGTCCAACAACCATTTTGCACCCGCTTCTGCCTTGATGACTTTGTTGACGGGACAGCCCATGTTGATGTCGATGATATCCGCTTGAGTATTTTCCTGAACAAAGCGCGCTGCTTCAACTAAGGAGTCCTTGTTTCCGCCAAAAATCTGAACACTCAATGGATGTTCCCGTTCATCGATATACAGCATCTCCAAGGTTTTTTTGTTACGAAAATGGATACCCTGGTCGCTAATCATTTCGCAAACGACTAATCCGGCACCAAATTCTTTGACGGTTACACGAAAGGCCGCGTTGGTAATCCCTGCCATAGGGGCAACAACAACGCGATTGGGAATCTCTACATTCCCGATTTTCCATGTGTTGTTCATTTTTTCCCTCCCGCTTCTTCCTTTAATGCAGCTAAATCTTCTTCTGTGTACTGATACTTATTATTGCAAAAAGCGCAAACTGCTTCGGCACCATGATCTTCCTCGATCATCGCCTGAATTTCATCTGGTCCTAGAGCGATGATTGCTTCTGAAAATTTTTCTTTTGAACAGTCACAGGCAAATTGCACGTCAATAGTGTCCAAAAATTCCACTTTGGTAGCTGGCAACAGACCTTGTAAAATATCTTCTGGCCGTTGTCCTTCATCCAATAAGGTGGAAATTCGCGGCGTTTCCTTCAACGCCATCTCAATTGCCTCAATTACGGCTTCATCTGCTCCCGGCATGATTTGGATCATGAATCCTCCGGCCGTTTTGATGGAATCATCTGTATTGACTAACACGCTTAACCCAACGGCAGAAGGAATTTGCTCGGATACGGCCAAATAGTAAGTAAAGTCATCCCCCAGCTCTCCTGATACAATTGGTGTTTGACCGGAGAAAGGTTCTTTCAATCCCAAATCCTTGATGACGGTGAACATTCCTTGGGTTCCAACTGCTCCTCGGACATCAATCTTTCCCTGTTCATTCAGAGGCAAACTTAAATGTGGATTTTTGATATAGCCTTTGACGTCCCCGTGACCGTTACTATCGACGATAATCGCCCCGGCAGGACCATCTCCTTGAATCTTGATAGTTAATTTATCTTCACCTTTAACGGTAGCTCCCAGCAACAAGCCGCCAACCAGCGCCCGTCCTAAGGCAGCCGAGGAAGTATTCCATGTATCATGACGCTTTTGCGCTTCGGCAACTGCGTGAGTCGCGCTGACTGCGTATGCACGAACAAAGCCGTCGTATGCTAATGCTTTTACTAAATAATCTTTCATGGGATCAATCGCTCCTTTTGATTTTACTTATGAATCATACTAGGAAGCAGCTTTTTTTTCAACGTTGCCGGTTCAAAACAAATAAAAAACTTAAAAAATCCAGCCAGAGGGACGGATTTTCCGTCTTCTGGCTGGATCTGTCATTTCTTATTGTTCATCTTTTGGTTGATCGGAATCATCTTTTGTGCGAACTTCTTCAGCTTCTGCGTCAAAGTACTCTTTCGCTTCTTCAAAATCAGATTTTTCAGCGGCTTGTTTTTCCGCATCCTTTTCTTCCAAGGCACGTTTTGCTTCTTCAAAAGTTTGTGCTTTTTCGCTTGGGTATTCTTCTTCTGTTCCTTCCGGCATTTTACCTTCTTCAAACAGTGATTTGATTGCTTTCGCATCCAAGGTTTCATGTTGCAACAATTTTTCAGCAATCAATTTGTGTTGTTCGCGATGCGCTTCAATGATTTCCCGCGCTTTTTCATGGGCTTGATTCAAAATGCTTCGTACTTCTTGATCGATCTCATAAGCGACTTGTTCCGAGTAAGCTTTGGTTTGACCGTAGTCACGACCGACAAAGACTTGATGATTGCCTTCATATTGAACAGGTCCAAGTTTTTCACTCATCCCGTATTCAGTCACCATGCTGCGAGCCAAACCGGTTGCTTGTTCAAAGTCATTGGAAGCACCGGTAGATTGAACGTTGAAGATGATTTCTTCTGCTGTCCGTCCACCAAGCAACCCAACGATTTGTTCAAACATATCGTCTTTGGTCATTAGCATTTGATCTTCTCTTGGCAAGGCGATCATGTATCCGCCCGCTTTTCCACGAGGGATGATCGTTACTTTATGCACCACTCGGGCACGGCTTAAGACCAAACCAACGATCGTGTGTCCTGCTTCGTGGTATGCCACCATTTCTCGTTCCCGTTTGCTGATTACGCGATCTTTCTTCGCTGGTCCAGCAATAACACGGTCTTCGGCTTCATCCACATCAGAAGCATCGATTTTCTTTTTATTTCGACGAGCAGCAACTAACGCCGCTTCATTCAAGACATTTTCTAAATCTGCACCGGCAAAGCCTGGTGTTTGTTGCGCTACGACTTTCAAATCAACGTCATCCGCTAACGGTTTGTTCCGAGCATGAACCCGTAAAATCGCTTCACGACCTTTAACGTCTGGACGACCCACCAAAATTTGACGGTCAAAACGACCTGGACGTAGCAAAGCAGGATCTAACACATCGGAACGGTTGGTTGCGGCGATGACGATGACGCCTTCGTTGCCGTCAAATCCATCCATCTCAACCAATAATTGGTTCAAGGTTTGTTCCCGTTCATCATGACCGCCGCCCATACCAGCGCCACGTTGACGACCAACGGCATCGATTTCATCGATGAAGATAATTGCTGGTGCATTTTTCTTTGCGGTTTCAAAGAGGTCACGGACACGACTTGCTCCGACACCAACGAACATTTCTACAAAGTCTGAACCGGAAATTGAATAAAACGGTACGCCTGCTTCACCGGCAACGGCTTTTGCAAGCAAAGTTTTACCAGTTCCGGGAGGTCCTTCCAACAAGACACCGGCTGGGATGCGGGCGCCAAGTTCCACGAAACGCCGCGGATCTTTCAAGAATTCAACAACTTCTACTAGTTCTTGTTTTTCTTCTTCTGCTCCGGCAACATCAGAGAAGCGGATACGGTTGGCTTTTTTGTCAGCTTCTTTGGCTTTGGATTTGCCAAAGTTCATGACACGGCCGCCACCACCGCCGCCACCGCCTTGTTGGCCCATCATCATATAGAAGAAAAAGATAATGATTACCAATGGCAGGAAGCTCATTAACAGTGAAAGCCATACGCCGCTGTTTGATTGTTCTTTGATGACTGTTTTCACATCGTTCTCACTGGCTAAGTCCGTCACTTCGCTAAGTGTGGAATCATTTGGTAGAACGGTTGTAGAAAAACTGGTTGTTGGTGTATCTGTGTCTCCCCAAACAGACAGCCCATTGCTGTTGCTGACCGTTTGTTTTTCTTTGTATTCACCGGTAATTTTGTAAACACCATTTGTTGGCTGGACGGAAAATTCTTTGATTTTGCCATCTCTTAATTGTTCGGTAAATTTAGAGTACTCGATGTCTGGCGATTGCTGGCTGCCGTTTCCAAAGATGAAATAGACGACCATGACCATCGCAAGGAGCACGAGTACATAGTATAAGGTATTTTTCAGCATACCGTTATTTTTCTTATTCATGCTTGCCCTCCCTGGCTATTCTTTTATCAATACTGACCATTACATTGTACCATATCTAAATTGAATTCTAGCATTAATTTGACTGATAAACGCTAGGTTTTAAAACTCCTACATAAGGAAGGTTGCGATATTGCTCAATGTAATCTAAACCGTATCCGACCACAAATTCATTTGGCACATCAAAACCGATATAATCTGCTTCGATATCTACCACACGGCCTTCTTGTTTATCTAACAAGGTCACGATTTTTACTGATTTGGCTTTGCGGTATTTGAACAGATCCACTAGATACGCAAGGGTGCGGCCACTGTCAATGATGTCTTCCACGATTAACAGGTCACGACCTTCAACATTGGTATCGAGGTCCTTCAAAATTTTTACTTCTCCTGATGAAACGGTTGCCTTACCGTAACTGGACACGTCCATAAAGTCCATCTCCAAGTAACAATCCATCGCACGAACGATATCTGCCATAAAATGGATTGAACCTTTCAAAACGCCGATTACTAGCGGGTTCTTTCCTTCGTATTCACTGGTCAGTTCTTTCCCCAACACGTCACAGCGAGCAGAAATCTCTTCTTTGGTAACTAAGATTTTCTCGATATCTTTTTCTAACATTTTCTTCTCCTTCCAATGCTACTTCCGATATTTATAAAGAAGTCTGTAGTGTATTTTATCAGTTTCCTCGGCAATACTCAAATAAGAAAAGAGGACCGGTAGAATTGCCACTATGCGTTGTTCCTCATCTTCCACCAGCCAAGCCCGTTCCCGTTGTTCATTAGGTATTTTTTTATCGATAAACACACGACTGACTTTTTTTTGCAACGCTGGAGTCAGCTGAATCCTGTCTCCTGCCTTGCGTTTACGGATTGTTACCATCGTGGAAAAGTCTACCGGTAAAACTTGACTGAATTCTGACCAAAATTTGACTTTTTTGGGAATTTTCCCCGGTTGATCACTGCGCCACAGCGCCAACCATTCATTTTCTGACAAAAAAAGGCTTTCGCCTAACCGCATTTCGTGGCATTTCAGTGCTTCTTGGCTTTGATTTCGCTGCAAAGAAAAGCGGTCATAGGTTTTGATAACTTGCCAATCTTCCTCAAAATCTAAGGTCCACTGGGCTTTCTCACTATTTAGCTGCTGCAAAATTTTCATCAGCTGCTCTTCACTGGCACCGATTCCCAGTTGTTTGCGACTTTCCATAAAGAAATATTGCAAATAAAAATAGCGTTGAGCAGGCGCATTCGCCAAAAAATCAGGCAAGGCAAACTGCCAATCCGCTTCTCGGTGGACGGCTGTTTCAAACCATGCTTTTTGCTGTTGTGTCACCCAGTCTTCTGCCCAAAGCAATTGCTGAGACAATTGCTGAAAATGCGGTAAAATCTGTGGATTTTCTTTTTTTAACAAGGGAACCACCTGATGCCGCAGCCGATTTCGCTGCATATCCAACGAAGAATTGGTTTCGTCTTCATAATAGAAGATTTTTTTTTGCTGGGCGTAGGTTTGAATTTCTTCTTTGCTGAAGGACAGCAGTGGACGAATCAGCTTTCCGCCAGCAAAAGATTGGCTGGGACGGATTCCGGCAGCACTTTTCAAATTGCCTTCCCGCATCATTTTCATCAGCATCGTTTCCAGTTGGTCATCACTGTGATGGGCTGTCATCAGAGTATCAAAATAATACGTCTGCATCAGCTGACGAAAAAAATCATAGCGAAATTGCCGTGCCGCATTTTCCATCCCGGCGATTGGCGGATTTTCCCAGCGACGAACATAACAGGGAATTCCTTTTTTTTGACAATAGTCCTGCAAAAACTTTTCTTCCTGCTGTGACGCCTCCCGCAACTGATGGTTGATATGAGCCACAGCGATGGTGCAGTCGATTTTTTGACTGACTTTTTCCATCAAATCCAGCAAAACCATTGAATCTACCCCGGTAGAGACCGCCAGCAAAATATTTCGCTGTGGCTCCCAGTAGCCCTCCTGATTGCCCCGCTGCCAAAACGCTGTTTCTAATTCCACACACTTCACCTGCTTTTTTTAAGATTCTATCCTTGATTGAATGACAGAAAAAAAATCCGAACTATCGTAGAAAGCACTCCAAAGCGCCACAGTTTTGCGACAAGGACCAACCGGACCGCAGGAGCAATATTCTATATAGTTCGGATTACATTTGATTTTGGTAATCATGGGTTCAAAAACTTCTAATCAGGAACGAATAGGTCTGATTTCTTTATCTTTGAACGAATGAATACAACTTCATTCCGCCTTTGTTTCACTCTCTGCAAAACAAATTCAGTTATTAGTTGCGACGCCCACCGCGGCCACCGCGTTTTCCTTCAGTATTGCGTTTCAAAGATGTCAGACGGTCATCGCTGTCTTTCAAAAATGAACTCATCAATGAATCGAAGTCTTGTTTATTGGCAGCATTCATTGGGCTTTGCCCACGAGAAAATGATTTCTTTTGTACGGGACGGCTGCTGCGTGGTTCTTTTTTTACAAATTCACGTTTTTCTTGCGGTTGTTCTTGCGCTTTGCGAATTGATAAGCCGATTTTCCCGTCATCTCCAACAGAAGTGACCAATACCGTTACTTCATCGCCAACCTTCAACACATCATTGATATCTTTGACAAAGCCATTTGATACTTCGCTGATGTGAACCAACCCGGTTTTTCTATCCCCTAAATCGATAAATGCACCAAAATTTGTGATACCAGACACTTTTCCTTGTAGCTTAGCTCCTGCTTCGATTGACATATAAAAACTGTTCCTCCTAGTTTTTTCCCTAAATATATATTTCACTACTCATTGGTAGTAGTAGACGATTGTGATTCGCTTGTTTGATTGTCTCCTTCTGGCAAAGGGTAGACACTTTCTCCGTCTTTTGAATAAAAGAAACGGCTGCGGGCTAATTTTGCCACGTAGTCATCGTCCTTCAACAGGGAAACATCATGTTGGAGCTGGGCAACCGTTTTGGCGGCTTCTTCCTGCTCAAGCACTGCTTCCTGCTTGATTTCCCGGAGTTCTTGCAAACGTTGATGGTCTTGAAACAATTGAAACCCGACAAACACAAAAACGGCTATCGCTGCAATAAAAATCGCACCTAAGCGTCGGCGACGAAAAACAACTTGCTGATGTTGTTCTTTGTATTTTGCATACTGAGCCTTTGCATAAGCAGTGTCAAGCGTCGTAATGTTGTTCTCGTTTTTCATCGCATACTCTCTCCATCTCTCGTGATTGTCGTTCTCATTATACCAACATCAAGATAGCTTGTCTAATCTAATTCGCATGACTTTCTTGACGTGTTTCCGAAATAATTTCGTACATTTTTTCTGCATCTTCTTTTTTCGTTGATTCATGCAGTTCGGTGACTTTGATTTCCAAGAGTTTGTTGCCAAATTGAATCTTTACAAGGTCGCCGATTTTTACGGTACTGCTGGATTTTGCCAGCTTGCCGTTGATCTGGATTCGCCCTTTGTCTGCCACTTCTTTAGCAACCGTTCGCCGTTTGATGATTCGCGCGATTTTTAAAAATTTGTCTAAACGCATCGTTTTTAGCTCCTTTTAAAACGTAATATTTTTTTCCCAAATGGCAGTAATAGCCATTCTCTAACAGTAAACAGGCGCAATCGAATCGCGCTGCCGATGAAAAAGACGACGCCAATCGCCACTCCCACCACACTGATTCCCAGTGCCTGCAATCGGTGTTGGACATTACCAAAAAGAAATGCCACACCGCTATAATAAACCAATATACTACAAATCATGATTCCAATACAGAAAATCAATGTTCTGCCGAATTTTCGTTCCCGCCAAAAAGCGTTTAGGCGAGCATCTTCTTTTTTGATCAGCCGCTGTAAAACTATCGCTAAGCCGGCCAACGTTCCTAAGCTGGCACCCACCGTCCCAAATAGCGCCGTCAATCCCCAAGTGGCAATACATTTCACCAAAAGACCCAACCCGGCTGCTTGGATTGATGTACGGAAGCGGTTTTTGCTTTGGGCAATACTTTGATAGGCTTGGATCATCCCCATCAAAAACACGGAAAAAACAAATAGAGTCAGTGTTTCATTTCCGGAAAAATCCTTGAACAGGGCAAAATTCACATAGGGCAGTAATAAAACTAGGCCCACGGAAGCCGCCAGCGCAATACTCGCCGTCAAACGCAGATAAATTTTGGCGGAATTACGAAACAGGCGTTGATTTTCTTGGTGAAGATACCCCGTCAATGCCGGCAAAAAAGTCGAACTTAATGCTGTTGCAGCCACGAGTCCCAACTGTACTAATGGCTGTCCCCGATCGTAAACACCCTTGGCGATTCGTGCCGCCTGTTGTGTCAGTCCGTAGGTTTCCAACGCATTGGTAATGACAAAGGAATCAATCAGCTGAAATAAAATCAGCAGACCACTATAAATAAAAAGCAGACCGCCTTCAATTAAAAAACGTCGCCGTAAGTCCGGATCTTGAGGAGAAAAAAGCGGCAAACGATTCAAACCTAACGTTCGGCCATGAATTTTTTTTTCGTAATGGGCTAAAATCAGCCACGCGGCAGAACCGCCGACCACTGCCCCAAGCATGGCGATTGTTCCGGTTTGATAGATAGACAAACCAAAATGGCGAAAAGCCCAAGCCGCAAGCAATATCACGCTGACCCGCAGCAACTGTTCCACCACCTGCGAAACAGCAGAAGGTACCATTTGAAGATTCCCCTGAAAATTTCCCCGATAAAAGGCCAACGGAGCAACCAATAAAAAGGCGAAGGACACCACCCGAATCAACACTGCTAACTGGGCATTTCCCATCAGGTAAGCGAAAGCTCCCGCACCAAAAAAAGTAGCTCCCCACAACAGAACCGAAGTCCATAAAACCAATGGATACAGTTTTTCCATGCCTTCTCGTTGCGCTTTTAGCGTAGGCTTTTCTGCAATGTATTTGGAGATAAACTGTGGCAGCCCGGAAAGCGCCAGCGTCATCGCCATGCCATAGATTGGATAAACCTGCTGGTACACATAGAAGCCTTCATCCCCCACCACGTTTTGAAAGGGAACTCGATAGACTGCACTCAGTAATTTCGCCACAAAAGATGCCAACGTCAGCACGAAGGCCCCTTGCATGACTGTCTTCATTTGATTTTTTGCCACAAGTTCGCCTCCGCTCTTTTCTGATTTTTACATGGATTGCTCGTTATTCCGGTTTTTTTGTTTTGTATTTTTCTGCCCGTAATGCTTTAACAAAAGACTGAATTTCTTGCAGCCAGACAATCTCCGACATTTTTTGTGGAATCGTCAGTGTAATCTGCATTTTTTCATTGCTGACTCCCAATGCCGCTTTCAGCTTCGTTGCCGTCAACGCTTCAAACAATTGCTCAACAGAATATGTTTTCGTTCCCACCTTGCTCAACACAAAACGCAACTGCTGCTGTTCCTTGCGAATCGTTTCCAGCAGGGCGCGGTCGCCATCCATCTTGATTTGTCCGATTGTCAGCAAATGAGCCACTTCATCAGGATACTCACCAAAACGATCTAACAAATCATCTTGAACTTCATCCAACATTTCTTCTGTTTCCAATTCGCGGATTCGTTTGTAAATCTCGATTTTTTGCCGTTCATCTTCAATATAGGTTCCCGGCAGATAGGCATCGATTCCCAAATCGATTTCCACGGAGGTTTTTTCGGTTTGCGTATTCTTTCCTTGTTTTCGTGCCACAGCTTCAGACAGCATTTGAGAGTACATATCAAACCCAACGGCATCAATAAAGCCATGCTGCTGTGCTCCCAACAGATTTCCCGCACCACGAATCGACAAATCCCGCATTGCAATTTTAAAGCCGGAACCCAATTCCGTAAAATCTTTGATGGCTTGTAGCCGTTTTTCACTGACTTCATTCAATACTTTTTGCTGTTCATACATAAAGTAGGCATAAGCGACCCGATTTGACCGACCGACACGTCCTCGCAATTGATACAGGGTGGATAAACCCATATAATCAGCATTTTCAACGAATAACGTATTGGCATTGGGAATGTCAACACCGGTTTCGATGATGGTGGTAGTGACTAACACGTCATACTGCCCCTCGATAAAATCAAATAGCGTATTTTCTAATTGAATTTCCGTCATCTGACCATGCGCAAAACCGATTCGAGCATCTGGCACCAGCGCTTGGATTTCATCAACTTTTTTCTCAATTGTAGCAACCCGGTTGTACAAGTAGAAAACCTGTCCTCCCCGAGCCATTTCTCGCAAAATCGCTTCACGGATTGCACCGGGATTGGTTTCCATCACATAGGTTTGAATGGGGTAGCGGTTTTCCGGCGGCGTTTCGATGACTGATAAATCACGAACCCCCAGCATCGACATGTGCAACGTACGGGGAATCGGTGTTGCCGTCAACGTCAAGACATCGACTTGTGAACGAAGTTGTTTCAACCGTTCCTTATGCTTCACGCCAAAACGCTGTTCCTCATCCACTACCAACAAACCTAAATCAGAAAACTGCACATCTTTTGACAATAGACGATGGGTACCCACCACGATATCCACTTGACCGGTCCGTAATTGTTCAATGGTTTCTTCCTGTTGCTTTTTCGTACGGAACCGACTCAGCAAACCGATATTTACCGGAAACCCTTCAAAACGATCCATCATGGTTTCATAATGCTGTTGCGCCAAAATCGTTGTCGGAACTAAAAAAGCGACCTGTTTGCTTTCCTTAATGGCTTTAAAAGCTGCCCGCAAAGCTACTTCTGTTTTCCCAAAGCCCACATCGCCGACTAGCAACCGATCCATTGGCTTGGTTTTTTCCATGTCGTGCTTGATTTCTGCCGTACTCCGCAACTGATCGTCGGTTTCCGTATAAGCAAAGGCATCCTCAAATTCTTGCTGGTACCCGTCATCCGGTCCAAACGCATACCCTTTTTCTGATTCTCGTTTGGCATACAGTGCAATCAAATCATCTGCGATATCTTCGATTCGACTGGATACTTTGCGTTTTGTTTTGCTCCATTCACTGCCGCCAAGTTTGTTGATCTTTGGCGTTTTTGATTCAGAAGCTACATATTTTTGGATCAAATTCAACTGAGTGACTGGAATAAATAATTTGTCCTCGTTTTGGTACACAATCGTGAGGTAATCTTGATGGACACCGTCGACTTCCAACGTCTGCATCCCGATAAATTTCCCAATCCCATGATTGGCATGAACGACAAAATCCCCGGGCTTCAATTCATTGTAGCTTTTTAGTCGTTCGGCATTGGAAATCGTCTGCCGCCGCGCACGTTTTTTCTTGACCTTTTGAAAAATCTCTTTTTCCGTCACTACCACTAACCGATCCTGTGGCAATTCAAATCCGCTTTGTAGACTCCCTTGGATGATTTGGGTACGTCCGGTTATTATTTTGTTGGCCGCTGCCTGCACCGCATAAATTTCATGGTCACGAAAATCATTTTCCATTTTTTGTGCGCGTTCAGCATCTGCCACCACAAAAATCACTGTCTGTTGTTGTTTTTCCCAACGGTCGATTTCTGCTTTTAACAAACCGATTTGGCTGAAAAATTGTTGCATCGGGCGGTATTGAAAATTATGGATTGCTTGAAAGCGCAGATTTCCCATTCCTTTTTGGAACAACGCAAAAAACGTAGTGACAAAATTTTCTTTTTGGAAAAATTGATGACTGTCACTGCCAAAATGTTGTTCAGAAAAGACCCGCAGCTCTTCGATTCGTTGCGTCTGCCATTCTGCTTCTTCCCGTTCGATTTCCCGATTTGTTTCCATAATTCGGGGATAATCGTCCACAAACAACAGACTGTCAGGCAGAAAGTAATCTGCTACTGTATGCTCTTCTTCGTACAACAAATCTGCATAGTAGTTCGCATTTTCTCCCGGCAAATTTTCTTGCCAAGAAGCCGCTAATTGACCAAAATAATCTGTTAAAAATTCCTTGTCTGTGGCTTCTTTCGTAACGGCCAAACGTTTTTTCAGAACTTCCTCCAGCCGCTGCCGCCCGTGAGCCATATCGGCTTCTGAAAAAACCAATTCAGTGGTCGGCGTAATCGTGACCTGCTCCACATTGCCCACAGATCGTTGCGTCTCCACGTCAAAATAGCGCATTGAATCGATTTCGACATCAAACAATTCAATACGGATTGGATATTCAGAGGTGATGGGATAAATATCAAGGATACTACCGCGAATACTGAATTCGCCGGGTTTTCCAATCATACTTTGGCGCTCATAGCCCATTAAAAGCAAAGTTTGCGGCAATTTTTCCAGTGCAAGTTCTGTGCCGATGTTCCAATGAAGCTGGTACTCCCGCCAGGTTTGCGGATCAGGTAATAATTTTCGTAGAGCCGCTACCGGTACGACGTAAATTCCTTTTTTTTGCTGACTGACCGCATTTAAGGTTTCTACTCGTTCCGCCCGAGCTTCTGGAGAAGAAAATGCCATCTCCGCCGACAACACTTCGTCCACCGGAAAGAGGTAAACATTCTCTTCCAAGTTACGTAAATCTTCCGTTATCTGATTGGCATAGTACAGATTAGGTGTGACCAAAATAATTTGTTTTTGAAATTTTTGATACGTTCCAAGAATTGCCAACGTTTTTGCCGAACCGGATAATCCCGTCAGCAATTGCCGCTTGGCTTGTTGCTTGATTTGTTCCTGCCACTGATTGATCAGCGGCGTTTGGTTCATAACATCAACCAAGTTCATTGTTTTGCCCCTCGTTCATTTTAATGTATGCCATTTTCTTACTAGAAAATGACGTTTGATTTTCTCTACATATATCATTCTGCTAGACCACTTGGTAAAAGTGGAACTGAAATTCGTGTTTATTATATAGTAATAAAATTTCTGTGTCTGTTTAATTAAAGTGGTTCATCGTTGCGGTGAAGTCTTGGTTTTCCAGGTAAAATTCACAGGCTGCCACCGCTTTGTCAATGCTGGCTGCAATCGTTGGCAGATCTTCTTTGGCAAAGGGACTCAAGACGTGATTCACTACAGTCATTCCTGCACGTGGTCGGTCGATCCCGATTTTCACACGATCAAAAACAGTGGTGCCTAAATGAGAAATCAGACTCTTCATTCCATTATGTCCCCCCGCACTACCCTTTTGTCGCAGTCGAATTTTTCCTAGCGCCAAATCCAAATCATCGTAAACAACCACCAACTCTTCAGGAAGAATGCCATAATAGGTCATCAGCGGTCCAACAGCACGACCAGAATCATTCATAAATGTTTGAGGCTTCACAAGAAATACTTTTTCTCCATTACTAAAAAAGTCGGCGATTTCCGCTTCGAAAGGACTTGTTTTAAAGCTGATCTGCTGTTTCTTTGCCAACTGGTCAACTGTCATAAAGCCGACATTATGTTTTGTCATTTCATATTTTTTTCCGGGATTTCCCAACCCGACAATCATTTTCATAAAACACATTCACTCTTCTCTTCAAACACAAAAGGCTGGACGGTATCACTACCACCCAGTTGTGTCTTTTCTAATTCTAAAAAATTATAACACAGACGAGAAGGTTGTCGTTACCCATAAACCTCTAAATTTTCATTAAACTTTTAAAGAAGCCGCTAAAAATTTGAAAACTGGCAATCCTATTATTTCAACATTGTAAGCTTTTACACAATATAACAGTTAAAAAAACTGTTATAATTTCAAGCGTATTAGATGACAGTCACAAGGAGAAATGGTACGATTGTGTAGGATAGAACAAATCTGAGGAAGGAATGATACAACAATGACAGATGTCGAAAAAAGAGAGTTTCTTAAAGATCACCAAAAAGTAATTCTTGTCGGAGATGGTGCAGTAGGTTCCAGTTATGCTTTTGCCTTAGTCACACAAAATATTGCGCAGGAAGTCGGAATCGTTGATATTAATACAGCCAAAACTGAAGGAGATGCACTGGATTTAACCGATGCTCTTGCATGGACTTCACCAAAGAAAATTTACTCTGCCACTTATGCGGATGCCCATGATGCAGATTTAGTTGTCATTACAGCCGGCGCTCCTCAACGTCCTGGAGAAACTCGCTTGGATTTAGTTCACAAAAACTTAAAAATCAATCGCAGTGTTGTGACACAAATCGTAGAATCCGGATTTAACGGAATCTTCTTAGTCGCAGCAAATCCTGTGGATATTTTAACTTACGCAACGTGGAAATTCTCTGGTTTCCCTAAAGAACGCGTTATCGGTTCAGGAACATCTCTTGATTCCGCTCGTTTCCGTCAAAAAATTGCGGAACTTGTCAACGTGGATGCTCGTAACGTCCATGCCTACATTTTAGGTGAACACGGCGATTCAGAATTCCCTGTTTGGTCTCATGCCAACGTTGCTGGTCTGCAAATTTATGAATGGATCAAAAATAATCCTGACGTTGATGAAGAAGCAATGGTCAACATGTTCTTTAGTGTTCGTGATGCTGCTTATACCATTATCGAGAAAAAAGGTGCGACCTTCTATGGTATCGCTACTGCCTTGGCCCGGATCACCCGCGCCATCTTGAATGATGAAAATGCCGTGTTCCCATTATCTGTTTATTTGGATGGCGAATACGATCAAAACGACATTTATATCGGTGCTCCTGCCGTAATCAACGCGCAAGGTATCCAACAAGTTATCCAAATTCCATTGACAGATTCCGAACAAGATCGGATGAACGCTTCTGCTTCAGAATTGAAAGCAATTTTGACACAAGCATTCAGCGACCTTGAAAAAGAAGACGCAGAAAACAAATAAAAAAATAGGGCTCATCCATTCGATGGGTCCTATTTTTTCTTTTTTCACTTTCTAATTAACCACCAATTATTACATTAAGGTTTTCTAAGTTTATCTTTAGTTTCAAGCATTATATTCGTTTTTTTTCTTTAATGTGCTATCATAAATTTACATATTTTGATATTCAATTTAAATCTACTTAGAGGAGCATTCTTAATGACCAGAGCATCGCGCCATAAATCACATAGTAAAACCATTATTTTCGTCATCCTAGGTCTAATCGTCGCAATTTCTGCGGGCTATTTTATTCGTGGAAATCATTACGCCGAACGTTTTTTGCCCAACACAACAATTAATGATGTGGACATCAGCAATTTAACGGTTACTGCAGCAAACAAGAAGCTGAAGGGAAATGCCGACGAGCAGGAGTTTTCGATTACAGACGATGGTCAGGTTTGGAAAAGTCTCAAAAAGACCCAATTAGGTTTAAAAACGGATTATACTTCTGAGCTGAATAAAGTTCTTTCTTCTCAAAACCAATGGACTTGGGGTGTTGCCTATGTCTTTGCTGCTGAGAAAGATTCCCTGGACGGCGTTGCCGTAGATGAAGACAAATTAAATCAAGAAATCAGTACATTGGAAACCGAATTGACCGCATTGAATAAAGAGCGGACAGCTACTCAAGATGCCAAGCTGGATAAAGAGGCCACCGGCTTTAAGATCACTGCCGAAGTTCAAGGAGATAGCCTAGATACGAAAAAAATTGTTACTGATTTAAAAAAAGCCGTCAGTTCTTCCGAAGATTCGTTGGAATTAGCGGACTATGTAGAAAAACCAGCCGTTACTTCAACGGATGAGTCCTTGACTAAACAGCTGGATGCTCTCAATAAAATCGCAACAATCAACGCAACCTACTCTATTAATGGTGAAACGTTCCAAATTCCTACTGAAACGATTATGGACTGGTTGACCTACAAAGATGAAAAGGCTGCTGTTGATAAAGAAAAAATTCGTAGCTATGTTGCAGATCTCGGAGAGCAATACAACACCAGCACCAATGATTCCACCTTCAACAGTACCAAACGCGGAGAAGTTTCCGTTCCTGCCGGTACTTGGAGCTGGACGATCCAAACAGATGCTGAAACGGATGCCCTAGCAGAAGCAATGTTAGCTGGTGAAGATTTCACTCGTTCACCGATTGTCCAAGGAAGCACTACTGCAGATCAAGCATTGATTGGTGATACTTATATCGAAGTCGATTTAGAAAACCAACACATGTGGTATTACAAAGACGGTGCGGTTGCGTTAGAAACTGACGTCATCACCGGAAAACCAAAGACACCAACTCCCGCTGGCGTGTTCTATGTTTGGAACAAAGAACGCAACGCCACCTTGAAAGGGCAAAACGACGATGGATCCGATTATGCAAGTCCCGTTGACTACTGGTTGCCTATTGATTGGACCGGTGTGGGTATTCATGATTCTGATTGGCAAACTTCTTACGGTGGTGACTTGTGGAAAACCCGTGGTTCTCACGGCTGTGTCAACACACCACCAAGTGTAATGAAAGAATTGTACGGTTTAGTTTCAGAAGGAACTCCAGTTATCGTCTTTTAGTTTACTAAAAATGGTTCTCGCAAAATTGCGAGAACCATTTTTTTATTCTTCAACAGAAGTAAATACTTCCGATACATCATCGTCATCTTCCAGCTTGTCGATTAACTGGTCTAACTGTGCTTTTTGATCTTCGGCTAAAACAATCGTTGTTTGTGGAATCATGGTTAATTCGGCTTGCGCCAACTTAAAGCCGTCTTTTTCTAATTGATCACGGACTGTAACAAAATCTTCCGGTGCAGTATAGATTTCAAAAACTTCCGCCGAAGTAATCAAGTCTTCTGCTCCAGCTTCCAACACGTCTTCAAACATCGTGTCTTCATCGACTGTCAACCCTTCCCGTTCAATGGCAATATACCCTTTGCGATCAAACAAATAGCTGACAGAACCTGTTTCACCTAGACTCCCCCCGTTTCGAGTAAAGGCGACACGAACATTGGTGGCTGTCCGATTGCGGTTGTCCGTCAACGTGTGCACAAGAATCGCCACGCCGCCGGGTCCATAACCTTCATAGCTTACTTCATCATAATTTGCACTTTCTGCTGCACTGGTGGCTTTTTTGATAGCACGATCTACGTTATCGTTGGGCATATTGGCTGCCTTCGCCTTATCTACTACCAGACGCAAAGCAGGATTCATCGTCGGGTCAGGACCACCTGATTTGGCTGCCATATAGATTTCACGGGAAAGTTTTTGAAATATTTTTCCCCGTTTTGCATCCTGTGCATTTTTTCTGCCTTGAATGTTGTTCCATTTTGAGTGTCCTGACATAAAATTTCCTCCTTCATGCGCCTGCTTCGAAAAAGCGGGACTGACTACTTCTCTATTGTATAACTTTATTGAAAATTTTCAAATTTCTCCTACAACTCGTGATTTATCGTTTTTTTCGCCAGCTCACAACCAGCAACACCAGTAGAACACCTGTCAACGCACCGGCAGAATCCAAGAGGATATCTTGAAACAACGGGGTACGTCCCCCAGTCAGCATTTGATGGTATTCATCCAAGCCGGCATAACCAGTTGCCGCTAACCAGGCAAAAAAAGCACTCCACCAAATAGATTTCATTTTATAAAACAAGGCCAGACAAAAACTGCCCGCCATCACAAAATACGTCAGAAAATGCGCCCCTTTGCGGATAAAAAACTCTACAAAAGAAAAGTATCCTTCCGATTGAATACTGACTTCGCTGCCGGCATACATAAACTGAATCCCAGATAGCTGTTCCTTGAATGGTTCATTTTTCAATACTTTTGACAGCAGACCAATCTGCGACTGCTGTTGGTAAGTTTGTGACGAACTGTAAAAAAGAATCGCAATCACCACTAAACCAATCACTAAATAAAAATTAGGATTTTTCCAAATACGCATGAATTCCCTTCCCTTCGTGCCTACTATCTTACCATGTTTCTCTCTTTTTGAAAAAGGACAATCTATTTTTACTTGTGCTATACTAAAGAAGATATCTAATCGAAAGGGGTCTTTTTTTATGAAGTATGCAATCAATTGGGATCTTGATACGATTTTCCCTGGCGGAAGCGCATCTCCTGAATTGCAACAACGTTTAACAAAATTATCCGAGGAGTTAACAAGCTATGGGGATGCTGTACAGCAATTTGATGCGACAGCAGACCAGCTAGCAACAATCATGCAACAGCAAGAAGTCATCACCAACGGCTTCTCTCAATGCGGCTCATTTATCAATGCCCTGCTTTCTGCGGATGTAAATGATGCAAAAGCGAAAATTCTAAGCGGACAGCTTTCTGATTTGCGTCCTCGTTTCCAATTAACAGCAACAATTTTAGCGAAAAAATTGACAGAACTTTCTGATGAAAGCTTTCAAACATTGCTTACTTCAGAAGCCTTGCAACCCATCGCTTTTCGTTTGAAGGAAACTCGTCGTGAAGGACAGGAACAACTTTCAGAAGCAGAGGAAAACATCATCAACACACTTTCTCTTGATGGTTTGGAAGCTTGGAGCCAACATTACGACACCCTTGTCGCAACCATCGAGATTCCTTTCACCCAAGCAGATGGAACCACAGTAAACCTATCAGCAGGACAAGCTTTCAATAAAATGATGGGCGATCCTGATGCGGCTGTTCGTCAGCAATTATTTGACACTTGGGAAAAAATTTGGGGAGAAAAAGCAGATCTTTTCAGCGATACATTGAACCACTTAGACGGGTTCCGTCTTTCCACCTATAAACTTCACAGTGTGGATGATTATTTGAAACAACCGTTGGAATACAATCGCTTGAAAAAAGAAACCCTTGATGTCATGTGGGATACTGTTCAAAAAAACAAACAACCGATTATTGATTACCTAACTCGTAAAGCACAGCTATTCGGGAAAGAAAAAATGGCATGGCAAGACCAAGACGCCCCAATCATTTTAGGAAACATGGAAGAACGGACCTTCAGCTTTGATGAAGCCGCAGCTTTTATCATTGAGAATTTCCATAAATTCAGTCCTAAAATGTCTAGCTTTGCCAAAAAAGCCTTTGAAAAAAGCTGGATTGAAGCCGAAGATCGTCCTGGCAAACGTCCTGGCGGTTACTGCACGGAATTACCAGAAACCCAAGAATCTCGAATCTTTATGACTTACAGCAACTCTGTCAATGAAGTCGCAACTTTGGCACATGAACTAGGCCATGCGTTTCACAGTAGCGTAATGTGGGACCTGCCTGCATTAAACCGTGACTATGCCATGAACGTTGCCGAAACAGCCAGCACTTTCGCAGAATTGATCGTGGCTGATGCAACCTTGAAGGAAGCCAAAACCAAAGAAGAAAAGATTAATTTATTGGATACAAAAATGCAAAACGCAATTGCGATGTTCATGAATATCCATGCCCGTTATATTTTTGAAAATCATTTCTACCAAGCACGACAAAAAGGATTGGTTTCTACCGATGAAATCACTGAGATGATGGTTAATGCCCAAAAAGAAAGCTACCAAAACGGTCTAGCCAATTACCATCCTCATTTCTGGGCAGCAAAATTGCACTTCTTTATCGATGATGTGCCGTTTTACAACTTCCCATACACCTTTGGTTATCTATTCAGCATGGGAATCTATGCGTATGCTACCAAGCAAGGCACCAGCTTTGAAGATGCCTATATCGCTTTATTGCGAGACACTGCATCAATGACTACCGAAGAACTTGCTGAAAAACATCTACAAGTCGATTTGACAAAACCAGACTTCTGGCAAGCAGGAATCGACATGGTCTTAAAAGACGTAGCAACCTTCATGGAACTGACAGAAGACTATGTAAAATAGTAGCACCTAAAAAACGGACCTCAATTTCTGAGATCCGTTTTTTTTGCATATCAAAAAAAGTCGGCGAGATTCGCCGACTTTGCAATTGATTTCAATGATTAACGATGAATATAAGTGTAACCTGATGCACTCAAGGTTTGGATGTTTGGTCCACCTGGTGTACTAAAGCCCATTCCACCTTGTGAAATTGTAATTGTATTATTTGAAGCGTTGTAAGACTCTACGTAAGCAACATGTCCGTAAGTACCGTCGGCTGTCCAGTCGCCAATTTGTTGACCAGCGCCAAATACAACAATTGTACCAGCTGCCGGTGTTGAGTTAACCGTGTAGCCATCTGCTGCGGCAGATCCACCCCATTGTGCGCCATTTCCCCAGTAAGTTCCAGCCCAAGGAGCACGATTTTTTACATACCAGGTACATTGACCGTAAGAATACATATTTCCTGATGAGCTATGGTCAACACCATTACCGCCATCACCATTATCTGTAACTTCGGTATTGTCACTTCCATTATCTTGTTCTTCTGATGATTTATCAGCAGAATCATTGGATGGTGTTGTTGTTTTAGCAGGTGTGTTTGTTGAAACTTCGGCTGCTGCCACTTCTTGTGCTGCTTTTTCATTCGCTTGACTCTTCGCTTCAGCTGCTGCACGTTCTTCGGCTGCGCGTTTTTGTTCTTCGGCAACTCGTTTTTGTTCTGCTTCTGCTTCTGCTTTTTGTTTCTTCAAGTCTGCTTTGTCATTTTCAGCCGTTGCTTGTTCTGCGGCTAAATCAGCTTTTAAGACATTCAAGTTTGCTTGTTTAGAAGCAATACTATCTTTTTGGTCTTGTAATTGACTTTGATTTTCTGCAATTTCAGCAATCTTTGCTTCATTTTCTTTGATGTTTTTTTCGACTTCTTCTTGATCTTGTTTTTGTTGTTCTACTAGATCATTATTGGCATTAACGATCGTTGTCATGGCTTGCACCCGACCGATAGCATCTGTTAATGAATCAGCATCTAATACTGCATCGATGAAGTTCGTGCTTTGTCCGTTGACTTGAACGTCACGAGCTTGTTTTTTGATTGCTTCTTCACGTTTTGCAATCCGAACTTTTAATTTTGCAATCGTATCTTGTAATTTTACAGTATCATTGCTTAATTTTTCTTGTTTCGCTTCTAAGTCATTGACCTTAGCAGTGACATCCGCAATTTCTGCTTCTAATGCATCGATTTGCGCTTGAGCATCTGCTTGTTGTCCTTTTAAGTCATTGATTTTTTGATCTTGTTGTTCGATTTTTTGATCGAAACTATCTGCCGCGGCTACACTTGGAGCGGCTACTGCTGCGAGCGTCAATGAACATACCATTAATGCTGATAACAAACTTTTCTTCACTCTATTTTTCCCCCGACTGGCTTCATTTTCTATCTGAATTTGACCTTAAAATTATATAAGATTCTTTAAATTCTGTTTTACGATAAATGAATTGTAACATAGCCATATGTCAGCCATATAAAAGTAATGTTACAAAAAAATTTCAATTTCCGTTCTAAATAACAATTATTCTAAAGAAAAAGGAATTGAAAACAAAAAAAGAGTCGATTTAGATATCTGATTCAGCAAACTAAAACGATCACTTTTTAGCCGCTAAATATAGAGATTGGCTGCCCATTTCCTCGAAAATGAATTCAAAATCTTCTCGAGAAATTTCTCTATCTTTGTAGCCATACGGATCATTCACAAAAATTGAGTCCTCATTGTATCCTGTAATCACGCTAGCATGATTGATTGGCGATACTTTAACCTGACCACTCGTTGTATCCCAATACCTAAAATCAGCTTCTGTTGGTCGTACAAAGTCAAGAGTGACCTTTACCCAGATTGGAGTCCCATTTTTAAGTAAATCTAATAAGCTGTCTAGTGATGTTTCTCGGCTCATTACTACTGAAAATTGTTCGTTGACCATTTTTTCAGCAACATCGGCAATCGGTTCTACATCCGCCCCCATAGCGTTGTCTCCTCCCCAAATATCGCCTACAAATCCCTCTTTAGGACTACCTTTTAGTCCATTATCCAGTGTGACCGGCACGTAAGAAAGCAGGTCAGCAAGTTGATTTTTATCTGTTTCATAATTGTAATAATTCAGTAACATAGAAAGAGCCGTCACTTCGCAGCCATTTCCTAATTCCGGTGAAGCAAATTGTTTCTCTAAAGGAACGTCAAGCTGAATAGCATCGGTTCTCTTTATATGAGTGCTTTTTTCTTCACTCTTTGTTTCTGCCTTCGCCCCCTTACTATCCGGATACAACAATCCAAAATAGATACCCATCATTATGCTGATATTGGTAATTTTTTCTTTGTTTTTCTATTCAGTTTTTTCATTTAAAAGACTCCCGAAGATTTACATAATGTACAAATTTTGAAAATCTGTTTCTGGCAAAACAAGTTTCTATTCACGAAGAGCCCCGTTTTCACTTGTAATAACTCAAAAAGGAACCAGCGAGGTACTCGCTAGTTCCACGTTTTAATTTTTTTAAATTACATACGAACAGCGAAACTTGGTCCAAAATAAGGACTGATAGTTGCAGTTGTCACAGTTTCTCCTGGTTGCGGCGCATGAATGTAAGAATTTCCACCTAATGAAATAGCTACGTGATAGGTGCTACCGTGAGAACCCCAGAATAGTAAATCTCCTGGTTGTGCTTGACTAACAGAAATCGTTGTTCCTGCAGATTCTTGTGGTACTGTCCATCCCCCGATATCTCTGCCTAACGCTTCTTTATATACATAAGCAGTAAATCCTGAACAATCGAAACCGGATGGCGTTTTCCCGCCCCATACATAAGGAACACCAATATATTTCATTGCAGTTGCAATCACTCCACCACCTGTTGGTGCAGGTGCTTCTGTAACAGGTTTTTCAGTTGAATTATCAACTGCTGGTGCACTTGGAGTCGTTGGCGTTGTTGTACCACTCGTTCCACCATCGTTACTTGGTTGCGTTGTTTCTTGTGAAGCGGAGCTGGATGAACCTTGTGTTGACGATTGACTTGGTGTTTCAGATGCTTCCGTTTGCGGTGTTTCTGCCACTTCTGCCTCTTGTTCACTTTCAGCTTGCGCTGTTTCGCGAGCTTCTGCTACCCGTTGTTCTTCTTCTTGAATGCGGGCTTGTTCTGCTTCCGCTTCTTCTTTTTGTTTATTCAAATCTGATTTGTCGCTTTCAGCCGTCGCTTGATCAACTGCCAAACTTGCTTTCATCACATTCAAATCAGCTTGTTTTGCTTGCAAATCACCTTTTTGGCTTTCCAATTCTGATTGATTCACAGCAATTTCTTCTGATTTCTTTTTGTTTTCAGTTTGTTTTGCTTTTACTGCATCTTGGTCTTCTTTTTGTTGTTGAACTAACTCATTGTTGGCATTGACGATTGTTGTCATTGCTTGTACCCGACCAATTGCATCCGTTAATGAATCTGCATCTAAAACTGCATCAATGAAGTTCGTACTTTGTCCATTAACTTGAACGTCACGGGCTTGTTTTTGAATAGCTTCTTCCCGTTTTTCGATACGTACTTGCAGTTCTTCGATATCTTTTTGTAATTGTTCTGTTTCTTTACGTAAATCAGCTTGTTTTGACAATAAGCTTTCCGCTTTTGTATCAATGGAAGCAACTTGTTCTTCCAATGCATTGATTTGCGCTTGTGCATCGGCTTGTTGCCCTTTTAATTCACTGATTTTTTTATCTTGCTGTTCAATTTTTTGATCAATAGTATCTGCCGCGGCTACACTGGGAGCTGCAACTGCTGTAAGTGTTAGTGAGCATACCAATAATGCTGATAACAAACTTTTCTTCACTCTTCATTCCTCCGACTGGCTTCTTGATTAATAAAACCTTAATTTACTATAAGAATTTCTAAACTCTTATTTCACGATAAGAGAATTGTACCATAGACAGATGTCAGTCAGATAAAAGAAATGTTACAAAAGTATTTCATTTTACCGCTTTCAATTTTATAACAAGAAAAAACCTCCAAAAAATCATTCGACTGCGAACAATTTTTTGAAGGGATAGATACAAAGAACAAATAAAATCATATTTATTAATAGTGTTGGTCCCAAGAAACGGGTAACGAAGAACATACCGTTGACACTGGTCAGCTTAAACAATAACTGGATACCCAGAGTTGCCAGCTCATAGCCGGTGACAAAAATAATCAATCCGAAAAACATCGTGAACAGATTTCGGTACAAGGTTTTCGCCATCGTAAACATTAGCCAAACAAGTATTGGTAACGCCACTGCATAGATACCTAAGACACCGATGTAATAAAAATCATACAAAATTCCCAGAATCAGCGCAGTGATC
Source organism: Enterococcus songbeiensis (assembly GCF_005405265.1). GTDB lineage: Bacteria > Bacillota > Bacilli > Lactobacillales > Enterococcaceae > Enterococcus_C > Enterococcus_C songbeiensis. The sequence continues at coordinate 26,161 of NZ_BJDS01000003.1, forward strand.
AACATGAACCGTTTAGAAAGAACCCGACAGCCGCACATCAGGGCTAAAATTAAAAAATGAAATTTTGCCATGTAGACATCCTTCGTCCAGATTTCCAGTAGACGAGTCGCTTGACCATCAAGCAGCATCATAAAAAAGAAAAAAGGTACTGCATAATATTTAACGTATTCTTTTCGCATCCCTTATCCTTCCTTTACCATCCGTTGAACGATCGTCACAACCGACAAATCGTACATTTGTGCATAAGGCTTCACGTAGACCTGTGTATCCAAACCAAAGCTGTCAGCTTTCATTTCGATCACTGTTCCAATCGGCAAATCTGCCGGAGAGTTGCCTCCTAATCCGGATGTTTGTACCACATCGCCGGCTTTCAATTTGTTTTCACCGGTCAATTGGTCGACAACCAAGGCATTGGCTTTTTCATCATATTCACTCAGTAAACCAAATGCTTCTCCGCTTTCGCTGGAAATTCGCACAGGAAAATGGTTGGAATTTTGATTTTCTGATGTCAGTAATTCGATTTTAGACGATGCCAGATTGACTTCAATCACTCGACCAATCAGACCCTTTTGCGACAATACCGCCATATTGACCTCAATGCCGTCTTTTGATCCTTTATCTACTACCAACATGTCCTGCCATGAATTTGGTGAACGGGTGATAACATTGGCAGTCACTTTTTCATAATTTGTTAAAGTTTGGTTGAGTTCCAATTCTTCTTTTAAAGATTTGATTTCACGTTCATAGTTTTTATTTTTTTGTGCTACTTCATCGTAGCTGTCGATTTTTTCTTTCAATCGTTCATTTTCACTATACGTTGTAAAAAGATTGTGGACCGAATTGACGCCATTTTCCACTAAACGAATCGGTGTTGAAACGACTTTATCGACAAGTCCTACGCTGTCATTAACAATGGATTGAAAAAAATTTGTTTTGGTTTCTGAGGCACGTTTGGCGGCTGTTACGCTCAAAACGGTTACCACAAAAATCACCAAAATCAACGTGATGATAATATTTTTATTGGGATTAAACTTCTTCACTTGGACACCTCAACTAATTCAGACTGATAGTATTGATTTTACCACTATTTTGGCATAAACAAAAGACAAGTACAGCGTCTTAAGCTTTTTTTTGCAAATCAACTTTCTTTCTTTTCTTTGCAAAAAAACAACCTAATTTTCTATCCTTGTCTCACATTCAATCTTTGCTTTGAATAACCGCAATAATGCCAGAATCAAAAGAAATCTGGGCACTGTCTGTTAAAAATTCATTGCTGGCAAAAGAGGTCGGAACATTGACCTGCTGATTCGTCAACGTGTATTTACTGTTGCTCAATGTTAAATTTTCCACTGGTGTCAAACAGCAATACCCCAAATAAGTCATTTCCGGAACCCGAGTAATCTCATAGCTGCCGGCAGTCAAATATGTCAACTGATTTTGCCGATCGGCCATCGTTAACTGATGCAAAAATGGGGCGAAGCGTGCTTCCACTCCCAACCAAATATTTGCCAGCAAATGATCCAATCGGCCACCGGTTGCACCAACTAGCAGCACTTCCGCTTCAGGAAATGTTTGAAAAACTGCCGCTAATGCCAATTGGGTATCGGTATCATCCTTTTCAGCAGGGGAAGATTTAATTTCTTTGGCTTTTTGAAAAACCAGTTGTCGTTCCGACTCATTCAGGGAATCAAAATCGCCGACTGCCAAATCCAAAGGAAAATCTCTTCCTATTAAATGGTAGCCTCCCCGATCGATCCCTACATAAAAATCATACTGATCCGACAAGGATGGCCATTCTTCCGGCGGTCCTCCGGCTGCGACTAAAATCTTCATTTACGCCAATGCCTCTTTCAAGGCTTGAATTCTTTTTTCCGGCTGTTCGCTGCCATAAATATAGGATCCTGCAACAAAAACTTCTGCCCCGGCTTTTTGACATTTCACCGCTGTTTCCGGCACGATTCCGCCATCCACTTCGATTTCAAAATGATAGCCTCTTTCTTCCCGTAATTGAGCCAATTCAGCAATTTTTTCAACACATTCTTCAATAAAACTTTGTCCGCCAAAGCCCGGATTAACTGTCATAACTAACACAAGATCTGCCATGGACAAAACATGTTTGATCGCTGAAACCGGTGTTCCGGGATTAATGGTCACCCCCGCTTTGACATTTTGTGCTTTAATCATTTGGACTGCCCGATGGATATGGGGTGTTGCTTCCTCATGAACCGTGATGATGTCTGCGCCGGCTTTAGCAAAATCTTCGATATAATTTTCTGGATCAACAATCATCAAATGACAGTCTAACGGCAATTTTGTGATGGGACGAATTGCCGCCACTACATTTGGTCCGATGGTAATGTTCGGTACAAACTGTCCGTCCATCACGTCCACATGGATATAGTCCGCTCCATGCTGTTCAACAAATTGGATATCCCGTTGCAAATTGGCAAAATCCGCGCTTAAAATAGATGGCGCAATTTTCATATTACTCTCTCCTTTTGCGATAAACCGGACGCCGGTTTTCGATTTCTGCTAAAAATTGTAAATAATTATCGTATCTTGTTTGGGCGATTTCTCCACTTGCGACCTGTCGCTTGACCTCGCATTGCGGTTCTTTGTCGTGCATGCACTCCCGAAACTTACAAAGGTGAGAAGCGGCAACAAATTCAGGAAATTCTTTCGGCAGTTCTGTGGACTCAATCGCTAAAAAGTCAATGGAACTAAATCCTGGCGTATCCGCAACTAAGCCATCAGCAATCGACAACAATTCTACATGCCGCGTGGTGTGCTTCCCCCGACCAAGTGAATCCGAAATTGCAGCGGTAGCCAAATCCAACTCCGGCAAAATTTTATTCAACAGGGTAGATTTCCCTGCCCCAGATTGCCCCATAAATACACTGATTCGTTCAGGAAACAAGCGGGTCAAGTCGTCAAAACCATTTTCTGAAGCAATCACCGTGTAGCCGATTTTTTCATAGCAGGCTTTGATCGTCGCCACCAGCGATTTATCCGTTAGTAAATCAATCTTACTTAAATAAATGATAGGTTCGATTGCTTCATACTCCAAAGTCACTAAAAAACGATCCAGCAGATTAAAAGAAAAATTGGGTTCCACCAGACTGGCAACGATGATTCCTTGATCGACATTGGCTACCGGCGGACGGACCAGCTCGTTTTTTCGCGGCAAAATTTCCAGTAGATAGCCGTCTGTCAGGTTGCTGCTTTCAAAAATTACTTCATCTCCGACTAACGGAGTGATTTTGCGGTTACGAAAATTCCCTCTTGCCCGAGTCTGATACACCTGACCCTCAGCTGCGACATAATAAAAGCCGCTCAACGCTTTTCGAATTTGCCCTCTCACGAGATTCCCCCTTGCTTTGTTCATTACCTATTTCCTGATAATCATCCGTTGCTTTCGATTCTCTTCATGGTTCATTCTAACATAGATTAGGGGAATGATTAACTGGGGATTCCATTTCCTATATTATTCAATCGACATTAGTAAAAAAATCATATTCCCCTATCTATAAGCAATATCTCAATTTTCTTGAATTCGACTCATTAACATAAAATGCTTCAATTAAATAATTCTGTTGAACTTGCTGTGTAGTGAGCTGATTCTCTTTTGCTATCTGCTTGATTTTTGATTTAAAACTCATTGCATTCTTGAACCTCACAATAACACTCCCATATAATTTCTAACTTTTTCTTCTACTCCAAACATCCGAGCGTATCGGAACAACTTATTTACATCTTTTTCTTTGTCTGTAGCATAACGCTTAAATGCAGGTATAACTTGCTCGAAATCTGCATCATACTTAGGTTTTAATAATTCTGCCAACACCCGTTCGATTTCATAGACCTTTACTAAGGTACCTCCAGGGCGTTTCGCTTCAATGATTCCCATCTCATACTGTTCATTTTTGCTGATGGTTACTGGTCGGATATTATCAGCCTTCATCCTTGTGGTTGAGGTACCTTGCTTAAAGGTCATTACAATCTGTATAGGCACTCGATCTGAATACCCTAACAAATAAAGAGCCGTTTCATGCGAAAAAATCCCCTTTGGATATCTTTGTTGCAACAGAAAAAAATCATCTGCATAGCCATTTTTGGTAACATAAATACCTCGTTGAACTGGAAATAATTTTTCTAGCCTCTCTAAATCTTGTAATACCCATCTGCCTACGCCAAGTTTCTTTAATTCTTTAGTAGTAATAATTCCATTATTTTGATTGGCAAATCTTAAAACTTTTTCTACTTGAGTCATAGTTATCACCTACTTCTATGCTAATATCTTGGGTTTATTATAGCATATTAGCAGGTTTCGCTCTACTTACTTTTTCCCGGGATTTTTTTTTCAAGCGGCACAAAAAAACGCCCCTAGAAAGGAGCGTGGTGGATAGCGCAGTAAGAAAGAACCTGATTCGTTAAAAGTGAAATGTCGAGATTTTCTGCGTTCTGCACTATCAAGGAGCGGAAAGACGTTTCGAATAATTGGCAAATAAACGGCTTCCCGATGAAAAAGATTTCGTACCTAAAGTATACGTTTAGCGAAAGAAAATTGAAAATGCGTATCGGGATATTTTTTCTTATTTTTCTATTTGTAAAACGGGGGACCCTTCCCGCTGTTCAACTTTCTACTAAGCGTATCTGCACCTATATTAACGATGTTGTCATCCATGCTAGAGAAACGAATTTACAAATTTCCTAAGATTTCTTCCTAACCTCTAACCTTTTTCGCTGAACGCAATTTATCGATTTTTTTCTCTAACGCATGGATGGTGAAAAGAAAATCATTGTAAAATGCGTGGAAAAGCTGTGCTTGGGCATGATATTCGCCGCTGAGTTTTTTCTTGTTTAAGGAATCAGAGCTTTCATCAAAATAGTGTTTCATCACTGTTAACGGTTCTGCCCACGAAGCTAATTTTTCCAACTCACTTTTTAATAAGTAAATTTCTTGATGGGTAATAGCTTTAATCGGCTGCTTATTCTTTGTCTGATATTTTCCTACCTTTACAATATCCATCTAACCTTCCTCCAATTAAGTGAAATTTATTTTTTACATCTTTGCTATCAAAAAATCCATAAAAAAGAGGTACCGGACGACTGTCCAATACCTCTGACATAGCAAATAAACGAGCAGCGGTCTACCTTGATAACTTCCTAACTTCAAATAAAAATTGCACTAAACCGATAGAAATCCAGCATAAAATTAGGTACAATTAACAAGGTTAGTGCTTGCACTAACTATGGCAACTTGATTGATCAGTTCGTCCTGATTTTTCAAGGCCTTGTGGTTTAGCGTCAACTAAACTGCAAGGTGCCTTTTTTTATTCGATTTATCCCGTCAAACGGAAAATATTAAAGAGTACAAATCTAATACAACAATTTCACTTTAGCCACGCACTCATTTATTATCTCTAGAGGCGCTTTTTCTACAAATGAAAAGCCCCTAGATGCTATGTCGATCATTCGATGATGTTCCAAAAGTATTTCACCCTTGCTTTTAAGATCAGTAGTTAAAGGAACATGCAATGGAAAACTTTTTTCTTTAGTAGTTATAGGTGCAATTCCCACCATATAATTTAGGAACTTATTAGGCTTGGAGAGAATAATACAAGGACGCTTCCCCATCTGTTCATGTCCCTTAGTTGAATTTAAGTTCACATAAATGATATCTCCTTGTTCTAAATCACGATAATCCTTTTTAACGACCATTAAACTATTTCCCTTCCCACAGGATTTCCCCAATCAAATTTCTCCTCTTCCCCTAGCGGAGAACCTTCATAGTCTTCAAATAATTCATCCAATGTACTAGGAATATCCTTCTTTGGTGTTAAAACAATTTTTCCATAGTCGATGACCATGTCAAATTTTGTGGCAGAAGGATCTCCCAGTTCACTTAGTTCTTCTTTACTAATCCTAAATCCCTGTGAATTTCCCCATTTCTTTAATTCAATCTCTTTAGCTAACATGGTATCAACTCCTCACTTAAAGTATATACATGTATAAACTCATTGTCAATTAAAAAATTCCTTGTAGAATTTTTTATTTTTCTATTTGTAAAACTGTCGTGGTTTCCCGCTCTCCAACTTTACGAATCCCAACCCCTTTTGGAAAAACAAATTGCAGTATTGTCTGTTTCGGTTTGGTAAGTCCGATTTGAAAACGAATACCGTTCATTTTTTCGCCCTTTAATTTCACCGTATACAAATTTCCCGGTAAGTTTTTAAAGATCACTTTTCCATTTTCATCTGAGTTCACGGCATAAGGCACATCATTTCGCAGCAACGTTTGTTTTCCCTTACGGTCAAACAGCACAACTTGTTGATTTTTTAGCGGTACGCTTTGAGCATCTTCCAGATAAAATACCACGTCGATGGTTTTTTTTCGCAAACGGTAATTTTGACAGACCCGATAAAAAAGATAGCCCAACACCCCCAGCAACAAAACAATGCCCAGCATAATCAACACCTGCTGCAACAGACGAGATTCATTGGTTTTCTTGACGGTTGCCGCCATTTCTTCGGTGTAAGGTACCCGATGCCCACGAACCAGCAAACGGTGGGAATTAATCATATAAGGCGTACAGGTGATCAGTGTCACCAAATCTTCGCCGGACACCAGTTTCAGATCTTCCGTGACGTTTGGTTCCACCACCTTGATCTGATCCACTTCGTACGCCAATTTTTCTCCAAGAATTTCCAAAACAAAAATATCCTTAAGCTTCACATCCGGCAAATCCGTGAACAACTGTCGCTGAGGCAACCCACGATGGGCAGAAATCGCTGAATGCGTATTTTCACCGCCGGTAGGATAAGACGTTCCCTGCAAAACCGTGGCACCACGTTCCAGCAACCGATCATTCGTGGTGTCAAACACCGGCATCACCGCTTGAATGCTGGGAATCGTCAGCGTTCCAATCAAATGTTTTTCGATGTACTGCTGACTGGCAGACTTTTCTTGCGAGGCTTCTTCAAACGGATCGGCATTCGGTGCCGTCCCTTTTTTTGCAATTTCCTCGTTTGCCTGCTGCATCGCCGTTAATTCTTGTTCCTTCGCCTTTTTTTGATACCGCTCAATCATCCGCTGATCGATAAATCCATTGATCGCATCCGAATAAAACGGATAAAGTGCCGTTAAACTTCCCACCAGAAAAAGGAAAATCATGATAATTCTTGTAATCAGTTGTTTTTTTACACCCTTTTTCATACCATCCCTCCATCAAAAAGAACGGTTTGTTTTTCCCGAGATTTCACAACCCGCACTCGTTTTTTTCGGCTGGATAAACGAAACTCTCGGTCACGAACCCGCCAGATTTTCGCTTTTAGTTTTGGTGCCACCTCTCCTTCAGCGACTACCCAATAAATGCCGCCGGGAATTTCTGAGAAAACCACTTCATTTTTCTCCATTGCCGTTGCAAAAATCGGTTCATCCTTTCGCAAAAACGGTGTCTCGTTTTTTGATAATAATTGAAAACGTCGGGGGGATTTCTCCTCGACAAAAAAGCGCAGCATATACGTTCGTTTTGAAGCCTGAAACAGAACTGCCTTCCGCCACAGCCAATAGCTGAACAAACTAAGGACAGCTACTGCGGCGGCTGACAATACCGCCAATCGCCAAAATTGAAAACGTCGGGTTTGCGTGATGACCGCCCCCATTTTTTCCTCGTAAGGAATACGAAAACCCGTTACCAATAAACGATGAGAATTTACCATGTAGGGGGTACAGGTCAACAACGTTACCAAATCCCGATCCTCTTGAATCGCCAGCACTTCGATATTGTCTGGCAAAACCACCTGAATCTCATCCACCTCATAGGCCAACCGTTCTCCCAATACATCAATATAAAATTGATCTCCTTTTTCCAGTTTTTCCAAATCAGTAAAAATCATTTTTTCCGGAATTCCGGTGTGTCCGGTAATCACCGAGTGGGTATTATCGCCGCCGATGGGATAGGAGGTTCCCTGCAGCAAAGTCGTTCCTTTTTCCAGCAGTGCTTGATTCGTTTCGTTGAAAATCGGCAAGCTGGCACGGATTTTAGGAATATACAACGCTCCTAATAAATGCTGCTCATAATAATCGGCAGAATAATTTCCGTTAAATTCTGTCGTATCAAACAATTCCTCCATCAAACCAATCCCGGCAATACTGTTGGCTTCCTGTCGCTTCGCATTTTCTGCCGCCATTTTTTCCAACGCCTGTTCCCGATTCTTTTGATTTTCCGCCGCCGCTTCTCGCTGATGCTTCTCCACCATTTTTTGATCGATATAATTATTTAAAGAATCCACAAAGAAAGGATAGGAAAAAACGCCGATGCCGGTTAGGAACATCAACACGATCAGACCTTTAATCACTAGATTGGTTCGTTGCTTTTTCGCCTCTGATTGCTGCGGTTTTTTCACTACCGTCACCTCCGTTTTGCTTTTTTTGCTATGTAGATGATTTTAAAAACAGGCTGAAACACTTCTCAACTGAGTCTCTCAGCCTATTCTTATGATAAAAATAAAAATTAGTCGTTCGTTTGTTTTTCCCGCTTATACCAAACAAATGCCCCCAGCATCAAGCCAAGACCAATTGCTAAAAAGGCTAAAATGCCGTTACCGCCTGTCGCAGGTAGAAGCCCCTTGGGTGTGTTGTAAATCGTTGTGAATTTTTCCGGATCAGAGTAGTCGCCAACGTTCACGGAAAAATGCGTTTCTTTTTCGGTGATGATGAAACCTTCTGGAGGGGCGATTTCTTCAATAACGTAATTCAGATGTTCAAAATTTGTTAATGGCGCCAATCCCAACAATTTTATTACTCCATTTGCATCAGATATAAATATGGTTGCCTCTTTTTCATCCTCGGTTCCATCAAAATTTAGTCCATCATCCATAAGTATTAGATATAATTTGACCTCACCATCAGTCATATATATGCGAAACTTGGCTCCTGATAATGGTGTATTAGTATGAGCATTTAATTTTTTGAATTTATGTCCTAGCATTGCAACTTTCTCTGACACCACCGTATCTGGACCCGAACCAAAATCAATTATTGCTTTATTTTCTAATGCTTTATCAGCTGTATCGGGTGAAATTCTCATAGAATACCAGATATTAAGGATGGTACCGGCTAAGTCTAGGACTTTTTCACTATTAAGATTAAAAATTATTGTAAATCCACCATCATCTTCCAGTGATAGCTGATAGTCCACGTCTTCACTAAGATTCATCATATATACGCTACGATTCTCATCAAATGCCAATCCTTTATCAGGAATGTCTCTTACTTCAAATTTCGTTTTATTCTGTAAATCTTTTGGTATATTGACCCAAATTCCATAATCAGCTCTATCTCCAAAATTGACATATGCGGTTTCTTCATCAATTTCTACAGCAGGCTCACCTTCTTTGATCAAACGCTTCTGGTTCCTCCGCTGTATATTCTTCGGATACAAATGAACATGGCTAAGTTCCTCGTCTGTAAAGCCCCCATCTTCCTCCATCTCATAAGCCGGCATTGGAAGAACCATTGGCGCCGCCATTTCGGTCACATTCGATGGTGCTTGGGTTTCAATAAAGAGATAAACCGCATCAACACCACCAGATTTTTTCGCCAACTTTTCAAATGTTGCTGTTCCTTCCGTTCCCTCGGTTGTTTTCTCACCAACCTTCGTACCATACGCAGAGACTATTTTTCCTGTTGCATCTTCTTGAATTTTTTTAATTGCTTCCTCACTGGTCATTCCTGTGGCAAATGGCAGAGTTGTCAAATCACCCAAAACATATTCTTGATATTTTTCGGTGACATCATAGACAACAAAGGTTGCTCCCGCCAATTTTGTTCCACCGAAATCTTTCATGATACTTCCGGTGTTTTGTTGATTTTTTGGTCGTGTGACTCCTTCTGTATCGATATTCCACGCTCGTTTATGGATAGTCACATCCACCGTTTTTGATTCTGCCGCCTGTGAAGACCCATTTCCAGTAAATAAAGCTCCTAAAAACATTGGCAAAAGCATCAGAATGATTGCTAAAAGTTTTGGCACTTTCTCTCTTTTCATATTCCCCTCCATGTTCACGTATTTGTTCATCCACAACGTTTATCCTTTTGAGTAAAATGAGCTGAGACAGTTTTACAACGACTGCATCAGCTCATTTCTATTCTACCTTGACTAAAATCTCTTAAACTTGTGCTTGTTTCTTAGAATTTTTGTACCAAACGAAGGCACCTAGCATCAGACCGAAACCAATCGCTAGCAAAGCAATGATTCCGTTACCACCTGTTGCTGGAAGGAGACCTTTAGGGGTGTTTTTCACCGTTGTCAGATAAGCTACATCAGCATAACCGCCTGCTTTCACTTCAAATTCTGTGACTTCATCGGTAATGATAAAACCATCTGGTGCTTCAATTTCTTCCAACATGTAAGTCCCTGTTTTCAACCCTTTAATCTCAAATTTCCCTTCAGAATCGGAGGTAAAAACTGTTCCATCTTTCTTGACGCTCCAACCGTTTACAACACTATCTTCAGCCATTGCATATGCTTTTCCCGTACCTGGAGTTTCTTGATAAATTTTAAATTTCGCTCCTAGCAATGTTTCACCTGTATGAGCATTTGTTTTTACAAATTTGTGACCATGAGTACCAACTTTTGGCGCTGATAACGTTTCACTTGTCGTTCCTAAAACAATCTCCGCATTATTTGCCAATCCAGCATCCAATACGTCCCCTGTAAGTTGCATTCTATATTCAATTCGAATGGCACTTCCAGATAAAGCTTGTATTTTTTCACTTTCTAAATCAAACTCAATCGTGAAACCACCTGTCTGAGGATTTTTCGTGAATTCATAGTCTTCATCTAAGACAAGTCCATCAATAGAAATAGAACCGTTTTCGTCTTCATAAAAAATCAAGCCTTCATCAGGTGTATCTGTCACGGTAAAAGTCGAAAGACTGTTTAGATCAGCAGGAACATAGACTGTTATTCCATAGCCTACTAGCCCACTTGAGTCGAGATCATAGTACGTATCTTCTCCAACTGTTACTTTTGTGTCGTACCATTCTTCATAGAGGAGCTCTTTTTTATTCTCTCTCCGAATATTTTTTGGGTATAGATGAATATCATTTAATTCTTTATCCGAAGGTGTACCATCACTATTTAATGCGTAGATTGGCATAGAAATTACCATCGGCTGTGCCATTTCAGTAATATTTGTGGGTGCTGCTGTTTCGATGAAAAGATAAACCGCATCCCGATCATCGTTTTCTAACGGAAGATTTTCAAAGGTTACTTGTCCCAGTATATTTTCCTTTTCATCTGTTCCAGAAGTAGTTCCTTTATCTATCATATTATATTCATCATCTTCAACAAAATCCGCTGCATTATCTTGAATATATTTTATCGCTGACTCTACCGTGTGTACCGAATCTTTATCATTTAGTAAATCATAGTATCCATTCGTTACATCATAGACAGTGAATTCAGCACCATTTAATGCTTCGCCACCAAAATCCATCAATTCACCCGTGTTTTGCTTAGGAAAATCCGTCTCTGGGAGACTATCTTTCCAAACTCGTTTATGCACTGTCACATTAACATGACCATCTGTCGGTGATGTTTCTTGTGCATCTACACTATTTCCGGCTCCCATTGCGCCGAAAAGCAATGGCAAGGCCATCAAACCTGTCGCTAATAAGCCAAATATTTTTTTCGCTTTCATTATTTTCCCTCCTATTTTTTTCGTAATGGTCGTGGCTGAAACAATTATCATTGATTCAGCCACAACTTCTTACTTTCTATTCTCCGTCTGATTTCGCTTTAGCCATTGCTTTACGGCGATACCAAATCACCGTTGCGATTCCCAGTACTAAAACACCAATCAACGAAATAAATGATTTGGCTTCTCCAGTCACTGGCAGAAACGGTTTTTTAGGAGGAACCTCACCCGGTTGTTGCGGTGTTGCTGGATCTTCTGGATCAGTTGGCGGTGTTGGTGTTTCATAGTTGTATACACGGGGTTCTGCTTTTTGATAAGCAGAAGCCGGTACTACACCACTTTCCAATTCATCCATTTGTTGTCCGTTAACTGTTACATACAACGGATTACCGTTCTCATCTTCCCAAGAATCAGGAACGACTACCGGAATATCCGTTTTTTCGATCTGATAGCCTTCAACGGATTGAACTTCTTCAAAGAAGAACTCTCCCGATGGCAACAAACGTCCACCTGTAGTAACAACTCCATCTTTATCTGAAGTAAACTTGCTAACATCCGGATTATTTAGCGGATCATCGGATGGAATCCAACTATTTTGTAAATCGGAAACTGGGCTTAGATCAAGATAAAGTTTTTGATTGCCTACCATTTGGTACAAGACGAAAATCGCGCCTTCTAATGGAACACCAATTTCTGGTGAGTCTGCATTTTCTTTTCCATATTTAAAGAAATACGGATCACGCAAGTACCCGATGTTTTTCGGATAGATGTGAATTTCATCTAATTCTTCTGTTTGATTGGTAGGATTCATGATTGGTAGTGCAACAATGATTGGATTTGCGATTCGCTCCAAATCAATATTGAATTCCACCGTGTCGTTATCCACTTCATTTTCAAAAATCAGATAAAGTGCATAACGTCCATCTTTCGTCCGAGAAACAGGAACACGAGCTGTACCTCGAGGATTATCCTCTGCACCAGTTGAAACTGTTGCTATTTCCTGAATTTTACCGCTCTCGATCAATTCTTTAGCTGCCGTTCGATTACCATACTCTTTCATCAATGCTTCTAATGATTGATCTGCTTTTTCTGCATAGAAGTAATCTGAAATATCGTAGACAGTGAACTCTGCACCATTTAATGGTGTCGGTCCAGTAACGATGTCAAAATCTTCGTCCAATTCCAGTCCGTTATTTTCATACGCGACCTCATCTTTGTTGATATCTCGTATGATTCGTTTATGAAGCACCAAGTCTACGGTATCACCTTGTGCATCCGCCTGTGTTGCTAAACCAAACACGCTAATCATCGGTAGCAGAAGTAAAAGTGTTAGGAGAATTCCTTTTAATCGTTTCATTTACTTCGCCCCCTTTCGATTGCGGTACACATAGTAGACGGTCGTTCCAATCGCAAAGATGATAAGTGTCGCCGCGGCAATCATAGATGCTTTCCGCCCTTGCCCACCAGTTGATGGCAGCAGACCTTTAACGGTGTTATTGATTGTCAACCGAATAATGTTATCGGCTCCTTTTATATCTACCTCATGTTCTTCTTCATCAATCGTTACTGTTCCATCTGGATTGATAACAATCTCAATTGGTTTATCCAACCCAACATGACCTTCTGGTGCTTTTGTTTCTGTCAAGGTGTACGTTCCCGGACGTAGCTTCGTAAATTCTACTAAACCAGTTTCATCAGCACTCGTTCCTGTATCGTTGTATACAGGATCAACGCCGATAAGACTAAATTTAGCTCCCGCTAATTTATTACCAATTGTATCTTCTTTGGTAACACTAACCTTGAAGTCATTTAAGGAGTTGGTGATTTCCCAACCGTTGATTTCGTTGACCGGATTTTCTGTTGTTCCATAAGTTATATTGAAATCAACTTTATTATCAATCATCACCCCACCAGTAATACCGATGTAAACTGTCCATGGACCTTCTTCAGATATTGCATATCCAGCGGGCGCTTTCGTTTCTGTCAGTGTGTATACTCCCGGCTCTAGATCAGTAAAGGTTACTTTTCCATCTTTATCTGATGTTATAACCACATCAACAAATGATTCATCTCCAGATAGAGTAAATTCAGCTCCATCCAATTTGCTACCAAATTCATCTTCTTTTAATAAATTGATTGTGAATGGATAAAGGTTGTTAATCACTTTGCCATCTTCTAAATTAGTAGTTTTAACATAGGCTTTCTCCTGTGCATTAAGCGCTATCTCAAAAGTAATATCGGCAGCTTTTTCATGTCCATTAGGTACATCAGTTTCTTCAATGGTGTAATTTCCTACTGGTAGATCTCTAAATGTTACTTTATCAGTAGAAAAAATTTCGCCGATATGCTTAACTTCTATTCCACCTCTAAAGATTGTGAATCCGGCACCTACTAATTTCGTTACTCCATCATGAGTAAGTTTATCGAAACTAAAGGATATTGTTGGTAATAGATTGGTGACCGTTACTGTTTTTGGTGCATCTGACGCATCAAATTCAGATACTGAGTAGATTGGGTTAGCATAGTTATTAACTGCACGTTCAGTATAGGTACCATCCTCATTTTTTACCTTTTCAACGACACGATAGGTAATTAAATTTCCGCCTTCATAGCTAGCAAGTTGATTGAATGTCGTTTTTAGTTTATTACCTGTACTATTGGCGGGAATTGCAAAACTAGTTACATCTGTCCAAGAAGTTCCCACTTGTTTTTGTAGTTGCAGAACGATGTCTTCTTGTAATTCCCAAATATTACCAAAGTCATTCCACACTTTTTCTACATCGACACTAAATTCTGTGGATGGCGCCTTACCAGAAGGTACACCAAAATTCACGGGTTCATTACTTCTAGTAGGTTTAAACGTTGTAGGTCCATTTATTGGGTACCAATGATCCTGCTTAAATCCTTCTCCAGTATTAAGACTTACTTGATAATGGATTTGAATTTCTTGATCTTTCGTCAAGTTAATTCCAGATACATTTAGCTCTCCTGTTTCTTTGTTAATTATACTATCTGTTGGTACAACTGCTTGTGCTATTCCAACACTTGTAATAGTCGGCGAGGAGCTTACATAACTATATTGCGAACCAATCGGATCATTGATACTTCCGCCAGATACCGTTCCGACAATCTCGATTGCTTTGTTTGTCAAATACGTCGCAATGTCATCTGCACTTTCAGCATTCTCATAATAATGTGTTCCCTCTGAATCTGTGGTGGTCATGAATTTTAGTCGTGCCCTGATTTGTTCTGCACTTAAACTACTAGCATCATCTTTATCTAGCTGAATTCCTAGTCCATGAATCTCAATACCTGCAGCTTTAGTAAGTATTGATTCACCGATTGTCGCTGGGTAAGTATTATTAATAGCTATCCGTGAACCTTCAGGATCAACATAGTATCGACTAAAATTTGCAGACTGTCCGCTTCCATCAGTCGAATTATAGTTAAATGCTGTTCCAATAGCCATTGAATCAGGGAGATTATCATATTCACTTGTATCCAACATACTAGCACCCGTAACCGTTGAACTATAGGTCGGAACTCCATCCGTTAAGAGAACGAGTACTTTTCGATCACTCGAACTAGCAGCAAGCATTTGTCTAGCCATTCGAATTCCTGCCTGTGTATAAGTTCCACCGGTAGGATTATTAGTAGTAGCAGCTTTAATATTATCTTTTACAGTATCAAAAGGACCTAGACTTACTCTGGTGTTAGCGCCATTACTAGCAAAGCTTACATACCCCAAATTTATTTTATCAGTGATTCCTTGGTCAGCAGCATCAATCGTCTCAACAAAGCTTTCTACACCAGCTTTAAGTGATCTAATACGATCTGGATTTCCATTTGTTCCCATACTTCCTGACCAATCCGCAACTAACACGATATCGGTAGATAAAATATTTCGATTCTGATTTCCTTTGACATTTAGATAAACATCAAAAAGCCCCGGAGTATTTTCACTCTCTTTTGCAAATTTTCTAATAGCAAAGTCAGGTGTTTCGTCTGCGACTGAAGAATAGTAATCGATATACCCATCTATAATATTTGCAGGATTGCCATCCCAGCCACCAGTCCAATTGCCATCGAGATTGCTAGAGTTCCCTTGGTAGTTAATCACATTGGGCTGTCCATCCATTAACCAATTATTTTCTGGATAGGTTCCACTCTCATCTGTTGTTTGCGGAACGTCAAGAGCTACATAATCAACAGTCGCTCTAGCTGCTAGTCGAGATTGTACGATTGAAGTGAGGAGTGACTCAGAAATTTCTCCTGAATTATCAGATTCATCTTTTTCTGATTTTTGAGAGACCTCATTTGTTGATTTTTCTGTTTCTCCCTCAGAAACTGCATTCTCTTCAGCTACAACCTCCTCCACCGCAACTTCCGCTGTCAACACATGCGGTCCGGCTGCTTGGGAAGATAGCACATCTGTTGTTTCAACCGTTTCACTCACTTCTTCTGTCTGAGTCACAGCTTCTGTGGTTTCCGCAGCTTCGTCTTCCTCTGCTTCTGCCGCCATTACTGCCGCAACTTCGACTTCGGTTGTTACTGTCCGCTGTTCATCCATTTGCACTTTGATTGTCAGATTAGGATCGGTTTTAGGTACTTCCATCACCACTTTTCCATCTGATTTTGCAGAAAATTCTTTTTCCACAAACCAATCATTTTGTTTCGTCAAACCTGTTTCGTTCATATTAACCACTGTACCGACGCCATTTGCTGCTTTGTCCAATCGTAGCTTCATCAAGCGCTGCACATCATCTGGTGTGCTGACGTCTTGATCCTTTTGGTAGCTGACTGTCCATTCAATCGTTGTTTCTTTCTCTACATACGCTGTCTCCACTCGACCGTAATTTTCTTCATCAAAAATTACTTGCTGGGTACTGGTGATTGCTTCCGCTTGATCCGGCAGCAATGTCGCCAATGTAGTGAAATAAGGGAAAACGATTGTCAAGATAACTACGATTGGTAAAGCAGGGCGCCATTTTTTCATAGGCTTCATTCTTTTGTACACTTCCTTTCTACTAAACTACTAACTCTTAACACAAAGTTACTGATCGACATTTTAATGGGGAAATTTCGTCGTATTCTGTTTTTCAATCCTTCACTTTTCCATTTACAGACATCACTTTTTTACAATGAAAAAAATCGTATCTGCCTCTCCCTCCTTTTCAAACCCTTTTCTAATTTATTACACTTCAAGAGTAACAATTTAATCGTTTTCTCACAAACTATAGAAAAGTCAGATAACTCAGTAATTAAATAACATTGATAAACATATAAATATTATTATAAAAGATAAAATAAGGACTTAAATAATTTATCTTCACAAATCAATCGTTACATTTATCACAAAACAAAACTTATTTTACGAAAAAAGATTATAAAAACGCACTATTTTACTGACCTACGTAAAAATAACTAGAATTATAATATAATAAACAACGTGCATTATATTAGATTAAGATTATAAAACATCCTGTTTTTTTCGATAATTATTTGATAACAGCAAGCCCTTTCTTTATAATTAAAGTAGAAAGAGGTGGGGTTATGCTGGCGACAATCATGTTATCGAAAAAAGAACAGAAGAAAATCGAAATTTTTCAATTTTTAGAGACATTGCCTGCTGGTGAACATTCTGTGAAGTCAATTAGCGATGGTTTGGGCTTCGTTTATAGTAGCACCCAAAATTTATTAGCGGAAATGAAGCTGGAATTTGATGAATTATGCGAAGATAACATCACTTTTTTTACATTACAAGGACAGATTCATTGGCCAATCATCGGAATAACCTACGATCAGTATTTCTCTCATTTAATCCAACAAGGAGTGCCTTATCAAGCGTTGCTTTATATGCTGGAACGCCCCCGCCATAATTTAAAGGATTTTTGTGCTTCTCATTACATAAGTATTGCTTCAGGGATGCGGCATCTGCAGCCCCTTGCGGAATACCTGCAACAGTTTAATCTCCTATTTAACCGCACCAAGCTTTCATTAAAGGGAGACGAGCGTTTGATCCGTCTGACTTTTTTTAATTTTATTTGGGCAGTATCAAAAGGAGATGAAGAGTTATTTCAACATTTTCAACGAGGCGAATTAATGGCAACTTTAGCATCTCTTAGCAAGGAAGTGCCTATGGGTCGAGATTACGTTGGTGCAAAGGAAGTCTATTTGTTTGCGGAAATCACTTATTTGCGAATCAAGGGGGAGTTTTGGGTGGAAGATGATTCGCAGTATGACCCGGTCTTGATTCATTCAAGTTCACTGACCGCTCAATCGTTGCAAGATTTTTTTCCGATTAAAGAAGAACATCTGATAGCAGAATATCGTTTCATGCAGTTTATGCACTTTTACGCCCCGACCTATGCGGATGAACAGGACCCGCGACTGCCAATGATGCAGGAACATTTTCAGCAAAAAAATCAGCTAACCACGATTTTGCGAAACTTTGAAAAATTTTGGAGCAAGGAAATTCTTCGAGGTGATTTTAATCTTTTTGAAAAAAATCCGGCGATTCACGGAAATCTTTACAATATTCTTTTTTGCTACTACGTGTTTCCCCAACGCATTCCGACATTGTTTAATTTGCTGAGCTACTTTCGGCAAAACCAGTCTGTGCTTTTTGAAGCGTTGCAAAAACAAGTTGCTTCCTTTTTCCAACGTTTCAGTCGACGACAGGGTTTTGAATGGCTGCAAAATTGCCAGCAGTGCATCACTGATTTATTTACCTGGTTAACCTTGGAATATTTTGAGGAATCCGGACAACGACAGTCCTTGCTCGTTGCTTTGGTGATGGAATCCAATCAGCTTTTTCTACAAGATATTAAAAATCACTTGAAGGATCTTTCCTTCATTAAACTGGTCCCCTACTCTATTTACGAAAAAGAGCACTATGACTTTCTGATTTGTTCTTCCGCGCTATTGCTCCCAGAAGAAAATCAGACACCCTTTTTCGTTTTCAATTTTTTCAGCAAGAATACCGATTACGTTACTCTTTACCGGGAATTGCGTTATTGGCACCGGAAGAAGAATCTTTCCTATAAAAACCAGATTCCTGTAAATAGTTAACGTTCATTTGTGTGTAACCAAAAAAAGCTGATCCCACTGGTTTTCCCCAGTGAGTTCAGCTTTTTTTCGACTATCATAATTTTCTTGATTCTTACAGGTTTCTAGGTTGCTTTTCTGCCAAAAAAGAAAGACACGATGGCAACTAAGATAACTGCGCCAATAATTGATGGAATGACTGCCATTCCTCCGACGACTGGTCCCCATGTTCCTAACAGTGCTTGCCCGATAGCAGAACCCACCAAACCGGCGATCACATTTGCGATGATTCCCATTGAACCACCTTTATTTGTGATTGCTCCAGCAATTGCGCCAATAACACCACCTACAATTAATGACCAAATAAATCCCATAATTTTTCTCCTCCTTTACTGAACGTTGTGTTCACTCTTTTTTCAACTTCCTACAATAAGATATTTATGAAAAGCAGATATATCTCATGATAAGATACCTTGCTTATTCCCAAAAAATTTTTGTTACTTTGTAAAATCTTTTTTACTCAGATGGACCGCAGCAATCACTGCCAAAATCACAGAAAGCACGATCACGACCCAGAAACCTACCTGTGAACCCTTCCCAGGAAGTCCACCGGTATTCATCCCCCAAATACCCGACACGAGGGCGGGAATCGAAATCACAAGTGCCGCTGAATCCAAATATTTCATCAGATGGTTCAGATTATTGTCCATCATATCGGTGAACAACCCACCGATTGCCTCCAAAAGATCGCGATAAATAGCAATCAATTTATTCACCTGCCGATGGCGCAGCTGAACATCATAGACCAGTTCTGGGTTATCGATTTTTTCGAGAAATTTGGTTTTTTCCCAGAGATACGTCAGTGTTTCATCCTGATCCTGTAAGGTATGATCGATATACACGATATCCCGTGTCGTATCAGCCAAATTAAACAATTCTTGGTTCTCAGTAGTTTTCCGAGCGGCTTTATCCAATTGATCAATCCGCACCTTAATTTCTTCTAAATCTATCAAGTAGTGGTCGTAGATCGACAATAGTGAATAAGCAATTATTTGTTCAAAACAATTGAATTCTCGTGAATACTTGGCGATCATCGAGGGAATAAAATCAGAATCCCGGCAAGAATAGGTCAGCAGCATTTTCTCAGCCACAACAAAAGAGATTGGATGCAGTCGGGATTCAATTGATTGCTCTGTTTGATCCGATAGATTCAAAACCACCAATGAGTAAACCTCTCCTAATTTCTCTGATTGCAGATGTTCTACTCGTGAAACTTCTTCCGGTTCATCAATCCCTGCGAATAAGTCGATTGGCAAATCATATTTTTCTGCGATGTCTTTGATTTCATCCTCAGATAAATTTTGAACATTCACCCAATTCGCTTCTGCAGCATCACTCTTGAGGGTTCCAGCAGCATTCAGCTTGTAGTACTCAATCATTTTTCCCTCCATAAAGATTAATTTTTTCTCATCTTTAATACAATTGTCCTCTTTTGCGGATTTTTTGTCAAAAAATAACTATTATTTTATTTTTATAGAAAAAAATACAACTATAATTAGATTTAATCCCTTGAGTATGAGCATTTCTTTTGAATAGTCGTAAAAAAAAGTAGAAACTAGGAGTAAGAATGAATTTCCCATCACTGGAGGTGTTTCTTTGTTAGTAATCATTGACATGCAAAACCATATTCTTGATCCTGAAAGTGAATTTTACCTTCCAGATTCGGAAGAACTGGTAAAAAGAATCCAACATCGACTGGAAATAGCTCGAGAAAATCAGGAATATATTCTCTACACCCGAGATATTCCAATCGAGTATAAAGACACTGCCAATGAAGAGCAAAAATCACTGCAACTTATTCCAGAGCTTACGCCAAAGAACGGTGAGCGGATCGTCAAAAAATATTACTTTAGTATTCCTCCAGAAACTTTGGTGGAAATCAAAAAAGCTCTGTTTGACAGCAAACAAGAGCAAAAAAATATCGAAATTACCGGTGTAGAAACCAATTTGTGTGTTCTTTCAAATGCCATCGAGATACAAAGTGCTTTTCCGGAAGCAGATTTTTTGATTGATCCAGCTTTGGTTTCTAGCAGAAAACACGGAGCGAAGGCACTGGAGTTGTTGAAGGCATTTAATATGCAGGTTGGTGGTAGGGAAAATTAAAAATGAGCGCTATAATTTCTAGGACTGATAGAAATATTCTATCGGTCTTAGTTTTTTTGTAAAAAACAAAAGAACATACAAAAACCCCCGACAAGCCAAACGTCACCGTTTGCCTTATCGGGGGTTTCCTTATTTCTTATTTTTCAAAAAAATCAAAATTAACGATCTTCTGAAGTAACACCAACTGTTGCCCAAACATTGTAGTCAACGTCGTATGCCCAATCCCAACCAGTTACACGTTCTGAGATAGGTAATACTTCATTACGGTAAAGTGTTGGAATAACGAAGGCTTCATCAGAAGCGTATTCTTGCCATGCATCGAAAGCTTCTTTACGTTTGTCATCATCAAAGGAAGCTTTTGAATCGATTGCTTGCAATAATTTTGTGTTTTCTTCTGATTCGAAACGAGTGTAGTTGAAGGCTGAGTTAGGACCATACAATCCGGTTGGTGAAGGATCTGAACCTGTTCCCCAAGCACCTTGGTACACATCAATTTCAGGATCGTCATTTTCTAATTTATCATAGAATGCTTGGAAATCGATCAAACGGCCAGTCGTATATTCAACATCTAAACCGATTGCTTTCCATTGTTGTACATAGTAATCTGCTAATGGTTGTGCGGTTTCACCACCGGACATAGAAGCGAAGTTGATAGTTAATTTTTCGCCATCTTTGTTTTCACGGATTCCATCGTCATCAGTATCTTTGTAGCCAGCATCATCCAATAATTTGTTTGCTTTGTCCACATCTTGTGTATAGCCTTTTACTTTTGTATCATGCAAAGTACCAAATACTGGTGGGATTAGGGTTGTCGCATTGCTACGCAAACCGTTGTAGAACTTGTTACCCACGGCATCGTTGTCGATGGCATAACCCATTGCTTGACGTAGAGATTTGTCAGCCATTTTTGAGTTTTCATCGTATTCAACTTTGTTTTCATCAGCATTCCATTTACCTAATTTGAAACCAAGGTAAGTATAAGATTGTTCTGGACGACCTAAGATTTCATAGCCTTCCACGTCTTTATACGTTGCATAAGCATCTGTTGGCATAGAAAGTGCGATATCGTATTGTTTTGATTTCAACGCTTCTACAATTGATGCAGATGGAACAGATTTAAAGACCATTTTTGAAAGTTTTGGTTTTTCGCCATAGTAATATTCATTTGGCGCAAATTCAACTGATTCGCCTTTTACAATGTTCTTCATGTAGTAAGGACCAAAAGTAACTGGGTTCTTACGAACAGCATCACTTGATTCCATGTCTTTGACTGCAATACCTTCAAAGCTGTGTTTTGGTAACGCGTTACTCCAAACACCACCACCGGCTTGCATCATACCTGGATGCACTTCTTTATAAGTGATCGTTACTGTTTTGTCGTCGTCTTTTTTAATACCGGAAATTGTGTCAGCTTTCCCAGCGTGGTAATCTTCCATCCCTACGATATTCGTAAAGTTGGCATCGTAACGGATACCGGTATAGTCTTTGTCTCCAATTACTTCATAAGAGAAAATCACGTCATCTGCTGTCACATCTTCGCCATCTGACCATTTCAAATTGTCACGCAAAGTAATCGTTGCTGTATTGTTGTCTTGATCAAGTTTCAAGTTTGCGGCACCGCCGTCAACGATTTTGAAGTCATTATCTGTTACAAATAATGATTCAACACTTGCTTGCATAAATTGATAATCATAGTTATCTTGATAGAATTCTTGTTGGAACAAACCTTGGAATTGCGTATCCATAACTACCGCTACATCCAATGTTCCGCCGTCGATTGCTTTTTTGTCATTTGATACTTTTAGAGGTAATTTGCTTGCATCCTCTGTTTCCGTCGCTGAATTTCCACCTGACGAATCTGTTCCCCCGTTACCGCCGCCACATGCTGCCAGTAAAGCAACAGATGCTAAAGCGATTACTCCAAAAATCTTTTTCTTCATCCTATATCCTCCTCTAATCTATTAACCTAGTCGTTGACGGGCATCCGCAGAGCGCTTGAATGCTTGTCCAACGTAATTAATGCTCAACATCAGTACCAAAATCAGTATCGATGCTGGCAACCAGATCCATTGTTTATTCACCAGTACGTCCCCGTTGCTGGCGAAGCTGATCAATGTTCCCAAACTTGGCACATTGGTCGGTAACCCGAAGCCCAAGAAGGTCAGGGTCGTTTCAATTCCGATATTCGCCGCAAAGTTCATGGTCAAGTTGGTAATGATCAATGAGCTCAAATTCGGCATGATTTCCCGGAACATGATTTTAAGATCCCCTGTTCCCATCGTTTTTGATGCAGAAACATAATCTCGACGACCTTCCGATAAGGTTTTACTGCGGAAGAGCCGGGCTTTTCCTACCCAATAAAAGGCACTCATGATCCAAATAAAGGACCAGACATTGTATCGAGGAATAATCGTTACGAAAACGATAATAATCAACATAATTGGTAGAATCATGACAAAATCTACGATTCGCATCAAAATATTGTCAATCATCCCGCCATAGTAGCCAGAAATAATTCCCAAGCCAACACCGATAATCGAAGTAATGATTGTGATGGCAAAACCAATCAAAATCGAATTTCTTGCCCCGATGATCAATTGACCCCAGACATCCCGACCACCTTCATCAGCACCTAAGAAGAATTTTACGCCATCCATAGATACTGAACCAGGAGGAGCGTATTTATCTAAAATACTGACATACATAACCTTGTCTTGATCAATAATAATTGCCGCAATAAAAACGAAAAGCAATACGGCGATCAGTAAAATCAGCGAGAAAATCGCTAATCTATCTTTTAAAAATTCACGAACGATCATTTGAAATCCCATAGGTGGGATACTTTCTTGCTTCAATGCTTCTTCTTTTTTTTCAGCCATTTTCTTTCTCCCTCCCTATTGAATTCTGATCCGTGGATCGACGATACTCATGATGATATCTGATAATAGTGTACCGATCAGTGTTGCAATCCCTAAAATCAGCACCAAGGAGGTGATAACGGCGTAATCCCGTTGAGAGATACTATCGATAAATAATTTACCAACACCAGGATAAGCAAAGATTTGTTCAATAACGACTGATCCAGCAATTAGGGAAGTAATTTCATACCCCATTTGGGAAGCAATCGGTAAGGACGCATTTCTAAAAATGTGTCGAGAAAAGACTTTCTTTGTTGGTACCCCTTTTGATCGCGCTGTCCGTACAAAATCCAGAGATTTCGAATCGATGACTTCGCTTCGCAGGTATTGGATCGTGACCGCGGTTCCTAAGAAAGCTTGTGTTAAGGAAGGTAAGACCAAATGATACGCCTTATTCCAAAAGGCCGCCATGCCAGTCAAACCAGCATTCACAGAGCCGCTGGTTGGGAACCAGCCTAGACGATACCCAAAAACAAAAAGCATAATCAAAGCGAAGATAAACAATGGTACAGCGAAACTGAAAAAGTTGTAAACCACTACGACTTTATCCAACCAAGAATTTTGGTAACGACCAGCTAACATTCCCAGCGGTACAGCAATCAAGTAAGTAATGATGACTGTCAAAAGTGACAACCATAATGTATTTACGATCCGACCGGCTAATAAAGAAGCTACTGGCAATTTGTAGATAAAGCTGCGACCGAAGTCTCCTTGCAGTGCATTACCGATCCAACGGAAATATTGGGTGTACCATGGATCATTCAAACCAGCAGTTTCCCGTAATTGTGCAATAACTGCAGGGTCTTGGTTTGGATTGATCAACCCAGTAAACGGATCCCCAGGCATCATTTTTGCCAAAACAAAAATCAAAATACTCAAAATAATTACTTGAGGGATCATCAATAATAAACGACGCAGAATTGTTTTCCACATATTATTTTGCCCCCCCATCTTTTAATGCAACTTGGTGTGTGCCGGTCAATTTTCGCAAATCATAGACACGTCCCGTATTGTCATAATATTCCTTTTGACGTCGAATGTATTCTTCCTCTACCCGGCGGCGTTCATCTTTATGGGCTTCCCGGTTTGGTACATCGATTTGTGGAATAGCAGATAGTAGGCGTTTGGTATAAATGTGGCGCGGGTCATTATAAATATCTTCCCGACTGCCGATTTCAACGAAGCGGCCTTTATACATGATAGCGATATTGTCACACATGTGTTTGACAACACCCAAGTCATGGGAAATGAACAAATAGCTCAAGCCGTATTCTTGTTGGATTCGTTTCATAAAGTTCAAAACCTGTGCTTGAACGGATAAGTCCAAAGCAGAAACCGGTTCGTCAGCTACGATCAATTTTGGATTGGAAGCTACTGCTCGAGCAACTCCTAACCGTTGTCGTTGTCCGCCGGAAAATTCATGAGGATACTTGTACAACGCATCCCCGGGCATCCCAACGATGTCCAACAATTCCCGAACCCGTTTCTTTTCTTCTTGATCGCTCAAGCGTTCAAAGTTGCGTAATGGTTCGGCAATGATATCGATAACCCGTTTTTTAGGATTCAAACTGGACATAGAATCTTGGAAAATCATCTGTACATCTTTGTTGTAGTTCATTTTCCGGCGATTCGCCCGTTTGGTTACATCTTGTCCGTCAAAAATGATTTCGCCGCTGGTTACTTTTTCTAACCCGACGATGGCTTTTCCGGTAGTCGATTTTCCTGAACCGGATTCGCCAACTAAACCATATGTTTTTCCTTTTTCAATCACGAAGTCCACGCCGTCCACAGCATACACATAATCGGTTACTCGATTGAAGAAACCGCTACGAATCGGATAGTGGATTTTCAGATCTTTGATTGTAATTAATTCTGACATTTACACTTCTCCTTCGTCTCTAAAATGGAAATGCTGATAGCACGTGCAACGTACTAAATGATTAGGCGCCACTTCATGAAGGGTTGGATTTTCTTCATGGGCACTTTCCGGAATCCAAGAAATTCGAGGAGCAAAACGGCACCCGGTACGAAGCATATTTTTCAATGAAGGTACTACACCTTCGATAACGTGCAATTCATCATTTTCTGAGTCATCCTGTGGAATCGAGTTCAACAATGAACGAGTGTAAGGATGTTGCGGATTAGCAAATAATTCTTCTGCTGTTGCCACTTCAACAAATTGTCCAGCGTACATTACCGCCACCCGATCTGCCATCTCAGCCACAACCCCTAAGTCATGGGTGATCAGAATAATTCCTGATTGGGTTTCTTCCTGCAAATCTTTTAGCAAATCCAAAATTTGTGCTTGAATGGTTACGTCTAGTGCCGTCGTTGGTTCGTCTGCGATGATGATAGGTGGTTTGCAGGCGATGGCAATGGCGATGATTACCCGTTGCCGCATCCCGCCGGATAATTCATGGGGGTATTGACGACCCACACGAGCCGGATTTGGGATTCCTACTTGACCCAACAATTCTAATGCCCGTGCTTGGCGCTGCTCAGCATTCATGTCGGTATGGTAAGACAACCCTTCTTTGATTTGGTCTTCAATTCGCATCAATGGGTTTAAGGCAGACAATGGATCTTGGAAAATCATTCCAATATCATTTCCGCGAATTTTATTATAAAGTGTCTCATTTAAGTTTGATAAGTTCAAATCTTTGTACAAAATTTCGCCGGTGATTTTGGTGTTGTTCGGATCATGGAGCCCCATGATGGTCGTAGCCAATGTACTTTTGCCACAACCGGATTCGCCTACGATCGCTAAAATCTCATTGCGGTCTAATGTAAACGAAACACCGTCTACTGCATCATAATACTCATCTTTAATACGAAAGCCTGTATGTAGGTTTTGAACTTCTAGCAATTGATTATCTCCTGACAATCGAATACCCCTCTCTGCTTCGGATGAAGTTTTTTACTGAAAAATGATTCAAAAAAAGCTGTCCGTTTTTTGCCCATTGGTTTCTTAACATTGTGTAATATTTTCTTAATAATTATATAGAATGAAACGGTATATTGCAAGTTTTATTATTTAAAAAGCAGAATTTTCAGAATACTTTCACTATATTTCCACACATGATTTGCGGGTAAAAAAAAACGCGCCTAATCAGAGCGTTCTAATTAGGCGAAATACTTAGGCTAAATGGCTTGCAATGTAGTCAACTGCTCCGCCAACAGTTTGGATTTGTTCAGCATCCTCATCAGAGATTTCGGTACCAAACTCATCTTCTAATTCTAATACAAACTCCATTACACTAATAGAATCCGCGTTCAAGTCATCTTTAATACTCATTTCATCGGTAACTTTATCCGCGTCGACCTCAAAATGATTGGCGATCACGACGGCTACTTTCTTAAATACTTCATCACGTGTCAATTGCATTCACCTCCACGCTTTTGACTAAAGTTGAAAAGTTAGCTAATACAGATTTTACGTCTTTCTGTTGCGTTTGTCTAGACTTTTTTGCAGTTTCATTACAAAAATGTCAGACTAGTTTCGAATAAACATTCATTTTTCGTCATTTTTTTCATAAAATTCAACCAATTGATTCACAACATCCGTTTCCAACATGGTGTGAATTTGGTGGATTGTATAGGCGACCGCTTCTGGTCCGGTAGCTCCGTGGGTCTTGATGACCGGTGCTTTTAAGCCAAACAAAACGGCACCGCCATGTTTGGAATAATCCAGTTCATTTTTTAGTCCCCGTAGTGAATCTTTCAATAAAACGGCACCTAATTTTCCTTTAACGCCGGCAGATAAAATCGATTCTTTTAATAATGCCATTAAATTCAGCGCTGTTCCTTCGATCGATTTCAACACGGCATTGCCGGTAAATCCATCCGTCACCACAACATCGGCTGCGCCGGTCAATAATTCCCGTGCTTCTACATTGCCGATAAAATGGATGCTTGGTTCGTTTTTCAACAAGTCAAAGGCGGCTTTCGTCAGCTCACTGCCTTTGGTTTCTTCCGTTCCATTGTTCAACAAGCCCACTCTCGGCTCTTGGATTCCCCGAACATTTTTTGCATAGAAGGAACCTAAAATACCGTATTGCAGTAAATGTTCTGCTTTGTTTTCTGCATTGGCACCCAGATCTAGCATATCAAAGCCGGTCTCTTTGCCCATCACCGGCAGTGTCGACATCAAGCCGGGGCGTTCCACGCCTTTGATTCGTCCGACGATAAACAGCCCTGCCGCTAATAGCGCGCCTGTGTTGCCGGCAGAAAACACGGCATCCGCTTCTCCTTGTTTCACTGCTTGTGCTGCCAAAACCATCGAAGCATTTTTCTTTCTGCGGATTGCTTTTACTGGTTCATCATCACTGTTGATTTTTTCATCGGTATGGATGATCGTCACATTGGCGTGATCCGTCACGTATTTTGTTATTTCGCTTTCTTTTCCATAAAGTTGAAAGTGGATGTCTGGAAATTCTTTTTTCGCCAGCATGACCCCTTCAACGATTGCTTTAGGGGCATTGTCGCCGCCCATCGCATCAACCGCAATTCTCATCATAGGTATCGTTCCCCGCATTCTTAGGTTAAGTTTTATTTTTTCTCTGCCGATTTTCTGAGCACCAAAAAGCAAAAAAGCGGCGATTTTTTTTCATTCTTTTTTAGTATAGCATATTTTTTTAGTCGAAAAACTGGTTTTCTGCCGCTTGCTTTTCGAGGTAACCTGCCAGTGGTGCATAGTCTGGTAAGACCTGCCAATTCTGCTTTTTCCAAATTTCTTGGGCTTCTTGTCGGGCAACTTCCAAAATCGTTGCATCCGCCACAATATCTCCTGCCATAAATTGAGGCAAGCCGGATTGTCGAAAGCCAAATACTTCTCCGGGGCCTCGCAACTCCAGATCTTTTTCACTCAATAAAAAGCCGTTGTTGGTTTCTGTCATGATTTTCATTCGTTCGACACCCATCTCGTTTTTTGGATCAGCGACCAAAATGCAATAAGAAGCCTGCGCTCCACGACCCACCCGGCCCCGTAATTGGTGTAGTTGGGCCAAACCAAAGCGATCCGCATCCATAATTAGCATGACGGTCGCATTCGGTACATTGACACCGACCTCAATCACGGTTGTAGAAACCAAAATCTGCGTGTCGTTGTTTTTGAAGGTTTCCATGATGGTTTCTTTTTCTTGGTTTTTCATTTTTCCATGAAGCAAATCCACCTGATAGTCCGGGGAAAAATACGCCTGCAAGCGTTCATAGATTTCCACAGCATTTTTGACATCCAAGGATTCAGATTCTTCAATCAGCGGACAGATCACATACATTTGATGCCCCTGCTGCAATTCACGAAAACTCCATTCTAAAACCGAATCCAATTGCGGCGGACGAATCCAGCGAGTCTCGATGGGAACTCGCCCTGCCGGCAATTCATCGATGATCGAAACGTCCATTTCTCCATATGCTGTGATTGCCAACGTTCGGGGAATCGGCGTTGCTGTCATAAACAACACATCAGGATGCAGCCCTTTTTCCCGCAAAACCCGCCGTTGGTTAACGCCAAAACGGTGCTGTTCGTCCGTGATGACTAAACCGAGGTAGGCAAAATTGACCCCTTCTTGGATCAACGCGTGGGTCCCAACAATAATATCAATCTCCCCATTTGCCAATTGTTCCAAAATCACCCGTCGCTCCTTTGCTTTGGTAGAACCTGTCAGCAGGGCTGTACGAATTTCTAGCGGATCAAAAAGTTGATTCAAACTTTCCATATGCTGCTGCGCCAAAATTTCAGTTGGCACCATCAATGCGCCTTGAAATCCAGCCGTTACCGTCGCGTAAAGAGCAATGGCGGCGACCACGGTTTTGCCGCTGCCGACATCCCCTTGCAGCAAGCGCTGCATGTGTCTTGGACTGCGCAAGTCACTGCAAATTT
Organism: Enterococcus songbeiensis; assembly: GCF_005405265.1. Classification (GTDB taxonomy): domain Bacteria; phylum Bacillota; class Bacilli; order Lactobacillales; family Enterococcaceae; genus Enterococcus_C; species Enterococcus_C songbeiensis. The sequence goes on from NZ_BJDS01000003.1 coordinate 55,875, forward strand.
CATTGGTGACTCGTTTTTGGGCATTGGTCAATTCAAAAGGCAGTTTCTGGGTAAATTGCTTTAATCGTTGCACGTCGTATTGAATGGCGATTCCATTGACCTCTGCTTTTTCCTTTTGTTTTAACCCTTGAACCTTCAATTGAAATAAAAAGAATTCTTCAAAGATCACTCGTCGTTTAGCCTGATGGTTTTCTTCGGGATTTTCCGGAAAATGCATCGCAAACATCGCCTGTTTTCGATCGATCAAGCGATATTTTTCCCGCAAAGACAAAGGTAGGTTTTCTTCGATTTCCTCACCAAATTGTGTAAAAGCCTGGCGAATCAATTCGATCAAAGTTCGTTGTTTGATTTTCTTATTCACGTGATAAATCGGCGCAAAATCTCCCTGACTTTGACTGCCAAGGATTTTCATTCCTGTCAACGCTTGGCGTTTGGCATCCCATTTGCCATAAACAGCCAGCTCTTCTCCCATAATCGCTTTGTCCTTCAAATACGGCTGATTGAAAAAAGAAACATTGAACACGCCATGATCCTGCATCATCCGAAACTGCAGCCGGGATTTTTTATAGCCGAAACGGTTGAGTACTGGCGGAGAAACGACAACACCTTTGATGGTCACCTTTTCCTGATCTTGAATCTCCTGCAAGTCCCGTTCTTGAATGTCTTCATACCGAAACGGGTAATAGCTCATTAAATCCTCGACGGTCAAAATTCCCAGTTCCGCCAAATCCTGTGCTCTTTTTTCTCCGACTCCCTTTAAAAACTGAACTGCGGTCGTTACCATCCAACTCCTCCTTCCCGATGCTTTCTCTCTTTGCAAAAAAACAGGATGGTCCATAACTTATAAGTGAAGTTATGGCTCATCCTGTCAGAATCATGTAAAAAACTGCTGATCCGTCTTATTCTGCGGCAAAAAGATAAGGATATACAGGTTGATTTCCCGGATGGATCTCAACTTCCAATTCTTCATGTGCTTCTTGTAATGCGGCGCCTAATTTTTCGGCATCGTCTTGTGTAGCCTCATCACCAAAAATAATCGTAACGATTTCGGTTTCATCTGAAATCATTTGATTCAAAGTAGTCAAAGCAGTCGTTGACTGATCTGGATCAGAAACGACGATCTTACCGTCGATCATTCCCAAAAAGTCTCCTTCTGTAATCGTCACTCCATCGATGGCGGTGTTACGAATCGCATGGGTAACGGAGCCGCTGACAACATTTGCCAAGGCATCGCTCATCGTAGTTTTGTTTTCTTCCAGTGTTGCTTGGTCATTAAAGGACAGCATTGCCGTCATCCCTTGTGGAATCGTACGACTTGGAATTACCGCAACAGGGACCTCTGCGACTTCTGCCGCCTGATCTGCTGCCATAAAGATATTTTTATTATTCGGTAAAATGATAACCTGTTCTGCATTGACTTTATTAATCGCAGTCAAAATATCTTCCGTACTTGGGTTCATCGTTTGACCGCCGCTGATAATATAATTAGCGCCCAGGCTCTTGAACAATTCGCTCACGCCTTCACCGGCTGCGATTGCGATGATTCCATAAGGAACCCGAGGTGCTTCTGCAAATTCTTGAACCTGTTCGTCATGTTCCAAAATCGTTTCGTGTTGTAAACGCATATTATCGACTTTGACTTTGACTAATGAACCAAATTTTTGCCCGTAGTTCATTACTTCGCCGGGATGCTCTGTATGCACGTGGACTTTGATGATTTCATCATCGTTGACGACAAGCAAAGAATCGCCGATTTCATTTAGATAATTACGGAAAGTTTCATAATCAAAAGTACTGTCGACAGTTGGTCCTTCGCCGATATTTACCATGATTTCGGTACAATAACCGAATTTGATGTCTTCTGTTGCTAATTGTCCTTGGACGCTGCGGTGATGCTCGGCATTTACCATTTCATCCATGGCAGCTGGGGAAGGTTCAAATGTTTCATCTGCTTGATACTCTCCTGTCAAAGCAGCCAAAAAGCCTTCATAAATATAAATCAGTCCTTGACCGCCGCTGTCTACTACGCCGACTTCTTTTAAGACCGGCAATAAATCCGGCGTTTTTGCCAAGGCACGTTTGCCTCCGCGTAAAACCGCCGTCATCACTTCGATACAATCATCACTTTCGCTGGCTTTGCGTTCGCCGTATTCCGCCGCCACTCGGGCAACCGTCAAAATCGTTCCCTCAACCGGCTTCATGACAGCTTTATAAGCAGTTTCTACGCCATGACTAAAGGCTTGCGCTAATTCTTGTGGGTTTAATGTCGTGACGTCAGGGATTTGTTTTGAAAATCCGCGAAACAATTGCGACAGGATAACACCGGAATTTCCTCGCGCCCCCATCAATAGTCCTTTAGATAAAACCGTCGCTAAATCGCCGACTTTTTCAGAAGCGGAATCTGCGACCGCTTTGGCACCGCTGGTCATCGATAAATTCATATTCGTTCCAGTATCCCCATCAGGAACCGGGAATACATTCAACGAGTTGACATACTCCGCATTTGCTTGCAGACGATTGGCACCAGCCTGGACCATTTCTTGAAATTGACTCGCGCTGATATTCGTTACTTTCACTGATAATCCTCCTTCGAATCGCTGTAGTTACACAGCATCGCTGCCTAATCAGGCAGTACACGTACACCTTGAACAAACACATTTACTGAATTGGCGGCAACGCCCAGCATTGTTTCAAGATTATATTTGACTTTTTCTTGGACATTTCGCGAAACTTCCGAAATTTTTGTCCCATAGCTTACGATTGTGTAAACATCCACCGCAATGCCGTTTTCTTCTTGACGTACAACGACGCCCCGTGAATAATTTTCTTTTCTTAAAATCTCATTGATGTTATCTTTGATTTGATTTTTGCTTGCCATCCCTACGATACCAAATACATCGGTTGCTGCACCGCCGACGACAGTTGCGATCACTTCATTTGTAATTTCGATAGTTCCTGATGCCGTTTTAATTTTTACAGCCATGATAAGCCTCCTTAACAGGCAATTTTGCCTATTTTCTACTACAATAGTTTATCATAGCTGACCCTTAAATAAAAGAAGGATCTACAGAAACAAAAACAGGCGCACCCTTTCACAACGTTGTATAATTTACATGGTTTGCAGGAAAAAGTCAATGTTTCACAGAAAATAAGCTTGCAAAATTACTGCGTTTATGGTAAATTCGTTTAGTATGAGCCAAATAAGCGCTCCAAGATCAAGGCAAAGGAGGAAATAGTCACATGGCAAAGGTTTGCTACTTTACAGGTCGTAAAACAACAAGTGGAAACAACCGCTCTCACGCAATGAACTCAACAAAGCGTACCGTAAAACCTAATTTACAAAAAGTACGTGTTCTTATTGACGGAAAACCTAAAAAAGTTTGGGTGTCAGCTCGTGCTTTGAAATCAGGAAAAGTTGAGCGCGTTTAATCACACAACTACTCAAACCGTTCGTTCATCGAGCGGTTTTTTGTTTTCTCAAAAATCAAAACAAGGCGGCCTCTTTGAAAAGGATCGCCTTGTTTTTTTCTTAAATTTTCTATGTGCCGCTTCAACAAAAGCGAGGAAATATGTTCTTTTACATCTAATAAAAAACTACATTATTGATAACAAGGTGTCAATACCATAACGATAATTTATCTGATATTGTTTATATTTTACCAAATAAATTAAAAACTAAAAATAACGATGTGAAATAAAACATTAAAAACTTTGGTTATTTTTTAATCAAAGACTTCCTTCTTCTTTTTTCATTGTTTTTGGAACTATGGTAAAATAAAAATCATTATGAAAGAAATTTGGTGGACTTATGTTTTTGACAATCAAACAATTTTGCAAACAACACGCCCGATATATGCTGGCTAGCTTTTTTATCCCACTGGGTATTATGGCCTTCATCTATTTGACGATTGGAATTTTCCCCGGCAGCAGCCGCAGTATTTTAGCCAGTGATGCCTTTTCCCAATTTTCCAATTTCCATGCGAGCTTTCGCAATGCATTACTGGGGAAACAAAGCTTCCTTTACACGTGGAATGCTTCTTTAGGATTGAATTACCTTTCTTTGGTTTCTTATTACCTAGGCGGCCTTTTCACGCCCCTTGTCCTGCTGTTTCCCAATCAATTGATGCCAGATGCCCTATATTTTTTGACCCTGCTGAAAATCGGCAGTGCCGGACTGGCTTTTTGGTTTTATGCTCGACAAACTTTTCATATCGAAAAATGGCAGCACGTGACTCTTGCCGTTTCTTATGCCCTGATGTCTTTTATCACCGCTCATTCTGAAATCATTATGTGGCTGGATGCTTTCGTGTATTTACCTCTTATTATCATGGGTATCGACCGCTTAATCCAACAGCACAAACCGAAGCTGCTGTTTTTCAGCTATCTGCTATTATTTCTCTCCAGCTTTTATATGGGTTTTATGATTGCCATTTTTTCGGCACTGTATTTTTTGGTCCGCTTATTGGACAATTGGCGACAAACAAAAAAAGTGATTGTTCCTTATGGGCTAACGGCTTTGCTGTCAGGCGGCGCTTCCATGATTATCATTTTGCCGGCAATTTTAGATCTGCGGGCAAACGGGGAAGAATTAAGTAAAATCACCACCCTAAAAACCGAAGCAACTGATTTTCTCGATCTTGTCCTAAAAAATCTCGTGGGCGTTTACGATACCACCAAATACGGTTCGATTCCCTTTATTTATGTGGGTTTGCTGCCGTTGGTCCTTTGTCTTTTTTACTTTGTCTCTAAAGCACCCTTGAAACAAAAACTGCTGTATGCCGGCTTTTTTGCCCTGTTGACTGCTAGTTTTTATCTGGTACCTCTGAATTTATTTTGGCACGGTATGCACGCTCCAAATATGTTTTTATTCCGCTATGCCTACCTGTTTTCTTTTCTGGTTATCATGTTGGCAGGTTACGGGTGGGAACGAGTGGATCAAAAATCCAACGGCAAACTACTGGGAGTCATTCTGATTCAAATGGCGTTGTTTTGCTTGGCCTTTGGAATTCGTCCTGCTGGTAGTTATGAATATATCAAATTTTCTTCCTTTGCCGTCAGCATTTTTTTCCTATTGCTCTACTTATTGGCCTTTGGTTTGTACCGACTACGAAGCTATCCTAAGCATTTATTCGTAGTGTTAATTCTGCTTGTAGTAAGTTTTGAAGCCATCGTGAACACCAATGGCATGGTGCGGGGAATTTTGAACGATTGGAATTATGCCTCCCGCAGTTTGTATACCGAACCTTATCCTGCCATCGATGAATTGGTTCAAAAAACCAAATCTGCGGATTTTTCTCGAGTGGAAAATCTTGATCCGGTTTCTTCCAATGACAGCTTTAATTATGGGTACAGCGGTGTCAGCATGTTTTCTTCCATCCGCAACCGCCATTCTTCCAGCTACTTGGATCAGTTGGGCTTTCGTTCACGGGGAACCAATCTAAACATCCGCTACCCCAACAATACGTTGTTGATGGACAGTTTTTTAGGAATCAAATACAATCTCAGCAAAACACCGATTAATAAATACGGCTTTACAGAAACCGCCCGCTCGAAGGATTATCAATTGTACGAAAACGAAAATGCACTGCCTCTGGCTTTTCTAGCGAATCCGGACGCCGCAAAGGTTCCTCAACCGTCAAATGACAATTTGACCAGTCAAACCAATCTAATCAACGGTTTAGCTGATCTGCAACAGACTTATTTTCAATTTTGGCCGCTGACGATTTCAGAAACGGATAACACAACGGTCACCTATGACGGAATGTACACGATTTTTACCGAAGAAAAAGGCAATCTCGCCAAGGAAGTAACATGGAAAGTCGCCGTTCCCGCTCATTCTCAGGCATACCTTAGTTTGTATCCGCAAGATTTTGCACAATTGGAAAGCTCGACAGCCACGATTACTGTCAACGGAGAACAGCGAAAGTCTCAAATCAACATTACGGGGCAATATTACGACCTCGGGTATTACGAACAAGCAACTGAAATTGAATTTACCGCCAGCTTCTATGGCACACAAAAAGTCGGCTTCCAAAATCCACAAGTGGTCACTTTGAACACCGAAGCCTATCAATCCGCCATGGATCAGATCAAGGAACAAGGTGTGAATCTAAATGTCGGCAAACGCTCCGCAGAGGGGCAGGTAACGACGAAAGAAGAACAACTGCTCGTTACGACGATTCCATACGAAAAGGGCTGGCAGGCAACCGTAGACGGCAAAAAAGTCCCTGTCTCCGCCTTTCAAGATGCTTTTGTCAGTTTGACGCTTCCAAAAGGCAAACACACCATTCGCTTGTCCTATTTGCCACAAGGATTTTTACCGGGGGTACTGCTCTTCTTCAGCTGTCTTCTTCTCTTCTTCCTATTTGATTATTTCTACCGCAAACAAAAAAGATAAAAAAATACCGAACAAGCCCTCTGACTTGTTCGGTATTTTTTAGGCTTTTGTTTCATAGCTAACTTTCATTAAGTAGAGCCCTTCTGGATGAGCAGTGGGTCCTGCCAAATCACGATTTTTCGCTTCAATAATTGCTGGAATACTGTCGGCCGGCATCCGACCATTGCCGATTTTCAGCAACGTACCCATCATGATCCGAATCATTTTATACAAAAACCCGTTCCCACGAAAAGTAAACACCAACTCGTCATCTGCTACCTGTTCCACCGTCGCTTCATAAATCGTTCGTACTTTGTCCTCCACTGAACTGCCGCTGGCGCAAAACGATGTAAAATCGTGAGTACCCAAAAAATCTGTCAATGCCCGCCTTATTTTTTCTAAATCTAAAGGATAAGGATAGTAGCTGGCATAATGCCGCAAAAATGGACTACGGGGTTTGCCAATATTCAATCGAAATTGATAGGTTTTTTCCTGTACAAGATAGCGGGCGTGAAACGTGTCATCCACGATTTCCACCGATTTGACCGCAATATCCTCCGGCGATTGGGTATCCAAGGCAAAACGCATTCTTTCTAACGGACGTTCTTGGGGATAATCAAAATGGATGACCTGTCCCACTGCATGGACTCTTGCATCCGTTCTTCCTGAACCATGAACTTCGATAAATTGCCCATTCGCCATTTTTTGTATTGTTTTTTCTAATTCTCCTTGGACTGTCCGGCCAGTTTCCTGTCGTTGAAAGCCATTAAAATTTGTTCCATCGTAAGCAATGATTGCTTTGTAACGCACCACTGAAATTCCCCATTTCCTTCTTTTACTAAAACAAAAAGAAGCAGAAACGCTGCATCGCTGCTTGTTTCTGCCTCACAAAATCAGCTCTTTAAAAAAATCAAGATTGCTGTAACTGCCGCAAAAATCACTACGACCCATGTATCACGGGTATGCCAAGCCAGCTTGCGGTATTTGGTCCGTCCTTCACCGCCAGTATAGCCGCGAGCTTCCATGGCGGTAGCCAGATCCTCCGCCCGATTAAAACTGCTGACAAACAGCGGAATCAGCAAAGGAACCACTGCCTTCATTTTTTGGATCAAACTGCCTTCCCCAAAATCGACCCCGCGAGCTCGTTGTGCGTTCATGATTTTTTCCGTCTCATCCATTAACGTAGGAACGAAACGCAACGCAATTGACAGCATCAATGAAACTTCATGAACCGGAAATCGAACCGCTTTTAACGGTCGCAAAATATATTCGATTGCATCGGATAATTCTAAAGGAGCAGTGGTCAGTGTCAGTAAGGTAGACATGAAAATAATCAAAATAAAACGGCAAAAAATGAAAATCCCATTCATCACGCCAAACTCCGTGATATTAAAAATTCCCCATTGCCAATAAACCGCCCCACCAGTAGTAAACAGGACCTGCAATGCAACGGTAAATAAAATCAGCCAAATCAGCGGCTTGACGCCACGGATAAAGAACTTCAGCGAAACCCCAGACAAAAGAATACTGCCCAAAGTAAAGATACCTAAAAACAAATAGCTTTGCCAATTATTTGCTAAAAAGATAATACCAATAAAATAGAAACTGGCAAGTAATTTTACCCGCGGATCCAGATTGTGAATAATGGAGTCCCCAGGAATATAACGACCAAAAATCAATTTATTCATCATGGGCAATTCCTCCTTGCGCCACGATTTGATTTGCCAATTCATCAGCGGTTATTGGCAACTGCTCAAAGGAAAAGCCCTTTTTCGCTAACTCTAAAGCAAAGGATGTCGCAGTTGGCACACCGATTTTTTTCTCATTTGCCCACTCGACTTCTTGAAAGACCGCTTGCGGTGTTCCGCTTTTAACCAGGTGGCCTTTTTCCAGAATGTACATGAAATCTGCATATTCAGCGACATCATCCATTAAATGAGTTACCAAAATGATGGTCATTTTTTTGTCTCGATGAAGACGATCAAACATTTCCATCATATCCTTGCGGCCTTTAGGGTCCAAGCCGGCTGTTGGTTCGTCTAAAACGAGAACTTCCGGTTCCATTGCCAAAACACCGGCAATCGCCACCCGTCGCATTTGCCCCCCAGATAGATCAAAAGGGGAACGATTCAAATACTGGTCATCTAATCCCACCAAATTCAAATATTCCTTCGCTAAAGCCATCGCTTTTTCTTCCGGTACACCAAAATTCTTTGGTCCAAAGGCAATGTCTTTAGCCACTGTTTCTTCAAACAACTGTGCTTCAGGAAATTGAAAAACAATCCCGACTTTTTTTCGAATGGGTTTCAAATTTTTATTGTCGGTTTCCGGTGTAATGGTGCGTTCACCAATCGTCACTGTTCCATCTGTGGGCTTTAACAAAGCATTCAAATGTTGCAGTAAGGTAGACTTGCCACTGCCGGTATGACCAACAATCGCCGTATAGGTTCCTTCTTTGATAGCTAAATCAATCGCAAACAATGCCCGCTGTTCAAAAGGTGTGTGGGGCTGATAAGTAAAATCTACTTTTTCAAAACGGATGTCCATAACCAGTCCACCATCCTTTCTTCAGTCAAGTACTCACTTGGCACCGTAATGCCCCGTGCTTTCAATGCCGCCTTTAATTTTTCAGGAAAAGGCAAATCCAAGCCCAGTTCGATCAATTTCGGTCCCGCAGAAAAAATCTTCTCCGGTGTTCCTTCATCCACCAATTGTCCCTGACGCATAACCAAGACACGATTGGCATTGGCAGCTTCATCAATATCGTGAGTGATGGATAAAACAGTCAAATTATTTTGTTCCTTGATTTTTTTGATAGTAGCCAATACTTCTTCCCGACCTTCCGGGTCCAGCATGCTGGTGGCCTCATCCAAAATAATGATATCCGGACGCAATGCAACGATACCGGCAATTGCTACCCGTTGTTTTTGTCCACCAGAAAGACGGGCAGGTTCCCGTTTCTTGAATTCCGACATTCTTACCTGTTCTAATGCCTCTTGTACCCGAACCAGCATATCTTCCCGGGGGACGCCCTGATTCTCCATACCAAAGGCAACATCATCTTCCACTGTTGATCCGACAAACTGATTGTCAGGATTCTGAAAGACCATGCCCACCATTTTTCGGATATTCCAAACGTTTTCTTCATTTAATGCCAGCTCACCGACAGAAACGGTTCCTTCTTGAGGTAAAATCAATCCATTGATGGTCTTAGCCAAGGTGGATTTCCCCGAACCATTATGACCAACGATCGCCACCCATTCCCCTTTCTCAATCGAAAAAGAAATGTCATTTAAAGCCGGTTGCGGTTCATCTGGATCATAGCTGAACTTGATATTGTTTAATTCAATAATTGGCTTCATGTTTGCTCCCTATCTCTGTTTTCATTCTTACTAAATCTATCAAAAAAACTTAGAGATTTCAATCATTCTTATCCTTTGTTTTTCTTTTACGCGCCATCAACTGTCAAGACAGTTGATCGAGGGTAAAAAAAAAGCACTTTATGATGAGTGCTTGCACCCCGAAAGAATCGGGATGCAGCGCTGAGCTAGACTCGGAAGTTGCCCTCCAACATCATAACACTCTTAAAAGAACATCTATAAAGTGATGAAAAGTGTGATTTTAAACAAGTTCTAGGATAACCATTGGTGCAGCATCTCCGCGTCTTGGTTCTGTTTTCAAGATACGAGTGTAGCCACCTTGGCGATCTGCATAACGAGGTGCGATATCACTGAACAACTTTTGTAAAGCTGATTCAACGACAACTTCTTCGTTTTCTTCACGAACACTTGCTACTTCGTTACGAACGAAAGCTGCAGCTTGACGACGTGCATGTAGATCTCCGCGTTTTCCTAAAGTGATCATTTTTTCAGTAGTTGAACGAACTTCTTTCGCACGTGCTTCAGTCGTCACGATACGCTCGTTAATGATTAAATCAGTTGTTAAATCACGCAACATCGCTTTACGTTGGCTAGATGTACGTCCTAATTTACGGTAACTCACGTGGGTTTCCCTCCTTCGTTTTCACTCCGTATACAGTTTATCCTTTGAAAAGGGCAAACTAGCATCCTTCGTAAACAATCTTAATCGTCTTTGCGTAAGCCCAAACCAAGATCATGTAATTTTGCCTTCACTTCTTCAAGTGATTTACGGCCCAAGTTACGTACTTTGATCATTTCTGGTTCAGATTTATTTGTCAATTCTTGTACAGTATTAATACCTGCACGTTTTAGACAGTTGTATGAACGAACAGATAAGTCTAATTCTTCGATTGTCATTTCCAACATTTTTTCTTTTTGTGTTTCTTCTTTTTCAATCATGATTTCCGCGTTTTTCGCTTCATCCGTCAGATTCACAAAAATATCCAAATGTTCAGTCATGATTTTCGCAGCTAAACTCATTGCTTCCAATGGTAAAATGGAACCATCTGTCCAAATTTCCATTGTTAGTTTATCGAAATCATCTCGACGACCGACACGAGTGTTTTCTACTTGGTAGTTAACACGGCGAACAGGCGTATAGATTGAATCAACTGGAAGAACACCGATCGGCATGTCTTCTTTTTTGTTTTCATCCGCTTGAACATATCCACGGCCAGGTTTTACAGTTAAACGAGCATGGAATGTCGCACCTTCAGAAACATTGCAGATGTACATATCTTTATTCAAGATTTCTACATCGCTGTCAACAATAATGTCGCCAGCTGTTACATTGGCTGGACCGGTAATATCGATTTCAAGGGTTTTTTCTTCTTGCGTGTACATCTTTAATGCAAGACCTTTAATATTCAAGATAATTTGAGCAACATCTTCTCGCACACCTTTAATGGTTGAGAATTCGTGTAACACACCATCGATTTGAATACTAGTGATCGCTGCACCAGGTAAAGAAGATAACAAAATACGACGTAGGGAATTCCCTAAAGTAGTCCCGTAGCCTCTTTCAAGAGGTTCGACGATGAACTTGCCATAATCTTTTTCTTCATCAATTTTTACGATTCTTGGTTTTTCGAATTCAATCATTCTTATCTTTTACCCCTTTCAAAACGAAAAGTGTCTTGTTCAATGACGTAATTGTAAAACTCAAAATGAGCAGCACTCATTAAACACGACGGCGTTTTGGAGGGCGGCATCCATTATGAGGAACTGGAGTCACGTCACGAATTGCAGTCACTTCTAAACCTGTTGCTTGTAAGGAACGAATTGCTGCTTCACGTCCGGAACCAGGTCCTTTAACTGTTACTTCAACAGTTCTCAATCCGTGTTCCATTGCTACTTTTGTTGCAGTTTCTGCTGCCATTTGAGCGGCAAAAGGTGTTGATTTTTTGCTTCCTTTGAAACCTAATGCACCAGCTGATGACCATGATAAAGCATTCCCATGAGTATCAGTGATCATTACGATTGTATTGTTGAATGTTGAATGGATATGCGCGATACCCGCTTCAATATTCTTTTTCACACGGCGTTTACGACTCACTTTTTTTGCTGCCATGAAGTTTTAACCTCCTTCACTTAGGAATTATTTTTTCTTGCCTGCCACTGTTTTAGACGGGCCTTTACGAGTACGTGCATTGTTCTTTGTGTTTTGTCCGCGAACAGGCAAGCCACGACGATGACGGATGCCACGGTAAGAACCGATTTCCATCAAACGTTTGATGTTCAGGTTGACTTCACGACGAAGGTCACCTTCAACTTTTAATCTATCTACTTCCGCACGGATCGCGTCTGTTTGTTCATTCGTTAAATCACGAACGCGAACTTCTTCAGAAACGCCAGCGTTTGCTAAAATCTTTTGAGCAGTCGTGTTACCAATACCATAGATATAAGTAAGTGAAACGACTACTCGTTTATCACGAGGAATATCTACTCCTGCAATACGAGCCATATTTTGTTACACCTCCGATTATCCTTGACGTTGTTTGTGTTTTGGATTTGCTGGGCAAATCACCATAACGCGCCCTTTACGACGAATTACTTTACAATGTTCGCACATTGGTTTTACTGATGGTCTTACTTTCATGATAATACCTCCTGTGGTTTTACGGAGTACAATTATTTAAAGCGATACGTGATACGGCCACGAGTTAAATCATAGGGAGATAACTCAACGGTTACTTTATCGCCAGGTAAGATACGGATGTAATGCATACGAATTTTACCTGATACGGTAGCAAGAACTTGGTGTCCGTTTTCTAGTTCGACTTTAAACATTGCATTCGGCAAAGTTTCGACGACTGTACCTTCGACTTCAATCATATCTTCTTTTGCCACGCACAGTACCTCCTTGTACTTGTGATTTTCACACGATAAAACGGCGGAAACTGTCTGTTCCCACCTAAGTTTCTCAAAAAATGCTTCTAGGTGAAAGCCTAAAAGTCGGACTGACACATTTTATCATAATTTGTCATACTTAGCAAGAGAAAGTTTCAGCGCTGCAAGTCGGTTACGGGCAATCATTTCGTTACTCGATGATTTTCTTAACATCTGAAAATACAGCATCGATCTCACGATTACCATCAATAGACTGCAGCAAACCTTTTTCTTTATAGTAAGCTAAAATTGGTTCACTACCTTTTACATTGACAGCTAGACGATTTTTGACCGTCTCAGGCTTATCATCTTCTCGTTGGTAAAATTCGTGTCCGCCACAGCGATCACAAGTTCCTTCAACTGTAGTTGGGTTGAAGATTTTATGATACGTTGCACCGCAATTGCGGCAGATAAAGCGACCAGCTAAACGTTCAACGAGTATTTCTTCAGGGACATGGATTTCAACAACGTGATCCAATTTCTTTCCAAGTTCATTAAGCATTTGGTCCAGCGCTTTGGCTTGTTCCAAAGTCCGAGGAAAGCCATCTAATAGAAAGCCTTTGTCGGTATCCGGTTCAGCCAAGCGTTCTTTGACGATGCCGTTCGTTACTTCGTCAGGAACTAGTTCCCCATTGTCCATGTATGATTTTGCTTCCAGGCCAAGAGTTGTTTTGTTTGCCATTGCGGCACGAAACATATCACCTGTTGAAATATGCGGAATTTGGTAAGCAGCGACGATTTGTTCTGCTTGCGTTCCTTTTCCAGCTCCGGGTAATCCCATTAAAACGAGGTTCATACTTACTCCTCCTGTAAAGTTGTAGAACGGTGTTGAGGAGATCCTCAACACACCTTCTTCACTCTAATTGATAAAACCAGTATATTTTCGTTTCAGCATTAGTCCTTCTAGCTGTTTCGCTGTTTCAAGAGCAACACCGATAACGATCAATAAACTCGTTCCGCCTAATCCGATTGATTGCGGCAAGTTCCAAACCATTTGCGCAACGATTGGAAGCAGTGCAACTAGTCCTAAGAACAGTGCACCAACAGCACTTAAACGCATCAATAGATGTGAGACGTATTCTTCCGTTCCTTTACCAGGACGGACACTTGGAATGTAACTTCCTTGTTTTTGCAAGTTTTCCGCTAATTTTTCAGGATTGACCTGAACAAACGCATAGAAAAATGTAAAGGCAACGATTAATACAGTATAGATTGCTGCACCAGGAATAGTGCTGTAATCAAAGATCTGCATCAATGTATCATACCAGCCAACTCCACGGTACGAACCGCCCAATGCTTGTAAAATCGCATTAGGAGTTGCAATAAAGGAACTAGCAAAGATAACTGGGATTACTCCGGCAGCATTTACTTTTAACGGTAGATAACTGCTTGTTGGCGCCCCAGCCACTCGTTTAGTATATTGAATCGGAATTTTACGTTCTGCTTGTTGCACAAAGGTTACCAATGTCACAACGACCAAGATCGCAATCAGCAAGACGAGGATAAAAATCGCCGACTTCCAGATTTCAGATGATTCAATATTGATAAAGTAATCTTCTACTATTTCTTTTACGCCGTTTGGCAAACCGGAAATGATCCCTGCGAAGATGATCATCGATACGCCATTACCAATACCTTTTTCAGTGATTTGTTCTCCCAACCAGGTAACAAACATGGTACCGGCAGTCAAAACCAAACCAATAACGAAAAATGTATTGATGCTAGGATTTTCAACAAAACCTAATTGCGTCCACGCATTAAATCCTGCGGTAATCCCGATTGATTGAACAAAAGCAAGAATCAGCGTTAATACGCGGGTCGCTTGATTTAACTTCTTACGACCGACTTCTCCTTGTTTTGACCATTCAACAAATTTTGGTACAATGTCCATTTGTAACAATTGGACGATGATCGAAGCAGTGATGTATGGTGAAACTCCCATTGCAAAGACAGAGAAATTTTGCATGGCGCTTCCGCTGACCATGTTCAACATACCTAAGAATGGCAAATCAGCCAAACTCAGCAAACGGCTCGCATTTACGCCCGGCACAGTGATCTGCGCACCCAGACGAAACACGAACAGAGCAAATACGGTGAAAAAAATTCTTGATCGAATGTCTTTTACTTTGAAAGAATCTTTCAGTAATTTAAACATTAAATCACCTCGATTGATCCACCAGCAGCAACGATTGCTTCTTCGGCTGCTTTAGAGAATTTAGCTGCTTTCACAGTTAACTTCTTAGTTAATTCTCCATTGGCTAAGACTTTGATTCCAGCTTTTTCGTTTTTAACGATTCCAGCTTCAACTAAAGCAACTGGTGTTACTTCAGCTCCATCTTCAAAGCGATTCAAAGCATCTAGATTAACGACTGCATAGTCTTTACGGTTCACATTTGTAAAGCCGCGTTTTGGTAAACGACGGAATAATGGAGTTTGACCCCCTTCAAATCCTAAACGAACACCACCGCCTGAACGTGCTTTTTGTCCTTTTTGACCGCGTCCAGATGTTTTACCGTTGCCAGATGATGTCCCGCGTCCAACACGGTTCCGTACTTGACGAGAACCTTCTGCAGGTTTTAATTCATGAAGTTTCATAGGTTTGGCACCTCCTTAATCAGAGTAACTTTTTGTTGTTTCTTAGATTTCTTCAACGTCCACTAAATGAGAAACAGTGTTGACCATACCTTTGATTGCTTCATTGGCAGGTTTCACTACGCTGCTATTCATTTTTTTCAGACCCAACGCTTTAACTGTGTCCCGTTGGTTTTGAGGACGTCCGATAATACTGCGCTTTAAAGTAATTTTTAATTCAGCCATTATTTTTGTCCTCCTTATCCGATTAATTCTTCAACTGATTTGCCGCGAAGTTCTGCAACTTCTTCTGCACGTTTCAATTGTTTCAATCCTTCAACAGTTGCGCGAACAACGTTGATTGGTGTGTTTGAACCTAATGATTTAGATGTGATATCAGCTACTCCAGCTAATTCTAAGACGGCACGAACTGGTCCACCAGCAGCTACCCCAGAACCTTCTACAGCAGGTTTCATCAGGATACGTCCACCACCGAATACACCGATGACTTCGTGAGGGATTGTTGAACCAACCATTGGCACTTCAACTAAATGTTTTTTAGCGTCTTCGATTGCTTTACGGATTGCTTCTGGAACTTCTTGGGCTTTCCCAGTACCGAAACCAACGTGTCCGTTTTTGTCTCCTACAACGACTAAAGCTGCGAAGCGCAGACGACGTCCACCTTTAACAACCTTAGTGACACGGTTGATCGCAACCACGCGGTCTTCTAATTCCAAGTGTTTTGGATCAATATAAACCATGAATGGTGTTCCTCCTTTTCCTAAAATTCTAGTCCATTTTCGCGAGCTGCTTCAGCTAAAGCTTCTACACGGCCATGGTAAAGGTATCCACCACGGTCAAAGACTACTACTTTAACATCTTTTGCTGCTGCACGTTCTGCGATTAATTTACCGACAGCTTGTGCTTGTTCTGTTTTTGTTCCACCTGAAATTTCTTTATCCAAGGCAGAGGCACTTGCTAGCGTCACACCCGCTACGTCATCAATGACTTGCGCGTAGATGTTTTTGTTAGAACGGAAAACGTTCAAGCGTGGGCACTCAGCAGTACCAGAGATTTTGTTACGGACACGACGATGTCTCTTTTGACGTGTTTTGTTTTTATCTGGTTTTGTAATCACAATTGTCACCTCTTTATTTAAGCTGGCCTAAGCCGCAAATCGTAGTTGCCTACGATTATTTACCAGTTTTACCTTCTTTACGGCGTACATATTCGCCAACATAGCGGATACCTTTGCCTTTATAAGGTTCTGGAGGACGAACGGCACGAATGTTAGCAGCTAATTCGCCAACGTTTTCTTTGTTTGCCCCTTTAATCATTACTTGTGTATTTGATGGAACTTCGATCGTTACGCCTTCTGGAGCTTCGATCTCAACTTGGTGAGAATAACCTACGCTCAAGACAAGTTTTTTGCCTTGCAATTGCGCACGGTACCCAACCCCGATAAGTTCTAATCCTTTTTGGAATCCTTCGCTGACTCCGACAACCATGTTGTTGAAGTTTGCACGGGTCGTTCCGTGGATTGTTTTCATTTCTTTGCTGTCATTTGGACGAGTGAAAGTTACTTCATTTCCTTCGATATTCATTTTGATATCTGCAGAAAATGTACGAGTTAATTCCCCGTTAGGTCCTTTAACTGTAATGACATTGCCATCTTGCTTGACTTCAACGCCAGCAGGAAGAACGACGATTTTATTACCGATACGACTCACTTGAAGACACCTCCTTGTGTATTATTTAAAATTACCATACATAAGCGACAACTTCGCCGCCGACATTTTTTGCTCGTGCTTCTTTGTCAGTGATAACACCGTCAGAAGTTGAGATGATTGCGATACCTAAACCATTCAATACTTTAGGCACTTCGTCAGCTTTAACGTAAGCACGTAAACCTGGTTTAGAAATACGTTTCAAGTTAGTGATAACACGTTCACCATTTTTTCCGTATTTAAGGAATACGCGGATCACGCCTTGTTTGTCATCTTCGATATATTCAACATCGCGGACAAATCCTTCTTTTTTAAGGATTTCAGCAATGTCGCGTTTGATTTTTGAAGCAGGTACTTCTAATGCTTCGTGTTTTACCATGTTGGCATTACGAATGCGAGTTAGAAAATCTGCGATTGGATCTGTCATGACCATTAGATGATTTACCTCCTTTATGCGAGTTTACTTGTTTACCAGCTAGCTTTCTTCACGCCGGGAATTTGACCTTTATAGGCAAGTTCGCGGAAGCAAATACGGCAAAGTTTGAATTTACGATAAACTGAATGTGGACGGCCGCAACGTTCGCAACGTGTGTATTCTTGTGATGAGAATTTTGCAGGACGTTTGTTTTTAGCAATCATTGATTTTTTAGCCACGTAGTTCGCCTCCTTTTTTTATTTTTGGAATGGCATGCCTAATTGTGCCAACAATTCACGAGATTCTTCATCTGTGTTTGCAGTTGTTACAATAACGATATCCATCCCACGGACTTTATCTACCAAATCATAATCAACTTCTGGGAAGATTAATTGTTCTTTGATACCTAATGTGTAGTTTCCACGTCCATCGAACGCTTTTTTACTTACACCATGGAAGTCACGTACACGTGGTAGAGAAACTGATACCAATTTATCTAAGAATTCAAACATTCTTTCTCCACGAAGAGTAACTTTTGCACCAATCGGCATTCCTTCACGCAAGCGGAAGCCGGCGATTGATTTTTTAGCTTTAGTGATCAATGGTTTTTGACCGGAGATCAAGGTTAATTCTTCAACAGCTTTATCTAAGTTCTTTGCATTTGAAACGGCATCACCCACACCCATGTTGATAACGATTTTTTCAACTTTTGGTGCTTGCATGACAGAACTGTAGCTGAATTTTTCCATTAATGACGGAACAACTTCTTTAGTATATTTTTCTTTAAGGCGGTTCATTCAGTAAGCCCCTCCTTCCTTAATTTGATTATTTGTCTAACACTTCGCCGGTTTTCTTAGAAACGCGGACTTTTTTACCGTCAACTTCTTTGTAGCCAACCTTAGTAGCTTCGCCGTTTGAAGGATCAATCACCATTACATTAGAAACATGAATTGGTGCTTCCATTTCAACGATTCCGCCTTGAGGAGCAGCTTGAGAAGGTTTTTGGTGTTTTTTAACGATGTTCACACCTTCGACAACAACTTTATCTTGCTTAGGAAACGCTGATAATACAACGCCTTCTTTGTTCTTGTCTTTGCCAGTGATAACTTTTACTTTATCGCCTTTTTTAACAAACATTATTGTTTCGCACCTCCTTTGATAATGAACGACTGGTTATAATACTTCTGGTGCTAGGGAAACGATCTTCATGAAATTGTTTTCGCGTAATTCGCGGGCAACAGGTCCAAAGATCCGAGTTCCACGTGGGCTCTTATCGTCACGGATAATAACCGCAGCATTTTCATCAAATTTAATATAAGAACCGTCAGTACGACGAGCTCCTGATTTTGTACGAACGATAACGGCTTTTACAACGTCACCTTTTTTGACAACCCCACCTGGCGTTGCTTGTTTAACCGAAGCAACAATCACGTCTCCGATATTCGCTGTCTTACGGCCTGAACCGCCAAGAACTTTGATCGTCAAGATTTCACGAGCGCCTGAGTTGTCAGCAACTTTTAATCGACTTTCTGTTTGGATCACGATGTGTATCCTCCTTTCAGATTTTGCAATTCAATCTACCTAGGAAAATCTCGTGTGATTAAATAATCACTGCTTTTTCAATGACTTCTACTAGACGGAAACGTTTAGTAGCTGATAATGGACGAGTTTCCATAATTTTCACGATATCGCCAATTTTTGCTTCATTGTTTTCATCGTGGACTTTGTATTTCTTCGAATAGTTCAGACGTTTCCCGTAGATAGGGTGGTTTTTCTTTGTTTCGACAGCAACTGTAATGGTTTTATCCATTTTGTCAGATACCACGCGACCTTGGTAAACTTTGCGTTGATTTCTTTCTTCAGTCATACGCTAATGGCCTCCTTCCACTTTTACTTAGCTTGTTCACGCAATACAGTTTTGATGCGTGCAATCGATTTACGTACTTCTTTGATACGTGCAGTGTTTTCTAATTGACCTGTTGCTAATTGGAATCTAAGATTAAACAATTCTTCTTTTAATTGTTTTTCTTGATCAAGCATTTCGGCAGTGGTTAATTCTCTGATTTCTTTAACCTTCATTCGATTCACCACCCATTTCCTCACGTTTTACGATCTTAGTTTTCATTGGTAATTTGTGAGAAGCAAGACGTAATGCTTCACGAGCAACTTCTTCAGGTACACCCGCAATTTCAAACATGATTTTTCCACGTTTAACTGGTGAAACCCAACCTTCAGGAGCCCCTTTACCTTTACCCATACGTACGCCGATGGCTTTACTTGTATATGATTTATGAGGGAAAATTTTAATCCATACTTTCCCACCACGTTTCATGTAACGAGTCATAGCCACACGGGATGCTTCGATTTGACGGTTTGTAATCCAGTGTGATTCAACTGCTTGTAAGCCGTATTCACCGAAAGCTACTTCTTTTCCGCCTTTGGCTTCTCCGCGCATTTTACCGCGGAATTCACGACGGTGTTTTACACGTTTTGGTACTAACATGTTTATTTCCCTCCTTTCTCAGTGTTCTTTTTAGTTGGAAGAATTTCTCCACGATAGATCCACACTTTAACTCCTAGTTTTCCGTATGTTGTATCTGCTTCTTCCCAAGCGTAATCAATATCTGCACGCAAAGTATGAAGTGGAACTGTTCCTTCTGAGTAACCTTCTGAACGAGCGATATCTGCGCCATTCAAACGGCCTGAAACTTGTGTTTTGATTCCTTTAGCGCCTGAACGCATCGTGCGTTGGATTGCTTGTTTTTGAGCCCGACGGAAAGCAACACGGCCTTCTAATTGGCGTGCAATTCCTTCGCCTACTAATTTAGCATCTAGATCTGGTTTTTTGATTTCCACGATGTTGATGTGGATACGTTTGCCAGTCAATTTATTTAATTCTTTTCTTAGGTTTTCGACTTCAGATCCGCCTTTACCGATAACCATACCTGGTTTAGCTGTATGGATTGAAACATTTACGCGATTTGCTGCACGTTCGATTTCAACTGTTGACACAGCGGCATCAGCAAGTTTCTTCGCGATAAATTTACGGATTCTTAAATCTTCGTGTAGAAAGTCGGCATAATCTTTTTCAGCATACCATTTTGCATCCCAGTCACGGATGATGCCTACACGCATTCCAATTGGATGTACTTTTTGCCCCACTGATTGTCCCTCCTTATTTTTCTGATACGACTACAGTAATATGACTTGTCCGTTTGTTGATAGGAGAAGCTGAACCTTTTGCACGTGGACGGAAACGTTTCATTGTTGGTCCTTCGTTAACATAAGCTTCAGAAACAACTAAATTTTCAACATCTAAATCATAATTGTTTTCTGCATTCGCTACTGCGGACATCAAAACTTTTTCGATGATTCCAGCAGATTTGTTTGGTGTGAACTTCAAGATAGCAATTGCTTCAGCAACGCTTTTCCCTCTAATTAAGTCAATTACAAGACGTGATTTGCGAGGAGAAGTACGAACTGTTTTCGCAACTGCTTTAGCTGATGTGATTTGTTCTGCCATTTGGTTATCCTCCCCTCAAATTAGCGTTTTGTTTTCTTATCGTCGGCAGCGTGGCCACGATAAGTTCTTGTTGGTGCAAATTCACCTAATTTATGTCCTACCATGTCTTCTTGGATGTAAACTGGTACATGTTTACGACCATCATAAACTGCGATAGTAAATCCAATAAAATTAGGAAAGACTGTTGAACGGCGAGACCAAGTTTTGATAACTTTTTTCTTTTCAACGCCTTCTTGTGCTTCGACCTTTTTCATCAAATGCTCATCGACGAAAGGTCCCTTCTTTAAACTACGACCCATGGTGAACCTCCTCTCAAAATATGCGATACATGGTCAGAGAAATTATTTAGTCTTACGACGAACGATAAGCTTGTCTGATTTTGCTTTCTTGTTACGTGTTTTGTAACCAAGAGCAGGTTGACCCCAAGGTGATACTGGAGCTTTACGTCCGATTGGTGCTTTACCTTCACCACCACCGTGTGGGTGATCGTTAGGGTTCATTACGCTACCACGAACTGTTGGGCGTTTACGCATCCAACGAGAACGGCCAGCTTTACCGATATTGATCAATTCGTGTTGTTCATTTCCAACAGCACCGATTGTTGCACGGCATGTTGCCAAGATCATCCGAACTTCGCCTGAATTCAAGCGAATCAATACGTATTTGCCTTCTTTACCAAGCACTTGTGCGCTGGTACCAGCTGAACGGATTAATTGTCCGCCTTTGCCAGGTTTCATTTCGATATTGTGGA
Source organism: Enterococcus songbeiensis (assembly GCF_005405265.1). Taxonomy (GTDB): domain Bacteria; phylum Bacillota; class Bacilli; order Lactobacillales; family Enterococcaceae; genus Enterococcus_C; species Enterococcus_C songbeiensis. Next base: position 77,546 of record NZ_BJDS01000003.1, read on the forward strand.
TAACAGTACCAACTGGAATGTTTTCTAGTGGTAGTGCATTTCCGACTTTGATATCCGCATCTGAACCAGAAACGACAGTCATGCCAACTTCTAATCCTTTAGGTGCTAAGATATATGCTTTAACCCCGTCTTCATAATGAACTAACGCGATGTTAGCAGAACGGTTTGGATCGTATTCAATCGTTTTAACAGTTGCAACAACATTGTCTTTGTTACGTTTGAAGTCGATCACGCGGTATTGACGCTTGTGTCCGCCACCTTGATGACGTACAGTGATACGACCGTTGTTGTTACGACCGGCGTTGTTTTTCAATGGTTCTAACAAAGTTTTCTCTGGAGTTGCTGTAGTGATTTCAGCAAAGTCAGAGCTTGTCATGTTACGACGACCATTTGAGGTAGGTTTGTACTTTTTAATCGCCACGTCTGTTTCCCTCCTATTTAATAGTAGAATTCAATGCTTATTCCGCATCAAAAATTTGGATTTCTTTTGAATCTTCAGTTAATGTCACAACAGCTTTGCGACGTTTTTTGGTATAACCTGTATATTTGCCCATGCGTTTGAATTTAGGACGCACGTTGATGATGTTCACGTTAGAAACCTTCACATCAAAGGCTGCTTCGACAGCTTGTTTTACTAAAGTTTTATTTGCTTTTGTGTCTACTTCAAAAGTGTATTTCTTGTCATCCATGGCAAGCATTGACTTTTCAGTGATCACTGGGCGTTTGATTACGTCTAGTAAGTTCATTATGCAAGCACCTCCTCAATTTGAGTAAGAGCAGTTTGAGTTGCTAACACTTTCTCGCTGGAAACAAGATCTAAAACACTCATGTTTGTAGCAGTCGTAACAGAAACGTTTGGAAGATTACGAGCAGATAATGCTGCAAAATCATTTTCGTTTTCTAGAACTACCAATACTTTAGAGTCAATAGACAAGTTTGCAAGAACTTGTTTGAATTCTTTTGTTTTTGGTGCGTCAAAGCTTAATGCATCAACAGCAACCAAGTTGTTTGAAGCAACTTTTTCTGACAATACAGATTTCATTGCTAAGCGACGAACTTTTTTAGGAAGTTTGTAGCTGTATGAACGTGGTGTTGGTCCGAAGACGATACCACCTCCACGCCATTGTGGTGAACGGATTGAACCTTGACGGGCACGACCTGTTCCTTTTTGGCGCCATGGTTTACGTCCACCGCCACGAACAGCGCTACGATTTTTCACAGCGTGCGTTCCTTGTCTTAATGAAGCGCGTTGCATTAGAATTGCATCATACACAACACTTTCATTTGGTTCGATTCCGAAGATTTCTTCATTTAATGTCAATTCGCCATTTTGGCTTCCATCTTGTTTAAATAATGCTACATTCGGCATTCCTTAGTTCCTCCTTTCTACCTATCTCATTATTTAGCTTTTACAGCTGATTTGATTGTAATCAATGATTTTTTCGCGCCAGGCACGTTACCTTTGATCAAGATAACATTACGTTCAGCATCAACACGAGCGATTTCCAAGTTTTGGATCGTTACGCGATCGCCACCCATACGGCCAGCAAGATGTTTGTTTTTGAATACACGGTTAGGTGCAACTGGACCCATTGATCCAGGACGACGATGGTAACGAGATCCGTGAGCCATTGGTCCGCGGCTTTGTCCGTAACGTTTGATAACGCCTTGGAATCCTTTACCTTTTGTAGTTCCGGTAACATCAACGACGTCTCCAGCTTGGAAAACATCTACTTTAATTTCTGATCCTACTTCTAACCCCTCAAGCTCAACATCTTTGAATTCGCGAATGAAGCGCTTAGGAGCCGTGTTTGCTTTTGCAACATGACCTTTCGCAGGTTTGTTCGATAAAACTTCACGCATATCTTGGTAACCGACTTGAACAGCTTCATAGCCGTCGTTTTCCATTGTTTTCAATTGTAGAACTACGTTTGGCGTAGCTTCAACAACAGTTACTGGAATCAATTCCCCAGATTCAGTGAAGATTTGTGTCATTCCCACTTTTTTCCCTAAGATTCCTTTGGTCATGATTACACCTCCATCTTAATTTAGTTTTATAGTTTGATTTCGATATTCACACCGGACGGCAAGTCAAGCTTCATTAAAGCATCAACTGTTTTTGGTGTTGGGTTCACAATGTCGATTAGACGTTTGTGTGTCCGCATTTCGAATTGTTCGCGTGAATCTTTGTATTTATGTGTCGCACGGATCACAGTGTAAAGACTGCGTTCTGTTGGTAATGGAATTGGACCAGACACGCTAGCTCCAGTTCTTTTTGCAGTTTCTACGATTTTATCCGCGGATTGGTCTAAAATACGGTGTTCATACGCTTTTAAACGGATACGAATTTTTTGTTTTGCCATTTTTTTCCCTCCTTCGCCTATTTTGAAAAGTAGACATAGCTCCACGAAAATTTTCCGTCACGCTCGTCCATGGCAAAGCGTCCGGGCGTGTCGCAACCTCTCGTTTCGTAGCCGGCAGAATTTTTCTTTTCTACCAGTGTGATTTACACTTGAATGTAAACAGCACCTTTATGATTATAGTATAGATGAAACTTGATAGCAAGCATTTTTTATTGAAATTCCAAGGTTTTTCTACTTTTATTTTGGGAGGGTTTTCAAAAAGGACGAAAAAAAATCTCAAGAAATTTTTCTCGAGATTTTTTCTTCCTAGACAAAGGAATGTTTGAATGTTCGATCCATTGCTTGCTTCAGTGGAAAATACAGCAGTGTCACGATAACAATCGTGGTAGCCGTATTGATCAGCGTTGCCGGCAATTTCGTCAACGCCGCCGCAAAGGCACTGGTAAAATCACTACCGACAATCAGCAGCATCACGGTATTTTTGATTTGAGTCATGATAATTTTAGCGATTCCCGTGCCGAATGCGATGACAACAATCTGCCAAATTTTTGTCGGACGCTTTTTAAACAACAGAATCAATCCGTAGGCCACACCGCCAACGATAAAACTTTCTAAAATAAAATAAGGGGCCTCGGTCACATAGCCATTTAACACATCAAAAATTGCAAAACCAAGTCCACCCGCCAACGCACCGCGGAAATACCCCAGCAGCAAAACAGCTAAAAGCAAAACAGCATTCCCTAAATGGACAAAGGCTCCCGGCATCGGAATCTTGATGGTGGTGGCAACCACCGTCAAGGCAGTAAATAAAGCAATAAGGACGATACTTTGAATTCGTCGATCCATTTTTACGCCTCCATTCTTTTTTCTGCGTGATTGTATGCTCCGTGCCAAACGTGACCAACATAAGGATTTACCCGCACACCTTCTTGGATTCCTTTGGCAACAAAGGCTTTGGCAGTCGTGACTGCTTTTTCAACAGAGAATCCTTTGGCTAACCCAGCTGTGATTGCCGCTGCAAATGTGCAACCAGCTCCATGATTAAAATCAGTGGCGTACAATTCATTTTCCAATACGTGAAAATGAAGTCCATCAAACAGCACATCGATGGCTTTTTCCGTTCCTAAACGATGTCCGCCTTTGACTACGACATTTTTCGCTCCCAATTGATGGATTTTTTTCGCCGCTTGTTTCATCTCTTCCACCGAGGTCAAATCTCCCATTTCTGACAAGATTCCGGCTTCCACTAAATTCGGCGTCGTTACCAACGCTTGAGGCAAAAGATATTTTTTAATCGCCTCCACACTTTCAGGCTGTAAAATTTCAGCGGTTCCTTTGCAGGCAATTACCGGATCAATCACGATATTCGCAACTTCATACGGTTGGATAAATTCACTGGCAGTTTGAATGTTTTCTTCATTTCCCATCATTCCGGTTTTCAAAGCATCGACTGCTCCACCAGCAAAAACAGATATCAGTTGTTTTTTTAGCAAGTCCGCCGGCAATTCTGTCACTTCATGGGACCAGCCAGCTTCCGGGTCCATCGTCACGATGGAAGTAATACTTGAGAAACCGAAGACCCCATATTCTTCAAACGTTTTTAAATCAGCTTGCAGACCAGCGCCACCTGTTGAGTCAGACCCAGCAATCGTTAATACTTTTTTCATTGCACAACACTCCTTAAATTCAAAATCCCCATAAAATTTCGGATTTTTTCTTCTTTAGAGTAGTATAGCGAAACTTTTTCTTGACGAAAACGACCAATTGGTTTATTTTCAAACCAACCAATTAATTTTGAAAGGAAGGATTCTATGTGGCTTTTAGACAAAAAAGAAAAATTGCCCTTATTTCAGCAGATCATCAATCAAATTATCGAGTATATCCAAAACGGTACTTTGACTGCTGGTGATAAACTGCCGCCGGAACGCAAATTAGCAGAACTGTATCAGGTCAATCGTTCAACAGTCAATCACGCATTAGAAGAACTGGTCAGCTTAGGCTGGATCACTCGTCGTCAAGGAAGTGGAACTGAAGTCGCAGCAGGGCGTTGGGGAAGTCGTCAACAGCCAATCCAGCAATGGCGCAAATTATTGACGCATTCCATTAAACCTGATCCTTTTATTGAAGGACTTAATTTGCTAAAAAATACTCCGGATGTGTTGGATGTTTTCACCGGAGATTTACCAACGGAATTGATTCCGGATTTTCAATTTCCTGCAATTACTTGGGAGCAAGTGATTGGCGAGGAAGCCATTCTCACCACCACCGGCTATCCTCCACTAAAAGAATACATTAAAAAAAATCTGCAGGAAAATTTTTCCCTTGACTTGAAAGGACAGGAACTTTTGATTACCTCCGGCTCGACACAAGGAATCATGCTGTTATTGCAGACCTTACTGCAAGCAGGCGATCGTATCGCAACAGAGGAACCCTCTTTTTTGTTTTCTTTGCCGCTTTTTCAATTTTTAGGAATTCGCGTAGAAGGGATTCCTTGTGATAGTGAGGGCATTCGTCCAGAAGTTTTGGAAAAACAAATTTTGGCAAAAAAAATAAAGTTGCTTTATTTAAATCCCAGTTTTCAGAACCCCACTGGTGGCAGTATGTCCTTAAAGCGACGACAAGAGGTTTTGGCACTTTGCCAAAAGTATTCGCTGCCGATTGTCGAAGATGATGTTTTCAGTGAATTGGCTTTTGATGAACAGTTGCCAAAATTAAAAAAACTTGCTCCCCAACAAGTCATTTACCTTGGTTCCTTATCCAAAATTTTTGGTGCTTCCATCAAAATTGGCTGGCTGTCAGCACCAGCTCCGCTTATTGCAAACTTAGCAGATGCCAAACAGCGCATCGATGCCGATACCACTATTTTTTCACAATTATTGGCAAACACCGCTTTGCGTGCACCGGATTATCAGCAACAACACCAGTTCCTGCTGAAAGAATTGCAGCACCGTAGTCAGCTTTTTTATCACAGTATGCAACAACTTTCCGAGGACTGGCGCTATCAGCCGATCCACGGCGGCTTGTATTATTGGCTAACCTGGAAGCACAAGAACCTCACCCGTTCTTCTTGGCAAAAATTTCTTGACGAAAAACTGCTGGTGGCGCCGTCTTTTCTTTTTAGCGACGACAGCCTATCGATGCGGATCAATTATACCCGAATGAACGAAGCCCAACTAAAGATTTTTACTGCCCGCCTGCAAAAAATTTCTCAAGAATGGAAAAAGAAGAAATGAAAAAAAAAAGCAAAATCCGCAAGGGATTTTGCTTTTTAATTTTCTTAATATAATCTGAGATTAGCTTAAGATTGAAGATACAACGCCTGAACCAACAGTACGTCCGCCTTCACGAATTGAGAAACGAGTTCCGTCTTCGATAGCGATTGGGTGGATTAATTCAACTTCCATTGTTACGTTATCGCCAGGCATAACCATTTCAGTTCCTTCTGGCAGATCAACAACACCAGTTACGTCTGTTGTACGGAAGTAGAATTGTGGGCGGTAGTTAGTGAAGAAAGGAGTATGACGTCCGCCTTCTTCTTTAGTTAAAACATAAACTTCCGCTGTAAATTTTGTATGTGGAGTGATTGTTCCTGGTTTAGACAATACTTGTCCACGTTGGATGTCTTCACGAGCAACCCCACGTAGCAATGCGCCGATGTTATCCCCAGCTTCTGCGTAGTCTAACAATTTACGGAACATTTCAACACCAGTAACAGTTGTTTTTGCTGTTTCTTCAGCGATACCAACGATTTCTACTTCGTCCCCAACGCGAACTTGTCCACGTTCAACACGACCTGTAGCAACGGTACCACGACCAGTGATTGAGAATACATCTTCGATTGGCATCATGAATGGTTTGTCATGATCGCGTTCTGGAGTTGGGATATATTCGTCAACTGCAGCCATCAATTCTAAGATTTTTTCTTCGTATGAAGGGTCGCCTTCTAAAGCTTTCAATGCTGAACCAGCGATAACTGGAGTGTCATCTCCTGGGAAACCATATTCAGTCAATAGGTCGCGAACTTCCATTTCAACTAATTCTAATAATTCTTCGTCGTCAACCATATCCATTTTGTTTAAGAAAACAACAATGTAAGGAACGCCAACGTTACGTGACAATAGGATGTGTTCACGTGTTTGAGGCATAGGGCCATCAGCAGCAGAAACTACTAAGATAGCTCCGTCCATTTGAGCAGCACCAGTGATCATGTTCTTAACGTAGTCCGCGTGTCCTGGGCAGTCAACGTGAGCATAGTGACGGTTTTCTGTTTCATATTCAACGTGAGCTGTTGAAATAGTGATTCCGCGTTCGCGTTCTTCTGGAGCGCCATCGATTTGATCGTAAGCTGAAGCTTGAGCCAAACCTTTTTTAGATAGTACAGTTGTGATAGCAGCTGTAAGAGTAGTTTTACCATGGTCAACGTGTCCGATAGTTCCGATGTTTACATGGGGTTTAGAACGGTCAAATTTTTCTTTTGCCATTTTAAAATGTTCCTCCTAATAAATACATTTTTGTTTTTTTCTGATAGGTAAGCAACCGTTGCCGATTGCTCGCCCTTATCATTCGTTAATTATTGTACACGAAACTTTTCAAAAAATACAGTTCTTTTAAGAAAATCTAAGCTTTCAAACTATTCAGCTTTTCCGCCGTTTTTCTTAATGATTTCTTCTTGAACAGATTTCGGTACATCTTCGTAGTGGTCGAAAGTCATTGTAAATACGCCACGACCTTGTGTTGCAGAACGCAGTGTCGTTGCATAACCAAACATTTCAGCCAGAGGAACCATCGCACGGACAACTTGCGTATTACCGCGAGCTTCCATACCTTCAACTCGGCCACGACGTGCGGTTACGTGTCCCATTACATCACCTAAGTAATCTTCAGGGGCAACGATTTCTACAGACATGATTGGTTCAAGGATCACAGGGTTTGCTTTTTTCGCAGCGGCTCTCAACGCCATCGAAGCAGCAACACGGAAAGCTGTTTCACTTGAATCGACATCATGGTAAGAACCATCATGAAGTTTTGCTTTGATATCAACCATAGGATAACCGGCAAGAACACCGTTTTCCATAGAATCTTTCAAACCAGCTTCAACAGCAGGGATGTATTCACGAGGAACGACCCCACCGACGATGGCATTTTCAAATTCAAATCCAGCGCCTTCTTCATTTGGCGTAAATTCGATCCATACGTGACCGTATTGACCTTTACCACCAGATTGGCGTACGAACTTACCTTCTGCATCCGTTGAAGAACGGAATGTTTCACGGTAAGAAACTTGTGGTGCACCAACGTTCGCTTCAACTTTGAATTCGCGACGCATACGGTCAACGATGATATCCAAGTGAAGTTCACCCATTCCGGCAATGATTGTTTCGCCAGTTTCAGGGTTTGTTTCGGCACGGAAAGTTGGATCTTCTTCAGAAAGTTTTTGCAAAGCGATACCCATTTTATCTTGGTCAGCTTTTGATTTTGGTTCAATAGCAACTTGGATAACTGGTTCTGGGAATTCCATTGATTCAAGGATAACTTGATCCTTTTCATCACAAAGGGTGTCCCCAGTTGTTGTATCTTTCAAACCAACTGCCGCTGCGATATCTCCAGCATATACTTCAGAGATTTCAGAACGAGAGTTAGCATGCATTTGCAGGATACGACCAACACGTTCGCGTTTGTCTTTCGTTGCGTTACGGATGTAAGAACCGGATTCTAGAACACCAGAGTACACACGGAAGAATGTCAAACGACCAACGAATGGGTCTGTCATTACTTTAAATGCTAAAGCTGAGAAAGGTGCGCTGTCGTCGGCTGGACGTTCAACTTCTTCGTCAGTTTTAGGATTGATCCCTTTGATTGCAGGGATATCTAATGGAGATGGCAAGTAATCAATAACGGCATCCAATAATAATTGAACCCCTTTATTTTTGAAGGCTGAACCACAAAGAACTGGGTAGAATTCTACGGCAGTCGTCGCACGACGGATACCTTCTTTAAGTTCGGCTTCGGTGATTTCTTCACCTTCCAAATATTTCATTGTTAATTCTTCATCAGTTTCAGCAACTGCTTCAACTAATTTTTCACGCCATTCTTCAGCCAATTCACGGTATTCTTCAGGAATCTCAGTTTCTTCGATTTCTGTACCAAGATCGTTGGTGTACATTTCAGCTTTCATCTTCACTAAATCAATGATTCCTGTGAAGTCGTCTTCTGCACCGATCGGAATTTGGATTGGATGCGCATTGGCTTGTAGACGGTCATGTAACGTTGATACAGAATATAAGAAATCTGCACCGATTTTGTCCATTTTATTGGCAAATACGATACGAGGAACGCCGTAAGTTGTTGCTTGACGCCAAACAGTTTCTGTTTGAGGTTCAACACCAGATTGTGCATCAAGAACGGTAACCGCACCATCAAGTACGCGTAATGAACGTTCTACTTCAACTGTGAAGTCTACGTGTCCTGGGGTATCGATGATGTTGATTCGATGACCTTTCCATTGTGCCGTAGTCGCAGCGGATGTGATCGTGATTCCACGTTCTTGTTCTTGTTCCATCCAGTCCATTTGTGAAGCTCCTTCATGAGTTTCACCAATTTTATGGATTTTACCAGTATAGTACAAGATACGTTCTGTTGCAGTCGTTTTACCAGCATCGATGTGGGCCATGATACCGATATTACGAGTGTTATGAAGAGAAAATTCTCTGGTCATGCTCCTTTTGTCTCCTCTCTTTTTATAAGGTACCTAGAGTATTGCTTGCCTTCTGCTGACAAAAATGTCCCACGCAGAGAGGATCTTACCAGCGATAATGAGCAAATGCACGGTTGGCTTCTGCCATTTTGTGTGTATCTTCGCGTTTTTTCACAGAAGCACCAGTGTTATTGGCAGCATCCATGATTTCTTTTGCAAGACGTTCTTCCATTGTGTGTTCGCCACGCAGACGTGCGTAGTTAACCACCCAACGAAGACCTAAAGTCGTACGACGTTCAGGGCGAACTTCAACGGGAACTTGATAGTTTGAACCCCCAACACGACGAGCTTTAACTTCTAAAACAGGCATAACGTTTTTCATTGCTTGTTCGAAAACTTCCAATGGATCGTTACCTGTAGATTCTTTGATAATGCCAAATGCATTATAGATAATGTTTGAAGCAATCCCACGTTTTCCGTCAACCATTACGCGGTTGATTAAGCGAGTTACTAATTTTGAGTTATAAATAGGATCTGGTAAAACATCACGTTTTGCAACAGGACCTTTACGAGGCATCCGTAACTCCTCCTTCCGAAATATTTCTTCTATAAAATAGTTTCATTTGAATAATTTTTTGAAGCGAATTAAGCTTTAGGTCTCTTCGTACCATATTTTGAACGAGATTGTTTACGATCATTCACGCCGGCAGTATCTAATGCACCACGAACGATATGATAACGTACCCCTGGTAAGTCTTTCACACGTCCACCACGTAACAAGACAACACTATGTTCTTGCAAGTTGTGGCCAATACCTGGGATATAAGCTGTTACTTCAATCAAGTTAGACAAACGAACACGCGCATATTTACGTAAAGCGGAGTTCGGTTTTTTAGGCGTCATAGTACCCACACGTGTAGCTACCCCACGTTTTTGAGGTGAGTTCACGTTTGTTTGAGTCTTCTTGAAGCTGTTATATCCTTTGTTCAATGCAGGTGAATTTGATTTTTCAACCTTGGATTTACGAGGTTTACGTACTAATTGGTTAATTGTAGGCATCCCTAGTTTTCCTCCTTCCTTGATTCGCTAGTCTAGTCCCACACATCCAGGTGGTCCTTTTTTTGCGATAAAAAATAATGCAATCGCTGCATCTATTATCAGTTGTACTTTTCTCACAGTCAGCACGTCCCAAAATCGGAACCTGTATACAAAGCACCTTTGATAGAATATCATGATTAAATCAAGGTGTCAACTGACTTTCCTTATTTTTCTGGTTTTCTTTTGGCAAACTTTTTTCTGGTTTTCTGCATTTAGCCACTGTTTTTTTTTGATGATTACCATTAGAATAGAAGCGACTCTGAAAAAAGGCGGGAAAACGATGAATTTGAAAAAAATGGTAGGGATCGAAGCGGCACGACAGATTGAAGACGGCATAATCGTCGGATTGGGCACCGGCTCCACAGCATATTATATGGTAGAAGAAGTTGGGCGTTTGGTAAAAGAAGAAGGCTTATCCATCACCGGAGTGACTACCTCCAACGCAACCAAGATCCACGCACAGAAATTGGGAATTCCCTTAAAAACTATCGACGAGGTTTCCCATGTCGATTTGACGATCGACGGTGCTGATGAAATCAGTCAGGATTTCCAAGGAATCAAAGGCGGAGGTGCAGCTTTATTGTTTGAAAAAATCGTTGCTACCTATTCCAGCAAAGTGATTTGGATCGTGGATCGTTCAAAAATGGTTACTGATTTAGGGGCTTTTCCCCTACCCGTAGAAGTAATTCCTTACGGCAGCCAACAAATCATGCGGATTTTTGAAGAAAAAGGCTACCATCCGGTCATGCGAATGAATTCAGATAGTGAATACTTGCGCACTGACAGCAATAATTACATCATTGATCTGCATCTAGAAAAAATCAGTGCTCCCCATGCTTTGGCCGCAGAATTGGAAAAAATGGTAGGCGTCGTGGAACACGGACTATTTTTGGATATGGTGGACACGGTTATTGTTGGGAACGAAGATGGGCCGAAACTCCTTTACCGTCCATGATTTCTTTTTTAGAAAAAAGATAAACCGGTTATTTTAGTCATAATAAACAAAAAAAATAGATTTTTTTGCGCTAAAAGGGTACCTTTTTGGCTGAAATTATGCTACATTCTTCTTAATTGAAAAAAGGTAAGAGGGGACAGATAATGAAACTTATTGGCTACGTAAGAACAACAATCAATGATGCTGTAACAGATACACAAACCGATATTTTATCAAATTACGGCTGTGACGAAATTTTTCTGGATACCTTTGAAAAAAATGAAACCGATGATCTCCACTGTGATTTAGATACGGTTATCTCCCAATTAACTACTGGGGATACTTTGGTGGTTTCAGATTTGCATCGTCTTGGACGTTCCACCCGGCAATTAACTGACTTGACCCGGCAGTTTCAAGAACGCGGCATCCACTTGGTAAGTATCAATGAAGGTATCGATACCCGCGAACCGATGGGAATGATCTATTTCCGATTGATGGACGGTTTAGCCAACATGGAATGTGCGTTAATCAAAGAACGGACCCTTGTCGGTTTGGATAATGCCCGTAAAAAAGGAAAAATCGGCGGACGACCAAAGATTGATCCAAAAACCGTTAGAAAAATTCGTCGGCTTTATTATGAAAAGAAAGAAACGATTCAATACATTTCTGCAAAATGCGGCGTTTCTGTCGGTACTTGCTACAAGTACATCAATTTACCGGACGAAGAAGTTTTGAAAATCGTCGACTAAATAAGCAGCGGATTTCCCTCACTATCCTGTGAGAAATCCGCTTTTTTTCTGTTTTCAATGGAAATCTCCCCGAAAACATTGTACAATAAACAAGAAATTGAAAATTTCAGAAACTAGAGAGATAAAGGAGAGTTTTTTCATGCCAAAATTAGTTTTTTCTCGTCATGGATTAAGTGAATGGAACAAATTGAACCAATTTACTGGCTGGGCTGATGTTGACTTGGCTCCAGAAGGTGTCGAAGAAGCCATCGAAGGCGGACGTAAAATCAAAGAAGCCGGCATCGAATTCGATGTTGCGTTTACTTCTGTTTTAACTCGTGCCATCAAAACATGTAACTTGCTTTTAGAATATTCTGATCAATTATGGGTACCTCAAATCAAATCATGGCGCTTAAACGAACGTCATTATGGAAAATTGCAAGGCTTGAACAAAAAAGAAACCGCTGAAAAATACGGTGACGAACAAGTTCATATCTGGCGTCGTTCCTATGATGTTTTGCCTCCATTGATGGATGCAGAAGATGAAGGTTCTGCAGCTCAAGATCGTCGTTACGCAATGTTGGACCCTCGCGATGTACCTGGTGGGGAAAACTTGAAAGTAACTTTGGAACGTGCCTTACCATTCTGGCAAGACCAAATCGCTCCTGCTTTGAAAGACGACAAAACTGTCTTAGTTGCTGCTCACGGTAACTCTTTACGTGCTTTAGCAAAACATATCGAAGGCATTTCTGATGAAGATATCATGGATCTTGAAATTCCAACAGGCAAACCGCTTGTTTATGAATTGAATGATGATCTGACCGTTATCAAAAAATATTACTTATAAGAAGTAACTAAAAAACATTCGTCTGCTGGCGGAATGTAAGACTTTTGTCTTGCCTCCCACAGCGATGAATGTTTTTTTTAGCTGTTGATGTCTTTATGGCGATAATGATACCACGTGATTCCCAGAAATAGTGTACACCCCATAAGAAATAGCAGCAAATACGCCCCTTGGATTTTTCTTTCGACCACCAAATCCTTGGTATTAAAATAGCTGAAGGGTGTCAAAAAGTGGAAAAACGCCAACTTTTCTTGTAACGCTGGAATCAGGCTAATGACATATAAAACCAGAATGCTCCCTAGAACAAGGGAAAGACTCGTTTTGATTGAAATCGTAAACCCAGAGATAAAAAAACCGATACAAGCAAAGAAAAGGTGTAGCAACCAAGTGCCCAGTGTCAGCCAAAGAAAGCTGTCCATTCTAAAATCCGTAAGCTGAAATAGACGTAGTAATACAAAATTACTGAGTGCAAATATCCCGTTGAATAGCGTGACTAACACAACGACACTGGCAAATTTTCCCATCAGAATATTTCCTCTACTGATAGGTTTAGCCAACAAAAATTCGCTTGTCTGCTCACTTTCCTCTTTCGTAAGCATGGTAGCTCCCAAGATTCCTGCAAAAGCACTCCCTAAAATAGCAGTCAGTAATTGAGCCCGACTGGCATAAAAATGCAGCACATCTGTCATCTCCAATACATCTAAATGCAGTGCTTGGATAAACTCTTGCGGGTACTGCGCCAAAAATGCCTCTGTTGATTGCGCCAGCTCCGCCGTTGCCTGAAAACTGGTCAACAGCAAGATGTTACAAACAATCAGCAAAACCAGCCAAATCAGCGTTGAAAAATAATTTTGTTTCAATTCCTGAACAAAAAGTGTCATTTTTCCTCCCGCCCTTCATAATACTGCATGACAACTTCTTCAAGAGACGGCTCCGTAATCTTTAAATCAAGCAGTCCGGGTTGATTGATTGTTGCTAAAAGAAACGGTAGTTCTCCTTCATATAAAAAAGTCGCTGAATTTTTTGTTTGTTGGAAGTCACTTTTTTTCAAATCAGAAAAATCCGGTAATTCCTGGTACCTCACGTAGATTCGTTTAAATCGACTCCTTGTCAATTGTTCCATCCTCTCGACTTTCAACAACTGACCATTTTGAATAATCGCCACTCGATCACAAATCCGTTCCACTTCGCTCATCACATGTGAGGAAAACAAGATCGTTACCCCTTTTTTCTTCTCCTCTGCCAACAAATCAAAAAATTGATTTTGGATAAAAGGATCCAGCCCACTGGTGGGTTCATCAAAAATCAAAACATTGGGTTCATGCTGCAATGCTTGAATAATTCCGACTTTTTTCTTGTTGCCGCTAGATAAGGTTTTGATTTTTCTTGTTAGATCCAAATTCAGCCTTTCAGCCAATACCATCATTTTATTGGCGCAGTCTTTCCGATAAAATTTTGCCGAATACCGCAATAGTTCTTCCGCCGTCATCTGTTTATAATAATTGACCGTTGCCGGTGTGTACCCTATCAACTGTTTTACCTCACGACTTTGTGTAAAACAATCTTTACCGTCAATCATTGCCGTACCACTGGTAGGAAAAAGCATCGCCAACAGCAACCGGATCGTTGTAGATTTTCCTGCACCATTTGGACCAATAAAACCAAAAATCTCGCCTTTCTCCACGGATAAGGTGATATCTAAAATCCCCCGCTGTTTCCCATACATTTTTGTCAGCTGTTGCGTCTGAATCATCGCCATAGTTTACACCTCCGTTTTCTTGACACCAATGAAAGCGTTATCTATTTTAAGTATACGTGCTCTGTAAGGTCTCCGGCAAAAATCGTGCTTACAAAAAAAGCCGGAATCAGGATTCCGGCTTTCTCTCGTATGTTCCTTTCGTTGTTACCCAATTGCTGTTTCCAATCCAACTTCGATCATTTCATTAAAGGTGGTTTGACGTTCTTCCGCAGATGTTGCTTCGCCGGTCACAATATGATCACTGACGGTGCAAATTGCCAACGTTTGTACATGGAATTTTGATCCTAGGTAATACAAAGCTGCGGCTTCCATTTCCACTCCCATGACACCCAATTCTGCCAGTTGCAAGGTTTCCGTCATATCATCTTTGTAGAACGTATCTTCAGACAAAAGATTTCCTACATGTGTCGTATAGCCTTTTTCTTTTGAGATTTCGTATGCTTTTAACAGCAAATTAAAATCAGCAATAGGGGGGTAATGGAAACTAGAAAAGTTTTTGGCAACCATGGAAGAACTCGTTGCTGCTGCTTGTCCAATGACCAAATCCCGAACGTGGACATCTTTTGAAATTGCACCGCAAGTACCGACACGAATCAATTTTTTCACCCCATAAGAAGTGATCAGCTCTTGCGCGTAGATACTTGCTGAAGGCATACCCATCCCTGTTCCTTGAACCGAGATGCGCTCTCCTTTATAAACACCGGTATATCCCAACATCCCCCGGACATTGTTGTAACAAATCGGATCTTCCAAAAATGTTTCAGCAATATATTTCGCCCGCAATGGATCCCCTGGTAATAATATTTTATCGGCAATCTCGCCTGCTTTTGCTTCAATATGAACGCTCATAAAAATCTCCCTTCTACAATGCCGCCAAAGTTTCTTTGATCAACGCTTTGAATTCTGCCTTCACACGAGTGGTTGTTTCCACAACTTCTTCATGATTCAAACTTGCCTGCATACCGGCAGCTAAATTGGTAATGCAAGAAATCCCAAGAACTTTTAGTCCACTGTGGACCGCAACAATAACTTCCGGAACAGTAGACATCCCAACCGCATCTGCTCCTGCGATTCGGGCAAAACGAACCTCTGCCGGAGTTTCATAAGTTGGTCCAGAAAAGCCCATATACACACCTTCGCGAAGATGTAGTTGGCGTTTTTCAGCAACTTTTTTTGCTGTTTCCCGGTAAGTCAGCGTATATGCTTGACTCATATCAGGAAAACGAGGGCCGATTTTTTCGTCATTACTGCCGATCAACGGATTATTTCCGGTGAAATTAATTTGATCGGTAATCAGCATCAAATCTCCCGGTGTGAAGGTTTCATTTACACCGCCACTGGCATTGGTTACTACCAATGAGTGTGCGCCCAGCGCTGCCATCACGCGAACCGGATAAGTAACTGTTTGCATCGAGTGACCTTCATAATAATGGAAACGTCCTTGCATAGCTAAAACTTTTTTCCCTGCTAGTTCACCATAAACCAATTGTCCGGCATGTCCCACGACTGTTGAGACAGGAAAATGTGGGATTTCTTGGTAAGGAATTTTGATTGGATCGGTGATTTCATCAGCTAATTCACCTAAACCCGAGCCTAAAATCAAGCCAAAGTCTACTTCTTTGACTCCCGCTTCTCGGATAAATTCAATTGTTTGTTTAATCTGTTCAGACATTGCGCCACTCCTTGTTCATTTTAAAGTATTCATTTTTCTGATAGAAAAATGAGTTTGATTTTCACGCCGTATATCATTTCGCTAGACTACTTGGTAAAAGCGAAACTGACATCCTTGTTCAGTTTAAAGTATTCATTTTTTTAATAGAAAAATGAGTTTGATTTTCACGCCGTATATCATTTCGCTAAACTGCTTAATAAAAGCGAAACTGACATCCTTGTTCATTTTAAAGTATTCATTTTTCTGATAGAAAAATGAGTTTGATTTTCACGCCGTATATCATTTCGCTAAACTGCTTAGTAAAAGCGAAACTGATATTTTTTCTTAGCTAGCTATAGTTTATTTCAAAAATTTCAGGAAGCTGTTGCCGTTTTCTGTGGCTGGTACGCCAAAGTTGTCAGCGATAGTTGCTGAAATATCTGAGTAAAACCCTTGAGGTAATGCTCCTTGTTCTGTCATTTTTTTACTGTAAACCAACAAAGGTACATATTCGCGGGTATGATCCGTTCCTGGGAAGGTTGGGTCATTGCCGTGATCGGCAGTAATCATCAACAAATCATCTTCTGCCATGGCATCAAACAATTCTGGCAGACGCAAATCAAAATCTTCAATTGCGTGGGCATAACCGACAACATCCCGACGATGACCATACAATGCATCAAAATCAACAAGGTTGGTAAAACTCAAACCAGTAAATTCTTGCTTCATCACCTTCAGCAATTGATCTACACCATCCATATTGCTCTTCGTGCGGATTGCTTGGGTCATTCCTTGTCCATTAAAGATGTCATTGATTTTTCCAACAGCAATCACATCATTTCCGTTTTCTTTTAAAGAATCCAAGACGGTTTTGCCAAAAGGATCCAAGGCATAATCGTGGCGATTGCTGGTGCGAGTAAAGTTTCCTGGTTCACCTACGTATGGACGCGCAATAATACGACCAATCATGTAAGGTTCATCTTTCGTAATATCACGCACATATTGGCAAATTCGATAAAGCTCTTCTAATGGAATGATTTCTTCATGGGCAGCAATTTGCAAAACAGGATCGGCTGACGTATAAACAATCAGATCTCCAGTTTTCATTTGATGTTCGCCGTAATCATTAATCACTTCTGTACCAGAGTAAGGTTTGTTGCAAACTACTTTACGTCCAGAGAAGTCTTCGATTTGTTTTAATAAATCATCGGGAAATCCATTTGGAAAGACGCGGAATGGTTTCTTGATGTTCAAGCCCATAATTTCCCAGTGTCCTGTCATCGTGTCTTTTCCGACAGAAATTTCTTCTAATTTTGTTGCATACCCTTTATGGGTGTCGACTGCTGCAACACCTTCTAAAGGACGAATCGTTCCTAAACCTAGATTTTCTAAATGAGGGATCGTTAAGCCGGCCTTTTCCGCAATGTGTCCTAAAGTATCTGCCCCAACATCACCGAATTTTTCCGCATCTGGTGCTTCACCGATTCCGACTGAATCCATTACAATCAAATGTACACGTTTAAACATTCTATTCCCTACTTTCTTTATTTGTTATACGTCTATCTTACTAAAGATTGACGAAATTGACTTGTTTGACCATTTACCTCGTACTTGTTCGCTCCGCATACCGTGCAACTAGTTTCTTCTTTAAAGTTGCACTTGCAATCCTCTACTCTATCTTGCTCTGCAAGCCAATCGCAGTGATTCGAATGAAGGTAACTACGCTCTTTTCATTCGCCTAGTACTGTTCGCTTCGCATACAGTGCAACTAATTTCTTCTTTAAAGTTGCACTTGCAATCCTCTACTCTGCCTTGCTCTGCAAGCCAATCGTAGTGATTCACAGCAAAAGGGCAGGACGAAGAAACATTGTCCCTTAGTCCCACCCTTGAATACGAATTGCTTATTTGGATTTGATATAATTTTTTCCGTTAGCTTTTGGTCCGGAGGCTTTGCCTAGGAAGATGACCAACACTAAAATCGTTAATACATATGGTGCTGCTTGTAAATAAACATCTGGGATTGAGGAAATCAGCGGCAGTTTTGAACCGGCGATACTGATGTTTTGCGCAAATCCGAAGAAGAGGGCTGCACCCATTGCACCTAATGGATTCCATTTACCGAAGATCATTGCAGCCATTGAGATAAATCCTTGTCCGGCAATCGTAGTTACCGCAAAACGACCAGAGATTGATTGGGCAAATAATGCGCCCCCCATTCCTCCTAGAAAACCAGAAATCAAAACGCCGGCGTAACGCATTGCATAAACATTGATTCCCAACGTATCTGCTGCTTGAGGATGTTCTCCCACAGAACGCAAACGCAAACCAAATTTTGTTTTAAAAATAATGAACCAAGCAATCACTGAAATCAAAATTGCTACATAAGCTGGCAATAAAGTATCCGTGAAGAAAATACGACCGATGATTGGGATGTCCTTCAAAATAGGGAAACTATAGTAGCCAAAAATTTCCGTGATATTATCCGTTTGACCTTTGCCATAAATCGCCTTGACTAAGAAAATTGCTAAGGCTGGCGCCATCAAGTTCATTACGGTCCCACTGATAATATGATCTGCTCGGAAATTGATTGTAGCTGCTGCGTGGAGGATTGAAAAAATCATTCCCACAACACCGCCGACCAACACACCAACCCATGGTGTCCACGAGCCTAATTGATCCGCCATTTCGATGTTGAAAACAATCGCGGCAAAAGCTCCCATAACCATGATTCCTTCCAAACCAACATTGACGATCCCGCTTCGTTCTGAGAAAACTCCCCCCAAAGCCGTTAAAATCAATGGTGCAGCGTAAACCAACGTTTGGGTCACAATCGAGGCAATTAAATTAATATCCATTAGATAGCTCCCCCTTCTTTATCTTGGTCGCTAGGTTTTGCTTCTACTTCTTTTACAACGGCAACTTCTTTTTTCGTACCGAAAATTTTTGCCAAAGCAAAACGAATCACAAAACTGATTCCTACAAAGAAAATAATGATGGCGATATCCACGTCCACCAATTCAGACGGAATACCGGCAAATTGCATTCCTTGTCCACCAAGTTTCAAGACACTGAACAACAATGCAGATAACAAGATTCCGATTGAGCTGCCGCTTCCCAACAAGGAAACCGCCATTCCATCAAATCCAATACTCAAAGAGGTTCCTTGAACAAAGAAGTTTTGGAAAGTTCCTAATCCTTGAACAACACCGCCAAGACCCGCCAACATTCCTGAAATAACCATCGAAACGATGATCGTTCGTTTGCTGCTCATACCGGCATATTCAGAGGCAAATGGGTTCAGCCCTACTGAACGGATTTCATATCCTAATGTTGTTTTCTTCATCAAGAACCAAACAAGAACGAGAAAAATAAGTGCTAAGAAAATACCCATATTTAGTCGTGAGCCATTACTCAATTGACTTAACCAAGATGCCCGCAATGATCCGTTGGCACCAATCATTTTGGTAACACCTTTATTGCTCATCAGATTTTCGTTCATCACATTATTTACAATATGAGTACTGGTATATAACAAAATGTAGTTCATCATAATTGTTACGATGACTTCACTGGTTCCAAATACCGCCCGTAAAATCCCGGGGATTGCTGCTGCAATCGCTCCAGAAACAGCGCCGGCAATAATCGCTAAAGGCAATACAACAGCTTTTGGTGCATCCGGCATCGCTAGTGCGACCCAAATACTTGCTACCCAACCGCACAACGCTTGCCCAGAAAGCCCGATATTGAAAAAACCGGCTGAGTTAGCGACAGAAAAGCCTAATGCGGTAAAAATCAGCGGTCCGGCTGTAACAAAAATTTCACCGATATTTTTAGGATTTAATGCTTTCGTCTGAGGATTTAAAAAGACGGTTTCAATCATTCGTTGATACCCGGCAATCGGACTGTAACCAAATGCCGCCATAATGATTCCACCAATCAAAAAGCCCATTAAAACAGCGATGACCGGGACAAGAATATTTCTAATTTGTTCTGAACGTTTATTCAACTGGCTCACCCGCTTCCGCTTTTTCTAATTCTGCACGAGCTTCTTCTAAGGAATATCCTGCCATCAATAAGCCCAATTCATTTTCGGTGGTTTCTTTCGGATCAACAACTCCGACGATTTCTCCGGCATGAATAACTGCAATGCGGTCAGAAACATTTAAAATTTCTTCCAATTCAAAACTGATTAGTAGAACGGCTTTAAATTTATCACGTTGTTCAATCAACCGTTTATGGATAAACTCGATTGCTCCCACATCCAGCCCTCGAGTAGGATTGGCAACGACCAGCAAATCAGGATCACGATCAACTTCTCGAGCGATGATAGCTTTTTGCTGATTTCCGCCAGATAGCGCTTTGGCTGGGACTAATTCGTTGGTTGTCCGAACATCAAATTCGGCAATCAAGTCACGTGCCTTTTCATTCATTTCACCATAATCCAGCACACCATGTTTGCTGATTGGTTCACGATAATAGGTTTGCATCGCCATATTTTCTGACAAAGTCATTTCTAAAACTAAACCGTACTTGTGACGATCTTCCGGTACGTGACCGACGCCACTTTCCGTGATTTGTCTTGGTTTTTTATTGGTGATGTCGTCTCCATTGAGCTTGATCGTGCCACTTTCAACTTTTCGCAGTCCTGTCAATGCCTGAACCAGTTCTGACTGACCGTTTCCATCAATTCCGGCAATTCCTAATACCTCACCAGCACGAACTTCCAAACTCAGGTTCTTCACTGCTTCCAAACCACGGCTTTCCTTTACAACCAACTGATCAATTGCCAACACAACTTCTTGCGGATTGGCTTCTTTTTTCGGTGTTTTAAAGGAAACTGCCCGACCGACCATCATATCCGCCAATTGTTGAGAAGTCACATCTTTCACATCAACAGTACCGATACCTTTTCCGCGACGGATAACCGTACAGCGATCAGCAACTTTTTTGATTTCATCTAATTTATGGGTAATTAAAATAATCGATTTACCTTCTTTGACCAGTCCCTGCATGATATCGATTAATTCTTCGATTTCTTGCGGCGTCAATACTGCAGTTGGTTCGTCAAAGATCAAAACATTAGCACCACGGTATAAAGTTTTCAAAATTTCTACCCGTTGCTGCATCCCCACGGAGATATCCCGAATGTACGCATCTGGATCAACGGAAAGCTTGTACTTTTCAGAAACCCGTTTGATTTCTTCCCGTGCTTTTTTACGGTCGATAAACCCTAGATGACTCGGCTCACTTCCTAAAATAATGTTTTCAGTGACCGTAAACGCATCCACTAACATGAAATGCTGGTGGACCATCCCGATTCCCAGTTTATTGGCAGCCGTCGGACTTGTGATGGCAACTTTTTTGCCATCCATAAAAATGTCGCCGGAAGTTGGCTCCAATAAGCCTGACAAGACATTCATCAAGGTCGATTTTCCGGCACCATTTTCTCCCAGCAGTGCGTGAATCTCACCAGGTCTTACCTTTAGGTTGACATCATCATTGGCCTTGAATGTCCCGAACGCTTTGGTAATGTGTTGCATTTCGATGACATAGTTCTCTTCTTGAGCCAAATTTTTCACATCCTTACTTTTTTCTCTATTCACAACGGTCAAACGTCTAATTTTTGGTTCGTTCTCAAGGAAAATAGTTTCCTTATGAAAAAGCGTTCCGCTCGTTCTTTCATAAAGAACGATTTTCATGAGAACTATGATCTTGCTTTTACAAGCAAGACCATAGATACACGTTGATTCTTAAGGTTTTTCTGGAACTTCAACTTTTCCATCGATAATTTCTTGTTTTGCCGTTTCAATGGCTGATTTTGCATCATCTGAAAGGTAGCCTTCTGTTAAATCAACACCGCCGTCTTTCAAACCGTAAATAAGATGTTCCCCACCAGGGAATTTATCTTCCAACGCACGCGTTGAGATATCTTGTACAGCTGCCCCTACTCCTTTAAGAGTAGAACATAAAGTGAAGTTATCGTCTTTGCCATCTGCTGTTTTGTATTTTCCTTCAGCATCTTGGTCGCTATCTACACCGATAACCCAAACTTTCTTTTCGTCGCCTTCATTTAGTTTTTGGTTGATAGCTTTTGCTTCTTGGAAGACACCCGCACCTGTACCGCCTGAAGCATGGAAAATCACGTCCGCGCCACCTTGGAACATTGCTGCGGCTAACGCTTTCCCTTTAGCAGGATCACCAAATGATGCAGCGTATTCAACGCTTACTTCAATTTCTTTGCCTAATTTTTTCGCAGTGTCTTCAACACCTAAAACGAATCCAGCTTCAAAACGGTCGATAACGACCCCTTCTTCACCACCGATAAAACCAACTTTGTCCGTTTTTGTCGTTTCAGCAGCCGCAACACCTGCTAGGTAAGAGGCTTCATTGTCTTTAAATGTTGCAGATACAACATTGTCTTTGTCAGGAATTTCTGAGTCGATGATCCCGAAGTTTGTATCTGGGTTAGCATCAGCTGCTGTTGCGATTGAATCTGCTAGCAAATAACCAATACCAAAGATGGTATGGAAACCATTTGATACAGCAGAGTCAATGTTTGTTGTGTATTCTGATGCATCATTTGATTGGATGTAGTCATATCCGCCAGTACCGCGAGCGATATCATGATCTTTCCCCCATGCTTGCAAACCTTCCCAAGCAGATTGGTTAAAGGAACGGTCATCAACACCACCGATATCGGTAACGATGGCTACACTGTGTTCAGCATCTGATTTGCCTTCTGTGTCGCCGCCGCCTGTTGAATCTGTTGATCCGCCGTTACCGCCGCCGCATGCGCCTAGAACTAATGCACTTGCTAAAGCGATTGTCCCAAGACCAAATAATTTTGCTTTTTTCATTTCTGTAAAACCCCCTAAAATAGTTTTTTATTTTTCAACAGCCATGATGACTGAATGAACCTAGGTTATAAATCTTTGTCTGTAAATGCGTAAGGTAGTAACCCTCTCACGGTCGTTTCTTTTGTCGCGCCATCATCGCCGACTAAAGTTACCGGCATCTCCGGGTCACAAAATTCTGCCATCACTTGGCGGCAAGCACCGCAAGGAGAAATAGGATGTGGGGTATGCCCCGCAACAACCAAATGGCTGAATTCCTTTTCGCCTTCAGAAACGGCTTTGAAAAAAGCGGTCCGTTCTGCGCAATTTGTCAAGCCAAACGAAGCATTTTCGATGTTGATTCCCTGATAGGTTTTTCCCTCTTTGGTTACTAGACAGGCCCCCACTGGAAAATGGGAATAAGGAACATACGCTTTGTCCAGTGCATCGGTTGCAATCTCAATCCATTCTTTCTTTGCTTCCATCATTTTCTCCTTCAATACATTTGTTTAATAGCCAGTACCCGTTGATCCAGTAACGATTGCCACACTGGCACTCACACCTAAACGGGTTGCTCCAGCTTCTACCATTGCCATTGCTTCTGCTTCACTGTGGATTCCGCCAGAGGCTTTCACACCCATTTCTGGACCAACCGTTTGACGCATCAAGCGAACATCGGCTGCAACTGCTCCCCCCGTAGAAAAACCAGTCGATGTTTTAACAAAATCGGCACCAGCCGCTTTGGCTAATTCACAAGCTTTTACGATTTCTTCGTTATCTAACAATGCTGTTTCAATGATGACTTTGACCAATGCACGATCTTTTGCCGCTTGAACGACTGCTTCGATATCGCTTTGTACTTTTTTGTATTGTTTTGATTTTAAAGCACCGATGTTGATGACCATGTCTACTTCATCTGCACCGTTATTGATAGCGTCGGTGGCTTCATAGGCTTTCACTTCAGAAGTGTTTGCCCCTAAAGGAAATCCGATTACCGTACATACTGCAATTGGTTCGCCGGCTAATTTTTCAGCGGCTAATTTTACCCAAGTTGGATTAATACATACAGAGTAAAAATGATATTTTTTTGCTTCCTCGATAATTCGCAATACGTCTTCTTCTGTTGATTCTGGTTTTAAAATTGTGTGGTCGATCATTCTGTTTAATTCCATTTTTTCCACTCCTATTCTGTTATTATATCATGGATCAATGGTGGTTCATCCCCATTTTCACCAATTTCGATATTTTCATACAGTAATTTTTCTACTTCGCTGATTGTTTCCCGATTGCTGTAAATCGTCAGCAGTGATTCGCCCTTTTTGACAGCATCGCCAATCTTCTTATGAAGCTTTAATCCAACTGCGTGATCAATGCTGTCTTCTTTGGTCTGACGACCAGCACCAAGCATCATCGCCGCAATCCCAATTTCATTGGCAATCAGTTTGGTAACTACTCCGTCTTTTAAGGCAGGCAATTCTATTTCATAGCTTGCTGTCAAAAGTTCTTCTGGATGATCGATTACCCGTGTATCTCCGCCTTGGTTGCGAACCATTTCTTTGAATTTTTCAAGGGCTTGCCCAGAGGTCAATGCTTCTTCCAACATCTTCCGTGCTTCTTCCAGATTTGCCGCTTTTTTCGCTAAAACTACCATTTGACTGCCTAATGCGTAACACATTTCCACCAAATCAGCCGGACCTTTGCCTTGCAACGTTTCGATTGCTTCCACGATTTCCAAACTATTTCCGATTGCTTCGCCTAATGGTTGAGACATATCAGAAACCACCGCCATGGTTTGCCGCTCCGCAAGTTTTCCGATTCGAACCATGGTATGCGCCAATCGCCGGGCATCTTCAATGTTTTTCATGAAGGCGCCGTCACCGGTAGTCACATCTAGCACGATGGCATCGGCTCCAGCCGCAATTTTTTTGCTCATAATCGAGCTGGCAATCAGCGGAATCGAATTAACGGTTGCTGTAACATCTCGCAAGGCGTAGAGTTTTTTATCCGCAGGGGCCAAATCACCGGACTGTCCAATGACTGCTACCTTGCTTTCGTTCACGATTTGGATAAAGCGTTCTTCTGAAATTTCTATTTTAAATCCTGGGATTGATTCTAATTTATCCAACGTACCACCGGTAAATCCCAATCCTCGTCCTGACATTTTCGCGACCGGCACGCCGACACTTGCCACTAACGGTGCTAAAATCAAGGTTGTGGTATCGCCTACGCCACCCGTTGAATGTTTGTCAACTTTAATTCCTTCGATTGAAGAAAGATCGATGACTTCCCCGGAATAGGCCATTGCCAACGTCAAGTTTGTGATTTCCTCATCCGTCATATCTTGATAGAAAATTGCCATTAATAACGCGCTCATTTGATAATCAGGAATCGTTCCCGCCGTATATTCAGTAACGATAAAATCAATTTCTTCTTTAGATAACACTTGACCGTCACGTTTCTTTTCGATCAAATCCACCATTCGCATTTTTTTGCCCCCTACTCTTCTTCTCTAGTATACAACAATATTTTATCCGGTAAACCACTTTAGTAAACTAGTTTACCTAATATATTCTTTTTGTTAAAACGCTTACAAAAGGACTATACAGGATTCTTATTCGGTTGTCAACACCGCTACGCTCTCACGAATAATTAATTTAGTATCGAACACTTTATTGGGTACCCGTTTTTCCGGGAACTCAATGGCATCTACTAAAAATTTTGCTGCGTGAAAACCAATGTCAAAACTCGGTTGAAAAACAGTCGTTAATGGCGGAATCACATACTCGGAAAGGCTGAGACCGTCAAACCCCACAACGGAAATATCCTCGGGAACTTTTTTTCCTAATTCGTAAATTGCTTGATAGCACCCAATCGCCATCGCGTCATTTCCGCAAAAAATCGCCGTAATCTCTTTTTGTTTCAATAATTCTTTAGCGGCTTGGTATCCGCCGTTTACAGTCAAACTGTCGGCAACGATATATTTCCCTTTGTAAGGAATGCCATGATCTTTCAAGGCGTGGCGATAACCGTTGTAGCGCTCTTCTAATTGGTAATACCCGGTGCTTTCCTTCAACATTCCAATATGGCGATGGCCGCTTTTTATGAGATACGAAACAGCTTGATAGGAGCCTTCGTAATCTTTGACAATCAATCGCCCACTTTCCCGCTGATTGATTCCCCGATCGATCAAAATCATCGGCATTTTATGATAAAACGGACTGCCCAACTCATAGCCTTCCGCTAATTTATTTGGGGTTGCCAGTAAAATACCATCCACTGAACGGTGACTCAATTCTTCGAGATAACTGATTTCTTTTTCCTGATCGTGCTGAGAATTGCAAAGAACAATCATGTACCCCAACGGATTGACGTAGCGCTCGACCCCTTCAACAATTTTGGAAAAGAAAAAATCCGTTACATCCGGTACGATCATTCCAATCGTTTTTGAATGACGATTAATCAAATTAGACGCAAAAAAATCCGGCTTGTACTGATACTTATTAACGATTTCCCAAACGCGTCGCCGGGTATCATCACTAAATCGCGTGCCTTTATTATTTAAAATCTGTGAGACCGTTGTTACGGAAACGCCTGCCATTTCGGCAATCTGTTTGATTGTTAATTTCATTGATTCACCCCTTTTCTTCACGCATTCAGTGTACCAAACTTCTTTCAAAAAAAATAGTTGCTTTTGAAAAGCAACGGGACTGTTGGCGTTGAAAACAAAATTACGTCAACAGTCCCTCAAAGTGTCCTTTCTGTCTTTTCATTGAGCTACTCTTTTACGCTTTGGATGATGTAATAGCCCTTATCTTTATGGATGATGGCCGCATTTCCAAAAACTTCGGTCATTTTTGCTTTGGCGCTGGGTGCCCCTTGTTTTTTCTGGATCACGATTGTCAAAGTTCCTGCTGGCTTCAACAGGTCATACGCTCCTTGTAAAATCTCGTGGACGACTTGCTTGCCGGCACGAATCGGCGGGTTACTGACAATGGCTGCGTAATCTGTTTGATGCAGTGTTTCATAAATATTTGATGAATGAATATCAACGGAATCGATGCCATTGCGCTTAGCATTTTCCTGGGCTAAATGGACTGCCCGTTCATTGATATCCACCATTTCTACCGGACGCTGAAAAGCGGCCGCCAAAGCCAAACCAATCGGTCCGTACCCACAGCCCACATCCAACAATGTCCCATCTGGCAACTCTTCTGCCGTCATCGCGTCAATCAGCACCCGTGACCCATAATCCACCGTTTTTTTTGAAAAAACACCGCTGTCGGTAACAAAGTGAAACAGCTTGCCTTTCAATTCAAATTCCCATTGATCAAAATTGTGCGCCGTGTCCGGACGCTCCGTATAGTAGTGATTGCTCATTTTTTTATCCTACCCATTTATTTTTTATATTACGAGCGATCAACGCCCCTAGTAATTCATACCCAAATTTTGACGGATGCAACCCGTCTTCTTGCAAATATTCTGTTGGCGCCGGATAAACCGTCATGTGGTGATACATATCGATGAAATCCACGGCGGTATTTGAAGCCACTTTTTTAGCCGTTGCGATATACGTTTGCAAAATTTCAGAATCTGCCTGTGTTTTCTTACGACTATCCACAAAGCTGGGACCAACAAAAATAACTTTTTCTGCTGGAAAAGCGGTGAGGATTTTTTGTAAATTTTGTTCATACTGCGTTTGATTGTCCCGCAGATTAATGGCATCATTGATTCCCACGTTTACGACGATACTATCCGGTTCTTCTTGCACAGCCAGCGAAAGTTCTGCCAAAGCAGACACAGTGGAGGCACCGCGTTTTCCAAGATTGACGACTTGAAAATCAGAAACGCCCATATTATTGAGGGTCTTTGCAATTGATGTATCTAAAAGAGTCGATTCTTTCCCTTCAAACAATCCGGCGGCAATGCTGTCACCGTAAATTACGATTTTTTTCATTTACTGCCTTCCTTTCTTTTGCTTTTATCTTAGCACGAAGACAATTTCCCTGCATTAATTTCCTGTTCCAAGTCATGTTGAAGGACTTTTTGTGTTAAAATATTCGCGAGTATGGGTAGTGAGAATCGGAAGGGCTTTGAAAAATCCTTTCCTTAGACGAACGAAGGAGCACCATTTAATGGATGATAAAATGAATTTTTACCGGATTCCCCGCGAACAGTGGCAAGGATTTTATACTAATGGCAACATGCCGCTGACACAAGCCGAGTTAGATAGCATCAAAAGTTTGAACGACCGCATTTCCATGCAGGATGTAGAAGATGTTTACATCCCGCTGTGCCATTTGATTCACTTATATATGAAAGAGTTTGAATCACTGACTTTAAGCAAAGGCTTATTCCTGCATCGCTACGTCAAAATGCCACCCTTCATTATTGGCATCGCCGGTTCTGTCGCTGTAGGAAAATCAACCACTGCCCGTTTAGTCCAAACATTATTGGATCGCTTATTTCCCCGCCGCAATGTACAACTAATTACAACAGACGGTTTTTTGTATCCAAATCATGTTTTAGAAGAACGGGACATCATGGATCGCAAAGGATTTCCCGAAAGCTATGACATGGAACATCTGATCCAATTTTTAAATGAAGTCAAGTCCGGTAAACCAAAAATCGATATTCCGATTTATTCTCATAGTGTGTATGATATTATTGAAGGCGAATATGAAACCATCGAACAACCGGACATTTTAATTGTTGAAGGGATTAATACATTACAATTACCGGCAAATCAACAAATTTATATCAGCGATTTTTTTGATTTTTCAATTTTTGTTGATGCCGAACCAAAACTGATTGAGCATTGGTATTTGGAACGGTTTGAACAGCTATTGGATACTGCTTTTCAAGATCCGGAGAATTATTATTATCAATTTGCCACTGGAGATCGCCAAGTTGCGTTGCAAATGGCAGATCAAGTGTGGAAAAATGTGAATTTGAAGAATTTAAAGGAGTATATCTTGCCTACTCGCAGCAGAGCCGATATAATTTTGCATAAAACCACGAAGCATTTGATCGATGAGATCTATCTTCGTAAATACTAAGCTGTTGAGAAAGAGTCATCTTTCATTCAATAAATCTAATAAGGAATAGAGGTAATCATTGTGACAAACGTTGACAATTTGCCAAACGTTGAAAAAATTATCGTACTTGACTATGGTAGCCAGTACAACCAGCTGATCACTCGCCGCATTCGTGAATTTGGGGTTTTCTCAGAATTATTAAGCCACCGAATCACCGCCGAAGAAGTCAAAGCCATGAACCCGAAAGGAATCATTCTTTCTGGTGGACCAAATAGTGTCTACGATCAAGACGCATTTGGTATCGATGAAGAAATCTTCAATTTAGGTATTCCAGTATTAGGTATCTGTTACGGAATGCAACTGATCACCTATAAACTAGGGGGAAAAGTTGAACCGGCAAAAAACCGGGAATACGGCAAAGCAGAGCTTGAAGTTCTTTCTGAAAATGCAGAATTATTCGCCTCTACACCAAAAAAACAAACGGTTTGGATGAGCCATGGTGATTTAGTTACGCAAGCTCCAGAAGGGTTTGACGTGGTTGCCACCAGCAAGGACTGCCCAATCGCTTCTATCCAAAACCATGAACGAAAAATGTACGGTATCCAGTTTCATGCCGAAGTTCGTCATTCAGAATACGGCAATGCTTTGTTGAAACACTTTGCCATTGACGTATGCCAATGCAAAGGCGACTGGAGCATGGACAATTTTATCGATATGCAAATTGCAAAAATCCGAGAACAAGTCGGCACAAAAAAAGTCTTGCTTGGTCTTTCCGGCGGAGTAGATTCCAGCGTAGTCGGCGTCTTGTTGCAAAAAGCAATCGGCGATCAACTGACGTGTATCTTTGTTGATCATGGTCTGTTGCGGAAAAATGAAGCCGATCAAGTAATGGAAAGCCTTGGCGGAAAATTTGGTTTGAATATCATTAAAGTGGATGCCAAAGATCGTTTCCTTAATAAACTAAAAGGCATTTCCGATCCTGAACAAAAGCGGAAAATTATTGGGAATGAATTCGTTTATGTATTTGACGATGAAGCAACCAAGCTAGCTGGAAAAGAAGGTGTCTCTTTCTTAGCACAAGGTACTCTTTACACCGACGTGATCGAGTCTGGAACCGAAACTGCTCAAACCATCAAATCCCATCATAATGTGGGAGGACTGCCTGAAGACATGCAATTTGAACTAATCGAACCTTTGAACACCTTGTTCAAGGATGAAGTTCGAGAATTAGGTACCCAACTTGGCATGCCTGATGCCATCGTTTGGCGCCAGCCTTTCCCAGGACCTGGTTTAGGTATTCGCGTACTTGGTGAACTGACCGAAGAAAAATTAGAAATCGTCCGTGATTCTGATTTGATTTTACGAGAAGAAATTGCTAATGCCGGTCTTGACCGTGATATTTGGCAATACTTCACTGTTCTGCCTGGTATCCGCTCGGTTGGTGTTATGGGGGATGGTCGTACCTATGACTACACGGTCGGCATCCGCGCAGTCACTTCCATCGATGGCATGACTGCTGACTTTGCCCGCATTCCGTGGGATGTCTTACAAAAAATCAGCGTCCGCATCGTAAACGAAGTCGCTCATGTAAATCGTATCGTGTATGATATTACAAGTAAACCACCTGCTACGGTGGAGTGGGAGTAGTTGTAGGAGAGCCAGAAATCCTTGTTTATCAAGGGTTTCTGGCTCTTCTTATTTTTTTACTGCACTTTTATTGCACTTTTTTCATTTCTTTGTTTCGCAAGTAGTCTACAGTAAATTGATTCTTTGGTGAAGTATCATAATTTTGTTTTGCTTCTTTAAAGGAAATGGCTCCATTTAATTTGTTAGCTACCTCAAAATTACTGTTAGGATAAAGATGTCCATACGTTCCTAAAGTCGTCTCAATATCTTCATGTCCTAAACGGTCTTTAATGATGAGTGGGTTTTCTCCCATACTGATTAACAAGGAAGCATGCGAATGCCGTAAACCATGAATTCTGATTCGATGAATACTAGCCAGCTTAGCATAGCGTTCAATAGCATGTGCTAGCGTATGTTTTTGGGTAGGAATACCGTTATAGCTCATTACAAAGTCTGTCTGAATTAGATTTTGTTGTGCTTTCTTCCATTCGGATAGATAATTTAGAGTACATTCATCTAATACAATATGACGAACACTCGCCTTTGTTTTTGGTTCAACAAATCTATAATCCGATTGATTCTTGTAATAAAGTGTTTTGTTGATGGTTAGTACTCCAGAGTCAAAATCAATATCTTCCCATTGAATGGCAGTAGCTTCACCAATTCGCATTCCAGTCATAAATAAAAACCACAGAGAGATAAATAAAAAGTGTTGATAGTAATCTTCTTTATAAATTAGAGAGATTACTTTTTCAAATTCTTCTTTTGTCCAAAATTCAATTTTAGACTTTTGCTTTTTCACATTGCCAATAATCTTAGATGGATTTGTGGTGGTTATCCCAAGGACAATTGCTCGATCCATAGCAACTGAAAATAGTCCTTGAACAGCTCTCACATAAGAAGACTTACATTTCTTTGATAATTTTAGTTGCCAATTTTGCACATCAATAGGCTCAATATCGGAAACAGCCATTTTATCAAAATAAGAGAAATGTTTCTTAATAGTTGGTAAGCGATTTTCATATGTTCTGAGCTTTACCTGTGTCTTATACCATGGAAGAAAAATTTCAAAGATATAATGATTAAACGTCATTTTATCCTTATTCT
This sequence comes from Enterococcus songbeiensis, assembly GCF_005405265.1. Lineage (GTDB taxonomy): Bacteria > Bacillota > Bacilli > Lactobacillales > Enterococcaceae > Enterococcus_C > Enterococcus_C songbeiensis. Next base: position 109,218 of record NZ_BJDS01000003.1, read on the forward strand.
CACTTAATTCTTCTGGTTTCATCAGTAGTAGTTTTGAATATTCTTCTCTTGCTTCTTTTTTAGTAGTGAATCCACTAAGATATTTTTGAATTTTTTTTCCTTTAGAATCATAACCTAGATTTGCACGAAAATAATAGGTTCCATTCTTTGCTTTTTTTATTGGGTCTTTAACCATAGTTTTTACTCCTTACTGTGCAAAAACTACTCAGACCTGTTTTCATTTGAAAACCGAATTCCTAGAATTTCTTCAACAGCTTCACGAGGGACTCTATCTAACTTTCGAGATTGATAGTAGGTATGCCCTTTTGTAATCATCAATTCTTTTGCTTTTTTTATGATGTCTGCTGAAAAAGAAGTTCCATATCCTAGCTCAACTAAATCTTTTTTTGTGACCGTTATCATTATTACTCCTTTCCCATTATAGGCTAGGAAAACTCCAATATTCACCTATAATTATATCAAATATTTTTATGATAATACATTGACAAGAGAAGAATATCCCAGCAATCGAACAGCTCTAGCAAAGCTCACGGGCATTTCACCCCTGCATGATTTTCATGTAGCCGTACCCATTGTCTGCGACGCTACTAACGCTCGGACTGTGGCTATACGGGAGTATCATTATCACGATAAGAAAGTCATGGCAACAATCCTGCTAAAGATTGTTTACGAAGTTTTAACATGAATCGCTCGCTATCTTCATAGATCATGGCGTGTTAGTTCGTTGGCTCTTTTCTTATCGAAACGTATTCGATTGGCTTTATTCAATTGTCAAAGAACGTTTGGCTTGTTAGCCTATCAAAACATACTGAACATACAGTAGGCTTTGATGGAATAACAAACCTCCCAAATCGGGAAGCGTGGAACGGTTCAACACGCTTCCACGAAAAAATGAGATTATTTAATTTCGAACGCTAAAATCTTGGTGATGAGTTTTGTTTCCATTCTGCCACGTAGGGTTTCATCAATAACCATATGAGAATTGCCATATTCGTCTGTCATGCGACGCAAAGAACGTTTTGAGGTATACCCTCGATAATGTTTAACAATCTGATTAATTGCTTCCACGTCGCCATCTGTCGCCTTTACAATGAGGGGGAAGGGAACCCTTGGATAGGCTGTTTTCATTCTTTACACTCCTTCATGAATTCTTTAATCATGGCTAGTCCACTTATTCGATGACGATAAACTGTTGAACGATTTACATTTAGTAATTCTGCAATTTCCACATCACTCATATCCATAAAATAATGAAGTAAAATGATGTTCCGCTTGTTCTCTGGAAGGTGGCGTAAGGCTTCGCTTAACAAATCACTTTCAACATTGATTCTTAATCCATACAATGTGAATAGTTGAAAATCAGTGACATACGTATCAACCGTAGAAAAAGAGGTGACAAGGTAGTTATCTATTTCAGAAAATGAAACTTCTTTTTTGGACAGTCTGCTTAGATGTTTGAAATAATCTTTCCGTTCATCTTCAATGGCTTGTTTGCAGATATAGTCAAACTGATTTTCTATGGTTTCTTGAAAAGAAGATGGTTTCATGTTTTTCACCCCCTTTCTGTCGTGAAAGGGAGTGGCATGTACTTCTTTATCTCCCTTCATACTAAGTCCCGACACGAAAGGGGGATTTGTTGCATAAGTGAAGAAAAATCTTAAAAGATATTCACGAAGTAGCCAAAAAAACACATAAACAGATTGTTTTCTCTGTTCATGTGCTTCAATTGTTCTGTCTATACGATTTGTAAAACCACATTGATGGTCATATTTATCTAGTGTAGGTGGGTAAGTTTTTTTGATAAGAACCTAATTAAGAGAATTAGATAGTGACGTATCTTTTTCATGGCGACTGTGACCTCCATTCAGTCGCCAATTTTATCTACTTTTTAGCAGCATAACTAAATTTTATATAGTTGTATGGGTAAATAAAATCAGCGACCTTTCTATTTGAGATTGGATTTATCACATTCATAAGCATAATAGCGCTCTTAAAAGAACTCACAAACTACATAACACGTTTTTCTATACCTGTTTCCACTTGGATAGGAACAGTAAAATGTATAGAGGTGGTTTATTATGCGTAAAAAAGAAGATAAATACGATTTTAGAGCCGTTGGTCTAGCGATTAAAGAGGCTCGAATAAAACGTGGTCTCACCCGTGAACAAGTAGGAACAATCATTGAAATTGACCCACGTTATTTAACAAATATAGAAAATAAAGGGCAACACCCAAGTACACAGGTGCTTTATGATCTTGTATCATTACTCCATGTGTCTATTGATGAATTTTTCTTACCTACAGATAATTTGATAAAAAGCACTCGAAGGCTACAGATAGAAAAATACATGGATAGCTTTACAGACAAAGAACTATCCTTAATGGAAGCACTAGCAAAAGGTATCAATGAAGCAAGAAATATTGAAGGCTAGTCAGTAAAATTCAGATAAACAAAAAGAGCCGATAAGATGAGAGTTTCATTTCTCAAATTATCGGCTCTGCGTCTTGGCGTCTGGCTCTTTGATTGTTATTATATTCATTTTTTGAACATTAATTAAAGTTTCGTTCTTACATTTGGGGCAGTATAAAGGGAAATTTTTAAGTATAGTATCCACTCGTATTCGTAGTCTTGTTTTATTTCCACAAATAGGACACAATATCCACTTGTAGTTTATAATAACAATCTCCTCCTTTCCACTTTAATTCAAATCTATATTAAAGAATATTTCATCTTATTTAATAAGAAACCATATTTATATAACAACATAAAACGCACTAAGTTATTTTATTGAACATATATCTTACTTTATCTATCCGACTATTTAGACGACGGGTCTGGCAAACAGGTTCGCCAGTGGTAACCTGATATCCTTTTAGCTCTGCTAAACAAACACTAAGCCCATTTGTAAAAAAAGTTAAATCATTGCGATAATCTTGAATACATCGAGCAGGAATTTCTCCAATAATAATGACCTCATTATTTTTCAGTTGAGTATTTACGATATTTGCACAATATTTGGGAGCATCGTTATATGCCCGTGAAAGATATTCCTGTGGTGCATAAACTTTAAAACTAAGATATGGCTCTAACAATTCTGTTCCAGCTTTTCTAAAGGCTTGCTCCAGTACAATAGGAGTAAGCATCCGAAAATCTGCTGGAGTACTAACAGGGCTATAGTATAAACCGTACTTAAAACAGATTTTACAATCCGTCACATTCCAACCATATAATCCTTGTTCGCAACCATAGCGTATCCCTTCCATAACTGCATTTTGAAATGATTGATTTAAGTATCCAAGAGAAACCGAGCTCTCATACTGCATTCCACTTCCCAACGGAAGCGGTGATACAGATAAACCAATGGAAGCCCAGAAAGGATTTGGCGGCACTTCGATGTGAATGGTATATTCTGCATTTTTTAACGGTCTCTCCATATAAATGACTGTAGGCTCTTTTAGTTCTATCTCCACATGATACTTTTCTTGCAACAGTGCACTAATCACTTCCATTTGTACTTTCCCTAAGAAAGAAAGTATAATTTCATGTGTCGTAGAATCCACGTAATATCGTAGAAGCGGATCACTATCTGAGATTTCCAAAAGGGCATCAAGCAACATTTCTCTCTGTTCAGGTTTACTCGGTTCAACAGTTGTTTGTAGTAGAGGGTGCGGATTTTCAATCTTTTTTCTCTGTGGCAATAGTTTTGTATCTCCAAGAACACTATTTAACTTCAAAAACTCATTTTGCAAAATAACAATTTCTCCAGAATAAGCTCTATCAATCTTACATAATTCACCATTTATTGAAGTATACATTTCTGTAACTTTTATTTTTTCTTTTTCTGATACTCTAACCGAATCTCGTAAATGTAGTACTCCACTATAAAGGCGTATATATGCAAGACGTTGTCTTTTTTTTGTATATTCAATTTTGAAAACATTTCCGCAAAGTTCAGACGGACCTCGATGTGTTGATGAATAAAATTTATTAGTAATAACTTCTATAAGGTTATCAATCCCTATATTACTTTTTGCACTTCCATGATAAAGAGGGAACAGAGAACAATTCTGAAATCTTATGCTTTCCTCTTGTTCGAGTTCCAATGCTTCTAATGATTTACCGGACATATATTTCTCTAAAAGGTCATCGTTTCCCTCTATTACCGTATCCCATTGTTCAGATTCGGTAAAGTTCGTCACACACATATTAGGATACAGTTCTACCTTCTGTTTGATTACAATTTCGGCAGAAAGTTTCTCTTTAATATCCTGATAAACCGTTGATAAATCAATTCCATTTTGGTCAATCTTATTGATAAAAAAGATTGTGGGAATCCCCATTTTCCTAAGTGCATGAAATAATATACGAGTTTGTGCTTGTACGCCATCTTTTGCAGAAATCAGTAGAATTGCCCCATCTAAAACTGATAATGAACGATATACTTCTGCTAAGAAATCCATATGTCCTGGCGTGTCTATGATGTTCACCTTCGTATTTTCCCACTGAAAAGAGGTTATTCCTGTCTGAATTGTAATTCCTCTCTGACGTTCTAAAAGCGTATTATCCGTCCTCGTTGTACCTTTGTCCACGCTTCCTAATTCTGTAATCGCTCCACTGTTATATAATAAGCTTTCTGTTAAGGTAGTTTTTCCTGCATCAACATGAGCTAAAACTCCAATATTAATAATTTTCATGTGATTTTCCTCCATTCAAAAACCCAAAAGGGCATAAAAATCCCAGTGATAAATACTTTTATCACTGGGATTTTTATGCATAACCATAGGTATACAAAGCATACAGATATTCTCTGGATACTTTAGAATCACATGATAAAGGTATTCTTAAACTGGGTACAAAAAACTAAGCCCTCCTAAAAAAGGACATCTAATTATTTGTTCCCGCTATCAAATTGACAGTTTATTTAAGAATACCTTGCCGCATATTTATTAACTCCTTTTAAATAGTCACTTAAATAATAGCACGTAAGAGCATATTTGTAAAGGAATCTCCAATTTTTTATCAAAAAGAGTACATGATTACAAAGTATCTGTAATCATGTACCAATATTTGTTATTTTACAATCTTCCAATTATCTTGTTTTTCTAATATCAACTCAAATTGCGAGATTTGGGTTGCCTTTGTTTCTTGATCTAAATATTTCACAGCGACATTCACGATTACTTGGTTATCTTTTCTGGTAAAGATAGGATTCACCAATTCCTCGAAAACATATTCCTTGTTAATCATAGGTAACACATGATTACTTACATAGTAAGTCAATTCTTTTTCTGTGGCGGTAGGATAGAGCTGGAAGAACGTTTCTAAAAAGCTAGTGATTTCGTCCATCGTTTCTGTATCTACTGTATGGTCACTTTCTAGCTGTTTGGGTTGGTAGTCCGATTTTTGAGGTTTCTTACTCATTGTCGGATTTTTGATAATAACCATATTATCTGATTCATCTATATGGACAACCACATGAAAGCTAGACGATATAGTTTCCTTGTCTTTGTCTTCGGTAATAACTTGTTCAACAGAAAACAGTACCTCAAAGGTGTTCTCATTCACTTGAGAAACCTGCCACACCTGTATATCGTTCACACTAGAACTAGTAGGAATATCCTTACGAATCATTTCTTCATTTAATACCTGCAATTCTTCCGTCAAATAATGGGTCAATTTTTCATTTCGTTTATCAATGGCTTCTTGGGATTGTTGCCACGAAAAGTAGTCTTTCGCAAAGGATTTCACAAAACTTTCTACTTGGTTGGTATCGACAATCTGCTGTTTAATGATTTCTGTTTCACGGACAGTATGAGTGTCAATGGCAGTAAAATTTTTATAGATTCCAAATCCGACACTACCAATCAATAAAACCCATAAAACAAAGGTTAATTTCTTATGCGTGCCAACTTTAATCATCGGAACTTTTCTTTGCTTGCTCGGTTTTTTAGATTTCTTTGGTTTCTCCTTCTTTTCTTTTCGCTCGATTTTTATAATCATTTGATTCATTCCTTTCTTAGTTATGAATAACACGTCTAGCCCCAATCAGATGGTCTTGCCAATAACGACTGCTTAAGTCGCCATAACCGATTGGGTCGCCTGCATGATAAAAGCGATTTCCCTCTAAATATATCGCCACATGAGTCACATATGTGCCTGCATTATAGGTTGAATGAAAGAAGATAAGGTCGCCTGCTTGGGCTTCTTCCATAGAGATTTCTTGCGTAGCGTCATACTGATCTTGGGCGACACGAGGGAGAGAAATGCCAGCTTTGTCATACACCCATTGTATTAAGCCACTACAATCAAAAGAGGTGGTAGGCGACGCCCCTCCAAAGACATAGGGAAACCCTTCGTATTTCAAGGCTTCGTCCATAATGACTTGCACGGTTTCATCATCAAATTCTGTTGGGGAAGTGTCGGTTAGGTATTGTGAAACCAACTGAACATAAAACTGATTTCCATAGTTATATCGCCAACCACCATTCACAGGTATGGCTATGGGATTGGGATAGTCTGCTTTTTGACCACCCGACTTCTCTTTAGAAAACTGTTCGGCTAATTCATAGGTATATTTTTTCCCATGACTCCTCACATAATTTAAAAAGCCACCGCCATAATTATAAGATTGGATAACAGAATCTATATCCACTCCTTGTTGTTCTGCACTGGTTAATAATTCACTGAAATATTTAACCCCTTGTTTGATGGACTCTTCGGTACTCAAACTGTTGGGCGGTAAACCCAAAGATTCGGAACTTTGCATAACATCTTCTGCTGTACCGCCCGATTCCACTTGCATAATGGCTAAGATATAAGAAACATAGTCTTCAATCCCATATTCCTTACCATATTTTTCAATCAACGGACGGTGTGCCAACACTTCTGGTGAAACGGTCACACCGCCTTGTGAAATAGAAGAATCCTTGTTGTTTTCGCCACTGTCCGTATCATCTGCAAAGAAAATGACTAGGAATAATAAGAGAAAAAAGAAGAGAGAGAAGACCACACTACAAATCACTGTTATTTTTAGCTTCATGTTTGTTGTCCTCGCTTATCCGTTCTTTTATTTAGCTTCCTCTGATTGAATTGCTTCGGTGGTGTCTTTTGTTTTTGCTCTTTTTTCAATGGTCGCTGATGATTTTCACGTTTAGTGTTTTGTGACAAAACAGGCGTGACGGTTTGCTGACGCTTGCGAACATGCTGCTGGTTATTCTGAACAGGAGATGATGGGTTTTCTTTTCGTCTTTTTTCTTTTGCTTTATCCAGCTCCAAACGCTTTTGAGCAATGTTCTTTCGTTTTTGCTCCTGCTGGTTCATACGCTGTTGTTTGCGTTGAGCTTTGGTATCTGCCATAGATTGTTTAAAGTCTGTTACATTATGAGTGACATTCTCTTTTCCTTGATGAAGGGCATATTTGACATGGGTTGGTGTCGCCTGTATCTGTTGTTTAGCCTGCTTTCTTTTATTGACTAGACGATTTTTCGTGTCCAATACATGGGCTGTCTTTTCACCTAATCGTTGCCCGATACCGCCTTGTTGCTTTTTCACATTGGAAAGTGCTGTTTCTTTCTTTGGTGTAGTCCGTTCATTTTGACGAGTATGGTTAGCTTTATTGGTTTGATTCTGCTTTGTTGTCATTGTCTTTTGCTTCGTTGACCCTGCTTTTCCACGAAAAATCTTACTCATACTGCGTTGAAATCTTCTGGTTTGTCGATTCATCATTTGACGAGGTCTGCGAAACACTTGTCTGCCCATGTTTTGAGAGTCGTTGCTTTGTAAAGAGAATAGGCTCATTAAATCGCCCAGTTTAAAATAAATCCCTGCAAAGGTCACAATTTGTAAAAACATAATCATGAAAAAGGGAGAACTTGCTGACAGCGAATAAAGCATAGTGGAAATACTAAAGGCAACGGTAATAATCAAGGTAATACCAGCCCTTGTCATAATCACATTAAATAACTTGGTAATGGCATGCCTGCCCATGCCATCAAAACTCGGCAACATACTTAATAGGAAACTGATTGGCAAAAACATAGCGAAAATAATAAATAGCACTTGCGAAAAAATCATGATTCCTGTTAGAAGGAAAACAAAAATCGAGATACCAATATTGAATACAAACAAAAAGAAGACCGTTCCTAATCGGGAAATGGTCTTCGGGAGTGTTAAATAGGTATTGTCATGATCTTCAATTTCTTCAATCACTACATTTTCTCTATCTTCACCATTGTTTGTATCTGGACTGGTAGCCAATAACTTTTCCACACGGTCTTCACCTAAGGTTTCTATATCGGTTGAGCCATATTGAAGTAATAACCACGGTTGCTTGACTTGAACAGAAAATAGGCTATCACGTATCATATCCACACTGTCTTTGCCTTGACTATCCGTATCGGGAAGGACAATCTTTGTCCCAATATCTAAACTGGCAGTGCTCACATCTTTGGAAAAATCATTGATTTTCGCAATATAATCGGGAGCATACGCAATAAAGGAAGCTGATAGAATAAACACCACCACAAAATTTAACACAGCTCGTATAGCTTTGGTCGTTTCTCGTTTCACCAGTCCTGTATAGGCAACGTAGATTCCAACAATCAGAATAAAAAGAAGAAGGAAGCCGACATAAAAACCCGAACTGGAAAAGCCATTCGGTGTAATCCCTGCAATGGTCTGCATGTTCTCACCAATCGCTTGAGACGTTTGACTAATGAAATCCAAGGCGTAGGCTTCTTTGACCAAATAGCCTGTGGCGTTGGAAAGATAAAGAGAAATCGTCCAAATGAAATTGGTAATGGCATACAGTCCATACATCACTGATTGCCCTATGCCGTCACTCCAATTCCACGGCAGCCAGCCCCAGCTATTGTCCACATAATAATCAAGCTGATAATGATTTAAACCATACTTGGAATACTCGTTGCTTGTATCAATGGTTTCATCAACTAAGCCTGTTGCTTGTACTGCATTGCCCAGCGTGCCTAATAAAAGTAAAATAACGCCCACACAAAGGAGCGTTATCCAACTATAGTGAAGAAATTTCTTTTGTTTTTGTGTCATTTTTCCCCCTCATTTCGCACAGGCGGTCTGGTATCAAAGGCATGAAGCAACTCTTCAAAAATCGGGTGAAACTGCATAACCCCTACACGACCATAGATGTCTGAAACTAAACATTGTCCATTTTCTAATTCACGTAAGCGTTTCTGATTGTTTTCATCTTCCTTGTCCACGCCAAAAAATTCTAAGGTCTTTTTGATTTCCACTAGGTCAGTGGAACGAAAGGCGAATTTCAAGCCAATATTATTCTTCATCTTTTCATCTAGTAAATCGTCGGCGTTTTGAGTAACGAAATAGACCCCTGCATTCATGGCACGCCCTGCCCGAACTAAACGCATAGATAGAGCTTTTCCTTGTGCCACTTGTAAAAAACTCCAAGCTTCATCAAGGTCAACAATTTTAAAAATGGAACGGTCAGAGTGGATAAAGTCTAAAGCAAAGGTACTAATGACAATCAGCATTGCCACACTTAATAATTCCATGGTGGTGTATTCTTCAAAAGAGCTATTGGAATCGGGTAAGACCAAATCTGCCACTTGAATAATATTGAGTTGTTTTTCCAAGCTAATGGATTGGGTGACATTGCCATCACTGAATAACAGATGGGCAAAATCATAATCGACAAAGCTTTCGATATGGTCAGCAATACTATTGCTGATGGGTGTATCTTCTTTTCGCAATTCATCAATCACCAATAACAACCCTCGTTGTTCGCTTTGAGTGACACTCCGAATCGCTTTACGCAGGACAGGAAACTTCTCGCTATCTCGGCTGGAAATGCCTGTTAAGAACGTGAGAATATCAATGGCTAGGCTTTCTGAATCTTTCGGGAGTTTTAAGATCACATAAGGGTCAAGTAACCCTTTATTGTCGTTCTCACTCGTGAGATTAACGATATTGATTTCATGGGCAATATCAGGTAAGGTTTCTTTCCATTTGCCACGTTCAGCTTTTGGGTCTACAATGATTGCCTGTCCGCCAAAGAGTACCGAATAATAGACCAGCATATTGTTAGAGAATGATTTTCCGCCACCTAATGAACCAATAAAAGCAGACGCTAACGCATTCGTCACAGAGCCTTTAATTCCTTGACTTGCAAGGCTGGGTTGGAGATAAATATTTCTGCCTGTATCGAGATTGTAACCGACGTAAATACCAGAATTTTCACCAAGCATTTGTGTAGCTCCGAAACCAAGACCAGCCAAAAAATCCGACGTGACATATTGAATATAGTCATTGATATATCGCTTGCTTGAGGGAATAAATTCATTATGCAAGCCTAGCATATCGCCAAAAGGTCGTACTAATTTGATAGACAAATCATCATAAAAATCTTTTACTTCATCACAACGTTGTTTCAACTCGTCCAGATTTTTTGCCGATACCCGTACCACATAGCTTAGTTTGTACATGGATTCTTTGGTTTGGTCTAGGTTGGTTTCTAATTCGTCGACAGATTCTAAAGCGTCCACCACATTGGTACTGGTTTCATTGTCGCTTTCCCATGCGTGACTATCCAAGTCTTTCAATTCTTTCTTTTTGTTGCGAACGGTAGACAGAGCTTTTTTATTAGCAACAATTTCAACATTCATGCTGGTATCAATCGGGAAAGTGAACTGTTGTTGCTGGTAATAAAAAATCTCACTATTGGGGAAATCCAATTCGCCGACGATACTGTTAATCGTAAAATACGCCACATAAGTGGTAGTATCTTCCTGTTCCATCCGTAAGTAGCGTTGCTTTTCTTCGATTAAACAGCGAGTGGGTTTAATAATATCGTATTTCTTTACCAACACTTTTTTATCTTCATATCGTTTGGGTAAATGGTAGTCGTAGTCATCAAAAGGAATCCCTGTTTGACCGTAAAGGTGGGCAATGATATACCCAAAATCATCTTTCCCCAATGGGCGAATGTGAAAGCGTCTGGATAATTTACTTTCTAATAACTGTTCCATTTTAGAAAAGCGTTCGATTTCTGACATAGGCATAGAAACAAAATCGCCCATCAACTTGTGATTCACGCCATGAAAGAATTCCGCAAATGCTTTTTGAATGTCTTTGCCAATATTTTTGACCGATACTTCCTGTTCATTCAGCAAGAGTTTAAAACCAATAAAAAAGCGATAGTCCACTTGATTGTCACCAATCATAGAAACTAACGCTTCGGTCTGTTCATCTATTTTTTCGTAAGCTATCTCTTTTAATCGTCCAGTGATTTCTTTTTTCGATTGTTCCTGTGTCGCTCGAATACTTGATTCGGTTGCTAGTTGCAGGGCATGAATCTTACCATCACGATTTTGGGCAATCAATTGACGGAAATTATCATGAACTTGAACTTTTTCATCGGAACTTAAAAAACTGTAATTATAGGGAATTAATTCATAATAAGCAAATACTTCGCCATCATGATTAAATACGAGATTATCTTCGATATATTTAATGGGGTGTGCCATTTAATTGTTCACTCCTTACAATCGTGATTGATTCATTCATTTTTTCTTTATTTAATCGTATTTGTTTGCCAGCATAGGTTATTTTAGGGCGTAGAGCATAGGTAATAATAGATTTTAAAAATCCATAGGGTTTCTTCCCGTCAAAGGTTTTTTGACACATGAACCAAGTGAGGACAACGGGAATCCCTAAGTATTTGAGTAGTGCTCCGTCAATCAAGGAAAGTGGTGGTAAACTGCCAAAGATTATAACGACAAACAAAGAAACGATAAACCATGTCATTTGTGTAAAGGTTATGGGAAAAGGGAGTTGTAAATCATTAATTGCATAAATCACTTTTTCTACTGACCAAATACTGGTGTAACTTCTTATTTTTTTCATGTCTTCACGTCCTTTCCGTAAAAATAGAAAAAGAGCAATCAAAATAGGTGATTGCTCTATAAAATAATAATTATTTTGTGACTTTTAATTGTTGAAAAATAGTTATTCTGAGTAAATCATCTAAAAGACAGCAGGTATGAAGTAATACCCAATTTAATCTACTGTATTCTGTATAGTCAAAATGAAAGTGTTTCATAAATTTTTGAGCGAATTTTTCTGCTTTTTCGTTAAAACCTTTGAAATCACCATGTCCGATTTTATTTCTCATTTGTCTTAATAATTTTGCTACTTCACTCGAAACCTCTCCATATTTCTTATCAAGATAAGGTATTAGTAATTTGTCAATTTCATTTGTATTCTGATTTGGTTTTAATAATACAAGTTCTAACAAAGTAAAAGTCTTTAAATAATGATTTTGATTATAACTATTATCACTATATATCCCGTTCATAATATAATCTAATTTGTAATAATCGTTTTCCGATTTTAGTATAGAATCAATTCGGTTGCCCATTTTTTTAAGTTCCGTAATGTAGTCGTCTGTAGTCCTGCACCCTTTAAAGTTTGAATCAATTCTAAAACTTAGATTTGATAATATCCTAGTATGCTCTTTAGGATTCATATTACTTGTATAAATGCAGTTCATATGAATACCATTTTGTATATCATGATTTACAAAGTTACTAAAATACATCACTTTTTCAGCGTAATCCTCTTCACAAAAACGACCATCAAAGCAATTGCTTGTCCAATCAAAAAAAGGCATATCCTGATATTCATAGTCAAAGAATAGACATATCATATTATCAACAAGGCATTGAAGACATGACTCAATAGAATCTAAATTATATTTTGTATAGTCTTCAACATTGGCGTGAACGATTTCTTTCAAATAAGATATAGAATATTCTGTTTGAAATGTTTTACCATACCTTTTCAAATTATCTGCCATGTCAACTTTTTGTTGTCGAATTTCTTGTAACATGTCTTCTATAATGCTTTCCTTCCAGTCATCAGAAACATTAGATATATATAGTTTCAATTTATCTGACAATTTTATTTTTGTTATTTTCCCATAAACATCTATTATTACCAATTGAACAATCCTCCTTAATTCAGAACGTATAAAATTATTATAGCAGTATTGCTAGTTTAGAGTAATCCATGTTAATTAGAATACTCAAATACTCCATGAGAGGTGATAAGATAATTTCCCTCTATTTCCATATCACGTCCCAAAGCTTGATAATCAATATAATTTTGTAAATTAGAAGGTACTTCACCAAGTTGTCCTGTTTCTTCCACATAATAACGGGCGACATCTTCCATAGAATCACATTCACTATAACAATGAATATTCTCTTTGTTTTCCAGTAATTCTTCCAAGCTACTAAACCACATGCCTTGAATTTCTTTGAGTTCATTATAAATAGGTGTACCTTCGATTTCTTGAATGGCTTCACATAGACGGTTGATTTCACTAATTGGCGTGTATTCGTCCACATCAAAAGGAAGCTCAAAATCATGTATGGCGTATTCTTCGTAGTTCTCATTTAAACCGATTCTTTCTGCCATTTCTTCCTCATCAATTGGTGGAGTAAACCATGATCCAACTAATTCACCTTCATTATACCGTCCCAAATTTGCCACATAGACTTTCAATTCCAATTCTTATCACATCCTTTTTATAAAATATAGTCAAAAAAAAAGTAGCAATCAGTTAATGACGCTACTTATCAAGGTATCCGCTAATATAATCTGTAACTGTACTTGAAATACCTATTATTAGTTTTGCTTCTCTCTTTCCAATAATATTTGTATTAGGATGTGCAAGTGAATGCCTATTTCTTGCTTCATTAAGAGAGCTAATCATTCCATTTGATGACCTTATCGTTGTCTTCACTATATCAGCAAGTTCAGTAGGTTGAATTTCTTTTTCAATTAATTGTTGTATCCTACTATATAATTTAGATAGATTTTCGTCTCTAGGAACTGTAATTTCATATTTTTTTAGTATTTCAATTAAATATCCATGAAAAGCAGTGTGAACTCTGTCAAAGGCACGTTGATATTCACCATTACTCATGAAAGACTCAGCGTCTTCAATAGCTTGTGAAATCACATCACTAATTTTCAACTGACTAAAGTTAATTACTTCGTAATTCTCTGGAAGTGGTACTAAAATAGTATCCACTAATACATTATCACCTTGTTTATCATATATGGAGCTTGCTGTCTGGGTAAGCAAATCTTTATGACTTTCAAAAAAGTCTAAATCATCAAAAGGAGCTCTTATTTTAAGATAGGTGCAAAGCGTATTCCAATCCCTTTTGTATCCTTTATAATAAGTAAACTCGTTAGTCTCATCTAAAGTTACCTCTGATATTTTCATTTTAGAAACAATCTCGTTACCTCCTTCATAATAATTTGAAGAGCTCTTTCTTTCTAATGTTTTAATTAAAAGAGATTTAAATTGATCATTTGTAAACATATTCATGGATCCTTTCATAACAAAATATATACTTCCTATTTTATCATGAAAAATATCTGTTAAGCACCAATGATTCGGTTAAATAAGTTTAATAACACATCTTTCACGCCAGCTGCATTGAACACAAGTCCGACGGCGATTAAAGCAATAATCAAAAAGCCAATAAGTTTTGAAAATTCTCGTTTAAAACCTAAAAACAGTCCAATGACGACAATCGCTAACAATACCAATGACTGTGCATTATCCAAGAACCAGTTGTACAAATTCTGCCCAAAATTCATGTGATTGTCCTCCTTTCCTTAAGATATTTTTCTCGATAGTAGATATAGCTTTTTACACGCTTTAATAATTGAAAAGGAGTTAAATGCTCTCCATAAACAGTTATTCGACTGGTATAATTCTTATAAAAGCTCACTTTGTAAAAATCATAGGTATAGATGGTATCACCAGCTTGCCGTTTTCCCTCAATAATGAGAGACGTATATTTCCCTGTATTTTGTATATACGCTTGAAACCCTAACTTCTTTAATTCTTCTGTTAAGAGGCTCATGTAATCAAATCCTCCATGCCTAGATGTTGTTGTTCAATTAATTTCTCATGTTTTTCTGTCAGTTTGGCTTCATGAATCATGGTGGAAATAATGGTTGTACCGTTGAGAATATCTAAAATGCTTGCGACTTTTAATGTAGGGGCGACTTGATGATGTAACCAGTTCAATGTTCGTTCAAAAGAATAAGGTTCTGGCTGTATGGTTAGGCGTAATGCTCCACGATTTTTGCCGATAAACCATTCCCAGCGTTCATTGGTTTGCCAATCACTCCGTCGCTTGGTTTCGTCCTTATCGGCAAAGCGAATATAACGATTGATAATCTCAAACGCTGTTTTTTCTGCATTTTGATGTTCCAACAAATCTTTCATGGCTTGAGTGGCTCTGTCGTTTTTCAAACGAATTTCAAAGCGATTCTTTATTTCTGCGTCTTCTAAGGCAATATCATTTTTCACGTATTGCTCATAATCTTTCTCATATATACAGAAATAGACTTCGCTTTTTAATGAGCCAATATAAAGGGTGTTTCCCATGTCTGGTTTTTCATCACGGTGAACCAATTCACCACTGCGATAATTTTTAAAGCTCCGAAAGACGGAAATACATTCTTCCTGTTTACATTTCTTTGCCAATTCTGGAATATTCAAAATCCCTGTTTTATCGTTGATGGCTAAATCCAAGCGTTTGAAAATACCTTTATGTTCCATGCAATCTTGAAAGAAACCATACCAGCTCCGATGTTGAGCCAATAGAAAGTTTTCAAATTGCCGACAGCCTTTTCCTTTCAGTTCTAATAAAACCCCTTTACTTACATCATGAGAGACTAGGACAACAATATCACCGAAACGATAGTGTTCGGGATAAGAATAATAGCCAAAGTCTTCGTGTAGCATATAATCCATATTCAAGCGTAAAACCTCACCGATAATTTGAGACACATCATTGGTAGGGAATCGAATCCGTACATAGTCGAATAACATCTCCAATGGGTTATCGGGATTGAAGCGTTCCAAAGCGTTCAGTAAATCTTCTTTCACCTGTTGAGTAGGGACTGCCTTGCCTGTTTCAATATCCGATAGGTAAGGTCTGGTAATATGAGAAGCAACCGCCAGTTTATTTTGAGAAACGCCATAAGCCAGTCGCTTTTCTTTCAATTCCTTAATCCAAATTTTTTCGTTTTCCATTCGCAAACCTCCAATCTAAAAAAGATGTAAACTATGACCCTTGAGTTTACATCTTTCCTATTTTCCGCAATTCCTTGTACCATCAACATTGGTTGATGAGAATTGCCTGTTTTCAGTTGTATTTGTGCCCCCCTGTTAGGTAGAGGGGGCTAAAGGATTGGCGTGGCTAACGCCACACCAATCAAAGCAAGTCTGAACCTGTACCTTTCACTTCGTGCGGTACAGGCTCAGATTGCTTTTTTTGAATGACTTTTCCTATTTCTCCTAAGAAATCATACCTTTTTGGTACAAGGGGTGTATAAAACTCACTAATCACACTTTTTCCTGTATCCACATAACCTCTTCCCTTGATGGGTTTTAAGAAAAATTGTTTTTGTGTATCGCTTCCAAACATCATACCGAAGCCCATTTCAGACATACGACCCAAAGCCACACGGAAGTTAAAGTTATCTCGAATACCATCACTAAAATATTTTGCGTCTGGACGCTGACAGGCAAGAATTAAAAAGAAGCCTGCTTGTCGTCCGAGCATAACAATTTGTTTGAGTTTATTCATAACTTGTGCACTATCACGACCTAACATATCCATCATCGCCACATATTCATCAAAAATCAGGAAGTTCGCAGGTAGACCAAGATACGCATAATTTTCTCCTGTTTTGTAGTTCGGGTGTTGCTTCATGGTTTCACTACGGGCAATCATATCGTCGTAAAATTGACTAATACATGCCAGCATATCGTCTTTACGGTAATAGACATTATCTATGACCGCTCCTAAGTCTGCCAAATCAGCATTTTTAGGGTCGAGAATATAAAGCTTCGCATTTGTATGCAGGAGAGATTCAATCAATGTGAGAATAAAATAGGATTTTCCACTACCCGTGCCCCCAGCAATTAACATGTGAGGGAGAGAATCAAACTCCCAATAGACCGATTCCATCAATTTGACACGTCCATCTTGAGCTACCACATCTTCAATGCCAATTCGATTGCCAATGGTGTCATAAAGTAGAACATACTCTACATAAGAATCTTTCAACGTTTTTTCCACTAATTCACAATACAAGCCTGTTTCTAGTTTGTTTTCTAAGTGCAAGAGCTGATCTTGATATTTCCCTAAAGTGATTTCTACATGAATATGGATCAGTCCATCTTTCATTCGGTAATACATTTTAGGAAAATGGCGGATTCGTTGTTTGGTTTTCTTGCTGGATAAGTCTTTAAAGAATCCCTCTGATTGAGTTTCTTCGGCTTCATACCAATGGTTTTCTAAAATCATACGAGCTAACTTTTGACGGTGCTCTAACTGTTTTATAGAATCTATGCGATAGTGATAATAGAGCCAGCTGATGAGTCCGCATACAAAAAAAGCAGTGAGAATACTGCTCCAAAAGTATGGCGTATGCAGTTGATAGAAAAATGTATCTAACTGAACTGTTTGCCAATTCACCGATTGTAACGTTCTCCAATGAAAAGGGAGTAGAACGACTAGAAAAACTATCAGCAATGAAATCAGCACAAAATGATAGACCAAGTCCTTATCGTTGGCTTTGATTCGCTTTCCTCTGTCATGAAGCAATGGCATAAAAATCCTCCTTTCCATCTATCAAAATAATTGTGTATTGTAGATACGAGCCTGTTTATCAAAAGTTGGTTGAGAAATGGCTTCATATTTCCGATAAGCGATTCGCTTTTCAAAGCGTAAATCTTTTTCTTTCGGATAATAATGACGTCGATAGAGCGTGTGTCCTAACAGTTTTTTCGCTTCTTTTGTCAACGGATAGAGATAGCGAAACATGCGTCCATTGATTTTCTCAATCCCTTTGTATTCGCAAAATGCCTGGGAAAGCCAATGCTTTTTCTCTACCTGTTCAAAACGAGCATTTTCCTCTAATAAAAGGCGAGCACTTCGAGGGTGTATCTTTTCCCATGACTGTTTATCACGATAGACACTTGTCTTGAAATACCCGCAGTAAAAGAAGTTGGACGCTTGATAGACATAGCCACATTTTCCCTCAATTCCATCTGCCAATGTATATAAAAAATGACAGTCCGTATGTTCTTTCAACCACTTAATTAGAGCTGAAAGAGCTTGACTGCCAAAATAATTGGTTTGATTCATTTCTGGAAGAAAACACATCTTTCCAATTTCTAAATAATCTGTGGTTTGAAGGGAACTGTCGGGAAAGAGTTTGCGTATGGTTTGTAGGGGTTGCGTACCCCAGCCTAATTCCACAACGCCTAATAATTTTTCTTCTGAAAAAATCCCTAGAAAGTATTTACACAATCTAGGGAGTATCTTTGAATAATGGTATTGCCGAATAAAAGAAATGGCTTCATCTTTCGGAATTTCTTTCAAAATCAATGGTGTGTTTGTCATAAGCAACACCTATTTTTCACTTTCGGACGCTTCTTTTTTATATTTCTGATGAGGTTTTGTCTGTCCTTTTAATACAAGATCGTCTGCTTTCACGTACCAATCAACGTCTGCCCCTCGAAAAGTAGCCGTCGCTACGGTATCTGCCACAGGATTGATTAATTCCACTTCTGCGTTGTAGTCAAATTCTTTCAAAGGAACAGAAGCGGGGATACTGACTTGTATCATGCGTCCTTGTCCTTTTGATTTTAAGTCATAGGTACGTTCTTTAATTTCTTCGGAAACCGAACCATCTTCATTTTGAATACGAACCTCACGACGTAAAGCGGAAAATTTCAATGTGCCAAATGTCTGGTCTTTTTCAATCACAATACCTTCTGCTAATCTCATATTTTTTCACCTTTCCTTTCTTAAGCTTTCACCATATCGTCTGCGTGCATAATGTAATTGGTAAATCCTCTATTGCCAATTTTATAACCTTCTGCGGTAATACGTGGGTTGATGAGTCTGACTTTTTCGTCGGATTCAAAATGTTTCTCGCCAGCTTCGGAGGGAAGAATGACAACAATATCATCTGCTCGTTGAATCGTTGAGTATAAATTGTAGCTACGAGAGAGAATAGTTGGTCTGCCATTGACTCGACGTTGTTCAATATTCCCTTCACCAGCATATTCTAATTGACCAAATGTTTTTTCCATATTGGGAATGACATATTTTAATTCCATAAGTGTATCGTTCCTTTCTCACATAAAATATTTTTGGCTTACTTTATTCATTTAAAAATTTGTTAGTATCACAACCTTTCAAAGCATAAAAAATAGACGCTCATTATGAACGTCTATCATTTAAATGAATATTGAGTTTAGAATTCCATTTCGAATTTAATCAGGTCTGCTTAGGTGCAAATACTGCACTTTTATTGCACTTTTTATTTTTTTAAATATAATTTATTCGATTTTATACGTTTCCAAAATCCTTGATATTACAGCATTTTCGCTTATATGCCATACCCTTAAAACAGAGTGGGAATAAAGCAGTAACCTAACTCGGTTACAAAATGTTGATTTAACGGCATTTAGCTCAATATAGAATGGATAAAAGAGCCTGTTTTTATTAGGTTCCCCGCCAAAATCCCGCCAGAGAAATCTGGCGGGATTTTTGATTTAGGCTTTATTTGATGGGATTCTCTATAAAAAGATTAGCAAAAAAAATGACTGGTTTCCGCCACAGAAATAATTATTCTTTACAAAAAATATTCCCACAACCAATCGAATATTGATTAATGAGAATAAAATAGGATTTTCGCCAATTGTGGATATTAATCAGGTATATCAAGCTCTATCTGAGCTTCAGAAAAAAGCATTGTCCCTGGCCGTTTTCAAAATAGGATTTTTCCCAGCCACCGATAGAATGCCCTTCCCGCTAGAAGTATCTACGTAAACTTGTATAGTATTAATATTTCCAAGGACAGCTTCTTTAAAAATTCACTACGTCTAAGAATAACTTTTCATTTGTTTTAAAGTAGCTGCATCTTGATTCTTCGCATTATTTTATTTTAAAAAGAACGTTACTAATTGTGTAAATTCATCTGGATATTGAAACAATGAACCATGCCCAGCGTCTTCATATATTTTGATTTTCGTATTAGGAATTTCCTTGGCTAGCTGATAAGAATTAACCGTTGGGACCATTCGATCATGATCGCCGTTCACTACCAATGTTGATTGGGTGACACTTGATAACTCCAAATGAGAATCTTTTCCCCAGCGGTTGATTGCTTTCAACTGATTATTGTAACTAGAAAGTCGGATATTTCTATCTTTTACAGCGATTCTTTCATGGATTCGACTCAAGTATTCTTGGGCTTTTTGTTTCCCATTTGCTGTTGAAGTAAAAAACAAATAATTTTTTATGTCTTTCCTAGTAAAAATCGAACGTACAAGGTCTTTATTCGTTATTCTTGTTACATCAGATATACCTTGTCCACCTCTCGGACCAGTCCCCACTAAAACCAATTTCCGAGCAAGTTGAGGTTCTTTTACGACTAGCTCTTGAGCAATCATCCCCCCATAGAAAGGCCAAGAAGATCGATTTGATTAACATCTAGAGCATGGATAAATTCCAAGGCATCATCCGCCATTTCAGCAATGGTTCTGGGCACGTTGCCAGTGGACAGTCCTACTCCAACATTATCAAAAACAATGACCCAGTGATTTTTGGCTAATTGGTTTAATACTCGATAATCCCAATTATCCAAAGTTGCGGATAAATGGGGGAGCATTATCAGCGGAATCCCTACTTTCTCTCCCATTTCTCGATAAGCAAATGCATGCTTATTTGTTTCCAAAAAAAGATTGGGGATTGTCAAATAATCCTGTTCCAGAGCATCATTTTTTTCACTTTCTTTTTTAGTCAAATTTAATCACTACCTTACCATTGGGATGCCCATCTCTTACCAGTAGAAGCGCTTCATTGACTTCATCTAGAGTAAATTCATGAGGATCAATTGCTGGAACAATGTTCTCCTTTTCGACAATTTCGGTAATTTTTTGTAGTTGTTGTCCGTTTGCTTGGACAAAAATAAAGTGATAGGTCACATCATGCTGTTTAGCTTTTTTATCTAATTTAGCCCCAGCAACAGCAAACAACCCTTGTTTCCATTTTGGTAAATTTTGCTTAATAGCAAATTGCTTATTAGGACCGGCAATTAGGCTAAGTAACTTACCACCCGGTTTGATGATGGAAAGTTCTCGATCAATTTCTTTTGCTCCCAACGTATCAATGACAAAATCAACCTTATTTAAAACTTCCCAATAATTTTCTTTACGATAATCTAAGTATTGATCGGCTCCCGCTTGGATAATCCGCTCCTTGGCACCGGCATTTCCAGAGACAATTACACGCAAGCCAAGATGTTTTGCAATTGGCACAGCAATTTGACCAAAACTGCCTGATCCACCAGGAATAAAGACAGATTGTCCAGGCTTAGCTTGTAAAATTTCTGTTAGGGCTTGGTAAGCGGTTAGCCCGGTCAACGGAACACCGGCACCTGTCACAAAATCCAGATTTTTAGGTAAGTACCCAATTGCGCCTTGATCCACGGCCACATACTCAGCAAAAGCACCTATCTTATCGATCGGCAATCTGGTATAAACCTTGTCACCTTTTTTAAAATTCGTTACCTCACTGCCGACTTCTTCGATAATTCCCGTCAATTCATTTCCAAGAGTAAAAGGTTTTTCATAGTCCTGGATGAGTTTCACACTCCCTGTGATATTCAAAATTTCTAAGGGATTAACAGCTGCCACTTTGACTTTCACAAGCACCTCATTTTTCGAAATTTTTGGCGTGGGAATATCTGTAACTTCCACATTTATCTCTTTTGAATAACGTTTTATTTGCGCTGCTTTCATTGTTCATTTCTCTCCTTTTAAAGAAACCACCCATGATTCTGCATTGACGGTTTCCAAATTTTTAATCGATTGTTGGATAGTCGATATATCTTCCCCTGAATTTACATAAAGCGTTTCTGGATACCGTGGCATTCTTTTCTAAAATCTTCACCTAATCGATTTTCCCGACGAGCGACTAAAATTAAATTCTTCCTTTTTTCTATAAAGTCTACTGCTATTCCATAGCCAACTCCTGAACTTGCACCGTAATAACCGTGTATTTCATGATTGTCTGACCCTTTATTGTACAAAGGATAATGTTTGCTCAATAATCCGATTTAATTTTTTGATGTTTCTTGTTGTTTTTGATAAAACACGAATACCAACTGAAGCATTATGAAGATAACTAGCCAGTGTTTCGATATCCGTAGCGGCAGATAGTTCATTCTTTTCTTGGGCGAATAAAAGGATATTGAACAGTTGATGTTCTTCGTGGTCAAAATATTTTTGAATTTTCTCCTCTATCAGAGGATCCACGTTCGCTAATTCAGTAGCAGAATTCACAAGGAAGCATCCCGCATGACTTTTTTCATTAATTAAAATCGAAAAAATTATTTTTAATTGTTCATGTATAGTCATTTTTTCAGATAGATTTTCCATGATTGCTTTTTCAAGTGTGGTTTCATATAGATCCAAAGTTAAGAGAAATAAGTTGTGTTTGTCCCCAAAAGTATCGTAAATACTTCGTCTATGAATTCCCATTGCATTGACAAGCTCTTGCATGGATGTATTATTATAGCCTTGTTGCCAAAAGACATGCATGGCTTTCTCCAAAACGACTTCTTCTTCAAATTCTTTACTTCTTCCCAAAATCAAAGCTCCTTTCCTTACGAAAATCCTGTGTTTTATTTTCTAGAACGTTCATTCTAAAAATACCAGAAAAATTTATTTTGTCAATTTACTTGCTCCTGATTTTTAATAAAGTGTGCTATTGTAAATCCCCAACATTATTAGTTGCTTACTAAATCAATCTTGTTTCCCACTAAGAATTAAAAAAGTGCTAGAATCACTGATTCAACAGCATTTCTGGTATACCCGTAATATTGGAGTGGGAATAAAACCCTAATATAATAAGATAGTTTCCTACCAAAAGGGCTGCAAATCTACTCCATACTCCCCCCGAGAACAATTATTCGTCTTTTTGAAAAAATCATGGTAAAATCCTGACAAGTTAAAAATAAAAAACCATCTATTTTAGATAGAGATCAAAGGAGGTCAATTAGTTTGAAAAAAATCGGATTTTTAAGTTTTGGTCATTGGATGAACCAAGGATCACTTGTTAAAACGGCGCAAGATGCCTATTTGCAATCGATTGAATTAGCGGTTGAAGCAGAAAAAATCGGGATCGACGGTGCGTATTACCGGGTCCATCATTTCGCTCCGCAAATCGGTTCTCCTTTTCCGCTGCTTTCAGCAATCGGTGCAAAAACCAGCAAAATCGAAATTGGAACAGGACTTATCGATATGCGTTATGAAAATCCTGCCTACATGGCGGAAAATGCTGGATTGACGGATATTATTACACAAGGAAGAGTCCAATTAGGGGTAGGTCGTGGTTCACCAGAGCAAGTTCTGGACGGTTGGAAATATTTTGGCTATGACTACAGTGAAGAAGAAATCAAAGAAATCACTCGTGAACGAACCCTTGAATTTTTGAAATTGATTGAAGGAAAACCATTTGCGGAACCCAATCCACAGCCAATGTTCCCACAAGGATCTGGAAAATTACGTATCGAACCTTATTCAGAAGGCTTGCGTCAACGAATTTGGTGGGGTGCTGGTTCGCAACAAACTGCTGTTTGGGCCGCACAACAGGGAATGAATTTACAATCTTCTACGTTAGTAAACTATGAATCCAACGAACCGTTCCATATTCAACAAGCCAAGCAACTGCGGGCATATAAAGAAGCATGGAAACAAGCGGGACATGATTTTGAACCAAGAACCCTTGTGACCCGCTCCATTCAGCCAATTACAACAGATTTGGATCGTCGCTTATTCGGTCAAGATGGACAACCTCAACAAGATCAAGTGGGTTATCTGGCTTATCATCGAAACCCAACAATCTTTGGCAAAACCTTTGCCGGAGAACCTGACAAACTGGTTAAAGAATTGGCAGAAGATGAAGCAATCAAAGAAGCAGATACCGTTCTGATTACTATTCCAAACACCTTGGGAGTAGAATACAACATTCATTTGCTGGAAACTCTTGTAAAAGAAGTTGCACCTGATTTAGGCTGGCGCTAAAAACCGGGAATGCTCCGCAAACAAGCCTCATGCACCACTATTTTGTTGGTGCATGAGGCTTGTTTTTTAACAGAATATTGATTCTTCATTTTTAAACCGCCAAATGACACAAATTTCCTTCTTTGCTGTACAGTAGAAGTAGTTTCAAATCAAAAACTGGAGGGAATTCCATGAAAATTTTTGTAGTAGGTGGTTCTGGTCGGGTAGCAGCCGACTTGATTACTGCGCTGAAAGAACAAGGCCATGAGGTGATTGCTGGTGCTCGTCATCCAGAAAAAATCGTTTCTCAGGAAGTCACTGCTGTCCACTTGGATTTGCATGAATCTGTAGAAAAAATTGCCGAAATCATCGGGTCTGTAGACGTCATTTATTTTGTTGCCGGCTCTCGGGGAAATGATTTATTGCAAACAGATGCTTTTGGCGCAGTCAAAACCATGCAAGCCGCTGAAAAAAACGGTGTGTCTCGCTATATCATGCTTAGCTCGATTTTTTCCCTGCAACCGGACGAATGGTATCGTGAAGGCTTAAAGCAGTTGATGGATTATAACATTGCCAAATTTTTTGCCGACAATTACCTAATCACCAACACTTCTTTGGATTACACCATTTTACAGCCTACAGGTCTGACCACTGAAAAAGGAACAGGAAAAATCCATATTGGTGAAGGTTCTGTATCGACGAATCCGATTCCTGATGTAGCCAAAACGCTTGCGGCAATCATCGACCATCCAAATACCAGCAAAAAAGTAATCATGATGCGCAGTGGAGATACTCCAATCCATGATGCCTTAGCTCAGATTTGATTTTTAATACGAATCATAAAAAAATCTGAACATTGCAGAAAGCATGTTGTGCTTTTCTGCATCGTTCAGATTTTTTTTCTTTATTTAGTCCTATCATGTTAGGACTTTTTTCCCCGACTTTTTTCCACCGGATATTTCTGTGCGTTCTTTTGCAATTTTTCTTCAATGATTTCATCGATATCAAAGTTGAGATTGTCCGCCATCATGTACGAATAAATCAGCACATCTGCCAATTCCTCTTTTAAACGCTCTGGATTTTCTTTGGCTTCCTCTGAGGTTTTCCATTGAAACAATTCCAGTAATTCTGCTGCTTCCAAGGAGATAGAAAGGGCCAAATCTTTTTCATTGTGAAATTGCCGCCAGTCCCGTTCTTCGCGGAACTGATTAATTTTTTCCATGCTGTTCATTGTACTCATCTCTTTCTTTACTCTGTCAGATAATTTTCAACGATTTTTAGCGTTGGACCCTCCGCAACAAGATTCAATGAGGCTTTTTTCTCCTGTGAAGGTGGTGCAAAGCTACTGTCAGGTACCAGCAAAACGCCTAAACCGGCTCTAGTCGCAGCTGTTGCACCGATGATGGAATCCTCCACCGCAAGGGCTTCCGTGGGGTGTAATTGACTTTTTGCCAGAGCTGTCAGATACACGGTTGGTGCTGGTTTGTGCTCCATCACTTCATCGCCAAAGGTCATTTCATCAAAATAGTTCAGCAAATCAAAGTGGGTCAGCAAATCCACCGCACGTTTTTTAACAGTTGACGTAGCCAACCCTACTGCTAAATTTTTTTGTTTACAAAAAGCAAGGGTTTCTGCTGCAAAGGGTTTTGCCTTTAAGGTGCCGCTTGCCAACTGACGGTAAATAAATTCTTCTCGTTTCCTGCGGATCTCAGGTACCTTTTCTTTGCCGACGATGGACGCAATATATGCTGCCGTCTGCAACCAGCTACGACCGCTCCAAGAATCAACTTCGGTTTCTGAGATTGGCAGATCATACTGCTTAAAGGTCCACAACCATCCCTCCCGATAAGTCTTTTCTGTATCGACAAGCAAGCCGTCCAAATCAAATATGATTCCCTTAATCACCAAATCCCTGCTTTCTGTTTTTCTATCGTTACTCTTTTTTTGAAACGGCATGCCCGCCGAATTCATTTCTTAAAGCGGCAACGACTTTTCCGGTAAAAGTATCTTCTTCCAATGAACGGTAACGCATCATCAATGAGGTTGCAATGACCGGCACTGCTACTTCTCGCTTCAAGGCTTCTTCGACGGTCCATTTGCCTTCGCCGGAAGAATACATGATTCCTTTGATCTCATCCAGCTGACCATCTTTTTGGAAGGCATTCGCGGCAAGTTCCATCAACCAGCTGCGAATAACTGATCCATGGTTCCACATTTCAGCTACTTTTTCGTTGTTATAATTGTAGGGGCTGTGTTGCAATAAATCAAACCCTTCCCCGATGGCCTGCATCATACCATATTCAATTCCATTATGAACCATTTTCAGGTAATGACCACTACCGGAAGGTCCAGTATACAAATAGCCTTTTTCAGCGGCAATTTTTTTAAATAAGGGTTCAATTACAGGAAAAATCTCTGCTGGTCCACCAATCATGAAATTGCCGTCCTTCAAAGCGCCCGCCATCCCGCCGGAGGAACCAACATCGAAGAAATGGATTTGTTTTGCTGCCAATTCTTCTCCTCTTTTGATGGAATCCTCATAAAAAGAATTTCCTCCATCGATCAAAATATCTCCCGGTTGCAAAAGATCCCCCAATTTTTTTACGGTTTCTTGTGTTGGGGCACCCGCTGGGATCATCACCCAAATGATTCTAGGTGCTGGCAGTTTTGCTACCAGCGTTTGCAAATCTTTTGCTGGTTCTGCGCCTAATTGTTCCGCTTCCTCAACAGCCTTTGCAGTAACATCATAAGCCACTACCTCTACTTGATTGTGCAACATATTCTGGGTCAAATGCAACCCCATTTTTCCTAAACCGATCATCCCTATTTTCATAACTAGTCTCCTTCCCTTTTTTTATTCACTCTCAGTATATGTAATTTATTTACAAAATACAAGTGTAATTATGTATATTTTTTACATATACGTTTTATTTTGTTGTAACTCGTGGTATGATAGGCTTAATAAAAGTCCTTCTATACCTGTTCCAGTCACTTTTTGGTAACAAAAGAAAGAATCAGACTTGAAAATTCAGTGGAAAATAAGAGGAGGAAAACGAATGGGCGCCGCATTTCGAAGTCGTATTAAAAGTTACTATGATGATCTCAGCAAAGGAGATCAGCGATTAGCTGATTACCTTTTAGAAAATTCTAAAGAATCCAGCCGCTACTCCATTCAAGAATTAGCGGAAGCAACCGCCTTATCTACGGCTACGATTTCACGTTTCGCAAAAAAAGTCGGCTACCAGAATTTTCAAGAGTTGAAGCTGACCCTGAATCAAGCCGGAGAAGAAAAAAATGATTTCTTTTTATCCCTGACTGCAGAGGATTCTTATCTGACAATTGCTGAAAAAACCTGCCAAACCAATATTCATTCCATTGAAGCCACTCAGGCGATGTTAACTGAAAAAGATTTACAAAAAACTATGGCGATTTTGTTACAATCAACCACCTGCGGCTTTTTTGGGATGGGGGGCTCTGCTGTCGTTGCGCTAAATGCCTACCATAAATTTTTGCGGATGCCGATTCATTGCTTCCATCACGAAGATTTTCATATTCAATTAATGCAAGCCGCCAAAATGACCAAAGAAGATTGTGCATTAGTCATTTCCCACACCGGACGCAACAAGGATACTATGGAGTTGATGGCTGTTTTGAAAAAAAATGGTGTACCGATTATCGGCATCACCAGCTATGCCGGCTCTCCCGTTGCCCAAGCCAGTGATGTTGCCTTGATTTCAATCTCGGAAGAAACCTTCTACCGTCCCGAAGCAATTTCTTCTGTCGTCTCTCAACTGAGTATTATTGACACACTCTTTTTGATTTATGGAATCAAAATGAAAAGCGCCGCTAAAGAAACCATCAACGAAATCCGCGAAGTCATTCAAGACACGCGGATGTAAAAAAGAGCCGAAATTAAAACGAACCCTAAGAGTTAGATTTTTGGTCTGACTCTTGGGGTTCGCTGTTTTCTATAAAAATTCCTTCCCAATAATCACTTCATAAGGAGCAAGAAGTAATTTTCTTGGTAACTCTGTTTGCTTTTCTGCATCAATCAGTGAACGTGTAATCTCAATCGATTGAATTTCTGTCGAGAAGTTCATAAAAAAGTGATAGCTGGCTGTTTTACTGTAGCGGCTTTGTACGGATACCACAGGTGACATTCGTTTGATCAACGTATTTTTCAATTGTAGTTTCTCAATCAGGTCCCCATAAAAAGCTCTAAGAAAATTGGTATTCGTTCGAGCCGCCAAATAATACGCATCGCCCTTCCCAAAAGCGTGCGTAACAACTGCTGGGGTTCCTTCATAAAATTCTTCATGATACCGTCCCAAAACCTGAGCCTCTTTAATAGCTAAAATAGCTGAATAATCCTTTGTTTGATACATTTTCCCCTGATAATCCAACATATTATGCTCATTTTCGTATAAAGTGTCTAATTCTAAAACATCGATTCCAAATAACGCTTGGAGTTTTTTTGGTAGTCCACCTAAATAAACAAGATCTGTTTCATTGACCATTCCTGTAAAATAACTTGCTATCAAAGTTCCTCCTGCAGCAACATACTCCTGCAATTTTGTCATCGTTTCACCAGTCATCAAATACAACATTGGAGCAATCACTAAATCATACTTAGAAAAATCTTGCGTGACGGAAAGAATATCAACAGAGATATCTTTTTCCCAAAAAATAGAATAGTGTTCTTGCAGTGTTTGGGGGTAACGGCGTGTAGGTCGACCAAAGCCGCCACCACGTTTCAACGCCCAATTGCTCTCCCAGTCAAAAAGGATTGCCACTTTCGATTTTTTTGTTGTACCTTTGACTTCACTCAGTTTTTCCAATCGTTTTCCATATTCGGAAACCTCTTGAAAAACTCTATTTTTTGCAGAACCATCATGCCCAACAACTCCACCATGAAATTTTTCTGAATTTCCACGTGATTGTCGCCATTGAAAATACAAAGTACTGTCTGACCCATGGGCAATTTGCTGCATGGCGCTCAAAATGTGCATGCCTGGTCGTTTTGATTTGTTGAATGGGTGTGAATTAACTTCACTCGGTGTTGATTCCATCACTAAAAATGGTTGTTGTTTCAACGACCAGTATTGATCATGAACATAAGCTGATTTCATTGCCGTTTTTTCTAGTGACTCATAATTATTGTGCCAATCAGGATAACTATCCCAACTGACGATATCTACGTACTTAGAAAACTTTCCATAATCCAATCCTTCTAGTGGAATGAAGTCACGTGTGTCATACCCTTCTGCCATAAAGTTCGTTGTTACCGGTATATTTGGTGTTATCTCCCGTAGTGGTTCAATTTCTGCTTGATAGAAATCAATCGTCCTATCCGTAACAAATCGTTTCCAATCTAAATCCATTCCATGAACTTTATGTTCCCCCAAAGGAGAAGGTGGTAAAACTTGTGCCCAATCTGAATACGTACTTCCCCAAAAGGACATCAACCATGCCTGATTGATCGCTTCAAGAGAGCCATATTTTTTCTGCAACCACTTACGCCAGCTTTCCTGACAATAGGGACAGAAACATTCTCCAGAGTATTCATTGGATACGTGCCACATAGAAAGCGCAGGATGAGAACCATAGCGTTCTGCTAATTTTCGGTTGATTCGTTGAACTTTTTCCCGATAAATAGGCGAAGAATAGCAATGATTGTGTCGAAACCCATGAGTATGCTTTTGTCCCAATGCATCGGTACGATTCACTTCTGGATACGCCTGACTTAACCATTGGGGACGTCCGCCACTCGGAGTTGCCAAAATAATATTTCCACCAAATTCAGAAACCTGATCAAAAATTTCATCCATCCAATCAAAACAAAATTTACCTTCTTCCGGCTCTAGGGCACTCCAAGCAAATACTCCTAGTGTAACCGTGTTGACATGCGCCTGTTGCATCAGCTCGATGTCCTTTTTTAAAATATCCGGATAATCGAGCCATTGATCGGGATTATAGTCGCCGCCATGCAATAAACGATGATCAAGATCAAATCTGACCATTTTATTTTCCTCCCGCTACTTTACTAATTCAATTTGATAAATATAGGACTGAAAGTCTCCCTTGACTTGCGCTTGTTCATGATTTGCTCCGTTAAATTGATACGGTTCTCGAATACCGATCTCCCTTAATACTTGACCGCTAAGTACCTTTCCGTTTACTTGATACTTTTTGTGAGGATTCAAGAAAGGTAGTGGTAAAAAGGCATCTGCTGTTGCATTTGGTTTTGCCAATATACGGTAAAATCCTACAATAGCTTTTCCTTTTTTATGATCGTAAACAGCCCAAGCTACTTCATTTTTATCTCCCGTATTTAGTTGATAGAAAGTGCCAAAAGTCAGCAATTCACGATGTTCCCGATAAAACGCAATCCGGGTACGAATCTCCTGTCCTTCTTCTTGTGAAAGTTTTGTGATATCAAGTTCATACCCTAAAGGACCAAACATTGCGACGTCTTGACGCATTTTTAATGAGGTATTTCGTAAGACTTGATGGTTCGGACTAGCAGAAACATGATTACTAAAAGAGGACAATGGATAAGCCAGCAGTGTTCCCGTTTGAATGGCTAAACGTTCGACTGCATCGCTATCATCGCTTGGCCAAATTTGCGGACTATAAAAAAGAATCCCCAGATCATACCTGCCACCACCACCTGCGCAACCTTCAATCAAGATAGCGGGAAAATCAGTTAGAATTTTGGTGTATAATGCATAGACGCCCAAAATATAGCGATGGAAAAATTCTGTTTGATCAACCTTGTTTTGTTCAAGATACATCGAATAGGCTTCTGTAATATTGCGATTCATATCCCATTTTATATAGTCTAATTTCGTAGCCTGAATAATCTCCTTCATTTGTTTATAAATCGCTTCGACAACTTCCGGATTGGCAAAATCCAACACATATTGTCCACGACCAATCGAAATTCTCTCAAATGGATGTCTTACGACCCACTCTGGATGATTTTGATACAATTGGCTGTCGGGAGAAATCATCTCTGGTTCAAACCAAATACCCAATTGTAGATCTAACTCATGAATTTCAGCAGCAAAAGCCGCAATTCCTTTTGGAAATTTTCGTTTATCTACTACCCAATCTCCGAGAGAACTACGATCATCGTCTCGCTTACCAAACCAACCGTCATCTACTACAAAACATTCCATCCCAAGTTTTTTTCCTGCTTTGGCTAGAGAAACCAGTTTATCATGGGTAAAATCAAAATACGTTGCCTCCCAATTATTGAAAACAATCGGACGCGGTTTTTCTAACCACTGCGGATCAATCACGTGTTGTTCAATAAATGCTGCTGATTCTTGCGCCAAGCCGTTTAGCCCATTATTCGAATATGAAAGCATCGCTTCCGGTGTTTCGAATTCTCCTCCAGGCACCAATTTCCAAGAAAAATAATTTGGTTGAATGCCTAACAACAAACGGGTATTTCCCCATTCATCCACCTCTGCTTGACCTAGGAAGTTCCCGGAGTAAATAAGATGTGCACCATAAACAGCGCCTTGATTGATGGAACTATTTTTTTCTTGCAAGGCGATAAAAGGATTGTGCTGATGCCCGGAAGCCCCCTTCAAAGAAGAAATCGCAACGGTCCCTTGTGCCAATGAATGTCGGGTCAAATGTCGTTCTTTTAGCCATGCGCCTGCGAGGTGCAAGAATTCATAATTGTCTGTCGGCAATTCTAAAACACCGCTCATCATTCGTTGAACTGTTCTGTCTACATTTCCCAAATTCTTAATGACCTGATTTTTAACAATCACACCACTATTCTCAAAAATCGTATAATTAAGCATCAATACTAGGCGTCGTTCTTCGTCAATCAATCGTAATTGGATCGTTTCAGCTTTTCCTTTGTCAGCAAAGGTGGCGGGTTTTGCTAATACTCGTTTTTTCTCATCCGTTATCTGATAGTCACAATAGCGAAAATCCACATACAACGGCGTAGTATTTTCGGTAATCTCAATTGCGCCTTCCCTAAAATCACTACTGCCGTACACTGGGTATTCTTGCAAGTGATCGGCTAAAGTAAATTGTCCATTTTCTTCTGAAAATTTGACCGTTCCGGCTGACTTGTTCTTTTTTTGTGAAAGATAGAAAAGGTCTGTCTCGGAAAGTTCACCGAGGGATTTTCCAAAATACAGATGTCCGATTTGATGATTTGGCATGACATAAAATAGGTAGCTTATCTTGTCATTTTTTAAGTGAAAATATCGATTGTCTGTTACTGTAATCATTCTCTTTACCTCGTCCTTTTGTTTCTTATCAAACAACGGTCAAGGTCAGTGATTTTCTTGACAGAGCTGTTCAATGTATTGCATTCTTTTTTTTATTCCATGATTGTAAATGACTTTGTAAAAAATACTTATAAAAAGAAAACTGAATTGATACCTCGGTTGGTTGAATTCATTGCGTTCCGAATAGCGCACCTCCGCTTTTTCTTTCCCCTGAGAAAATTCATATGTCTGCAAAATAGTTCCTTTGTCATAACTAGTTTCCAGTTGAAGACATTTATCAGGTACTAGCTCAGTGATTCGCATCGCTGCTGGAATAGGTAATTTTTCGGTTTTTGTAAAAATATCATGCTGAATTTCTGATCCTTTCTCCAGTTGGGAAACTGAAGGATCTTTACTTTGAAAAAATTTTTGTTGTTCAGCCAACAGGACTTGATACATTTCTGCCGCAGTTACTTTCGTTTTGAATTTAAAACTCAAGGTATCAATTCTCATCTTCAATTCCTCACTATCTAATTTGTTTCTGCTTGATTTTCAAGTGCTTGAGCTTTTTCCTCTTTCAAATATTCACGATCCATTACCAGCAAGAAAGGTATCCAGATCAAAGTCATTACAACTACTGTTACTAATTGTAAAATCGCTCCCGCAATCGAACCGGTACCTAACCAGCCAGATAAAAAGACGGGTGTCGTCCAAACAACTGTTGCGCCGATTGGTCTTGGAACTAACCCAATGGCAATTGCAAAGTAAGAAATTGCTGTACTTACTAATGGACTGACAATCCACGGAATAAAGGCAATTGGATTTAATACGATTGGCAAACCAAATGTCATTGGTTCAGAAACATTGAAAACAGCTGGTGCAATAATTGTCTTCATCAGTTTTTTCATACGAATCGAACGGGCGATGAAAAATGCCATAGTAACTGAAATACCTAATTGTAATCCTTGATTGACAAATACACCCATGAAAGTTGTATTGATGATATGAGGCAATTGTTCTGCCCCGTTTTTGTAAGCTTCATAATTTTCAATTGCTAGCGCACTCATGATTGGATCGATGACTGCATTCACAACTAATGTCCCATGAATCCCAAACCACCAGAAAAATTGCGTAAAGAAGACTGCTATTAGAACAGCTGGTAACGTGCCGCCTAACCCCATCAATGGTTTTTGTAAAAGTTCATAAACAAAATCAACTGCATTTCCCCATGTTGTAAAAGTAAACAAGTAACGAACGACGTTAAAAAGAAATAACGGTGCAGCACCGGGAATGATTGCAACAAAAGACTCGGAAATCATTGGCGGTACAGAATCCGGCATTTTGATAGTTAATCCAGCAGCACTGATTTTACAATAAATTTCTGTAGCAATAATCGCAGTTAGAATACCAACAAACATTCCTTCCGCCCCTAGCTTAGCAACTGGAATAAATGTACCCATGCTTTCATCTTGACCAAATGGCAACAGTAAAATGAATGAAGACAGTGAAATAGCACCCGCAAAAATTTGTGATTGCTTATAATGTCCTGCCAATTGATACCCAATCCCATAAACAATAAAAACGGCAGAAATACTCATTGTTGCATTACCTATTGGACCAAAGAAATCATTTAGGAAGGTATTCACTGCATCCGGCAAATATTTTGCAAAGCCAAATGTCGTTGGTAAATTCTGGATAATGATCATGATCGAAGCAAACATTGTAGCTGGAAACGCCATCATAAAACCGTCCCGCAAACTTAGCAAATATTTATTGTTTGCGATAATCTGTGCAACCGGAACCATTTTTTCTGATAATTTGTCAATAAATTTCATCGTGTGATTCTCCTTTTTTGTATTGCAAACGTTTACGATTTCATTATATTTGTTTAGTTAATGTTTACACAAGAGACAAATTAAAAAAGTTTACAAAAGATTTAGTAATCTTTGTAAACTTTCTTTCAATCCTTGCTAATTCTACCAACTGATTCTCTTGCTATCAGTTGGCTGGAACAGATAACCGTGATTGGCATGGTTCGTGTACCTAGAATCCGTTCTTTCGCCATATTGACTGCAATACGTCCCATCTCTTGTGCATTCATACGAACTGTCGACAGCGCTGGACTCATATAACGCGCCATCTCAATATCATCAAAACTGATAACAGAGATATCTTCAGGAATACGTAAGCCATGATCGTTGATCGCGCGATAGACACCCACTGCCATTGGATCGCTTGCCACAACAACCGCCGTCGGTCTTGGGTTTAATTGCAACATCTCTTCGGTGAGCTGTAAGCCGCATTCCGGTGTCCAATTTTTTTGAAAACTATGACTGTATTGTTCTAAGTCTTTTAATTTCATCCATTGCCGATACTGTTCTGCCCGTACTTCCTCTTGATAAAAGCTGACATCCCCTATACGATCCACCTTACTACCAACGCCGCCGATAAAAGCTATATTCCGATGTCCATTTTCAAATAATGTATCCAAAATTTCATGGGTTTTCCATGCAAAATCCGTTTGAATACAATCAAATTGTGAATGGTTTTGGTAATTGTCGACTAAAATGATCTGATCGTTATACTTCTTTACTTCTTCAAGTGCATCCGTGTCCATTTCGCCAATCAAAATCACCGCTTTATATTTTTTCAATTGTTGCCAATCCTTTAGCTTATCTCTCATTCGAAACACACGAACGACCTTTAAGCGCCATTTTGCGGCTTCTTTTTCAATTCCTTTGCGAATATGCTGAAAGTACGGATCATCAGATTCACTTTCTTCACTGTGACGAGTAATCAAAGCAATAGAAAGATCATCTCCTACATTGCGACTTCCCCGTAAATTTTTTTCTTTTGAGTAATTTACTTGGTTGGCAATTTCTATCACTCTTTGACGGGTATTTTCATTGATACTGAAGGTTTGATCATTGTTTAATATTCTTGAGACACTGGCAGCTGATACACCAGCCATCTTAGCAATATCACGAATACTTGCCACATCTCCAACTCCTCTGTTTACTGTTTACATTTTAAACAATAAATTGTTTTGCATGAGAAGTCAAGTTAGGAAAAAATAAGCCGCAAAATTTTACAATTTCACGGCTTATTATTAATCAAACACCTCTAAATTTTTTCTCTTCATAAACCCATACGTAGAGATGCTGAAAAAGAGCAGGACAAAGGCAGCTAGGACCAGCAGATTAACAATGATTTGAGAAAAATCAGCGTTATTTTGCAGTTGTTTGATGGCATCTAACACCCAATATTGCGGTGTGATACGGGCGACTTTTTCCATAAACTCCGGCATTACCTCGCTGGGAATCAATGCCCCGGATAAAATACTTGTAACGGTAAATAGAATACTTTGGACACCGGAAGCAAAATTACTGCTGGGGGAATTCACGCCGATTGCAATCGACCAGGCGACAGCAACCAGTCCAAAGACTGCGAGAACCCCAATCAACTGTATCGCAGGTAACCCGATATCGATACGAAATGCCACCGTCATCAATAAAACCGTAAAAACCACTTCAAAAATCATCGCTAGGAAAGCGAAAATCGCCGTGCCCGTGAAATACGCCCCTTTAGAAACTGGTGTTGTCATGAAGCGATGGTAAATTTTATTTCGCCGTTCATTTTGAATGGCATTTGCCCCAAAAACCCCGGATTGATAAAGCAGCATCATGAGCATAAATCCAAGAATCTGGATACTCATTGCTTTGCTTGTCGCATCCTTTTCAAATTGTTCAAATTTGATTGTCGTATCTCCTTTTACAAATTCAAAGGCTTCTTTTTCACTACTGTTAGCCGCAAATTTTGCAATGGCTAATACTTCATTGTAGGTAGTAAGGGCAATATTTTTGATGGAATCAATGGCCTGCCCTTCCTGAAGGGTACGAAACTTCAACGTTGCCAATTCTCC
Source organism: Enterococcus songbeiensis (assembly GCF_005405265.1). Taxonomy (GTDB): domain Bacteria; phylum Bacillota; class Bacilli; order Lactobacillales; family Enterococcaceae; genus Enterococcus_C; species Enterococcus_C songbeiensis. The sequence goes on from NZ_BJDS01000003.1 coordinate 145,550, forward strand.
CTCACCAATTTTTTCTGAAAAATCTGCGGGAATCACAAGATTGGCGGTCACAGATTGGGCAGCCAATGACTTGTCACCGGCTTCCTCATCCTTTAATTCCTTCACGGATAACCGTTTCCCAAGCGTTGCAACAAATTGCTGACTGTACTTGGATTGATCCTGATCAACGACCCCTACCGTCAAAGAGTTGGCGATACCTGTATTGCTGTAGATAAAGAAATATAACGCAATACTCATGATAGGAACCCCCAAAAGAAACAGCACCTGCATAGGATGGTTCCGCCAAAGAATAAACCGTTCCCGAATAATCCATAGTATATCCTTCATTTAGAATTCCTCCCTGCGATTTAATACAACCGACATGCCAATATATAAAACCAATGTACTAATCAAACAATAAAGGACACCTTGCCACTGCAACGCATTTTCGGTCCATAAGGCTTCACGAATCGGTCCCATGACCCAACCCATCGGTGAAAAACGCATCATTTCTTCACCAACTGGGAAGTATCCGCCCCCGAGAAAGGCTGCCACTTGAATGATAACTTGAACCAATGCCATGCCCACACCTTTTCCAACCGTTTCTAAAAAGGCGCCCAAAACTAGAAACAACAGCATTAAGGAAGACAAATTGGCAAAGGAGAAGAACCACTGCAAATGCCACGGAACACCGAAGAGAACTTGCGTGATTACCATCAATGCGAAAACCACACACACGCCCAACAAAGCATGTCCAATAAAAGTAGAGTTGATCAATTTTTGTCGACTGACCGGACTGATCAATTCCCGCTGCAATGTTTTTTGTCTGCGACCTTTATCAAACATCTCCAACCCGTTTTGCGACATATACAAAATAAACAATGCAATCATCGCAACGGAATAATATTGGTAGGAGGTTGCCGGTTTCTTCATTTGACTTTGATCGACCACAATGGCTTTGTCCAACTCAGGTGGTAAGTTGAAGAGCTCTTGCGGTGCTACACCAAATTGTTGCGCTCCTTCCATCAGGCGCATCACCTGAAACATCTCCGCCAAATAACTTTTTAAGAGAGTAAATTGTACGTCTGACAGACTTTCGATTTGAACGGTAATATCTTTTTTAATGAGAAAGTAGGCATTTGCCTGCTTTTTCTTCATCGCTGCAACAGCACTTTCTTCATTCGGACTTTCTTCAAAAATAAGTTTGTCCGAATTGATTTCCTGCAAAACAGCTTCAAATTGCGTTCCCATTGCTGCATCATCCACAACATAACGGACCTGAATCTCATCGATTTTATCTTCGATATCGCCGCCATCAAAAGCTCCCTGCAAGACCGAACCTAAAATCAGCATCAGCGTTAACGGAAACACCAAGAAATAAATATAGGTGGCTTTGTCCCGTATTTGCTGGATAAATGTCCGAATAATAATTGGTAAATTCATTTTCTCACCTACTTATCCCTTAAATTGCGTCCGGTCAGATTCAAGAAGACCGTTTCTAAATCGATTCGTTGCTGATCGACACTGTCGACTTCGACCCCTTGTTTAATTAACTGCATCAACAAGCGATTCAATGCATTGCTTTCTACTGACACGGTGACCACCAGTTGTTGTTCCTGTAAGCTTGCTTGGATCACACCGGACTGTTCTTCGATTTCTGCCAAATTCACTGCTTGGGGATTTGCCACTGTGATCGTGATATTTTTTTGGTCTGTCACGAGATTGACTAATTCGGCTTCGGTTCCGGTAGCGATAACCTTGCCGTGATCGATCACAACGATTGTATCCGCCAAGCGCTCTACTTCTTCCATATAGTGGCTGGTATAAATCAAGGTTTTGCCCTCTGCCCGCATTTTTTCAATAGTTTCAAGAATATAATTTCGTGATTGGGTGTCGATTCCTACGGTTGGTTCATCCATAATGACAAATTCCGGTTCGTGAACGATTGCCATAGCAATATTCAAGCGCCGTTGCATCCCGCCGGAAAACGTGGCTGATTTATCTTTCTTCCGTTCCCATAAACCGACTGCTTTTAATGCTTTTTCAGTAGCATCTTTTAATTTTTGTCCCCGTAATCCATACAACCCGCCAAAATAGCGGACATTTTCTTCTGCGCTCAAATCATGATAGATCGCCAGTTCTTGTGGTACTACCCCGATTTTTTTTCGTAAGTCTCGATTTTTTTCGGAAGCTTCTTTGCCAAAAAGTTTGATTTCACCTGCTGTTTTTTTCAATAATCCAGTAATCATATTGATGGTAGTTGATTTTCCAGCGCCGTTTGGTCCCAATAATCCCAAAATTGTTCCCTTATCTACAGAAAAACTCACTTCATCCACTGCTACCTGTGAGCCAAATTTTTTCGTCAGCTGATTGATTTCTACGATACGTTCCATGTTTTCTCCCTCCAAATCTTATCTATATCAAGCATACAAAAAAAAGAGAAACCACACTAGTGTAGTTTCTCATCAGTTAGACATGAGATTTCTCATGTTGTTGGATTGGTAAAATTGTCGTCACGGTAAAATTATGGGAACTGTCGATGAGTAGTTGTCCGGAAAGCATGGCAGTTCGTTCCTCCATCCCCAAAATTCCCAGGCCTTTTTTATATGTCACTGCCTGTTTGCCGTTGTTGCTGACTTCAAATCGTAAAAAACCTTTAAACACATGCAATTTCACCGAAACCTCGGAGGCTTCTGCATATTTTAAAGTGTTGGTCAATGTTTCCTTTAAATTTCCCAACAAGACCTGCCATTGAAAATTGCTCAACTGATCGACTTTTCCAAAATATTGAAAAGAAGTTTTTATCTGATAGCGTTGCATAAAGGTCTGTAATTCCGTTTTAATCCGATTAATATTCAGTGTTTCAACTGGCGGCGCTTCGGAATGAAGGGTTTTACGAATATCGTTGATTCCCTCTCGAGTCGTAGCGATAGCTTGCGCCAACAGTTCTTCTGCTTGTTGAGGATTGGAATGATAAACTGCTTTGGCGGCTTCCATTTGGATCAATCCCCCAGACAATTTATGCCCCAGCTCATCATGGATTTCATGAACCAGACGCTGCCGTTCAGACAAAACCGCTTCTTTTTCCCGAGCTTCGCTGTTCATTACACTTTGTTCAAAAAGAGTCGACAGCCGATTGCGTTCGATTCGCAGCATATCAGAAGAATCGCTTAATCCGCGTTTTTCTTGGGTCAATTTTTCTACCGTCAGATAAACAAAGAACACAAAAACCGTCCATAGCAGTCCACCTAACTGCATGTAGCGATCCGGCAGATAAATGCCATAACTGACTAACAGAATACTGCCGATCATCGCTGAGAAAGGTTGATATTTCCCTAAAACCAGAAAATTGGCTACAGTGCCCGGCAACAGGTAAAACAACCATGTCTGGACAAAAGGTGCTACAAGCGCAATCCCCAATTGGCATCCTAAAAAGACCCACTGATACGTGGGAAAGCTGATGCTCAGTAATAAAAAACTCAACCATAGCAATAATAAAATAATGACTGCTGTCAAAGAACCGGTCACCTGCAAAAACAAAATCCCTACGATACCCAGTACCGTTAAGACACTGATAAAAAGTTTAAAGGTTTTCATCTGCATTCCCTGCTTTGCCGGTCAAATAATAAATCGCTACCTGTGTTCGATGTTCCAACTCTAATTTGTGGAGGATCGTAGACAAGCTGTTATTAATCGTTCCTTCTGTCAAAAAAAGCTGATTGGCGATTTGCTTGTTGCTTAATCCCGCAGCCACCAACCGTGTAATCTCAATTTCTCGAGGAGTCAATTCAGATAAATCGGCACTTTTTTGTTCGGGATGAAATTGTTGCTTGGCTTTTGCCAAGACATCTTGGGACAAAATACTCTGTCCCTTCATCACGGTGCGAATCGCTTGAGTCAACTGCTCCGGTTCGGTATTTTTCAGCAAATAACCGGAAGCTCCGTTTTTTATCCCTTCCACAATGTACTCATCTTCATCAAAGGTTGTTAAAATAATGACTTTTGCAGCGGTCGTTTCAGTAATTTTTTTTGTCGCTTCTACCCCACTCATCCCAGGCATCCGCACATCCATCAGCACGATATCGATGGGTTGTTGCTGACACACCGCCACCGCTTTTTCGCCGCGATCCACACAGGCAACGATCTCAAAATCTGCTTCAATTCCCAATAAAATTTTCAAGCCGCCGGTAATTAGCTCACTGTCGTCTACCAATAATAGTTTGATCATGGCTTTTTTCCCATCTTTGTTTTTCTTTCATTGTATCGAAGTCCAGAGAGTTTGCCAACCGCTTCGCTGACATTCAATCACTCACTCTGCTTGCGCTTTCTTCAACATTTCGCAATACACCATAAAAGCGGCGATTCCTTCCAGTTGCTTTGCCAGTTTCTCATCGATCTTGACTTTGGTTTCCAGAAAGTGATGCTTCAATTTCTGAATCGTTTCCGGTTCTTTATTTGCCAGTAATTTTTTGATTTCTTCAATGGCATAGATCGTCTTTCGCAAGGAAGTGACAATCAATGTTTTTTTGATTTCTTTTTCTTCGTAATACCGATACCCGTTTTCTCCCCGTTGGCTGGTAATCAGCCCCCGTTCCTCCCAGTAGCGAATCGCTGACGTTTCCACCTGAGCCAGTTTTGCCAATTCGCCAATACGTAAACGTTGCTGAGGCAACTGTTCTTGCGGGAGAGAAAGAATAAATGTCCGATTTCGTTGCAGAGCTTCTTCATCAGCCACCAACTGCTTTTGGGCATGGGCAATCAGCCAATAGCTTTCGGAAAATGCCCCTGCTTTTGCAAGACGCATTAACGCATAGGCCGTTGTGATTTCAAATCCTTGCAACAATTTGCGAATCGTCAAAAACGCCTGCCGATGGATTTCTTGGTATCTTCGTTGCCCCCCTACCGTTTTTTTGACTTCCGGCAGCAAGTCAAAGTTTTCATAACGCTTTAAAGTCGTATCACTGACCTTAATCAGTGTTGTCATCTGCTTCATAGTGTAGTCCACTCGTTTCACAACCTTCAAGTAATAGTTTTAAGACCTTTGTCTGATTTTAGCGAAAATATTCCCTTTTTCATAGTATTTAGCAGAAAAAAACTAGAATATTGCTTCAATCTAGTACACTAGAAATGAGGTGAAGAAAATGAAGATTGAAATTCGTAATGCGTATGAAAAAAATCTTAAACACATTGATGTCGATATTCCTAGAAATAAATTCGTAGTGGTTACCGGTCTCTCCGGTTCAGGGAAAACCACACTAGTCAAAGACACCCTCTACATGGAGGCTCAACGACAATACTTGGAAGCCATGAATTTTCAAGGAATCCAAAAACCCAAGGTCGATGCCATCCACCATTTGTCACCGGCAATTTTGATTGATCAAGAAGATCGTAACGAAAATCCCCGCTCTACTCTAGGTACCCAAACTGATCTTTTTACCGACCTGCGAATGATTTTTGAAAAGCTCCACACCCGTGAATGCCCTGCTTGCCACCAGTTGATCACTGCCAGTGAAGCAAAGGAAACGACTGAAAAAAAAGATGGGCAGTTTAAAGTCTTTATGGATTGTCCCAACTGCGGTCATCGAATGGATAAGCTGACCCGTTCCCACTTTTCCTTCAACACAAAAGCTGGTGCCTGCCTCACCTGTCACGGCTTGGGAAAAACGCTGGCAATTAAAGAAGACGTCCTATACGATCCAAAGAAATCCTTGGAAGAGGGTGCCATTACCATGTGGCCTACGGGATACAATGCCTACCAAGCCGATATCTATTACAAATTACTGGCATTTTTAAAACTACCGGTGCCGAAACAACTACCTTTAAAGGATTTCTCTGCTGAACAATGGACCTTGCTAAAAGAAGGAATCACCAATAAAGAATTACTGGAAAATAAAGCTTTGCCAAAAAAAGTCCAAGAGGGTCGTTTTGAAGGAGTCGAAACTAAAATCTGGCAAAAAATCTCAGAAAATAAAGGCGTACCTGCCACATTGGCTCCTTATATCGGCGAAACACTTTGTCCTGCCTGTCAGGGGGAAAAATTGAATCCTGAAAGTCGAGCTGCCACTGTTATGGGTCAATCTTTACCAGTCATCGAAACTTGGGATTTGATTCAATTGATGGACTGGCTGCATAAACTTGATGCTGCCATGTCTGAAGGACAGCAGCAAATGGTACAAAATTACACTGGGGATATGCTAACGAAAATCCAGCGCATTCAACAAGTTGGCTTAGCCTATTTGTCCTTAGATCGTCCCTATACAACCTTGTCCGGTGGAGAAGCACAGCGAATCAAACTGGCAGCGGTTTTAGCTTCTCCCATGACAGAATTGATTTATTTATTGGATGAACCGACGATTGGTCTGCACACGGCAGATACTCAAGGTGTAATCGAAATGATCAAAAAAATTCGTGACCGCCGCAACACGGTGGTAGTCATCGAACATGATGATGCCGTAATCCAGCAAGCTGATTGGATCATTGAAATTGGACCAAAATCCGGCGAAAAAGGTGGAGAGATTCTATTCACCGGTACTTACCAAGACTTGATGAACAATCCCGATTCGCTGACCTATAAAGCCCAACAAAATCGCTACCAGCAAAACAGCCGACAACGCCCAGTTGCCACGGCCGCCTTGACGGTCACAAATGCAACGAGCAATAATTTGAAGAATCTTTCGTTAACGTTACCTGCAAATAGTTTGAGCGTGGTCACTGGTGTTTCCGGTGCTGGAAAATCCAGTTTGGTTTTTGGCGAAATTGCAGAAGCCAACTTGAAAAATACCGCGACAACCCAATGGGACACGCCGTTTCGTCAGTTGGTCACCATCAGCCAAAAACGCCCCACCCGTAACCGCCGTTCGATTATTGCGACCTATTTGGATCTTTTTGATAAAATTCGCGGTCTCTTTGCCAAAGAAGCACAAAAAAAGGGGAAACTCTTCAAAGCTGGAGATTTTTCTTTTAACTCTGGCAACGGTCGCTGCCAAAATTGCCAAGGCTTAGGTACGATTGAAAACAATCAACTCTTCTTCCAAAATGTTGAAGTCACTTGTCCTGAATGTCACGGTACTCGCTATCAGGAAGATATTCTGGCGGTAAAAATCGGTGACTGTTCAATTTTTGACGTCTTGATGATGGATGTGGCTGCGGCCGAGGATTTTCTGGCAAAACAAGGATTGGACACGAAACCTTTGCAGCTTTTAGCAAAAACCAATCTTGATTATGTGACACTTGGACAATCCACCGATACCCTTTCCGGCGGTGAGATGCAGCGGCTGCGGCTGGCGGCAACCATTGCAAAAGAAAAACAGAACAACAATTTATTTCTAATGGATGAACCAACAACCGGAATGCATAAAATCGATGTTTACCATTTTATGACTCTGATCCAACAATTAATCGATGAAGGCAATACATTTATTTTCATTGAACACAATTTAGATGTGATCCGACAAGCCGATTATCTGGTTGAATTAGGGCCAGTTGGTGGTAAAGAAGGCGGGCATTTACTGTTCAGCGGAACGATTCAAGAATTTTTGACAAGCACTACAAAAACAGCCAGTTACTTGCAGTAAAGCAAAACAGCGATCCCCATTTGCAGGACCGCTGTTTTTTTGTTCGTTTAAAAGACTTTTTGGTATTTTCGATAAGATAGGATACCAAAGACCACGACTAACGCAATCAGCCAGATAAAGGCGCTTAACAGATCGCCGTTTTTCAGGGCGATATTTTCCATCAGCAAGCCGCGAGTTGTTTCAACAATCGGTGTCATTGGTTGATGATCGGCAAAAATCGCAATCGGTTTTGCCATCCCACTCGTTGGTACAAATGCTGAGCTGACAAATAGAAGCATAATCAACAGGTAAGAAAAACTACCGGCACTTTCCCAGCTTTTAGCTGAAATCGAAAAGGGAATGGAAATCATTGTCATGGCAAAGGCAAACAGGATGGAAATCAGCAAGAACAACAGCAGATTTCCCGCCGAAAATTCTGGACGAAAGCCCATGATCATTCCCACAACAAAGGTTGTCAGTTCAGACAACAACATGAAAATCACAGAGGCAACGATATGAGAGCCAAGAACAATCCAGCGTTTGATTGGCAAAGTGTGCAAGCGATCTAAGAAGCCGCTGGTTTTATCCATGTTGATCCGCAGAGAAGTATAAGCTGAACCCATGGTCATGGTAATCAACATAAATCCTGGCAAGGCGTAGTTCAAGTAATCCACCGTATTGGTTTCTGTTCCATTTAAACTGATGCTGCCTCCAAATACATAGACAAAAAACAGCAACATAAAAATCGGTGTCCCAAAAACGGTGATCAAAGTATCGGTATTCGTTAGGTTTTGTTTTAAGATCCGCTTCGTTAAAGCAGATAATTGAATTAAAGTTTTCATTTTTTCTCCTTTGTAATCGTTAAGAATATTGTTTCCAGACTGACTTCTTCGGCTTTCAAAGCAGTAATCGTTATCTGATGCTCCACAAACAGTGCCAATACTTGTAACTGATCGCTTTCTTCAATCGTCACACCCGTGGCTTGAGCTTCAAAAGAAATCCCAGCTTGAGTCAACAAGGATACTGCTTGGCTTTGTTGCGCCGCTTCTACTGTAATTTCAACTTTTTTATTGGTATTTTTCTTTAATTCTGCCGGTGTGCCGGTCAACACGATTTCTCCTTTATGCAGAAAAGAAATGTGATCTGACAGACGATCGGCTTCATCCAAATATTGTGTCGTTAGAAAAATGGTTTTGCCGGCGTCACTGATTTCCCGAATGATGCGCCAAATTTCTAAACGATTTTTAGGATCGACACCAGTGGTCGGTTCATCTAGAAAAAGAATTTCCGGATCGCCGACTAGGGACATGGCAATATCCAACCGACGACGCATCCCGCCAGAATAATCTGCCACACGTCGATCAATAAATTCTTCCAAACCAAGTCGTTTCGCTAATTGTCGAATCTCCGCTTTTTCATTTTTTACTCCACGTAACTGGGCAATCAACCGTAGATTCTCGTAGCCGCTAAAAAACATATCTACTGTCGCTTCTTGTGAATTTAAACTAATTAGTTCCCGGACTTCATTGGGCTGTTTGGTGACGGATAGTCCGGCAATGGTGATCTCGCCGCTATCCGGCTGCAAAAGTGTCGTCATCATTTTGATCAGTGTCGTTTTTCCAGCACCATTTTCTCCTAATAGAGTGTAAATCTCCCCTTTTTGGATGGTCATGGAAATATCTTTTAAGACACTGACGTTGCCAAATTGTTTTTTTGCGTGATCAATGGTAATCACTGGTTTTGTCTGAAATGTATTCATTTTATTTTTCGATCCTTTCAAATTCATCTTTTAATTTTTTTCGCGTCTTGCTGTACCATAGCACCTCCGGATATTCTGCCATGATGTCATCCGCAAATTTTACTGGATCGTTGCCGACCAACTCGTTGATAGAACGTCCTTCAGCAGCGCCATCGGCAAACAATTGCAGCAAGTCTTCAAAAATTCCCATAAATTCACTGTTGCCAACAAAATTCATCATGTAGTGATCCAGTGCGGTCAGCGCTTTTTCATAATCGTCAGGCAACTGTGCCTTTGCCTTCACATAAGCTTTGTATCTTTTTTTATCGTTACGCATCGATGTATACCAGTTTTTCATATTAATTCTCCCCTTTTAATTCCTGCAAACGGGCCTCTAAAAATGACCACTTCTCCCAAAATTCTGCCAAATAGAGACGTCCAGCTTCATTCAATGTATAAAATTTTCGCGGCGGTCCCATTTCCGATTTGCGTTTTTCAACTGCCAACAAGCCTTTTTTCTCCAACCGTAATAAAACGGTATACACGGTTCCTTCGACGATATCTTCAAAACCCAGATCAACCAAATAATTGGTGATCTCATAGCCGTAGGTCTCGCCCTTGGCAATTTTTTGAAGTACGATTCCTTCCAAAACCCCTTTAAGTAATTCCGTTAGTCCTTTCATAACTTTTCCTTTCTCAATTGCTATTTTATCTTGCTATCGTACGTAGTAATACTAGGTAGTCTACAAATAAGAAAACTTTTTTCCACTGGTTGACTTAGGTACTTATTATCACTAGGTTCCAGTACATATTAATACTATGTAGCGAGTTCGTCAAGCAGTTTGTTTGAATTTTTTTTAGTTGCCTCCTAAACAACATGCTATAATAAGAAAAACCTTTCTACGATTGGATGATGTCTATGTATGACCAACTAGCGGACGCAATGACTGTTTTTTCAGAGGCCAAGAATATTTTTCCCTATTGGCAAAAGGAGACCATGCGCCAATGGGAGGACTGGTTTGAAGGCTGTTTGCCTCAGATTGTTGAGGGAATGTCGGAAAGAGCTTTTTATTTACACCTGATGAAAGGAACCGCCCAATTAAATGATGGCCACACGACTGTTTATCCGCCACAAGCCTTAGCAAGAACGACCTTTTCCCCCATTAGTTTTTGCTGGATTGAGAATCAGTTATGTATTTCAAAGGCCACCGCGGCTTACCAACAATTTCTTTATCAACCGATTCGTTTGATAAACGGCCTGACACCAGAAGACTTCTTGGCAGAAAAAGTCTTGCCGTATTTTTGGCATGAAAAAATTAATTTTGCTTTGCAGGAATTTACTGATTATGCTTTTTTTATTTTGCAAGAAAACTATACGTTAACTTTTGCCTTAGAATCGATCGAAATCCCCTTTGAATCGGAGTCCCCAAAATTTGTGGAAAGAAATGCTCTCCCGAAAACGGCCAAATGGATTGCAGAAAATTCATCTGCTGCCTTTTATCAACTAGCAGACAAAGCCTATATCCAATTGAAGAATTTTGCTTCAGAAGCAGTTGTTCGCAGTTTTTATGACCAGCTTCCTTGGCTTTCAAAGCAAACGGCTCTCATCTTTGATCTACGAAACAATCCTGGCGGAAATTCTGGGTATGCCGATCAAATTTGCCAAGCCTTCTTTACTGAAAGGTTCCCCGTTGAGGGGGCCTTTCGCCAAGTCATTGATTTGGAAAAATACGCAAACGGCTCCCAACTTCTTCATCAACAGAAAGAAACATGGGAGGCTTCCGAATTAGAGTGCCTGCAAACTTTTCAACATCAGTATTTGGAAAAAAGTGAGGAATACTCCTTTACCCCAGAATATTGTGGAAAATTAGCCGATATGCCGGTAATGATTTTACAAAATGAAGGAACCTATTCTTCTGCAGAAAATTTTTTGATTGCCTTTGATACGCAGCAGCGGGCCACCCTCATCGGAACAGCCAGTGCCGGTTCCACCGGACAACCCGCTTGGATTTCGTTGAAAACGGGCGGTATTTTTCAAATCACAGCAAAAAAGGTTTGTTATCCTGATGGACGTCCCCATCACAATATTGGCGTTTTGCCCCAACGAGTAATCCAAACCGCCCTTGCTGATTACCAGGCCGACCGCGACCCTGCGTTGGAAGAAGCCACGAGAAAATAGTTTTAGAAAGGAAGTTTATATGAATACCCGCATTTATCAAGAAAAAAAGGAAAGAATAGTTTTTGCCGAACCCGAAAAAATCATTCAAGATTCGCAGGGTGCATTAGATCTTGCTTTTTCTCTTTCCTTTGCCCATGATACGAATGCTATTATCTTAAAAAAAGAAGCCTTTACGGAGGATTTTTTTGATCTGCGAACCAAATTAGCGGGTGAAATTTTACAAAAATTTGCCCAATACGCTATTCGTTTAGCCATCGTCGGAGATTTCAGCTCCTATACCAGCAAAGCACTGAAGGACTTTATTTACGAGTGCAACCAAGGCACACAGGTTTTCTTCGTTGCTACTGTTGAAGAAGCCGTCACCCGATTGAAATAAGCGGAACTTATTTACTTTTAAAGGAGCTTGCTATGATGAAAATCGAACTATTTATCGGCATTTTCGCCGTTTTGCTGCTAGGTGTCTCCTTCTTCAGCCTGATTGCTCAAGACGTCCTTACGGCGGTGATCACTGGCGTTTTAGGCCTGATTGCTTTTTTCTATTGGTACCAAAAAAGCAAAAACAAAAAACATTGACTAAACACCAAAAAATCTTTGCAAATTTCAGCTATTTCGATTATCCTATAACATGTGGTCTTGAATGAGGCGACTTGCGGGAATGGCGGAATGGCAGACGCGTGCGCTTCAGGTGCGTATGAGCTTAGCTCGTGTGGGTTCGACTCCCATTTCCCGCATAGGTAAACCCCCATACAGGCAGCTTTTGATAAGCTGTCTGTATGGGGGTTTTTGGTTAGGATAGGTACTTTTTTCAGTTCAAGAACCCAATACAAAATCGTTCCTCTTCAATGAGAAACTTATTTTAACAGCTAGCAAATTACTTCTTGAATTCTTCTAAAATGATTTTATTCTTCTCATTAATTCTATAACAGAAAATTTCCCTATACCCCTCTTCCACTCGATTGACCCCTCAAAATAACAAAGCTTGAAACTGGGATCATGCGGCTACAAAACAGTCCTGCGAACAGATTACCATTGTTTAGAAGGAATAATACTTTAGCATCAAAAAGAAAACCAAAATAATCAAACTAGGTAAAAAATTAGATACACGAATATTGGTCAGTTTAATAAGATTTAATCCAATCGCAATAATCAGAAGTCCACCGATCTGACTGATTCCTGCCACTAAAATAGTCAATAATTCTTGTGGCACATACCTAACGACTATACTAGCAAACAGTGTGATGATTCCTTGATAGATGAAAACCGGCAAACTAGAAAAAAGAACACCGATTCCTAATGAAGCTGTCAGCATAATCGCTAAGAATCCGTCCATAACAGCTTTGGTGTATAGCGTCTGGTTGTCGCCGGAAACGCCGCTTTGGATTGCACCGATGATTCCCATGGAGCCAACTACAAAAATCAATGAACTAGTAACAAATCCTTCCGCAAAATTCCCATTAGATTTTGCAAAATGTTTCTGCAAAAAAAGCCCTAGCCGATTCATGCCATCTTCAATTTTTAACCCTTCACCAATCAAAGCTCCTACGCATAAGCTGATGATAACCAGTGTGAAGGAATCTGTTTTGATCGCCATTTGAAGTCCCAAAGCAATAACGCCGATCCCAATACCTTTCGTGACGGTATCCTTTGTTTGTTCACTAATATTGCGTAGGACAGCCCCTAGCAGACTGCCGCCAATAATTGCCAATCCGTTGACCAACGATCCCAATAAAATCATACTTCCTCATCTCCCGTTGCTAGAATTCTATCATAGCAAGGAAAAATAACAAGAAGACACGGCAAAGAAGTTAAAAAACGTATAAAACGAACGATTTCTCGTCATTTTATACGTTTTTTATGTTGGTAGTTTTCAAAACAACATAGCTCTAAAACTTACATAAGGGTAAAAAAAGCCGTCAACATTCTGGCTATTTCCAAAATAATTTAGTACTAGCTTAATTCAACTTTGCACCAATTCGTTGCACATCTCTGGCAATCATAACTTCTTCGTCAGTTGGAATAACAAACACTTTGACTTGTGAATCAGGAGAAGTGATTTCTGCTTCTTCGCCGTGGATCAAATTATTTACTGTTGGATTTAATTTAATACCGAACCATGTCATTGGTTTCAAGACAGCTTCACGAACGTAAGCAGCATTTTCCCCAACACCGGCTGTAAAGACAATCGCATCTACACCGTTCATAACAGAAATGTATTGTGCGATATATTTACGGATACGGTCTGCATACAATTCGATGGTCAGTTCGGCATCTTCATTGTGGCTGGCAGCCGCTTTTTGAACGTCTCGCATGTCACTGGAAATACCGGACAATCCTAAAATTCCTGATTTTTTATTCAAAATGTCAATCATTTCATTAACATCTTCAATGCCTTCTTTACGCATTAAATAAGGAAGAAGAGAAGCGTCAATGTCCCCAGAACGAGTGCCCATCGTTACACCGGCAAGAGGCGTAAAGCCCATGGATGTATCTACTGATTTTCCGCCCTTCACGGCTGTGATCGAAGCGCCGTTTCCGATATGGCAAGTGATGATTTTGGTTTCTTCTGCTGGTTTATTTAAAAATTGGATTGCCCGTTCTGAAACGTAACGATGGCTAGTTCCGTGAGCTCCGTATTTACGGGCTGCATATTTTTCATAATATTCTTTTGGAATACTGTACATGTAGTTCACTTTTGGCATCGTTGTATGGAAAGACGTGTCAAAAACCGCCACACTGATAATATTTGGTAAAATATGTTTGAAGGCTTTAATTCCCATTGCATTTGCTGGATTATGCAATGGTGCCAATTCTGCTAATTCCTCGATTTTTTCCAGAACATCATCCGTAATAATCGTAGAATCCTTGAAGTATTCGCCACCCGCTACCACCCGGTGACCTACACCGGTAATTTCATCGTAGGAACCTAAAATGTGTAATTCAATCAAGTGATCCAATAACATTTGAACTGCGATTTCATGGTCATCGATGTCAACGACCGTTTCGAATTTTTCTCCCTCGCCATATTTGATCGTAAAGATCGAGTCTTTCAAACCGATTCGTTCAACGATTCCTTTTGCGATAACGGTTTCTTCTGGCATTTGATACAATTGCCATTTCAAACTTGAACTACCTGCATTGATTGCGATTGTTTTAGACATAGTACTCTCCTTCATCCGATTGATTTATTTTGAACCCCTTACGACACCTGTCACGAGGATCTTGCAAGTTATAGATTTGCCGTTTTCCAAGCTTCAAATTCTTTAAAGAATTCCGCTACTTTTGCCGAATCTTTCAATGTGGCAAGTTTTGCCACTAAAACTTCCGCCTGTTTGGCATGTTCGCCTTTTTGCTGCAAAATAATAATGCTTTTTCGAGACACTTCATTTTTGAACAATTCATCTGGCAGTTGAATAATTGCTTGCAGATAGACTTTTTCAATAAAAAGCTGCTTCAATGCCTGACTTTGCTCTGTTTCCAAAAAGTTGCTGGGTACCAAAAAGAACCCGAAACTGTTTTCTTTTACATAATTCATTGCTTGTTCCATCAATAGATGATGGGCAAAACTATGATTTTCCTTTGCTGCCGTCAAAAACTTTTCAGCTTTTTCATCATGGGGATAATAGCCCACAGGCAGATCACTGATAACTGCATCCATTGGATCAATCAACAGCTCTTGCAAACCGTCTTGATGAAACAACTGCACCTCTCCATGGGTCCAATCGCTAGTCGCTGCTGCAACCGCTAAAAGAGTCTCATCGATGTCCACGCCGTATCCCTTCATCCGGTATCCGGCATTTTGCAAATTCAATAAAACTGTCAGCAATAAATTCCCCATGCCAACACTTATATCTAAAACAGTCAGATCCCCTTTTTTAGGATAAAGCTGTTCCAGCAAATAGACAAACAAAAAGCCGATACCATCGGGAGTCAATTGGTGGTTTGGTTGAAGTTGTTCAAATTTCCCGCCCTTTAGTAGCAAAAGTTGGGCCAATTTCCGTATTTCTTCGGCTTCTAATGGGATTTCTTGAAGCTGTTGATAGATGGCTTCGACCTTTTTTACAGTCTCTGCATTGGGAACGCCATCAATTACACGCACTTGAAAATGATCAATCATGTTTTCGGCATTCTCGATATAGGCATCAAGAAAAGATGATTCCAATGCATTTTGTAATAATTGAATCGCTTCGAGGGTCAACTCAAAACTTTTTTCGATTTTTTCTGGAAACATCCCGCACCTCGCTTTGTCTTAGTTATAACAACTTTTATACCTGTTTAATTCTAGCTGATTCGCCACGATTTATCAATTGGTTTCACGGGAAATTTTTTAGAAGTACTCCCTGCATTTTTTCTTTCAAGCCAAAAAACAGCAGCCGAAAAGCACTAATGAAAGGCTTTTCAGTCTGCTGTGTCAGTCATTTTCCAGAACTGTTTTATCTGTGTCTTTTTTTAGCGATTCCTCAAAATAAAAAGTCCCACCGCCATGATCAATCCAAATCAGCAGATTCCCCGCCGTCGTCTGATACCGGACAGCCCCCACATTAAACGTCACTACACCTTTTTCCGGTGGATTTTCCTGCTGTTCATACTCATACCAAAACATTTCTTTAATCGTTTTGGCGATATATAATTTTTTCGTTCGGATTGCAAAGGTAACCGCCAAGCGATGATTTTCCAGGGCGGTCAGTAACAGCATGCTAAATAAAAAAACCAGTAAAACTGCCGAAAACATGATACTGCCTTTAGGTTTTTGGAAAAATCCATTTGCCATAATTAATATCTCCATTAAAGAACCACACTTTGATGTCAATTCCCGTATCTGTTTGATGGAACAAAACTTTTTTAACATCTACCAGCAACGGATGGTACCCGCCATTTTCATTTTTGATAATCATCTCATTTTGTACTTTGATCGTCGTACGAATCACCGAAGGAACCGTATCAACAACATGCGTCTTAAAATTTATTTCAGTAGCGGTACTTTTTTCAAAGGTTCGTTCCTGTAATTCATTTTCTAGCTGGATTAAAAAAACTTCAAACTCCTGTCGGTTCCGCCGCATCAACAATGGGGCGAGCTGCTTGTGGTGCTGAATCGTTCCGTTTGTTAGCAATAAAAAACCGCTGAGAATTAGCAACGCAAATAAACACTCCAACAGTGTAAAACCGCGATGAATTTGGCGCTTCTTTTGGTTACTCAAAGGAAATCACCAACTGATCCGCGGCTGAACGAACCTCGACTTGCTGAATTCGGTGATTTTTTTGAATAACTACTTGATAGGGATGCTCGTATTGAACTTCACGAATCGTGGAACCACCATGATTTGCGTACGCCTTCGTTTCCTCATACATGATTCGTGCAGTACGGGCCTTTTCCAACAACCGATCGCTTTGCGCCAGCATCTTCATCTCCCCCAAAAGATAGAAAAACAAACAACTGCTCAATAATAGGAGAGAAAAAAGTGTTTCCAGCAAAATGAAGCCTTTATTTAACGATTTTTTGATAGTGACCACTCCCAAATTGAAATTTATATTGAATCGTCTGCTGTTGTTTTGGCCAACGAAAAGTGATGGTTCTCATTTCACTGTTATTTCCTTTTCGGGCAGAAAATGCCATTGGTGTGAAAATGTCTACGGTTATCTCGTTAGGAATTGTCAGCTGCGGCAACTGACTTTCCGGCAGTTTCGATGTTCGGAAAAAAATCGCCGTGTTGTCCCAAGTCAACGCAAACTGTGTCTGGATCTTATCAGTAATTGCTACTTGCTGTGTGACTAAAATACTTTTTTCCAATCGAGAAAAAAATTGATCCACTGCCATCATCTGTTGCCATCGCTGTAAAGCAAAAGCGGGCAAGAGTGAAAAAAAACTAAAAATCAATAACACCAGCAACGTTTCTGCAATAGTAAAACCACGTCTAGTCATATTGCTTTTCTTTGGCTATGTTGTATTTTGCTAATTGCTCTGAGGTAATATACCTCTCTTTTTCCAGTTCCTCCGCAGTGGGCTTTGACTTATCTGGGAATTCAATCTGATACAGCTCCATTTGAGTCTCCACCACCTGAATGACTGCCCGCTCACTTTCTTTGTTTGCGACTTTTTGGTGTTTTGCCAAATTTGGAACGAATAACAATACCAGCACGCTGATAATTAGCAATACAATCAGCATTTCTATCAACGTAAATCCAGAATATCTACCTTTTTTCTTATTAAAACTACTCTGTTTTTTTAATGTCCATTGCCATTTTTTCATCCTGAAATTCCTCCCATATTACTGTAAATTGGTAAAAACATCGCGCCATATACGCTGATAATCAGCAACGCAACGATCAGAAAAATAATTGGTTGAATCCACTGCAGCAGGTGTTCCACCCGTTGTAAAAGCAAATCTCGAGTCAATTCGCTATAAATCAATAATTCCTCTCCCAGCTTGCCCTTAGCTTCTCCTTGAAAAACAATCAACGAAAATTCCCGTGTCAAAAATGGGTATTCTGCTAATTTTTCCGAAAGGGATAGGCCATGATGCAAAGTTTGATGCAGTTCAGCAGCCAACTCATTCATGAGAGAATCAGTAATCGTCTGCCTCATTAAAGAAATAATTTCGCGAATCTCTACACCTTGGGTAAATAACTTCCCCCACTCCAAGGAAAAATAAGCTGCCATGTACAACTGATACAACGTTCCAACAAGAGGCAGTCGGCTCCACATGACAGCCTTTGCTAGTGCAGAGCGTCGTCGATTTTGCCGTTGAAAATAAAGTAGACCGATAGTCGAAAAAAGGACTAGTAACCCCAAACTATAAGGGGCGACCCGCAAAAATAAGACGCCGGGATGATCGGCTTTCACCATTTCTGTTGCAAGAAGCTGTGGCAGTAAAAACTGCCGCATACTGAGAAGGACTGTCAGTACAAAGACAATCAATATTAACGGATAGGTCGCAACTTTCCGAAAAGCCTGCTGTTGTTTCCGCCAAAGGGTCAAGTGGGTTTCGATCGTTCGCAATGTCCCACAAACATTGCCATGTTCTTCTGCCAATTGAATCTGAGCAATCTCTTGCGGCGAAAAACCAAGCTGACGAAATCCTTCTGCCAGCGATGCACCGGTCACTAAACAGTGTTGAAATCTCTTAATCAAGTGTTGTTCGATTCTTTGACTGCGATCAATTACGCCTAATGCTTCCTGCAGAGTAAACCCATTTTCCAATAAATCTGCCAACGTTTTAGTAAAAAGCAAGCGTTGGCTCGTCTCCCTACCCCAACTGCTTTTACCCTTCCTTTTGAAAAATTGCTTCATTGATTAGACCCTCTTGATAGATTTTCGTTAACGTTTCCTGCCAATCCGTTTTGATTTCAGGTGACTTTTTAAAATCATAAGCCAATAATCCCGCGGTTTGTCCTTTTTGATCCGGTAATAATCGTTGGTAGATGATACCTGCCAAACAATGATTCAGCTCTTGATTTTTACCGATAAAATCCTGCATACGATCCATTGTTTCTGCTACTCCACGCGCATGAACCGTCGCAAAAACTTTGTGTCCTGTCAGTGCAGCCCGAATCGCTGCCTGTGCCGTCTGTTTATCCCGAATCTCACCAATGATCAAAACATCTGGGCGATGCCGCAAAGAAAGCTGAATCAGCCGATCATAGGTCTGCAGTATTTTTTCATTGGTTTGCAGTTGTAAAAATTGCGGTTCCTCGATTTCCACCGGATCTTCAATGGTAATCACTTGTCCCCGTTCTCTTTTAGCCAAATGATACATCAAGGTTGTCTTACCACTGCCGGTGGGACCGCTAAAAAGATACAGCCCATTGCGTGTCGTTTGTTCCTCAACCATCGTTAGCTGTTGAGGCAGAAAAAAATGCTGACTTTCCTTTAACGGATACAAGAAACGAATCACCAAACTTTCCCGTTGACGATAATCTCCTACAGTGGAAAGTCGCAGTCGTTGAAAGGTTTCCTGTAAAGGATAAGTGATTGCGCCTAATTGAACTTTCCGCTTCTCTCCCACATCCATTGCTCCCAGATATTTAAAGCGGCTGATAAGTTGTTGAGCAATTTCATATGTCGTTTCTTGATAGGACAACAACTGATTATTTTTACGAAAAACAATCCGAACCTCCTCTCCCCATGGATGGATTGCCAAATCCTGCATTCTTTTCTCACGACCAAAACAGATTAATTCATCAGAAAATGTCTGAATATCCATAAACGTCTCCTTTTTTTCCTTCTCTATTGGTAAATACGCGGTTTGAGCAAAATCATTTTTTAGAAAAAACTTTTTCAATAGGAAGAGAAGAAAAAAGAGAAGAAAACTTCCTGGTCTTGGAATACACAGAGAAATCAACACCAAAAAACCCCCAGGCACGCGCCTGAGGGTTTTTGATCCATCAAGAATCTCTTATTGAGGTTTGGTTTCGAAAAGTGGACTTACTGGTTTGTTTTCATGAATTCGTTTGATTGCTTCTCCCATCAAATCGCCAACGCTGATTTCGTCGATTTTTTCTGTTCGACGGTCTTCTGGAAGATAGATTGAGTCAGTAACGACACAACGTTCGATCGCTGAATCTTGGATTCGCTGCAAGGCTGGACCTGATAAAACAGGATGCGTACAAGAAGCATACACACTTTTTGCCCCAGCTTCTTTCAGTGCATTGGCAGCCAGAGTGATCGTGCCAGCTGTATCAATCATGTCATCAATCAAGACACAAATTTTGCCTTCCACATGCCCAATGATGTTCATAACTTCCGCAACATTGGCTTTAGGACGGCGTTTGTCGATGATCGCAATCGGTGATTTCAAAAATTCAGCCAATTTACGAGCGCGGGTCACGCCGCCATGGTCTGGAGATACCACCACTACGTCATCGCCTTTGATTCCTTTTTCTAAGAAATAATTAGCAATAAGCGGAGCCCCCATTAAATGATCAACGGGGATATCAAAAAATCCTTGGATTTGGGCTGCGTGCAGGTCAAGTGTGACCATTCGCGTAGCACCGGCTTTTTCTAACATATTTGCAACTAATTTTGCGGTAATTGGTTCGCGGGAGCGTGCCTTGCGGTCTTGACGAGCATAGCCGTAATAAGGCATGACCACGTTGATTGTTTTTGCACTGGCGCGTTTTAAGGCATCAATCATGATCAATAATTCCATTAAATTATCGTTTACCGGACTGCTGGTTGATTGGATCACATAGACGTGTGCACCACGGATACTTTCCTCGATATTGACTTGGATTTCACCATCGCTGAATTGTTTCACAGTACATTTTCCTAATTCCACACCAACGGCTGCCGCGATTTTTTCTGCCAAAGGACGATTTGAATTCAATGCAAAAATTTTCAATCTTGGATCAAAATAATGATTTGACATGAGAACCTCCACTTTCTTTTCGTACAATAAGAAAACTACTAGTTACTAGCAACTCTTCCTAGTAAATAGTAGTCATTTTTGTCTGAGAAATCAAGTTATTTCCCGTTATTCATAAATGTTTCAGCTAAAAAAGGTAATTTTTTGGCATAGTCTGCTTTGTTTTCTTGACGAACCCGACCGATTGCCATCGCAAATTCAGGAACATCTTGAGTCACCGTCGTGCCGGCAGCAATCGATGTATGAGGCGCTACTTCCACTGGTCCGACTAGGTTTGCGTTAGAACCGATAAAGCTGTGGTCGCCAACGTTCGTATGGTATTTTTGTTTGCCGTCATAGTTCACGAACACCACGCCGCAACCGACATTGATTTCTTTGCCAAGGGTCGCATCCCCAACGTAAGTCAAATGACCCACCTTGGTTCCTTCACCGATTTGGGCATTCTTGATTTCAACAAAGTTTCCGATATGGGCTTTTTCATGAATTTCCGCTTTTGGACGCAGGTGAGCAAACGGACCGACATCCGCACCTTTTTTCACCAGACTTTCCTCAATGATCGATGACTTGATGACTACATCGTCTTCAATTGTGCTGTCAACAATTTGTGATTGCGCCGTGATAACACACCCTTCACCGATTACCGTATTGCCTTTTAAATAAACACCGGGTTCAATGACCGTTTCAGCACCGATTTTGATATCTGCATCAATATAGGTAGCTGCCGGATCAATCAAGGATACACCGTTTAACATGTGTTGATGATTGATTCGTTCTCGCATCAAACGATTGGCCTGTGACAACGCTACTCGATCGTTCACACCAAGGGACTCTTCAAAATTTTTGGTTTGATAGGCCGCAACCGTGTTGCCATTGGCCTTCAAAATTTCAATAATATCCGTCAAATAGTATTCTCCTTGGGCATT
Source organism: Enterococcus songbeiensis (assembly GCF_005405265.1). Classification (GTDB taxonomy): domain Bacteria; phylum Bacillota; class Bacilli; order Lactobacillales; family Enterococcaceae; genus Enterococcus_C; species Enterococcus_C songbeiensis. Next base: position 167,281 of record NZ_BJDS01000003.1, read on the forward strand.
GTCTGTATCCAGATGTGCCAAGGCATCAAATAATAGTTCATTGTCGAAACAATATGTACCGGTATTGATCTCCGTCACAGCTGCTTCTTCTGGATTTGCATCTTTTTGTTCCACGATTTTTTCAACAATACCGACGTGATCGCGAATAATACGTCCGTACCCGGTAGGATCCGCCGCATCTGCTGTTAAAATTGTCGCACTGGCGTTTTTTCCTTGATGGTATTCAAAGAGATTGTTCAAGGTCTCCGTCGTCAATAACGGGGTATCTCCGCTGATAACCAGCGTAGTGCCCTTCTTGCCTTTTAGAAAAGGTTCTACCTGCAAGACAGCATGCCCGGTGCCTAATTGTTCTGCCTGCAAGGCATACTGGCTCCGAGTGCCTAGTTGTTCTTTCACTTTATCTGCGCCATGTCCAACCACTGTGATGATTTCCTGAGGCTGTGTTTCTGACACTCGATTGATGATATGCTCCACCATTGGTTTACCACAGACTGGATGTAAAACCTTATATAACTTGGATTTCATACGGGTCCCTTTTCCCGCTGCCAAAATAATTGCAAAACGTGCTGTCACACTGTTCACTCCTTACTCCTTTTTATGAATTAAATTTTCTTTTTAGAAAATTTAATTTGATTGTCGTGCCGCATACCATTCCACTACTCAACTTGTACTTAGAGGAACTGGCATCCTTACTCCTTTTTATGAATTAAATTTTCTTTTCAGAAAATTTAATTTGATTGTCGTGCCGCATACCATTCCACTACTCAACTTGTACTTAGAGGAACTGGCATCCTTACTCCTTTTTATGAATTAAATCTTCTTTTCAGAAAATTTAATTTGATTGTCGTGCCGCATACCATTCCACTACTCAACTTGTATTTAGAGGAACTGGCATCCTTACTCCTTTTTATGAATTAAATTTTCTTTTCAGAAAATTTAATTTGATTGTCGTGCCACATACCATTCCACTACTCAACTTGTATTTAGAGGAACTAGCATCTCTTCACTTTTTTACTGTCTAAGTGTAGCCCAATTCGCAACTGATTGCAACTGCATCAGCCATTAAACAGCCATACCAATTTAGAAAAAAACGCCCAGTTAAGTAATGGACGTTTCGTTTTGCTTTCTTTATTCGGTGAAATAATTTCCCGGCACTACCGAGATTGTTTTTGTCTGAGTATCTACATCCTGTACGTAAAGCAAAGAGGTATATTCCGTAATTGCCCGGGTTCCTTTGAATTTGGCTTCTGCAAAAACCGTCACGCCCACCAAATCACATTCAAATTCTTCAATCAGGCTTTGCATACCGTTGATTGTGCCGCCGCCCTTCATAAAATCATCCACGACTAAGACCCGAGAGCCTCGTTTTAGACTACGTTTGGACAATTCCATTTTTTCGATTCGTTCAGAAGAACCGGAAACATAATTAACACTAACTGTTGACCCTTCAGTAATTTTAGAGTCCCGCCGTACAATCACAAAAGGTACGTTCAAGTAATAGGAAACTGCTTGAGCAATCGGTACGCCCTTTGTGGCTACCGTCATCACCGCATCGATTTTTTGCCCTAGATATTTTGAGGCAATGATTCGTCCCACTTGCCGCAACAAATCAGGCTCTCCCAATAAATCAGATAAATAAACATAGCCGCCTGGCAACAATCGATCTTGTTCCGATAAACGAGCAGCCAACGCCTCAATATAGCGCTTGGCTTCTTCTTTCGGAATCTCAGGAATAAATACCACCCCGCCAGCCGCACCGGGAATCGTTTCTAAAATTCCCGTTCCCCGCTTCTTAAAGGTTTTTTTTGCAATGGCAAGATCCTCACTGATGGAAGATTTCGCAGATTCATAGCGTTTGGCAAAAAAGGTCAATGGAATCAACTCATGAGGATGATCCAATAAATAATGTGTCATGTCGATCAATCGTTCACTACGACGTACTTTCACAAACTTCACTCCTTATTTAATTTTTAGTCGCTTTATTATAAGGCTTTAGAAGGAAAAATTCGAGTGTTTTCCACTTATTTTAAAAAATAGTTCGTAAATTATCTGTGAAAGCGCAAAAAAGAGGCGAAAATCTTCGCCTCTTGTCACTTTTATTGATTGATTCGCTGCTTGCGCTGCACCACAATGATGAGTCGCTTGAATAAATTGACTAGTAAGAACAATGCGATAAACACAAGAGTGATGGTCGCCCCTGGTGGTGTATCCAGATAAAAAGAGCTGGTCAAGCCCCCCAACATTCCGATCAATCCGATCACAATACTGATCAAAATCACCGCATTGAAACTTTTTCCAATCCGCATGCTGATTGCTGCAGGTAAAACGATGATTGCTGAAATCAGCAACGCACCGGCAATCGGAATCATTACCGCAATGGCAACCCCAGTCAACACATTAAAGAGCATCGACATCCCGTGGATAGGTAAACCGTCCACGTGAGCCGTGTCTTCATCAAAGGTCAACACGTACATGGGGCGTTTAAACAAGAAGAATAAAATTTCAGTGACTACAAACAAAATGCCCAACAGAACCACCTGTTGTGTCGTGATAGTCACAATAGAGCCAAACAAGTAGGACTGGATGCTAGTAGCAGAATTGCCACCGCTGAGATTCATCAGCACCAAAGCCAGTGCTAAGCCCCCCGCCATCAAAATTGCAATGGAGATTTCTGCGTAACTGCGATACATCGACTGCAAATATTCTAATAGTATCGCCGCAATAACCACTACAATCAGCGTGGTCAAATTAGGGTTCAAGTTAAAGAAGAAACCTAGTGCCACCCCGGCCAACGAAACATGGGACAAGGTGTCTGCCATCAAGGATTGTCGGCGAATCACTAGAAATACTCCCAGCATCGGTGCAATTCCGGCAATAAAAATGACTGCCAAGAAGGCTTTTCTCATGAATTCAAATGAAAGCAACGCCATTGAGAATCCTCCTTTCGTACCAAGCGAATCTGCCGATCACAATAGGATTTGATGTCTTCATGGTCATGGGTAATCATTAAAATTGATTTACCATGAACGTGAGCACTGTGGCGCAACAACCGATAAAAATCCATCCGTGATTGTTCGTCCATTCCTGTTGTCGGCTCATCCAGAATAAATAAATCCGGGTCGGTTGCGAAGATTCGTGCCAAACTGATTCGCTGTTTTTGCCCGCCGGACAATTCGCCGATTCGTTTATGACGCATCTCCCACATTCCCACTGCGTCCAATGCTCGTTTGACATGAAGATGATCTTTTTCAGTCAAACGTTTGAACCAGTGACCTCTTGGATAGCGTCCTGATCGAACCAATTCCAACACGGTGCTGGGAAAGCCGACATTGAAAGACGCAATTTGTTGGGGAATATATCCGATACTGATTTTTTCCCCCGCCGCATTGGTTTTTGCCAACGTGACCTCCCCTTTAGTAGGCTTCAGCAAGCCAAGTGTCGCCTTGATCAGCGTTGATTTAGCTGCCCCGTTTTCTCCCGTCAGAATGACAAACTCACCATCGTCAACAGAATAAGTGATGTCTTCTAACACCGGTTCGTCATCATAATAAAATGTTAAATCCTTTACATCGATGTAGCGCAATGTTGCGCCTCCTTTAGTTGATACTTTCTTTTAATGCCTCTAAGTTTTCCTGCATGATGGAAAGATAGGTCTTACCATCTTCCATTTGTTGTTTCGTCAAGCTTTCTACTGGATTCAGCACCGCCAATTTCACACCAGTTTCTTTTGAAAGAGTCTCTGCCACTTTGCTGCTGGCATTTTCTTCAAAATAAATCACTTTCACGCCATGATCCTCAACAAAATGTTTTAATTCCGCCAAACGACTTGGTGAAGGTTCCTGATCTGGTGAAATTCCTGCAATCGATTCTTGGGTCAAGCCGTATTGATTGGCTAAATAGCCAAATGCCGCATGCTGAGTGACGAAGGTCTTGTTCGTTGCATTCGCAAAAGCATCCGTGAAGTCTTGATCTAGTTTCTGTAATTTCTCAATATACGCTGCAGCATTTTTTTCAAAGGCCGCTTTTTTATCAGGGAATTTCTCACTTAGTTCATCCCGGATGGTCTCCACTTCTTTGATCGCCATTATCGGGTCTGTCCAAACGTGGGGATCTTTGTCATGATCGTGATCATGGTCTTCCTCTTCATGGTCGTGGTCATGACCGTCGTCTGTCATTTCCAACAAATCGATTTGATCTGCCGCTTCAATGACCAGTGTTTTTTCTTCATCCAGACTATCTTCGATACTTTCGACCCAAGTTTCCATTTCTTCACTATTATACACGAAGGCATCCGCTTGGGAAATTTTTGCGACATCTTTTGCACTTGGTTCATAATCGTGAGGTTCCGTTCCAGCAGGAATCAGCAATTCCACCGTGCCCTCGTCCCCAATTACTTCTTTTGTAAATTCATACATTGGATAAAAAGTTGCAATCGCCTGTAGTTGTCCCTTTTCGGCTGTTTGTCCATTTTCAGCAGTTCCGCAGGCAGTCAATGCAAACCCGCTCAATAAAAGTCCTAAACCCACTAAATATTTTTTCATTTTCTGTCCTCTTTTCGTTTTGATAGATTAAATCGGAAAACTTCCGATTTACCGGCAGGAATTAATGTATCAAACAATTGAGGAAGCGTCAACCGAAATCGGAAAACTTCCGATTTAAACTGGAAATTTCTCGATAAATCGGAAGATATCGGAGCTTCTGTTCATATTAAAGCTCATTTTCATGAAGACCTCAAATAAAATCAAATGGCAGGATGCTATCTAAAATTTGCACCAATTCTTCTGGTGTTTCCTTTTACCTGCTGTTAATTCATTCCTGCAAAAAAAAAAACCAAAAACGCATGGCTCAAAAAACGAATCAAATACCGCTTTTCCTGTTCACCTTACTACTTGATAGTCGTATGAGGGAAGAAATACCGCAATGTGCGTACCTGCATAAACTTTTTTAGTTGGTTCTGAATCTCGACAGAGCTGCGACTGTTACCGGCTCGCAGCTCTCGCTGATCATACTACTAATTTTATTGTTAGCAGTATTACTTGTCTGATCCATTTTCGTAAAGAACCCGTTCGCAGCTGATTTTAAAATAAAATAAACCAAACCGCAAAAGTCAGTTTAATAGCTTTTGCGGTTCGATTTTTTTATGACTGTTACTCTTCACAGCCGGCTGTTTCATTCAAAGAACTCGGCGTTTCGCTTCTTTTCACTTGCACGATCAAAAGAATCGCTAGTAAAACAATTGCCCCACCAAAAATCGGTGTGTAAGCAATGCCCATTTTCCCTGTGACTTGTGCACCAACCGTCGAGCCTAACGTAATTCCGACATTGAAAGCAGCGATATTAAATGCGGAAGCCAACGTAATGTCTTGCGGTACATATTTTTCAGCCAACTGCACAACATATAACTGCAATCCCGGCACGTTCATGAAAGCAAACAGCCCTAAAAGGATCGCTGCCAGCAAACCGAGAAGTGTATTTCCAAGCATGATCGTGATAAACAAGAACAGCAAGGATGCTAGTAAAAGACCAAACATCTTGATCAGTGAAGCAAGTGGTTTTTCATTTGCCAAATGCCCACCGACGGTATTGCCGATTGCGACCATCACGCCATAAACAATCAAAATGATCACGACTGCATTTGCGGAAAAACCAAAATTTTCTAAGATCGGTGAAAGATATGTGTAGGCAGCAAACGTCCCGCCGTAACCGAATGCGGTAATCAAGAAAGACATCACTAACGGTTTATTCGTAAAGATTCGAACAAAACCTTTCAAATCGACTTTGCCAGGAATCGGTAATTGACGCGGAACTAAGAAACTGCTGGCGATCAAACCAAGTAAACCAACTGCTGCGATAAAAATAAAGGACATATTCCATGTTGTTTGTTGACCAATAAATGTTCCCAATGGTACTCCCGTCACAGTTGCGACAGTCAAACCGGTAAACATGATGGCGATCGCACTTGCACGACGCGACGGCGCAACGACATCAGCAGCAACAACTGTTGAAACTGACATAAAGATTCCATGTGCCAATGCTGCTAAAATACGACCCAGTAATAAAATCATAAAGGTTGGGGCAAATGCGGCTAATACATTCCCGCCGATAAATAAAAGCATAATCCCGATCATCAAATTGCGCCGGTTCCACTTGCCGGTCAAAATAGTTAATAACGGGGCGCCGATTGTTACGCCTAACGCGTATAAAGAGACGGTCAAACCTGCTTGTGCGAGTGTGACATCGAAACTTTTGACGATCATCGGCAACAATCCGACGCTGATAAATTCAGTCGACCCGATCGCAAAGGCATTGATTGCGAGAGCCAGTAAAGTTAAGTTTGGTGAGAGTTTCTTTTCCATTTTTTCCTCCAAAAAAATTATTTGTAAGCTACAAGAAGATACTATATACTGTTGATGAACTTTTGATAAGTACCCACTTTTTTGTATCATAGGTACCTTTTATGACTCGTATCAAGGGTTTTAAGGAGGAATTTTTTTTTGAAAATCGTGCATATATGATCGGCGTAGAAGCAACAATGGATGTTATCAGTGGAAAATGGAAACCAATCATTCTTTGTAACCTACGCCATGAACCCATGCGTCCTAGTGATTTGAAACGTGGCATCACCGGCATCAGCCAAAAAATGTTAACACAACAACTCCGCGAATTAGAAGATGACAAAATCATCGACCGGAAAGTATACCAGCAAGTACCGCCAAAAGTTGAATATTCATTAAGCGAATATGGGCGTAGCCTTTCAGATATTTTAGACAGTTTATGCAGTTGGGGTGAACAGCACGTCGCTCATTTGCAAGAAGAAGGACAAGATGTTTATTTGAAGGCAAACTAAAAAGGAGGTGGCAGAAATCTTGTCACCTCCTCTAATTTGATCCAGCATTTAACCGACTTATCATAAAACCGAAAGGATGTTTTTATGTCGAAACCAGATTTTTCCGCGATTCATCACGTCGCTATCATCGTGTCAGATTATCAAAAAGCGCGACATTTTTATGTGGATATCCTCGGCTTACCGATCATTCGCGAAAATTATCGTCCTGAACGAAACGATTATAAATTGGATTTGCAATTAAATGATGCTGAACTAGAAATTTTTGCGGTACAAAATCCGCCGCAACGTCCAAGTTTTCCTGAAGCAGCTGGACTGCGTCATCTAGCGTTCAAAACAACTGATATCGCGGCGACCGTCGCTTACTTAGCGAGTTGCGGCGTTGCATGCGAGCCGTTGCGAACGGATGCCTTTACTGGCGAGAAGATGACCTTTTTCTTCGATCCAGACGGACTGCCCTTAGAATTACACGAATAATTAGTAAAGAGGGCGTGACAGTTCTGACTGAAGCAACGAAACTTGCTCGTCCAGCAGCCTCTCATCCTTTGAAAATTTTGAAACAAGCTAAGCTGATGGATTAGCGCAGTGATGGAACCAAAAATGATTATGACTTATCCCGTGACACGACTGAGATTGATAAACTGACAAACCTATTGATACTTGTCAGTCAAATCGTTGTCTTCAAAACAACCATTCGTCCTCAAAGACTGACTTTTGAGGACGAATGGTTGTTTAATTATTTTTTTCAAACTCTGCTAAAATTGCGCGGACTTCTGCGGTAGTTTTCGTATTCATCAGACGAACACGCAAATCATTCGCTCCAGAAAATCCTTTGACATAAATTTTGAAAAAGCGATGCAAGCCGACAATAGAACGCGGAACTTGCTCCGCATATTTATCTTGCAGATCAAGCTGTAACCGTAATAAATCGATCAAATCTTTTGGCGTATGCGGTTGCGGATTTTTTTCAAAAGCATACGGATTTTTGAAAATCCCGCGGCCAATCATCACACCATCGACCCCATATTTTTCAGCCAATTCCAGCCCCATCTGACGATCCAAAATATCGCCGTTGATCGTGATCAGCGTTTGCGGTGCAAGCGCATCGCGCATTTTTATGATTTGAGGAATCAATTCCCAATGAGCCGCCGCTTTACTCATTTCTTTTCGTGTTCGCAAATGGATCGAAAGATTGGCGATATCTTGTTTCAATAAGTGACCAATCCACTGCTCCATTTCAGCCAGCTCCGTAAAGCCGACCCGTGTTTTCACACTGACTGGCAAGCCCCCCGCCTTCGCCGCTGCGATCAATTCCGCCGCCACTTCAGGACGCAAAATCAATCCGCTGCCTTTGCCTCGTTCGGCAACATTTGGAACCGGACAACCCATATTCAGATCGATTCCCTTAAATCCCATATCCGCCAAAGCAATACTCATTTGACGAAAAAATTCTGGCTTGTCGCCCCAAATATGAGCGACCATCGGCTGTTCATCTTCCGTGAAAACTAACCGTCCACGGACACTTTCGATCCCTTCCGGATGACAAAAACTATCTGAATTCGTAAACTCCGTAAAGAAAACATCCGGTGCTCCCGCTTCTTTCACAACATGACGAAACACGACATCTGTCACATCTTCCATCGGTGCCAATATAAAAAAGGGCTTCGGCAATTCCGCCCAAAAATTACTTGCCATTATGTATACTTCCTCCTAGTTCAGCACTTTTTACCGAAACAACGCTATTATACTAAGCTTTGAAAGAAGAAGCAAAGCGAAAGATTCATATTAGAGCTGAACCTGTTTATCTATTTGACTAGCAATGATAAAAATTAAAATAATCGTAAATAATCTATCGGCTAAATTTCAGTGTAAAAAATGATAATATTTAATCGAATTCTAGTATTTCTTATCCAACACGACTTTCCTGAAACAACCAATCACATCCTAATAATACTGAAAGATTGGACAGAGATAATTATCACTGGATTAACCATTCTACTATTTCTTTTTAATCTCTATTTTGAAGGTTTTAAATAGCTTCATAACTTATGATTCTACTGATTCTCTAGTGATGTCGTATCATGCAACTGAAATTTCTCCAACATTTCCATCAGTAACCTCTTACGCTTATGAACCACCACAAACTTTTGGTATTGCACTTCCCATTGTTTTTCTAGATGAAGTTTTTTCATTGTCTCGTGAATTTCTTCTAAAAGATTTACCACATAGGAATAGTTTTTTCTCTTTCCTTTTTTAGCATAGTAATCAACTTCTTGCCAGTAAAGTGCAAGAATTTCTTGAGGATATTCCTTTATCAGTTGCTTACTATACCGATGATCCTCATCAATAGTACTGTAACTGTAGTAAGAACTGTTTGGATTTTGTAATTTTAAAAGAACCGTAGCTAACTGCCCTCTTTCGATACAAATATCTAGATAATAAGAAGGGTTTTTCTTTTTAATCACTTCAATAAATTGTGGTTCATATTGTGCTAATTCATCTGTCGTTAGCTCTTCTTGACAACGTTCATACCATTTTTTAACATCATTTGTACAGAACATCAGCTTGATTAACATTTCTTTTTGTTTTACTGTCTCTCTTTTTTTCTTGTAATAGTTATACATCTGTTCGGTCATCACATCTATATTCCTCTTTTTCATCAAGGAAAACTGATATAATTTTAATAACGAAGCCTCATCATTTTTTTCTTGATAGTAGGAAAATAAGAATTTGTATAGATCCGTCCAATTATATAAAGATTCATCTAATCCTTTCCAAGCAAGTTGGATAGCTTCGTTTTCTTTTCCTTCTTGTTGATAAAAGGTTGCTAGCTCTACATAATCAGAACTGTACTCCAAATTTTCTTGGAGAACAATTAAATACTTAGTTTTTTCCCCATTTTCTTTATACAGTTGCGCAGCTGCTTTTTTATAATAAGAATTTCCGTACTGTACAAGACAATTCGCTAAATATAAGTTTTCTTCTTTTGTTTGACAAAGTTCAACCGCTACATCCACCAAATTATCCGTGAAACCGCTGTTGTCTATATGAACCTGTTCCATGATTTCATCTAAGATTTTTTTCCTTAGCTTCCAAGAAAAATTCGTTTCTTGTAATAACTCCGCAAGTCGATCTAATTCCAAATACGCATCATATTCATCGTTTTCTGAACCACCTCCGTATTCATTAAATTCATCGATAATATTATAGGCATTTATCCAGGCATTATTTAGTTGTTGCTCAAGAATAAGTAGCTTGTTTTGATTGGGCTTTTCTTTTTGACAAAAAGATAACAATTGCTCTTCTGCTTCTTCATTTTGTGCGACTAGAGTACAGATGAGTTGAATCAATTCTTCTTGATTGAATTTACCGACTAGTTTTTTTGCAGCTTGTTCGTCCAAAGATCTCACTCTTTTCTTTTTTCTTATTATAGCAGATGAAAAATTTCTTTCATCAAAATGTGTAAAGACTGGAATTTTTTATCTTCCAAATTAAATCTGTAGTATTGATTTTAGTTATAAGATTTTTTAAATCAACAAGGAGGTTGAGAATGAGTTATTCGACAATCATTTATATTCGTGAATTTTTGTTCGTATATTTAGCAAATTCTGCCTGAGTGACAGTTTTTTTCAACTCTTGATAATTGCAGTCTTTCACCGTCATCACCTCTTTTCTCCGTCATTTTTTTCATTTGGTGGAGAAAAGTTGCCAATAAAGAAGACACCTTCCCACAATGAGAAAGTGTCTTCTTGAAGTTGTTGATATGAATGGTACTCAATTTCCAAGAAAATCTCCGTCCCATACCGTTATTCGTAAGCGAATAAATTCGCAAAGACTTTGGCAATTAACGTTTTGAAAACGAAAAAGCTAGTTTTGTAAGAAGTTTTTTCTATAGGAATACTTTAATATCAAATATTCTGGAATACTCTTTATACTTCGGCATTGATAAAAAAGCATCTCTATGGACAGTATTTGAACCAATTTGAACCATGATAGATGATAGTTGAATACAAACTTTTTTGCACATATTTTTAAAAATATTTTTCATTATAAAATTCTCTTGCTAAACTATCCGTACACTCTTAGTTTAGTACAACAAATAAATTTTACAATATGGAATACTAAGTAATAATTTGCAGTCAACACAATCCTTGTTTTAAAATAAGTATGTGATGAACAGGTAGCGTCAAGAATTATGTGTAAATGGAAAATCCATTCCGTTAATTACAGTTAAATCATTGACTCTAATGTATCCTGAATTTCTTTAAATCCTTTGTAAATCCTGCCTAAAAATTTTTGGTTATATTGATTAAATTGCGACACTAAAAATCTTTCTAAAGAGTCTTCATTTGGAAATTGTTCTTTTCTTCGAGTATACCGTTTTAATTGTTCTCAAATGTCAAATTAAGCTAGACAAATCGTCCTGACGCACATGACTCAAAAATACTTCCAATGGTGTCTTGTAATGCAGTGATTTTCTGGGAATATGGTTTCTTTTAGAAGCGACACTCTGAATGAATGATTCGGGGACTTCTCTGAAGTCCATTGACTTAGGAAGCCCATCTTTACGAAGCAACCCGTTTGAATGTTCGTTCAGCCCGCGTTGGGAAGGAGTTCCGGGATCAGCAAAAAAGATCTCGATATCATTAGTATTGCTGATCGATTTCCAGTTGGAAAACTCTTTGCCACAATCAAAAGTGATGGTCTTGAAAAGGTGTGGTGGAAAAGTTTGAAACCAATGATTCAATGTAAGTTCAATGTCTTTTGCCTGTCTACCAGCGGGTTTTAAGGTAATGATTGCTTTGGATAGGCGCTCCACTAGCGTAATCACAGCACTTTTGTGCTTCACTCCAACAATTGTGTCACCTTCAAGGTGACCGAATTCTTCATCGAAATTCTGATAGCGGGCGTTTCTTTCGTGAATCGTTCTTTTGTAAGCTTGCTTACCACGTTTCTCTTGGTGTCCATTGGGTTTACGCTTCCCTTTCATTGGCAAATCCAAAATATTGAACTCATTGTTTTTGAACTTCCGATACAAAGTGCGCGCCGAGCAATCAATTATTTTCTCGCCACGACCGATGAGCACATCTGGTGGCCACCCTTGATTGACCATCTTTTGAATGTATCTTGTTTGATCATCAGGCAAGACAATGGGGCGTCTGCCGCAGCGGGATTTGTTTTGCTTGTATTGTTTGTAGTAATCCAGCGCATTCTTTCCCTGTTCCAATGCGTGATAGACATTGTAGATCGTTTGTCGAGAGCGTTTTAGAAGTCCCGCGACTTTGGAAGCGGGTTGGTGTATATGGAAATAAGACTCTATCAATACGAGTTCGTCTGGTGTAAGATGGGTGTAGGCCATTTGTGCTCACTCCTTATAATTCTTTCGACGGAACTATTTTGAGTGTAGCACAAATGGCTTTTTTCAACTGTCTAGCTTAATTTTACAATCGGCGAGTTCAATCCCTTAGATTAAATTGGTGGTTACAAGATATTTTACAACTCACTTAAAATAACGTATAGTTGGATAGTAATCAAAATAAATAGTTAAGAAAGGAGAAAGAATGTCAATTTTATCAACAGTATTGATTGTTTTAGTAGCTTTGGAATTTTTCTATATACTATATTTAGAAACGTTTGCTACAACTTCAGACGCTACAAGTCGAGTATTTAACATGACAAAAGAAGAGTTGAAAAGCAAAGCTTTAAACACGCTTTTTAAAAATCAGGGGATTTATAATGGTTTGATTGGTGTGGGGTTATTATACAGTGTTTTTCTGTCAAGTAATCCAATAGAAATTAGTAGATTACTATTAATTTATATTATTTTAGTGGCATTATATGGCAGTATTACAAGTGATAAAAAAATTATTCTAACCCAAGGTGGTTTAGCAATTTTAGCACTCATTTCAACCTTCTTTTAAAGAAAAAAGCAAAACCACAATCAATTAAGGTTGTGGTTTTTGTTTACCTTGTTTTAATTGAACAGTATTATACTTTTCTTTGTTCAAATAACTTTGAAAATACAAGTTATCTGCATTATCATAATCTGATTTGTCATTAGAGAGATAAAGGTAGCGTCAAGAATTATGTGTAAATGGAAAATCCATTCCGTTAATTACAGTTAAATCATTGACTCTAATGTATCCTGAATTTCTTTAAATCCTTTGTGAATCCTGCCTAAAAATTTTTGGTTATATTGATTAAATTGCGACACTAAAAATCTTTCTAAAGAGTCTTCATTTGGAAATTGTTCTTTTCTTCGAGTATACCGTTTTAATTGTTTATTAAATCCTTCGATTAAGTTCGTTGAATAGATGGTTCGTCTGATAGTGGGAGGAAAATTATAAAATGTGACTATGGCAGGATTCAAGAGCAGATTGACAACTCTTGGATACTGCTTTCCCCATTTTTTGACCATAAAGTCCACTTGAGCCAATGCCTCTTCTTTAGACGTTGCTTGGTAAACCGCTTTGAACTCCTCACAAATTTCTTTTCGATCTCGAATACGCACTTTATGTGCGATATTTCTAGATACATGTACACAGCATTGTTGAAATTGTGCATTCGGATACACACTATGGATACTTTCTTCGATACCACTTAAACCATCGGTTACCACTAATAAAACCTCTTCTAACCCACGGTTTTTAAGATCTTGAAGAACCTCTTTCCAAATATACGCGGATTCTGTTGGGGCGATAGTGAACCCAAGAACTTCTTTGGTTCCATCCAATCGGATACCAATCGTAATGTACACGGCTTCTTTTGAAACGGTTTGTCTCTTCAAAGGAATATGTGTCGCATCCATAAAGATAACGGAATAACTGGCTTCTAACGTTCTTTCTTTAAATGCTAAAACGTCTTCAGACACGAGTTTACTCATGTTGGAGATCGTTTGTGGCGTATAGTGATGCCCATACATTTTTTCAATTAATTCGGAAATTTCAGCCATCGTAATGCCTTTTTGAAATAATTGGATAACGGTCGTTTCTAACGAATCATTGGTTCTCTTATATGCTGGGAGTGTTTGTTGAGAAAATTCGCCATTCCGATCTCTAGGAATAGTTAAATTTAGCTCTCCATATTCTGTTTTAAATGTACGTGAATAATTCCCGTTACGGGAATTTCCTGAATTGAATCCATTTCGATCATATTTTTCGTAGTCTAAAAAAGCAGTTAGCTCTGCTTGTAGAAGTGAATTAATCGCTCGTTCTAAATGATCCCGAAATAATTCATCTAAATCGCCTTTATTGAGTAGTGTTTGCATAATTTCTGTAGTAAAATTAGTCATGAGAAAGTCCTCCTATAAAATTTCGGTGTCGTAACTTTAATTTTACAGAATGGACTTTCTCTTTTTCTACCCTAAATTTCTATTTACACAAAATATTTTACGCTATCATTTGAACCAAAGATGAATGGTAGTTGAATACAATTTTCTTACTAGTTTATCAATCTTTTTTAGAGTTATTCCTCCCCTCTTATTTATTTGAGACCGTATTGATGGCTGGATAGCTGTCTAATAGGGGTTTCAAGGCCAGAATTAGCTAAGCTACTAGATTCTCGAATAATTGTATAAGCCGGTCACACCTACTTAAATGTGATTGAGAAGGTCAAATATAGGGTCAAAAAATACTCGTCAGTATGTCAGATAGATAAATCCAATTTTACGCCAAAAGCAGATTCTTTTCTCTTAAAATAGTAAGAGCCATCGAAGATTTATGTTTCACTTCGCACGGCTTTTACTTTAATTTTCCAATTTATCAAAAGGACATTTTACGTCTTTTTATCTTTTACCGAGATAGATGACAGTTGCTACTTAATCTAGCAAATTCGCTACACGACTTTTTATATCATCTCTAATTTCTCTGAATTTATTAATGATTTCTTCTTCTGTTCCAGTTGCTTTGGCTGGATCTTCCAAATCCCAATGAGCATGCTCAATCCCTTTTGGAATTACTGGACATTTGTCTTTGGCATCACCACATAGCGTAATAATTAGGTCTGCCTGATTAAAATAATCCATATCGATCAAATCAGATGTTTGCGTAGAGATATCTATCCCTTCCTCAGCCATTACTTGAACAGCTCTAGGATTTAACCCATGTTGTTCAATGCCGGCACTTTTAATTTCAAATTCAGCAGTTGGCAAAATAGCTTTTCCATAACCTTCTGCAATTTGACTACGACAAGAATTGCCTGTACATAAAAAGTAAATTTTTCTCATTGTTATTTCCCTCCGATATCAGACAATTCTGATGGATTTTGAATGAACCAATTTTTTGTGCGATTAGATATTTTAACTAACAGTAACATGACTGGTACTTCGACTAAAACGCCAACTACAGTCGCTAACGTAGCGCCGGATTGTAACCCAAATAATGAAATAGCTACTGCAACGGCTAATTCAAAAAAGTTACTTGCGCCGATCATACCTGCTGGTGATGCAATATCATGCGGTAGCTTCCAAAGCTTAGCCCATCCATAAGCGATTGTAAAAATAAGAAAGGTTTGGATAATTAATGGAATCGCGATAAGTAAAATATGCATAGGGTTAGCTAAAATCTTTTCTCCTTGGAAAGAGAAGATAATAATCAATGTTAATAATAACCCCATAATGGTAACCGAATCAAATTTCTTTAAGAAGACATTTTCAAAATACGCTAAGCCTTTATTTTTTATAATTATCACGCGTGTGAAGAAGCCTAATAATAGCGGTACAACCACAAAGAGCAACGTTGATAGTAAGAGTGTCCCCATTGGAACGGCCACATTGTCAACACCTAGTAAGAACGCTACGATAGGTGCGAATAGAAATAGAATAATCAAATCATTGATAGCTACTTGAACCAAGGTATAACCTGCGTCTCCCTTTGTTAAATAACTCCAGACAAAAACCATAGCGGTACATGGTGCTGCGCCGAGAATGACTGCTCCGGCAACATATTCCTTAGCTAGATCCACGGGAATTAGATTTTTGAAGACAACATAAAAGAAGAAGGCTGAAATGGCATACATAGTAAATGGTTTAATCAACCAATTGGTTACACAGGTGATAATTAGTCCTTTGGGTTTCTTTGCTGCACGAGCAATGCTAGTAAAATCAATTTTCAACATCATCGGATAAATCATTAACCAGATTAATATCGCGGTTGGAATAGAGACTTGATAATACTCAAACTTACTTAATGTGTCTGCCACAGCTGGAATAAACTTCCCAATCAACACACCTACTGCCATACATAAAATAACCCATAAAGTCAGATACTTTTCAAAAATCCCTAATCCTTGTTTTTTATTTTCAGCGCTCATTTTTTCCTCCTAGTGGCTTACGCCTTCTTTCGTAAAATATTTTTGCTTAAATTTCAAAGCAACATTTACTAATGCGATGAGTACGGGTACTTCAACTAGTGGACCGATAACGGCTGCAAAAGCTTCCCCCGAATTAATCCCAAAGACGTCTACTGCCACAGCAATCGCTAATTCAAAGTTATTACTTGCTGCGGTAAAAGAGAGCGAAGCTGCGACTGGATAACTCGTGCCCATTTTATTAGAAATGAAGAATGAAACGAAAAACATAATAATAAAGTATAAAAATAATGGAATGGCAATTCTTACAACATCAAGAGGTAATTCAATGACTTTTTCCCCTTTAACAGAAAACATAATCACGATTGTAAGTAACAAAGCAATTAATGTAATTGGACTAATTTTAGGAATGAATTTTGTTTCAAACCACGTTTTCCCTTTGAATTTAAGTAAAAGAAATCTTGAACTAATCCCAGCAATAAAAGGAATTCCTAGATAAATAAAGACACTTTTGGCAATTTCACCCATAGTTATATTTACCGAATGTGTTTCTAAACCTAACCATGTCGGCAAAACAGTCACAAATATATAGGCAAATAGCGAATAGAAAACAATTTGGAAGATCGAGTTAAAGGCAACTAAGCCTGCCGTGTACTCACTATCGCCTTGAGCAAGTTCACTCCAGACAATGACCATCGCAATACATCGAGCAATACCAATCATGATCAGTCCAACCATGTAGTCTGGATAGTCATGAAGAAAAACTACCGCCAGTACGAACATAACAATGGGACCGACGATCCAATTTTGCACTAAGGAAAGCAACAAAACTTTCCAATTCTTGAATACACGCCACATTTCTTCATATTTCACTTTGGTTAAAGGGGGATACATCATCAATATTAGACCGATTGCAATAGGGATAGAGGTTGTACCGACTTCTAAATGGTTAATCATCTTGGGTACGCCGGGTAAGAAATAACCTAGGCCAATCCCTACAGCCATTGCGATAAAAATCCATAAGGTTAGATATCTATCTAATAATGATAATTTATGATAATTTTTTTGTTACTTGATTCACTTATTTCATCTCCAAAGTTTCTAGAATTTATTTTATATCTTCTAACTTCAATCCTGTCAATTCACGTATTTGTTCGATAGTTGGATATTTCCCTTCCAGATAAACTTGTCCATCTACGAGAGTCAGCGGCAATCCTTCTACTCCAGATTCTTTCAATTTTTGATTGACTACTTCACTTCTGACAAAGGCTTGTGGATTCTGTGACAAATTTCTTCTATAGATTCGATTTTCCTCAGACGCATTGACTTCTTTTGTGATTGCCGTAATTGTCAATAACTCCTGATCCACAGAGGGACCACACACGCCGGTAGGACAACACATTGCCGGTTCATAAATTTCAATTTTTCTCATAATTATCATAACCTCCATTTAGATAGATAAGTCCCTTTAAGAAAGAAACTCATCTATCGTAAAAGTAAAACGTTTAGTGGACGAATTCTGCTTCAAAATCAGACACCCATTCAGCCACTGCAAAATGCCCGTTGGATACTTCAGCCACTTTCTCTATCCATTCAATCTCATTGGCTGCCCGAGCTTTTAAAATTACGTTCGATGTGTCTGTCGCATACATACTCTGATTGACTAGCCACCATGTATGAGCAATTTTTGCTCTATCCAAATCCGCATCAAGCCGTAATGATTCATAAACAGGCGTCGTTTCAGGTAAGGTGACCATTAATACTTCAGTTTCAGCCTTATTTTGTAAACGCGGCAACAGTTTTTTGATAGATGCTGGAACTTCACCAGCACTGCGTTCGACCTCTTTTGCATAGCTTTGGGTAGAATCTAATAATAACAATGTATGACCGGTTGGTGCGGTGTCTATCACAACAATCTCATTTTCAGCCTTATCGACAATCTCAGCAAAGGCTCTGAATATGGCAATCTCTTGGGTACAAGGGGAACGCAAATCTTCCTCCACATACGCAACATCATCCGCACTCATCGTTTCTCTTGCTTTGGCTAAAACTTCTTCTTGGTAAGCTTGCAATTCCTTTTCTTCATCAATATGGCTCACAAAAATTTCTTTAGTCTCTGCTAAATAAAGGCTTAAGTGATCGGCCGGATCTGTTGTCGCTAAATGAACTTTCTTGCCAGCTTTTGACAAAGCTTTCGCTATTTGAATCGCAATAGTGGTCTTCCCTACGCCACCTTTACCCATTGTAAAAATAATTTTTTTATCTGTTGCGATAAAATCAGCGACAATCTCACTGAGTGTAGGCAATTCAATCGCTGGATTTGTTTGTTCTGAAATCGGTGGTTGATTCTTATCAAGTAAAGTCCGTAGATTCTGGATACCTGTTACGTTGTACGCTCGTAACGGAACATAGAATTGCTCAAATTTCTTTAATCCTGCGGGCATCTCACTTAAATCTTTTTGTTGTTGGTCGTAAATCGTTTGTGAAATAGGATCATCCGCTGTTTCAAGTAATCCATTAACAATTAATTTTTGGCTAAGAATACCTAGTTGACTTAATTCATCAGACGCTCGAGTCGCCTCGATTATTGCCGCTTTTTGAGGGCGAGTCACTAACATTAGTGTAGTCAATTCTTCTTGGCTTAACGTTTTAACTGCTTCAGCGTACATCTCTTTTTTATCGCCTAAACCAGATAACTGTCCTAGACAAGAAACACCTGTCGTATTTTCATCTAAGTAATTACTCCACGCAGAAGGCAGCTGCAGCATCCTTAATGTATGACCGGTCGGAGCCGTGTCAAAAATGATGTGATCGTAGGCTTCTTCAACAGATTTATCTGTCAAAAAATTTGCAAATTCATTAAAAGCCGCAATCTCCACGGTACATGAACCAGACAGCTGCTCTTCCATGTTTTCTAATGCGCTATCGGGTAGAATCCCTCTGTAAGGACCAACAACACTTTCCTTATATTCAGCTGCGGCCGTCACTGGGTCAAAATTAGCTACTCTCAAATTAGGAATGCTGTCGATCGTTTTTGGTTTATTGGTCAATTCTGTCTGAAATACATCTTGCAGATTCGAAGCAGGATCCGTACTAACCAACATCACCTTCGCGCCATTATCTGCTAAACTTGTCGCTGTCGCACAAGCAACCGTTGTCTTACCCACGCCACCTTTACCAGTAAAAAATAAATATTTTGTCGGATTCAGTTGATTTAATTCATATCGTTGCATATTTACATCTCCCTTAGCAGCAGCCAGATCCGCCACAACAACCGCCTGTCTGTTCAGAATTTTGGTTAACAAATACCAACCCAGTGTAGTTAGAAAGTTCATCTATTGTTGGATACGCACCCATTTTAACAATGGCACCATCTATCACTGTAACTGGCAAGATTTCATTGCCTTTTTCTTGCATCACCTTCAACACAGTCTCATTATTGACAAACGCATCTGGGTCGCTGGTCAAATTGTGACGAGTCGCTTCAATTTGAAAGACTCCCTGTAGCGCTTCAAAAACTGAGGTAATCATGAGCAATGTTTCATCCACTGAGGGACCACAAACACCGGTTGAGCAACACATTGCTGGTTCAAATAGTTCTAATTTTTTCATGTACTTCTTCTCCTTTTTCTACACATTCTTTATTCTGACAGATACACGTTTGCTCGTCATTAGACAGCAGTTGCATCATTGAACCCAAAAATTCTCTGACAAACTCTTCTTGTAACGTATAATGATGCCATTTCCCTTTTTTACTGACTGAAATAATTCCAGCTTGTTCTAGCACCTTCATATGATGAGATAGTGTTGGCTGAGTAAAGTCAAAATGATCCAGTAGATCACATGCACAAAGACTGCCACAAGAAAGAAGATCCACAATCTTCATCCGTTTTGGATCAGCCATAGCCTTTAATAATAATGATGTTTTTTCATAGTTCATAGCTTTTCTCCTTCATATCGATAACTATCTATGTATAAAATATAGATAATCATCTATGTTTTGTCAAATGTTTCTGTCTTTCAGCTCAAATTACTTAGTTACTCTTTTGGGCTCGATTAAACCAAGTTTGAAAATCACTACTCTATAGATTCATCATTCAATCTTTACTGTTCCCTGTATATTCAAATGATAACTTGAATATAATAATAATCTATGATACACTTCATTCAAATATCAATTAGAATAAAGGGGGGAGCTGTATGAAAAACGAAATTTGTGAAATCTCATGTGTTCATGAAGATAAAGTTTTACTAGGAAAAGAAAAGTTACAAACTGAAGATATTTCGAGCTTGAAAAGTGTCTTCAAAATTTTAGCTGATGAGAATCGCTTAAAAATTATCTACGCCCTAAGTTATGAGGATGAATTATGTGTATGTGATATCGCAGCAACTATTGAAGCAAGCGTGGCAACAACCTCACACCATTTATTATCATTGAAAAAGAATGGAATTGTGGTGAGTCGGAAAGTAGGGAAATTGGTTTATTACTCTATCAAGAATGATAAATTTGTCCAACTACTAAATTCCAAACTATATTTAGAAGATGAGGTGCTAGTATGAGTGAAAAAAAACAAGTCTATCGGGTTGAAGGATTGAGCTGTACGAATTGTGCGGCAAAATTCGAAAAAAATGTTTCTCAAATACCAAAAGTTACCGATGCAAAAGTAAATTTTGGTGCCGGAAAAATCTCTATCGAAGGCGAAGCGACTATTGCAGAAATTGAAGCTGCAGGAGCTTTTGAGAATCTGAAAGTTCAGTCCGAACATGATACAGAACCTCGCATTGAAACAAAAGAGCCTTTTGTGAAAAGAAACTGGAACCTATTGGTTTCACTGTTTTTAATTATTTTGGCATTAGTATCTCAAGTAGTTAACGGTGAAGATGCGCTATTAACAGAAGGATTATTTATACTAGCGATTATTATCGGCGGATTTAGTTTGTTTAAAGAAGGATTTTCAGACCTATTTAAATTGGATTTCTCAATGGAATCTCTTATGACAATTGCAATCATTGGTGCTGCAATTATTGGTGAATGGACTGAGGGCTCAATCGTTGTTATCTTATTTGCAATTAGCGAGGCTTTAGAACGATTTTCAATGGATAAAGCAAGACAATCAATACGTTCCCTAATGGATATTGCTCCGAAAGAAGCATTAATTAGAAGAAATAATGTTGAACAAATGATTAATGTTTCAAAAATCGAAGTAGGCGATATTATGATCATTAAGCCTGGACAAAAAATTGCTATGGATGGTCAAGTCATTAAAGGCCATTCCTCAGTGAATCAGGCTGCGATTACCGGTGAATCTGTCCCTATTGAAAAAAATATTAATGATGATATCTTTGCAGGAACGATTAATGAAGAAGGTGCACTTGAAGTCAAAGTAACAAAACATGTAAATGATACGACTATTGCAAAAATTATTCACTTGGTTGAAGAAGCACAGGGTGAACGAGCACCTGCTCAAGCATTTGTCGATAAATTTGCGAAATATTATACACCCACCATTATGGTGATTGCCGCATTAATCGTCATTGTTCCCCCATTATTTTTTAACGGAGATTGGAATACTTGGTTGTATCAAGGGCTCTCTTTATTAGTTGTTGGCTGTCCTTGTTCTTTAGTAATCTCAACACCTGTGTCTATCGTTTCAGCAATTGGAAACTCTGCTAAAAATGGTGTTTTGGTAAAAGGCGGTATTTATCTTGAAGAAATTGGTGGCCTCAAGGCCATTGCCTTTGACAAAACAGGAACATTAACTAAAGGAACACCAACGGTAACAGATTTCACTACAGTTGATTCAAAAGACGAAGAGAAATATTTCTCAATTATTACAGCATTAGAATCATATTCTCAACACCCTCTCGCGTCAGCAATCTTAAAAGAAGCTGATAATAGAGCGATTTCTTATAAATCAGTAGTTGTTGACGAGTTTACTTCAATTACTGGAAAAGGAATACAAGGAAACATTGAGGGAATTACCTATCTTGTAGGGAGTCCAAAGCTTTTTGAATCTATTTTAACAGATAACTCGAAGATTATTGAAACTTACCAAAGACTTCAGCAACAAAGAAAAACAGCGATGCTCTTAGGGACGGATAAACAAATTTTGGCAGTCATTGCGGTAGCTGATGAATTAAGAGAATCAAGTAAAGCAGTCATTGAAAAATTACATGATTTAGGAATCGAGCATACGATAATGCTGACTGGTGATAATGCTACAACTGCTCAGTCAATTGGAAAACAAACAGGTGTAACTGAAATAAAAGGCGATTTGATGCCTCAAGATAAATTAGATTATATTAAATCACTCAAGGAAACCTATGGAAAAGTTGCCATGGTTGGTGATGGTATTAATGACGCGCCAGCATTAGCTGCCTCAACAGTCGGTATCGCAATGGGTGGTGCTGGAACAGATACAGCTTTAGAAACAGCTGATGTTGCTTTAATGGGTGATGACTTACAGAAACTTCCCTTTATTGTTAAATTAAGTCGCCAAACATTGAGAATCATTAAGCAAAATATTACCTTCTCATTGGGAATCAAACTATTAGCATTATTACTTGTAGTTCCCGGCTGGTTAACATTGTGGATTGCTATCTTAGCTGATATGGGGGCAACTATATTAGTTACCTTGAACGGCTTACGACTGATGAAAGTTAAATCTAAATAGACAAGTAGTAGCATAAAAAGAGGAAAGACTAGCGACGGCAGCGCCGTATAAGCTAGTCTTTCCTCTTTTTAATGCTGTTGCAGGACGGCGTAGCCGGACGGCATGGGCAAGCCCCTCTTTCTAACAGGGGGCTAACAAAGAACAGGAAACTGTGACAACTACCCATTTGGGAGTGTCCTAGCAGTGTTTTCTTTGTCACATGCTTATCAATCTTGTCACCTTATTTTGATTGCGGATACGCTGCATTTAACAGGCGTTCTTTCTCGATTTCCATTGCGAATGGAAGATAGAGGTATTGTTCTTCTAATAGGTATAGATTATCTTCTGTGTATTGATAGGAGGCTGTTTCTTTTGAATAGACTAATGGGGCGATTCGAACATCGCCGGTCAATTGATTGATCGAGTATAGAAGGATGGCTTTTTCAACAAGTTTCTTGGGCAAATGTTTCCCAAAATAGGAATAGGATTCTTGATTTGCTAAATAGACGAGTAAGCGATCCATACTAAAGTTGGAGAAGGTAAAGGGCATTATGTGCAGAATATGATTTTGATTATCATGGTGTAAATAGAGTTGCGCTTCTTTACCAAAATTAGTTGAACCAAGGTAAAGTTGCTTTTTCTCATCGATACATTGGAAAGTAAACTGGTCTTGTTCGGTTGGTGGAATGAGGTTTGTAATAAAAAATTCAATCATCCGATCCATTTCTTTTTCACTAACAAGACCGGCTTGTTTCATTTCGTCTACTATCAGTCCTTCAATCTTAGGATCAAGCTTACCAGCCTTTTTTTGAAGCATTTCTAAAATGTATTGATTTTCTTGATCACCATACAAAAGATATTCGTTTGTGACATGACCCACCTCTGCAATTTGGTGAAGGGTTTCGGTTTTTGGAAGGTTAATTCCACGTTCCCAGTTATTGACTGTACTTCGTGGTAAATCACCAATTAGTTTGCCAAATTTCTCCATACTCAACTTTAACTCTTGGCGAATCTGCCGAATTCGATTGCCCACTGCTTGCTTGTCTATCTCCATGAAAAATCCTCCTCATGATAAGTTCTTAAATTCAGTATACGCTTGTACTTAAAAAAAGTCAAAATGTATTGACTTAAAATAAATACAGGCGTACAATCGATTTGTACTTAAAATAAGTCTGATGGTTCTTTGACAATTTAATAGCAGAAGGAGGTTTTTCTATGAACCAAGTCAATCAAAATGATCTCGGGGAAGCCATTCGAGTTTCTCGAGAAGAAAGGGGGTGGACCCAGCGATATTTAGCAGAAAAAGTGGGGATTTCGAGGTCGTTACTATCAAAGGTAGAAAAAGGAACGAGACGATTAAGTGCAGAAAAACTGAATCTTGTATTGGATAGTTTGCAAGAAGAGATTGTTCCAGTTAATCGTGTTTTGATTGATTATCTAACCATTCACTTTTTCTCGAATCAACATTTAAAGTTGATTGAAGAGATTATTGGCATGCCTATTGAACGCTTTGAGGAACTGGATTATGCGCCAAAGGGCTATATTGGGCAATATGTTTGGAATCAAGTAATCACGATTCGGTATTCCATTGATGATACGGTAAAAGGAACCGTAATGGAGTTTTCAGGTCAAGGCTGTAAACATCTTGCCATGCGTTTGAAGACCGCAAAATCAAACTGGCAAGAGTTCTTCCGTAAGGTATTAGATTATCAGGGAAACTTTACACGGATTGATTTTACTTTAGATGATTTTGTGGGGAGTCTCAGCATTCCAGAACTGAAGCGTAAGGTAACACTAGGCCATGTGTGGACCACTTTTCAAGTGAGTGAATCTCATGGCGGTACGGATATCATAAACAATGAATCAAATGGTGAGACCTTGTATTTAGGCTCAAAGAAGAGTCAGTGTCGCTTTTGCTTTTATCAGAAGGATTATGAACAACGAAAGCGACGAGGAATTTCTTTAGAAGAAGCAGAAGTAAAAAATCGCTTTGAACTACGGTATCGAAAAGAGAAAGCGCAAAGCTTGGCAAAGATTATTTCAAAAACCCATGATTTAACCAAACTATTCTTTGAGTTACTTAATGGGGCAATTTGTTTTTATGACCGTGCTCCAAATGATCCAGGTGCAAAAGTCGATGCCAAATGGGCAGCCTTTATTGGCAATCATGGCGCAATCACCATTTCTTTAGAAACAATTCCTCAAAGCTTTGAGAAAAGTATGAATTGGTTAATTCACAGCGTTTCTCCCACCCTCGCATTTATTCAAGAGGTAGATAATCATTTTGATTCAAATTTGATTAACAAGATTATTAGCTGTGGGGAACTTAGTTCAAGGCAGCAAAAAATATTAGAAAATTTGATTGCTGAGCCTGATTATTATCAGGAAGAAGTAGAATTTTATATCCAGTGTCTTCAAAATATGAAGGCAGAAAAAATACACAAAAAAAGCAAAGCACAGCTTACACATTAAAATGTATAAACGTACTCCGCCCTAGACAAGTTGAGTATAGCACATTTCCTTGTGTCAGCCAAAAAACATTTTTGGAAAGGAAATAAACTATGAAAAATACAATAACTACTTATGAATTGCCCTATCTACTTACTAGAGAACAAGCTTCTCATTTTTTAGGGATCGATCCAAAATCTTTTGATAAATTCGTTCGCGCAAACGATGAGTTAGAGCGTTTTATGATAGGAAGACAAGAACGATACACTGTCACTTCCCTCATTAATTTTATTAAGACGCACTCTATCTAGCTAAAATATCGTAGGATGGTTGATTAGATGCTTTTCGCCATGTAGAATGACGGTGTATTCAACTAGCATTTATCAACCATCTTTCAGTGAAAGGATTTGTTATAAATGCCTAGTATAATTAAACGTGGTAACTCATATAGAGCTCAGATCTCACTTTACAATCATGGTCAACATAAGAAATTGACAAAATCATTTAGCTCTAAAAAGGAAGCAACTCGTTGGGCTTTGGAAAATGAATTGGAGAAAGGAAATGGAAAACAATTAGCAGAGCGTACAACAACATTTGCTGACTTCTTTGAAAACTGGATTCATATCATAAAGAAAAACGATGTAAAAGAAACGACTTTTCAAAATTATCAAAGGACTTCTCAAGTGGTGAAGAAATTATTTGGCGATATACAGTTAAAGGATTTGAACGATATTGTAGTACAACGAAAAATAGATAAGTATGCAGAAACTCATTCTCGTAAAACCACTCATGAAGTACTATTGAAAATCAAAACGGCATTACGTGATGCTTATGCTCGTGGCTATCTTGCTACCGATTTTGCAAATTTAGTCAAAACACGAGGGAAAGTTTTAGATAAGAGAAACCGTGCACTTTCTATTACCGAATTAAAGAAACTGCGTACTTATGTCATTAATCATCGAGAAAATGAGTTTAACATTCTTGTACTCCTTGCCTTAGAAACTGGTATGAGACGCGGAGAGCTTTTAGGTATACGTCCCGAAGACCTCTTTGAATATGGTATCCATGTCAGACGTTCCCTTAGTCCAACTTCTGAAGATACCTCGTTAAAAACAAAAAATTCAAGACGAGATATTTCCATTAACCAAGAAGTCTACGATATTCTAAAATCTGTCCCGATTAAAGATAATGGATATTTTTTTGATCCTGACGGCTTTCAACAATCTGCTAAGCTCGCCAGATTACTGAAAAAACTAGATATTCCAAAAACTACCTTCCACGGCCTAAGAGATACTCATGCTTCTTTTCTATTTTCACAAGATATTGATATTGCCTATGTATCAAAACGCTTAGGTCATATCAATATTCAAACAACGCAGAACTATTATCTTGAATTGATGCCAGAAAAAAAGCACCAGCAAGATGCTGATGCTTTAAACCTCTTAAATTCTTTGTCAAATTTATAATTTGAACCAACTTGAACCAAAAAATTCTTGTAAACGTTGATACAATAAGGAATTGATTAACGTTTTGAGAATTGAGATGCTTTACGGGATTTTTTAAGACCTGGTTAGCCCAACCAATTTTTCAAACAGCCTCATGATGCTTTAATAGCAACGATTTAAAAAGAATGAAATACGAAAAGTTTTATTGACTTTCAATTTATTTGAAAACAATGGTGTCAATTTTTTATAACATACTGCGAGCCGAAACCAATATTACTAGAGTAGTTCAAATCAAGATAATTCGTACTTCTCTTCACGTTTCTTAAATGCTTCATTTCCGCCTTCCAAAAGCTCAACTACATGTTCACGGATTCCTCTTTTACTTAAAAAGTCTATCGCATCGTCATTATTTAATGAATTTTCTAGAGGTCCATTTAAATAATCAAACTGAATTTGATTGGCATTAGGATAAAGTTCAGAATGTTGGTTGGCAACAATCACATTTTCAGAATCAGCTCCAACTACAACGTTAGGATTGTGTGTAACTAGTATAATCTGACGATCTCTTTTTTTTGACTTCAAATATTTGGTTAGTTCTACATAAATCGCCCTATTATCAAGGCTATCTTCAGGTTGATCAATGATTACTGGCTTCTCATCTTTGCTAAACTCCAATATTAACGTTAGTATGACAAAAGCCTTCTTTCCTTGTGACATTTGTAAGAAGTTATCCCCGTCATACTTTAGAGTATAGTTCCGACTATACCATTGTCTTTCCAGTATATCCTTGATTAAGTCATTCTGCGTTTTTCCTTGATTATAACTCAAGTCTAAGTTATCGAAAATAGATTTTATTTTACTATCAGAGTTCGCATCAAACGCTTCAATGAATGAATTATTTATACTGTTTCTTCCGTGCAGGTAACCAATTTGTGATTCAAAAGTTATAGGCACAAAGTTCAATTCTATTTCAACCTGATTTGCTTGTACTTTAAATTCCTTTTCTAATTTTTCTCGAAGCCTTTTATAATTATTATACTGTGTAAGTATTTCTTCTTTTTTCTGAATAATTTTCAAATTTAACTTATCTGTTTCTTCTGAAAACATATTGAACTTAGCTAACT
Source organism: Enterococcus songbeiensis (assembly GCF_005405265.1). Taxonomy (GTDB): domain Bacteria; phylum Bacillota; class Bacilli; order Lactobacillales; family Enterococcaceae; genus Enterococcus_C; species Enterococcus_C songbeiensis. The sequence goes on from NZ_BJDS01000003.1 coordinate 195,101, forward strand.
TGGCTTCCTCAACCTCAACCTGTTTTGTTAAACTTCTTAGTGTTTCATTAGTTGCAATATTTGCTAGCCCTTTTTTGTATTCACCAGAGGATTCCACGTTTTTTATTTCAATGTTCTGAGTTTCTATTAATCCCTGTTGTTCTTTCTGAAGTTGTAATAATTTAGTTTGCCATGCTAAATTTAATTGTTCTTGTTGATTCAAGATAAAATCCTGCAATTGCTTAGTTAAATCATCTGACAAATCATTAACGTTGATATTTATCTCAACGCTCTCTTGACTTATCTTTTCTAAAACCCTTGAATCCGATTCGGCTTTCTTTTTGCACTCCGTAGCTATCTTTAGCTTATTTCGCTCTGTTTCAAAGGCAAAATTATCCTGATCAGAAAAACTACTGCTTTTTTGCTGTTCTGAAATTAAGGTTTTTAACTTTTGGATTTCTGCCTCTATCCCCTTCTTATCTCCCTCTGGCGAAATCAATGAAGATAATTCATAGTCTAGCCCTTGCCATTCTCGAATTAGATTGCCAACTTTATTTTGAATTGATTGAACATCTTCATCGAACTCAACAATCATCTGATAATTTTCATCATCTGCTTTTACAGTTTCTTCTATCAATTCGTTACGTAATTCATCATTTTCAGCAATACGTATCATGTGATCTTGAGGCAAAAATTCAACATCTCGTAAATTTTCTTCACCTTTATTCTCTTGACCATCTTTCCAAACAACACAAGTATTGCATGTATCTTTAAAAGTAAACATTCCTGAACCAATATTTTCATTCCGTCCCTGAAAATTAGGATTACCTAAAGTTTTAGCTATAGAATTAGTTAACGTTGATTTTCCATTTGACCTACCGCCAATTACTGTATTTAGATTAGGATTAAAATACACCGTTCTCTTCTTAAATAAGCCATCTTGGCCTTTTTGTTCAAAAATAACTTTATCAATTATCTGATAGTCTTTCTTTATGTCTGGATAATCTTTATTCAATGATATTCGGTCTTCAGGTTCAAAAACAATTTGTTTTAAACCATTAAAAGTCAAATCACCCTTTATCCATGAATATTTTAATCCAATATTTTCCAAATTGTGCGCATCTGATCCTTGTAATAACGGTCTTCTATAGGAACAATCTTCCAACCAAAATTTTCTATCACCTATTATGTTATCTCGACTATCAGAAGAGTTTAATACAAAATCTGACTTTCGGGTTATTGTTTCATAATTTGAGCCAGATCTTCCTTTCGTTGTTGCACTACCATGCCCTCTTGATAAAAAACCAAGTAAATATTTACCTTGTAATCCTGAACTTTCTTTTTCTAATTCTTGAATGAGACTATTAAAATGTACAACAGCAGAATTATTGATTTCATCTTTAGATAGCTGACTTAATTTCTTTGATCCACAACCAACTTCAGCTTCCACATTTGCCAAAAAGGTTTTAATAGTGTCATCATCTACTTCATCATCAAAAACGATATGGTAATCATAATTTTGGTCGCTGTTATTGAAATGGCTCAGTCTTATTTCCAGATTTAAGAACGTTTTAACCCCTAATTCATTTAACTTTTTTTTCAGTATGAAGTCTTCATCACAAAACTTAAAGTAATTGGTTAATCCAATTGCTTTAAGACCACTATTAACTACTGCATCTACAAAAGTCTGTTCAACAATACTCCCAGTATTGTCATGGTCAAAATCGTTATTTAAATACGTATAGCAAGAATGCAGATGTAAATCCCACTTATTCCAGGTTGAACCATAATTATCGGTCATTCTTTTTCCCTTCCCATATCGAATTTTTTAAAACCTTCCTAAATCGACAATCCTTCAAATTCTTTACCCAGTGCCACTTGTGCCAACTGTTTCATCGTGCTTCTACCATCATTTATGGTATAGAATTTTAAACCTTTAATTTTTACATCATCTACTTCATCTTCAAAAACAAGCTTACCCTCATTTTCGTTGATATATTGCAACAGATCTTCTTTCCATTGTTCACGTTCCAATAAGTTACCACCTTTTGGCTCAATGAAGACTTGCATGAAATATTCCGCATTTTGCAGATATAAGATAAAATCAGGTTGGAATCCTTCTAAATGAACAACTTGTGGATGTGCTTCAAATTGATGTAGTTTTAACACTTCATTTTTAGCGGATTCACGGTGCATATTTTCATCCATTCGAATCAGATAAACATCATCATATTGTTCCCGTAATTCTCCAACACGTTCAAGAATTCGATCAACTAATTGCTTTTCTGTCATGTTGATAATTGCCGAATCATAGACAAAAGAAGCATCATCAATTACATAACGGTCAACAGTCTGCGGTTTGCCATCTAACACCATTTTGCCAGTATCGTAATTGGGTTTTCGCTTACGATAATCAGAAATATATTCCTTAATCGGATAACCAATAAAGTTGTTTGTGCCCTTCGCTTTGTTATACCCACTTTTGATTTTCAGCGCGACTTCTTGTAAATACAATTCCAATATTTCCAGTTTTTCATCTGCTGTTAAGTCTTTTCGCATAAAAGTCATTGGTACGGTCGCATACAATGTTCTCCCTTTCATGTTCAACCATTTATCACCATAAAATTCTTCTCTTGATTTCAAGTTAGGAAGGAATTTTTTCAAGTTATCAAAGTGGAAAAAGCTTAATCGATTCATTGCTTTGTTCAAAAAACGTTCATCAAGTTGAACAGGAATTTGATGCGTATCTGTATAATCTTCTTGCACGATATTATCCTTATACCCAACTTCCTGTGAAGCAAATCGCCATTTTACGACAATATCATTTTGATTATCTACACCATATTTATCTAGTCCATCATAGTAAGAATCACTCACTTCAATCGTTTGATTGTAATAAACTTTCCCATTCTTCCATACATTCGTCCGCTTAAATGATGGCTTTACTAAAACATCAAGTAACGGATTTTTTGTATCTTCACCAGATGGTAAATTCATTTCATCCAACGCTTCAACTAAATTCTTCAAATACTGGGGCTCGTTAATCGTATGATAGTGAAGAGTTTCTAAAACTAAACTAGGTGTCGCATTCACGTTTTCATCAAACCGACGCTGATAACTTCTTTCACCATCTAATATGAACGGATTGTATCTTGCCCCCCGCCCGATTAACTGTGCTTCTGCCATTGTTGTTTTTTTATCGCCTTTTGTATTTTGAAAATTACTGATACGAACAATATCATATAAATTCAAAACATCCCAGCCTTCTGTTAATTTCGCCACCGCAAACACAACACGATACAAATTAGCAGGACTTTCCAATGTGTTCAGCACTTCATATTGTCCTTTTTCCAACATTCCAGCTCCACGATCGCTATCGTTGGCATTAATGATACGATTAGATGAAAATTCCCGTTTAATCTCTCTGACAATTTGTAGAAGAACTTCATCATTTTTCCGATAATAGTCAAAAGCAATAGATAGTGTTTCACTTTCATCTTCTGACTTCAATGCTTTTTGTCTTGTCAGAAACCCTCGTACAGTTTCAGGTGTTAAACTTTGAATCAGTCCATTGAATTTTCGATTGGCTTCATCTGATGCATCAATTCTTTGAGATTTGAACATAATAACCGGTTTGATTTGCGTGTGATACAATTCCAACGCATAGCGACGACGAAATTCACTAAGTAGGACAACACTTAGCATATTTTCTTCATCAGAGTTTCCAGATTGAATTCGTTTGACGTTTTTTGAGTACCGATCCAAGATAAATTGATCTAATGCGTAACGGTACAACACTTTATCTTTATACTTTTCATAGATATTTTTGTTTTCAAGGTCAATTGTTGCAGTAAACTCTAATAGTCTATTATCCTCTCGTGCGTTTAGGATAATATTGATAGCTTTTTCCCATGACTGCTCAAGTTCCTTTTCTGACTTAGAAGAAGCAGAATAATGGTGCGCCTCATCGCCTAAAATTGTCACCTTATATCGTGCATAATCATCTTTTCCCATTGAGTTTTCACTTTGTGTAAAAATATCTGTCGCAACCATTTGAACAGAAGACAATTTGATGTAGATGGTATTTTTACTTTGTACTCTTGGAAAAGTTTTCACCCGTTCAACTTTAATTCGTTCACCATCAATTTCGATTGTTTCCTGATAAAGGTATTTAGGTGACTGTGGGTTGGTTAAATTATCAATTGTCTTGTTTAAAACACTGTTCGTATTCACGATAAACAAAAAATTTTGATACCCTAGTTCTTGGTACATATACAAAATTAAACCAGCCATGACATCTGTTTTTCCACTACCAGTCGCCATGTTAAATAGCACATGTTTCATATCTCTATATTTAAACGTTTCCGATGCTTGCGAATAATGAAAATATCGCAAAGCATCTGATTGATAACTACGAAATTTATGAACCATATTTTGTTCAAGATAAACAGGTGTTTCCCAGCCCGATTCACTATTCATAAAACTTTTATCTAATGTTTTTAACTCATCTAATAGCGGAAGTGGCAATTTCTTTTTGACGGCTTTTTTCTTTGCCATTTTTATTCACCTCTATCCGCATAAAAAATTTTGTTGAATTCATAATCACTATCAGAAATCAAATCCCGTACGTTTTTATCATCGATTTCCGAATAATTATAATAAAGTTGGTTCTTGTCAATCACTTTAATCAAAATTCGTTTTTGATCGTCGATAGCTTGTTGCCACAAATCATCTTTTTGGATTTCTTCTAAATCCACACGAAAATCAAAATCAGCTGTTTCCATCATTTGTTTAAAGATAGCTTGTAATTCCGTCATGTCTTTTGCATTGACAATCTCTTTGATGAATCCAGTATTTTTCTCCATTAGTTCAAGTGAGATAAACGATCCTCCGCCGTGCCAATTAACATCTCTTGAAATACCACTTTGATCACCTCTCAGAACATTTTGAAGTCTTTCAAGTGATTTAGTCCACTGTTCATCTATTTGCTCCATACCAACAAAATTCCGGTTCATCTTTAATGCCGTTGCTTGTGTAGAAGCCGATCCCATAAAGAAGTCTAATACTAAATCACCTTCTTGGGTTGTCATTTCAATAATATTACCAAGTAATCTTTCTGGCTTTTTACCGTTAGGAAATTCAACCTGACCTTCTTTGTTCACATTTTTCGTTTCACCAACATAATTCCAAAAAGTACCCAACTTTTCTTTTTTATATAAAATTCCATCTATGTCTTCAGTAACATCTTTTAACCATGCAAACAAGCGAAAATTATCACCTTTGTAGAATTGCTCATATAAGAGACCTTTATTTCGTCCCGTTCTTGGAATATATTCTATAGAAACTAAGTTGTTGGGTTCCATCTCCAATTCTCTATACTTCTCCATAACTCTTGGTCTAATCGAACTTTGTGGCATTGCCGTTTGAAAAGCTAATTTTCCGTATCTATTGTATGCTTCTGATTCTGAAATGTTTTCTTCCCGCATAAGCTGAGAAATTGATTTAACTATGAAATTAGTACGTTTGAAAATTTTTATTTCATCACCTGACCCATCCAAAGTGTTCCCTATATAAGTTTTGTCGCCAGCATCAACGAGCACACTTGTATATTTCCAACTAACTCCAGAATTTCTCATTTCTTCAACCAATTGGCCAACTTCCTTGTAATCATAAACGTTATTAAAGATATTAGCTTGCTCATATTGCTTTGCGTAGATCGTTAAAAATTCAACATTTTTTTTCAATCGTTTATCTTCGCCACCACCCGAGGCTCCAGCAATATTCTTAAATAGAACCGACACTGTATTAACATAATTTTCTCTGCCAAACAAAGAATCCATCAGTACTTTTAGATAACTTTGCTCAGTGTCATCAGTTTGTATAACAATGTATCCTGTATCAGACAATAACTCATGTGCTATTTCAAGTCTATTCTTCATAAAGGTAAGCCATGCACCGTGATTGAATCTATCGTTATAATCGAAGCTGTCGTTTCCTGTATTATATGGTGGATCTAAGTAAATCAATTGAATCTTACCAGTATATAGTTCTTTGATTGTGTGAAGGGCTAACAAATTATTCCCTTTTATAATCAGATTATCTTCATTAAAAGTTTTAACTTCTTCCACACCCTCTTTTGTATATCGCTTTGCATTTACCAAAATTTTCTTATCCAGTAGAGTATCAATTTCATCACGTGCAATGACTTCATTTAAAAAAGGTTCATCCGGTTTCAGGCCGTCTCGATCAGTATCTTCCTTAGACATACTCGCTTTCAAAATGGTGTCTTTGTATGGAAAATCCAGTACGACTTCACTTGTTTCATCCAAAAATTTTTCGTTTATAGTCAACCCAATTTTCTTAGAATATTTTGTATAAGAATTTTGCCAGTATTCATCTTGTTCGAACACATCAATTAAATCATTCACTTTGATGACTGTTGAGCCAACAATTTCCATCGTAAACCGTTCTTTTAGTTCATCGTTTAATAATAGTTCTTTTACTAAATCAGCATCGTAACTATCTAAGTCACGAATCACTTTGCTTTTATTGACAACACCATCAATAAAATATCTGTTGTCGAACTTTTCTAATACAGTTCGTATCTCTTGATTCAGCTTTGTTTCCATAACTACCTCCAAAATCTGACATTTTACCACTCAGAAAAATTATACCTCAAAAGTATTGAAAAATTCAGAAAATCAAAATTTTCTGTTTGAGATTATTCACTCTTCAAACCAATCTGCTAATTCATCTACAAAAACTTCACTATACAACTTAATCAACACTGGACATAGTATCTGAATTACTCTGATCAACTCTTCTCCACCAAACATTCCTGTAAAAGATTTATTCGTCAGCTCTTGAGATAAAGTGTTGATTAACTGACTCGTTTCTTGGTCATTGGCAAGTGTATTAATCAATTTACCAACCAGATAGTGGCCATCAAAAATACGATCAGTAAAGAAATCAAATTTAGCAACATCTTCCTTCACCAATTTCTTCAGCGTTTCTTTGTCACTATAATCAAACTCCCCTGATGCATCCATATATTCTAAAATATTTGTGGTAATCACGGCGCTAGCTTCCACCTTTTTCATTTCCGATAATTCGCTTGAAAATGGTAATTGATCAATCTCAACGCCTATTAGTTTTTGGACCTCTTCTTTAATTACATCTTGCTGCAACTCATAGAAATAATCATCAATAAATTCCTCACGTAGATATCCGACTTTATTTTCCCAATCTGAATTTTTAAATTCACCAGTATAAAATTCTTCTTAATCGTAAATAGTCTGCGATATAGCTTTCAATATCTCCAAAATAAAATCGGTCCATAGATTTCCCACTAATACTAGATAATTGGTTAATCACACTTTCAGGAACTAGTGCATATCCTTGAACATACGATCTGATTGTTAGTCTCTTTATCCCCAAGCGATTACCCAACTCCGCAAAGGACAGATTCATACTCTTTTTGATCTCCTTGATTCGTTGCTCACCTTCACTTTATCAGGATGTAATAAACCAAACATAGATTGCTTCCTCCTTGTCATTTTTACCCATTATATCAATCATATAAACAAAAAAGGTGGCCTATTATGCCAATTAAAATCAATGATCTCACCTTACCAAAAGAAAAATTCGAAAAAGGATATCAAGTCGTCAATGTCACTCACTGGCAAAAGGCTGCCGAATACGCAAACTTCAAAATACTACGTAGCTACGTTAATTCTATTTTTGATTGGGCAGAAGAGCTTGAATACATTGAACGGAATAAACTAGAAAAATCGCTCAAACGGATCAACGCTACTAAGAAAAACCAATTACAAGAAGCAAAAAAAGAAGAAGATTTATATCTCTCCTTTGAACAACTTCAAGAGTGGTTAACTGCTGTCCAAAGCGATTATGAAAGTGGACAACTGACTTTACAAGACTATGTATTATTTCTGACTACCTTCTTTTTATCTGATCGCAAATCAGAAACTTACGCCATCAAATGGAAGAACGTGAATTTCACTACCTCCCAGATTACGATTGGCAAAGCCTTAGATAAATTCGGCAATGAAAAAAGCACAAAAGGGAATAAAACGACAATTTTCCATATTCCAAATGAACTAAAGCAATTACTTCAACAGTGGAAAGTCCAACAAAAAGAAGAACTAGCTCAATTTGAAATCGAACAAACCGAAGAGCAGCTACTCTTTACCTTCTTTGATGATAAAGGGAATATCAATCAAAGACTTCATACAGATTATTTGAACTACCGTATGAAATCCATTGAGCGACGACATAAGCACCTTACCCATGCGACTCCACACAAGTTACGGCATACTGGGGCAACTTTAGCCAAACAAGCTGGTGTCGCTCTAGAACAGATTTCTGAAGCATTGACTCACAGCGATACCAACATCACAAGAACTTATGTAAATACACCAAATGTGATTCAAATGCCTATTGGTGAAATTGCCTATCGTAAATTGTCTCAAAAAGAGCCAGACCGGAATGGTGTCAACAATGGTGTCAACTCAAAAAAAGACGCTTCGCAAAGTGAATTGCGAAACGCCTGAAAGCACTGATATGAAGCCGTTTTATTAACGTTTAGAAAATTGTGAAGCTTTACGAGCTTTCTTAAGACCTGGTTGGCAGTTCAACTGTGTTATTTTAAATCAATGAATATCAAAAATGCTGATTTATCAGTATTTTTCGCCTCAAGATTTGTACTGGATTTCAGTCGATTTTAGGCACTCGTAACCACGATTCGTAACCAATTTTGAACGTAAGACAATTTGGTTACGACAAATTCAGAGCATATCAGTATCTACTACACTTCTTTTTTATCTTTCCATTGAAGAAACTGCATGGTAAACCCATGTGGTCTTTTTAACGTTGCAAAGTCAAAGATAAAAGAACAAATCCTCCAAATGTTAGGCGCTCTTTGCGGAGGGGTTCGCCTCAAGCGAATTCCCCTTCGTAAAGAGTTCGCCTTGAACACGAGTGGGCGCTAGCCCGCGAGTGTTGTTTCACCCCCCCTATCTAACAGGGGGGTACAAAAACACGAAAAACAATCGAAAAACTACGTACAAACACTGTTATACCAAGGAAATAAGCACTTATTGACAAGTGTAAACTAATTTAAAAAAGTTCACACTTTGTTTTCACTGGTTTTAGCGAGTTTCAAATAGTGTATTGAGCTAATATTTTTAGTTATGCAAGTTTCAATTAGCCTCATTGAATTTTAAACTACCGATTTTGTGCTTCTATTAATGGCCCGTGAATCGTATTACGATTTGAATTCATTTATTAGCTGATACTTAGTCGAACGGCCTTGCCCGACTTTTTGAATCTTATTCTCTGTTTGTAGCCCAGCCAAGGCCCGTTCTATCGTTCGCTGGCTAATATCCGGCAACAAGTTCTCCATGTCAGCTCTGCTTAGAGGTTCAAAAGACTTCTCTAGTTCTTCTACTACCCGCTCTGCTGGTGTTAGCTCCTGATTGATAATAATCTCGAAACGCTCTGAGAAGTTTTCATAGGCTCGCAAAATGATTCCCACAAGATAGCGAACAAACGGCGTATAGTCTTGTTCATTTTCCAACCATCCCACAGAACTCGCCTGTAACGCTTCATAGTAAGTTTGCTTCGATTCTTCAATCAGCATCTCAATACTGGTGTACTTGCCGACTAAATAGCCCGACTTGTACAGCAACAGCAATGTCAATAAACGAGACATCCGCCCATTTCCATCACTAAATGGATGAATTGAGAGAAAGTCTAAAACAAAGCAAGGAATCAGCAGTAAGGGATCAATCTCAGCCTTCTGAATGGCTTGATTGTATTGGTAGCACAGCTCATCAATTAAATCAGGTGTCAAATATGCAGGCGCTGGTACAAACCGAACTCGCTCGTTACCATCTAAATCTTTTTCCGTAATAACATTATCGCCACTTTTAAACTTACCTTTGTAACTTTTAGCCGAGTAATTATATAGATTTTTGTGTAACGTTAAAATATCGTTGGGCACGACGCGAATATACTCGTAACTATCATGAATCAGTTTCAACACATCTCGATAACCGGCAATTTCTTCTTCATCCCGATTACGAGGTTTTACTTTTTCCGCTACGATTTGCTTCAAGCGGCCATCTGTTGTTGCAATTCCTTCAATTTTGTTGGAAGCCTCTGTACTTTGAATCAAAGCCAAGTCTGTCAGTTTGCCTAAAATCTCTGGTTTTGTGGCAATATACAGTTCTTGTTTCCCCTTATAATCATGAATCTTGGTCAGCATATTTAGCAAATCATGACTAAGAGAGAGCTTTTTCAACTCATGATAATCAAATTCTTTCACCGCCATTCACCTCTTTTCTCCGCCATTTTATCTTATTTGGCGGAGAAAAACAAATAATGGCGGAGAAAACTATATTTCATCATCACATTAGTTTTACTATTCAAATACAAAAAGCCCTAAAAGTATTTCACAAATTCAATTCAAATAAACTAAGTTTTAGTGAGCTTCGATAATCCAATTTCTTTTAACTGGTAGATTTTTTAGGAAAAAGAGTAAATTCTACGTAAGAGCTACAATTAAAGCTCTAAATGTTGATATTGCTTTTATCAGTTGTGACTGATCTTCAAAAAAACAACTATTCGATGTTAATTTGTAGCTTTTAAATGGGATATCATTGTAAAAGCATTAACTTCTTAACCCTCTACCTGTATCGACTAAATAGTAACAAATAGAATAAAGAACAACAATAAATAAAATAAGTATTGTAATCGACATAGCTATTGGTACATCGGTTGTTCCTAAAAATCCATATCTAAACGCTGAGATCATATAAACAATTGGATTTATTTTTGAAACACCTTGCCAGAATGGGGGCAACATCGATATCGCATAAAATACTCCTCCTAGATAAGTTAACGGCTGTAAAACGAAGGTGGGTACGATCGATACGTCGTCATAAGATTGAGCAAAAACACCGTTTATCAAACCAGCTAATGAAAATAATATTGCAGTCATTAATAACGTGAGAATAACAATAATCCATGAATGAACATTAAGTGGCACAAAAAATAAGGAAATAATCGTTACAAGTGATCCTACGAGAATACTTCGTCCTAACCCACCAATAACAAATCCCCAAATGATGATATGTGTTGGTACTGGAGCAACTAATAGCTCTTCAATATTTTTTTGGAACTTTTGAGAGAAAAAAGATGAAGATACATTAGCGTATGAGCTTGTGATTGCTGACATCATAATTAATCCGGGTACGATAAATTCCATATAAGTGAACCCACCCATATCTCCAATTCGGCCACCAATCATTTTCCCAAAAATGATAAAATACAACGATGTCGTTATAACTGGTGGCACCAGAGTTTGTACCCAAATACGTAGATAACGGTTAGTTTCCTTAATAGCAAGACTTTTTAAAGCAGTAAGATAAATATCACGCATTGGTTTCCTCCAAAAATCTTTTTTCTTCGGTGATTTTCAAAAATAACTCTTCTAAACGATTAGATTTATTCCGCATCGATAAAACTTTCATCCCTTGATCACTGAGTTGATTAAAAATATCATTTACTCCTTGATTTCGTTCAACTTCCACTGATAAAGTCAGATCGTCTTCTAAAGAATACGTATATCCTTCTATCTTAGGAACTGCATCATGAGGTGCTAGATCTAAAATAAATGTTTCAAATTGTAATTTGGATAGAAGTTCTTTCATACTAGTATTTTCAATCAATTCTCCTGATTGAATGATCCCTATGTGTCGACAAAGCATTTCAGCTTCTTCCAAATAATGAGTGGTCAAGATAATAGTGGTTCCATTTTCGTTTAATTCTTTTAAGAAGGACCACATTTCACGTCTCAGTTCAATATCCACCCCAGCGGTTGGTTCATCCAAAATTAATAGCTTTGGTTCGTGCATTAGTGCTCGAGCGATCATCAGCCGGCGCTTCATCCCGCCAGAGAGCATCCGAGCACGTTCGTTACGTTTTTCCCATAAATTTGATTGCTTCAAATACTTCTCACTGCGCTTCAATGCTTCTTTTCTCGGAACACCATAATAACCTGCCTGATTCACTACAATTTGTTGAACAGTCTCAAATGGATTGAAGTTGAATTCTTGTGGTACAAGACCAATTTGCTGCTTTGCTCTTTCTAAGTCTTTATCAAGATCGTAGTCGAAAACTTTTACCATTCCAGATGTTTTATTGACAAGAGAAGTAATAATACCAATGGTTGTCGACTTCCCAGCACCATTGGGCCCTAAAAGGGCATAGAAATCACCCTCTTCAACCTGGAGATCAATTCCACGTAATGCCTCAACACCTGTTCCATAGATTTTTTTTAAATTCGTTATTTCAAGTGCATATTCCATATACTTTTTCCTTTCGTAAAACAATTCTTAAATTAGAAGTCGCTCTAACTTTTATACTGTAAAAAGGCATGTGGTCAATTGACCACATGACCTTATTTTTTCTTACTTTGTCTTTCTTTCCTTTTGGCCAATAAATAGAATACCAAAATTAGCGTAATAAAGTTGATAAATATTCCAATACTAATTGGATAATTTAGTAATTTAGCTAGAATAAATGCCAGTGACATCCCAAATAATCTAGCAACGGCTCTCTTTTCTTCAGACATAAATTATATTACCTCAGCAATTTACTATTTAATCAATATTCTCATAAATTTCTTGATAATTTTTGTTTCCTCCGGAAAGATTGTACACGTGTTTGAATCCTTCGTTTAACAGTATATTTTGTGCAGCATTCCCGGTAACACCTTTATTACAGTACGTAATTGTCAAAACATTCTTGTCTAACTCATCGTAGCGTGTCCTCAAATCAGATAATGGAATATGAATAGCTCCTTTAACCTTTGATTTTTCGAATTGCTTTTTGGATCTTGTATCAATTATCTGTAACTTTTCTTTTCTGTGTTGTCGTTCAATTAACTCAATCGGGGACATCAAAGGCGCTCTTCTCTTCACCGCGTTATCTAAGGCCATTCCAGTATAATGAACGGGATCCTTGGTTGTTGAAAATGGTGGTGCATAAGCTAAATCTAAATCAAACAGTTCTTCCGCCAATGCTCCAAAGGAAATAGCCGTAGCAAGCACGTCGATTCTTTTATCTACTCCGTCATAACCGATAATTTGGGCACCCAGAACTCTACCGCTGCTTTTATCTGCTATTGCTTTGATGACCATTTCTTTGCCATCCATGTAATCAGGTTTATTTGGTTTTATATTGTATAAAACGGCAACTTCTAATCCTTCTTTAAGAGCTTCCTTTTCAGTAAGACCCGTTTGTGCAATGGCTAAATCAAAAAAGCGCAAAATACCGGTTCCTAATATTCCTTTAAATCGTAAAGAGCCACCAGTAATTGTGTCACCAGCAATTCTACCCATCTTGTTCGCAGTCGAAGCCAAGGGACGATAGATTGGTTGTTGAGTAATGCGATTGTAGCTTTCTGCTACATCCCCTACTGCATAGACATTTTTCAAATTGGTTTCCATTCTATTGTCTACTTTAATTGCTCCCGTTTTGCCCAACTCTATTCCTATGGTTTGAGCCAATTCTGTATTTGGCCTTACTCCTGTTGCCAATACAAATAAATCGGCTGATAATTCATTCCCTTTTGAAGTCTTAACAGCAGTTAGTTGTTCTTCACCTACTAATTCAACAACCGTTTCTTTTGGCCTAAAATCAATCTGTTGTTTTGCTACTTCGTTCTCTATTCTTATAGCCATATCCCAATCTAAATGAGACATTGGATGGTTGCCTCGTTGCAGTAACGAAACAGCTATTCCTTGTCTCTGTAATTGTTCAGCCATCTCTAACCCAATATATCCAGCACCTACAATAACAGCTTTTTCTACTTTATTAGTCTTAATAAAGTTGTGAATATTTTTACCACTGGAAACATTTTTGATTTGAAATACATTTTCAAATTGTCTATTAGAGAATATAGCCGGTGTATTGTAAATTGAACCTGTTGCAAATACTAATGCATCATAATCATCTGAAAACGACTTTCTAGTAATCAAATTTAGTCCGTAAATACGTTTCTTTTTATGGTCAATACGTTGTACTTCATGCGAAGTATGAATATCTACGTTGTATCTCTTTTTGAACCACTCAGCATTCCGTGGAGTCAATTCATCGAATTTTTCAACTTCTCCTCCAACAGCATATGGAATTCCACAAACAGAATATGAGATGTCGATATCTTTATCATATAGAATGATTTCCGCTTCTTCTGTGTTCCTTCTCGCTTTTGCAGCAACACTTGTTCCTGCTGCAACAGACCCGATGATTATTATTTTCATACTATGCACCCCAACTACTCATATAGATTTTCAATTTGGTTAGTATCACCTGACTTAACAAACCATGACTTAGTATTGTTGGAAATCTTTACTAATAGCAACATGATCGGTACCTCAACTAACACTCCTACAACTGTTGCTAAAGTCGCGCCAGACTGTAGGCCGAAAAGTGAAATCGCAACAGCAACCGCTAGTTCAAAGAAATTGCTCGCACCAATCATTCCAGCTGGTGAGGCAATCTCATGAGGCAACTTCCAAAACCTTGACCACCCATAGGCAATAGTAAAAATTAGTAGCGTTTGAATGGTTAGTGGAATTGCAATTAATAAAATATGAATTGGATTGGCTAATATTTTTTCACCTTGAAAAGAAAAAATAATAATCAACGTTAGCAATAATCCAATGATTGTAACAGAGTCAAATTTCTTTAAAAAGACATCTTCGAAATAGTACTTACCTTTATTTTTTATTATCATTACTCTAGTAACGAAACCTAGAAGTAGTGGCACTACTACAAAAAGAACTGTAGATAATAGCAATGTTCCCATTGGAACAACAACATTGTCCACACCAAGTAGAAACGCTACAATGGGTGCGAATAGAATCAAAATAATTAAATCATTGATCGCTACTTGTACCAGAGTGTATGCTGCGTCACCTTTCGTTAGATAACTCCATACAAATACCATAGCTGTACAAGGTGCAGCACCTAATATAACAGCACCAGCAACGTACTCTTTTGCTAATTCTATAGGTATAAGATTCTTAAAAATCACATAGAAGAAAAAAGCGGATATAGCATACATTGTAAAAGGTTTGATTAACCAGTTTGTCACGCAGGTAACAACTAATCCTTTAGGCTTTTTGGCTGCACTAACAATACTAGTGAAATCAATCTTCAACATCATTGGATAAATCATTAACCATATCAAAATTGCTGTAGGTATTGATACCTGATAATATTCAAACTTACTTAAGGTGTCAGGAACGCTCGGCAAAAATTTTCCAATTAGCACCCCAATAACCATACACACAATTACCCATAACGTCAGATATTTTTCAAAAATACCTAATCCTTGTTTTTCATTCTCTGAACTCATTTATTTCCTCCTAATGGCTTGCGCCTTCTTTCGAAAAATATTTTTGTTTAAATTTTAAAGCAACATTCACTAAAGCAATTAAAACTGGAACTTCGACCAAGGGGCCAATAACCGCCGCAAATGCTTCACCCGAATTGATCCCAAATACACCTACTGCTACGGCTATCGCTAGTTCAAAATTATTACTTGCAGCCGTAAAAGATAACGACGCCGCGATTGGATAACTTGTGCCCATTTTTTTTGAGAGTAAAAATGATACAAAAAACATAATTACAAAATAGAATAGTAGTGGGATAGCAATTCGAACTACATCTAATGGCAACTCAATCACTTTTTCACCCTTTACGGAAAACATTACGATAATTGTAAATAGTAATGCAACCAAAGTTATTGGGCTTATTTTAGGGATAAACTTAGTTTCAAACCATTTTTTCCCTTTCATTTTGATCAAAATAAATCTTGAACTAAAACCTGCAATAAATGGGATTCCCAGATAAATAAAAACGCTTTTGGCAATTTCTCCCATTGTAATATTAATCGTATGTGTCTCTAAACCAAGCCAGTTCGGTAATACTGTGACAAAGATATATGCAAATAATGAGTAAAATACAATTTGAAAAATAGAATTAAATGCTACTAATCCAGCTGTATACTCGTTGTCTCCTTGGGCAAGCTCACTCCAGACGATTACCATAGCAATACATCGAGCAAGCCCAATCATAATTAACCCAACCATATAACTTGGATAGTTGTGCAAAAAGACTACTGCTAAAACAAACATAATAATTGGACCGACAATCCAATTTTGAACTAGTGAAAGTAAGAGTACCTTCCAATCCTTAAAAACACGCCACATTTCTTCATATTTTACTTTTGTAAGTGGTGGGTACATCATCAAAATTAAACCTATTGCAATTGGAATCGAAGTCGTCCCAACTTCTAAATGATTTATTACTTTAGGAATATTGGGAAAAAAATACCCCATTCCTATACCAATTGCCATTGCAATAAAAATCCATAATGTCAAATATCGATCTAGTAAAGACAATTTCTTAGTTACTTGATTCATTTTTCCATCTCCAGCAGAATAAAAAATTTATTTTCCTCAAACGAATAGATGAACCTATATATAGATTGTTATCTATATATAGGTCAAAAAATTAATGAACTAATTTTGCGTCAAAGTTAGGAACCCACTCTGTTACCGCAAAATGCCCATCTGAAAGATCTTTTACTTTATTGATCCACTCAATTTCATTTGTAGCGCGCGCCTTTAATACTTCATTGGACGTATCGGTAGCATACATACTTTGATTGACTAGCCACCAAGTATGAGCAATCTTTGCACGATTCAAATCTTCATCTAAACGCATCGATTCGTACACTGGCGTTGTTTCAGGCAGAGTAACCATCAATACTTCCGTTTCATTGCTATTTTGTAATCTTGGTAATAGCTTTTGAATCGACAATGGCACTTCGCCAGAACTTCTTTCAACTTCTTTGGCATAGCTTTGCGTGGAATCCAAAAGAAGCAATGTGTGTCCTGTTGGAGCGGTATCTATTACCACAATTTCATTTTCTGACTTATCTACAATTTCCGCAAATGCTCTAAATACTGCAATTTCTTGCGTGCAAGGTGAACGAAGGTCTTCTTCGACATAAGCGACATCATCCGCATTCATCGTCAGACGAGCTTTTGAAAGAACCTCTTTTTTGTAAGATTCTAGTTCCTGTTCTTCATCGATATGGCTGATTGAAATTGGCAACTCATTCGAAATAAAAAGATTTAGATGATCGGCAGGATCCGTTGTCGCTAAACGAACTTTTTTACCTGATTGTGCCAATTTTTCTGCGATTTGAATAGCAACAGTTGTCTTGCCAACGCCACCTTTTCCCATCGTAAAAATAATCTTTTTATTCGTTCGAATAAACTCACTCACAATAAAATCTAACGTTGGAAACTCAATCGGTTCCTGTTCATGTTGGTGAACAGCTGGCTGTTGATTACTCAATAAAATTTGAAGCTTATCTATTCCTGCAACGTTATATGGACGAAGTGGAATATAGTACTTTTCTAATTTGCTCAAAGGCTTTGGCATTTCTTCTAGATCACTTTGTTGTTCACCGTAGATTACCTGAGAAATCACATCATCAGGATTATTCAATAATCCGTTAACCACTAGTAATTGATTCTTAATCCCTAATTTCAATAGTTCCTCGGAAGCACGTTCAGCTTCAATTAGTGGTGCTTTTTGCGGTCTGGTCACTAAAATTAAAGATGTTTGGGTTGCATCTGTAAGTGTCTCCACTGCTTTTTCATATATCTCTTTTTTATCACCCAATCCGGATAATTGTCCCAAGCAAGAAACTCCAGTTGTATTTTCATCCAGATAATTATTCCAAGCAGAAGGTAATTGTAGCATTCTTAGCGTATGCCCAGTGGGGGCGGTGTCAAAAATTACATAATCAAATTGCTCTGCAACTTCTTTATCAGTTAAAAAGTTCGCAAACTCGTTAAAAGCAGCAATCTCTACTGTACAAGAGCCTGATAATTGTTCTTCCATATTAACTAGTGCACTATCTGGTAAGATTCCCCGATAAGGACCGACAATACTCTCTTTGTATTCTTCTGCCGCTGTGATTGGATCAAAATTTGCAACTTTCAAATGGCTAATTCCGTCAACCGTAGTCGGTTTATTTGTTAATTTTGTTTGGAAAACATCTTGCAGGTTTGAAGCCGGGTCTGTGCTGACTAGCATAACCTGGTTGCCGTCTTCCGCTAAAGATGTCGCCGTGGCACAAGCCGTAGTCGTTTTCCCAACCCCACCTTTACCTGTGAAAAACAGATATTTAGTTAATTCTATCTTTTTTGGTATATATTGAAGCATTGTATCTCCTCCCTTTCCCTTTTAAAGAGGTCTATTAACAACAGCCTTCGCTCCCATTATTCCCTCCACAGCAGCTACCAGAACTAGCTGATTGAACTACAAAGCGAACCTCTCCATACTTTCCGAATTCCTCTAAGGTTGGATAAGAACCTTCTTTGACAATTTTTCCATCTAATAAGGTTATCGGCAAAATATCATTACCATTTTCTTGAAGCAACTTCAAGATTGTTGGATTTTTGACAAAAGCATCTGGATCACTGGTTAAATTGTGACGAGAAGCGTCAATTGAATCCAGTCCTTCGAAATTTTCAAATACTGAGGTTACCATTAGTAATTCTTCATCAACTGATGGACCGCAGACTCCTGTTGAACAACACATTGCTGGTTCAAATAGCTCCAATTTTTTCATCATTTTTTTCCCCTTTACAATTACAATTTAGTTTATTACAAATGCAATCATCTTTATCAGAAAACAATTGCATCATTGAACCCATAAATTGATCGGCGAAGCTTTCCGTTAATTGATAATGATGCCATATTTTATCCTTAGTCACTGTGACAATCCCAGCCTTTTCTAATACTTTCATATGATGTGAAAGAGTTGGCTGAGTGAAGTCAAAGTGATCTAAGATATCGCAGGCACACAAACTACCGCAAGACAATATATCAATGATTTTTAAACGTTTTGGATCAGCAAGAGCCTTAAGCATTATCGATATTTCATCATAATTCATATCTTCTACTCCTTTACATAGATGGATGTCTATGAATAATATAGATGAACATCTATATATTGTCAATCGCTTCTGTCTTTTTATTTCTTACTTTACTTTGAAACCTTTACTGCAAAAATGTAAATACTACCTATCACTCAAAAAGTAATAGATGGTATTTATCAAGTAATTATACGTATCAACCGCACTATTTCAATTTTAAAAAATAAATTTGCATTCTACTTGCCTCAGATTTAAAAGCCTTGTATATAAAATTCGTAGTATCTTCGTTCTTAACTTCAAATCGTTTTGACTGGCTGTTATAACTATACTCAACAATATTCAATTTTTCCTGCGCACGTTCAAAGCCATAGTAAATAATTCTAGACTTAGTTAAGTCTACACCTAGCATTGGAAAAGCTCGTGTAAAATAATCAATTTCAATTTGATTCCTTAAATCCGGAAAATTATGGTATAGATATTTTTGTCGCTTCGCAAATGTATAAGGCAACAAATGAACTCGGTTGTTCTTAACGTCTACATAGGCATAATAACGTGGTGATGGATCCAATGGGTCATTAGCCGCGGCCGCCGTATAAAGAGAATCTGTTCCTTCAACTTTGGAATACGTTAGATACGGATCATTTCTCTCCACTAACATACCGGAATCCATAATTCCTTGCAGAAACTCCATAATCGTCATTTCATCATAGACATCCACTTTTTGCTGTTTCAAGAATACCAACATTTGTTGTAGAAATGCTGGATTCACTTGTAACTGAAAATGGTCCTTCAATAAATTTGTTAGTACTTCCTCTGGCGTCCCATACAATAGCTCTTCTACCGTCGTCTTACCCAATAAGGCGATTTTTTTTAGTTTATCTTCTTTGGGCAGATTAATTCCTCGCTCCCAATTATTAACTGTGGTTTTGGGAGAATTACTGATTAGCTCACCAAACTGAGCCATACTGTAGCCTAAATCCGTCCTTATTTCACGGATTTTTTTTGCTACTCTTTGTTGATCAACTTTCATAGTCCTCATCACTCCGATATTTTTCTAGTTTAATCATATCAAACTTTCTTAATAATCGAAATACAAAAGTACTTATTTTCGAACTTTATTTTATTGACATTCTATCGAATTGGGTGTACGATAAACAAAAGTACTTTTATAAGTACTTTTGAAATGCCCTTTGAAAACTGAATAGCACCTTTCTTCTTTTCACTTCTAGATCGGAGGTAGATCAATCAATGGCAGTTGAAATTACACTTTCGCCTGATCAAGAGACGAGTTTAAGAGAATATATGTATACCTTAATGGTAGATGAAGTGAGAAACGCACGAATAGCCGTACATTTAGAGAATCGCTATTTATCAAAAAAAGAGACTTGTGAGTATTTAGGTATCGCCAACAACACGCTTGATAAATGGATTGATGCAGGACTTCCCATGATACATCTTTGGGGTGTTGTACGATTCCAGCGAGAAGAGATAGATAAATGGCTAAGGGAGTATTCCAAAGCACAGCAAGGCGCTGTATGATGAGTGTGTAGTGATACTGATATGCCATTTTTGAAAGGAAGATAGAAATGGCAATTAGTCTAATGGAAAATGGCTCGTATAAAGTCAATGTTTATATGGGGGCGGATGCTTCTCGATATGTGGCTTATGCGGACAGCAAACATGAAGCAGAGATTTTAGAAACAGAAGCAAAACTAAAAAAATTGAAAGGAGAAGTGAAAAAGAAGAAAGGTTCTTATACATTCAAAGAGGTTTACCAAATGTGGTGGGATAAGAAATACACCGTTACACAACATCATGAGCAGTCTACTTTGGATCGAACTAAGACTTGCTTTGAGAAGAGAATTCTTCCTTACTTAGGGGATGTTCCGATTAATAAGATTACCTATGACCTATTAGAAGATACCCAAATTTTGTGGGCATTTGGCAATGAGGAAAAAGGCATTAAACCTTATGCTAACTATAAACACTGTGTCTCCTACACCAAACAAGTATTACGCTATGCCCTAGTGAAAGGTTATATCCAAAAGAATCCCTATGATTTGTTGGAGATGCCTGTAAATGCAGACCTAAAGAACAAAAAGGAAAAAAAACGTCAGCAAAAGTACTATTCTAAGGAACTCATCCAACAAGTGTTAACTTTGATGAAGCAAGAATATGGGGTGCGAGACTATACGTTACTTTCTTTGATTTATCAATTAGGGGCAGCCAAAGGAGAAATTTATCCCTTGGTCTGGTCAGATATTGATTTCAAAAACAAGACGATTTCCCTCATGCATAAATTGGTGAAAAATAAAGCTACCGGAAAATACGAACGTGTAAAAGGGATGAAAAACTCCTATCGATTTCGAACGATTCCAGTAGCAGATTCCGTTATTAATCTATTGGCAAAATGGAAAAAGGTTCAATTTAATGAACTTCAACAAGTCAATATTTTTCCAACCGATGATCAATTTATCTTCACTTATACAACTCAAAAGGGAGAACTGAATCAACCTTTGCATCCAGACTACCTTAACAATAAACTTGATGCCCTTTCAAAGAAATTTGACCTTCCAAAAATAACACCCCACGGCTTACGACATACTTTTGTCAGTGACCTTTTAAACAATGGTGTGGATGATTTAATCGTAAAATCTCTAGTCGGTCATGCGGAAACGTCAGAGATTACACGAAATGTTTACGGGCATGTAAATCCAGAAGTTCAGAAAGAAACCGTCAAGCACTTGGAGGATTACCGGCAAAAAACAAGTTGAAAAAAATAGTCGTAACCAAACTCGTAACCAAAATAAAAAAAGCACCTTCCAACTGAATGGAAAGTGCTTGAAATCGTTGGTATAACAACGATTAACGTTTAGAGAATTGAGAAGCTTTACGGGCTTTTTTAAGACCTGGTTTTTTACGTTCAACCATACGTGCGTCACGAGTAAGCAAGCCAGCGCGTTTAAGAGCTAAACGGAAGTCTGGGTCTACTTGTAGCAATGCACGGGCGATGCCGTGACGGATAGCGCCGGATTGTCCTGCGTATCCTCCGCCATTTACGTTTACAAACACATCATAAGCGCCTTTTGTTTCAGTAACGCCAAATGGTTGGTTGATAACTTCACGCAAGTCAGCGTGTGGGATGTATTCTTCAACATCTTTGTTATTTACAGTAATTTTACCAGCGCCAGGTACTAGACGTACACGAGCAACTGCATTTTTACGACGGCCAGTGCCGATATATTGAGCTTGTGCCAATGAAATTCCCTCCTATTAGATTAAGTTTGTGATATCCAAGACTTCTGGTTGTTGTGCAGCATGTGGATGTTCAGCGCCACCATAAACATGTAGCTTCATTCCTTGTTGACGACCTAAAGTATTTTTAGGAAGCATGCCTTTAACAGAAGTTTCGATCAAACGACGAGAATTCTTCGCACGTAATTCACCGGCAGAGACTGATTTCAAGCCTCCAGGGAAATTTGAGTGGCGGTAATAAATTTTATCGCTTGCTTTGTTACCTGTTAATTTAATTTGATCTGCATTGATAACGATCACGAAATCACCAGTATCCACATGAGGTGTGAAAGTTGGTTTATTTTTGCCGCGTAGCACAGAAGCTACAACAGCTGAAAGACGTCCCAACGGAATATCCGTTGCGTCTACTACATACCATTTACGTTCTACTTCGCCTGGTTTGGCCATATATGTTGTACGCAAGATTTTTTCCTCCAATTTCAATTTCGAATGTTTGACAAACACGTGAGTTTCCGGGGCTCTTGTGGGGCAAACAATACCATTTAACATAATACCTTCTACACGCGGTAAAGTCAACGGATTTCTCCGCGTTTTTGGATTTTATCCAGTTTCTCTCCACTAAATTTTTCGTATTTCTTTTTTCTTCTATAATAAATTGATAGTTTTCAGAAATATTTTCAAACCCCTTTAAACTTTCTTAATCAAAATCATGCAATTTTATTGTATATATCGCTATATTTTGTATATTATAGCTAATTTCTACATTTTTTTGTATATTTATTTATAAAACAGTTGATTTTTCATTTTCATTTTGTTACTATATCGTCATCAACTTGATTTACACGCAGAAAGGGCGATTAAGAATGAAAGAAAAAGTGATTTTGGCATACTCTGGAGGACTTGATACCTCTGTTTCAATTAAATGGTTAACAGATGAAGGCTACGATGTAGTGGCTTGCTGCTTAGACATCGGCGAAGGCAAGGATACTGAATTTATTAAAGAAAAAGCACTGCAAGTCGGTGCAGTTGCCTCCTATGCTATTGATGCGAAAGAAGAATTTGCACAGGAATATGCTTTGATTGCTCTGCAAGGACACACCTTCTATGAACAATCCTATCCCTTGGTTTCAGCACTTTCTCGTCCGCTGATTGCAAAAAAATTAGTCGAATTAGCACATACGACAGGCGCTACTACTGTTGCCCACGGTTGTACCGGTAAAGGAAACGACCAAGTTCGTTTTGAAGTAGCCATCAATGCATTGGCACCTGAATTGAAAGTAATTGCACCTGTTCGTGAATGGCATTGGTCTCGGGAAGAAGAAATCGCCTATGCGGAAGCCAAAGGCGTGCCGATTCCTGCAAATTTGGATAATCCTTATTCTATCGACCAAAACATTTGGGGTCGGGCTTGCGAATGCGGCATCTTGGAAAATCCTTGGGCAACGCCGCCAAAAGGAGCGTATGAATTAACCGCTGAATTAGAAGATACACCAGATGTTCCGGATATTTTAGAAATCACCTTCGAACAAGGTGTGCCGGTTGCTTTAAATGGCGAAACCTATACCCTTGCCGAATTGATTATGGAATTAAATCTGATTGCCGGCAAACACGGCATCGGTCGGATCGATCACGTGGAAAATCGTTTGGTGGGAATTAAATCTCGGGAAGTTTATGAATGTCCGGGGGCCATCACTTTGATGAAAGCCCACAAAGAATTGGAAGATCTAACATTTGTTCGGGAAGTTGCTCATTTCAAACCAGTTATCGAACAACAATTGAGCCAAATCATTTATGATGGCTTGTGGTTCAACCCATTGACAGATGCGTTAATCGCCTTTTTGAAAGACACACAGCAATACGTTAACGGTGTGGTACGGGTCAAATTATTCAAAGGTAATGTGATCGTTGAAGGTCGGAAATCAGAAAACAGCTTGTACAGCGAAGAATTAGCAACTTATACTTCTGCTGATACCTTCGATCAAGCAGCGGCAGTTGGCTTCATCAAGCTATGGGGTCTACCAAGCAAAGTTCATTCCGAAGTACAATCAAAACTAAAAGAAGAAACGTTGATTAACTAAACAGGAACGTTTCTACCTGGCAACAGAAGTCATCCGTGATTTGCGGCAGCTTCTGTTTTGCCGTTTTTAAGGAAAATAAAAATCATATGAGGTGGCAGAATGGCAAAATTATGGGGCGGTCGTTTCGACGGCAAAAATGAAGCATGGATCGACGCGTTCGGCGCATCCATCCCCTTCGATCAAAAATTAGCAAAACAAGATATCACCGGCAGCTTGGCTCATGTTAAAATGTTGGCTCATACCGGGATTATTGCTCAAGAGGAAGCACAAATCATCATTGACGGTTTAGAAACATTGCAGGAAAAACTTGCCAACGGTGAATTGACCTTCACCATTGAAAATGAAGACATCCATTTGAATATTGAATCTTATCTTCATCAGGAAATCGGTGCAGTTGCCGGCAAATTACACACTGCCCGCAGTCGAAATGATCAAGTGGCAACAGATATGCACTTGTATCTAAAAGACACGATTCATGAAGTCTTGGAAAAAATCGAGCAATTTCGTGAAGTATTGGTGGCAAAAGCAGAGGAACATGTTTATACAATCATGCCGGGTTATACCCACATGCAGCATGCACAACCGATTTCCTTCGGGCACCATTTGATGGCCTATTACTCCATGCTGACCCGCGACCAACAACGGATGCTGGAAAGCTTGGCACGGGTCGATCTGCTTCCCTTAGGTAGTGCTGCTTTAGCCGGCACGACTTTTCCTATCGATCGGACATTTACCGCAAAAGAGTTGGGCTTTGCCACTAATTACAGCAACAGCTTGGACGCCGTCAGTGATCGAGATTTTATTCTGGAATTTTTAAGCAATGGTTCCCTTTTGATGATGCACCTGTCCCGTTTTTGTGAAGAATTGATTCTTTGGTGCAGTCATGAATTTAAATTTGTTGAGTTGACAGATACCTTTTCTACCGGCAGCTCCATCATGCCTCAGAAAAAAAATCCTGATATGGCAGAATTGATTCGTGGTAAAACCGGCCGCGTTTACGGCAATCTGTTTGGTCTTTTGACCGTAATGAAAGGGTTGCCTCTTGCCTACAATAAAGATTTTCAAGAAGATAAGGAAGGCATGTTCGACACGGCAGAAACAATTTTGACCAGTCTGGAAATCATGGCAGGGATGATCCATACCATGAAGGTCAACGAAGCCCACATGTTGGCATCCACTGAAAAAGATTTCTCCAATGCGACCGAATTAGCCGACTATCTGGCAGGAAAAGGAATTCCGTTTCGTGAAGCCCATGAAATCGTTGGAAAATTAGTCTTGGATTGCATCCACAAAGGTATCTACCTACAAGACATTTCGTTGGAAGATTATCAAGCAATCACCCCGGTAATCGAAGAAGACGTCTATGATAAATTATCCTCCTACAATGCGGTCAAAAACCGTCATTCACTGGGCGGCACTGGCTTTGATCAAGTAGTGGCACAAATTGCCGCAGCAAAAAAAACATTCGCTTAAAAAAAAATCCCGTCAATCTGTAACCAGACTGGCGGGATTTTTTTGTTTAAGCGTCGATTTCGGGTGCTTTACCAAGGTGTGCTTGAATCATCCAAATTCGTTTTTCGATTGCCGTTTTAAAACCGATAAAGATATCTTGGGTTGGATCGTCGCCTTCTTCACCGGAAACTTCGATTCCTTTTTGGTAAAGATCTGCCAAATAGCGATAGCCTTTCACTAATGTTGCTAAGCGTTCTTCCATCGTCCGATCCCAACGTCCTGTTTCATCAGGGATCTTCGTATGTTCAGCCATTTCTTTTAAGGTTGAATAAGGAGAACCATCTAAGGTAATCAAACGTTCAGAAATTTCGTCTAACTGATCGTTCACATCATCCATGAAATCATCCATCATTGGATGTAGGGTTAAGAACCCAGGTCCTCGCATGTACCAATGGGTTTGATGAATGACCATCGACATTTGACTCAGGTCAGCGACCAATTGGTTCAAGACTTCTTTTGTTTGTTCAAATTTCATATCTATCTTCCTCCTTCAATTGTTTCCATTAAAATCATAGTATGAATAACAGAAAAAGTACAACAAAGCGAACTAAGTGAGAAACCTTTTCAATCTAATCTAATTGTTCCTGTACTTCTTTTGCCGTTTCCTCCATTACGGTGGTCATTTCCGCCAACAACGCTTCTTGGTCGGAGACACCGGCAACGAAAGCTAAGTACAAGTTATTCAGTTGTTCAGTCTGTCCGGCAACAATCTGCCATTTGCCCTTTTCCGGTTTCATTTCTAACATCACATTGATGGCTTTGGTTTTTGCCTTGGTTTGGGGAATCGTTTCCTTTAAAAAGCGGACGGTTTCGCTGACGACTTTGTCTTGGTCTTTACTAATGGTTTCGTCAGCCAATAATTCAGTGACTAATTTTTCAGACGTCGCTGCCATCATTCCTGTGAAGTCCAAGCCCTTTACCCCATAAGTCACATGACGAATCGTATCACTGTCATCAATTTCTTTTATTTCGTAGGTGGCTTCTTTCTGCATTTGGTTCAGCAATAGTTCTGCGATTTCTTCTGCCTCGGCTTGAGGGATCTCGCTGTCAGCCAGCAACCCTTCCGTAAAACTTTTTTGAAAAGCTTGCTCATTCGTTTGAAAGGCATTGCTTAGGTCTTCGCCGTCTTGAAAATTCTCAGTAAACTTCTTTTCAGATTTTTGATAAACGAGATGATCCACCAACAAAGCAGCGGCCTCTTTCTCTGGGATTGCGCGGGCACAGCCGCTCAACAGGAACGTAAAACAAAGGATGGGAAATATCAACCAAATTTTTTTCATCGTTTTGCTCTCCTTTCTTCTCTATTATCAAGAAAAAAGTTCTTTTTGTCTAGCAAAGGGCTGGCTCTTGCGTACTTGTTAGTAGTAAAGGAAAGGAGTCTCTTTTTTGATGATAATTTTTCTATTTTTTTGGATTGGCTGTTGTGTCGGTTCGTTCTTCTGTTTGCTGGCACAACGGATTCCTGCAAATCGTTCCGCTATTTTTCCTGCCTCCCACTGTGAAGCATGCGGAACTCCCTTGCTGTGGTATGAATTGATTCCACTACTTTCGATTTTATTTTTACGGTTTCGTTGCCGTCACTGCCACATCCGGCTGTCCTTTTGGTATTTTGGTGCCGAGATTTTTTGCGGGGTATTCTTTTTGTTTTCTCCTTTGACTGCAGGTGTTCTGAGCTGGCTACGTTTTTTCTGGTTACTGGCGACCTTTTTGCTGGCATTGGCAGATCTTTTCTATCAAATCGTGGAACCAAAATTTTTTTATCCTTGTACGCTGATTCTCTGGTTTTTTCAGTGGCAGCAAACTTCTTTTCAGTGGTTGACGATAGGGTATTGTCTATTTCTCAGCGGCTTCGTCTGGCTGTTTTACTCGCAAAAATTTGGCGGTGGCGATCTGTTACTGTTGCTGTCCTGGAGTCCGTGGTTGCCTTTGTATCACTTTTGTCTCTTGCTGCTTTTAGCAAGTCTCTTTGGTTTAGTGCTGTTTAGTTGTTCCTCACTTTTGAAACGTCCGCTAAAGGAGCTGCCCTTCGTCCCCTGCCTGCTGGGAGGCTTGCTGGTGATTTTTCTGCGTTACTCTTTTTAGCTATTCCACTCCATTAATCTGCAGAAATTCTTTCCTCCACAAAAAAAGCGCCGTTGATCTTTCGATCAGCGACGCTTCTTATTTAGTCTTGATTACGCAAGGCATCTTCCGCAGCCATTTGAGCTTCAATGTCTGAAATACTATAAACATTTTCACTTGCAACAGCTACTTCTTTTGGTTCCATATTCCGGTAGCGAGCCATACCAGTTCCGGCTGGGATGATCTTACCGATGATAACATTTTCCTTCAAGCCAAGCAGTGGATCTTTCTTGCCGCGAATCGCAGCGTCAGTCAGGACACGGGTCGTTTCTTGGAAGGAAGCAGCAGATAAGAAGCTGTTTGTTTCCAAGGACGCTTTTGTGATTCCTAACAAGACTGGACGAGAGGTGGCAGGAACACCGCCGGCAATCAAGGTTTGATAGTTACGGTCTTTGAAGTCCGCAATATCTAACAAAGTACCTGGCAAGATATCTGTATCACCTGGGTCCATTACCCGGATTTTACGCAACATTTGACGAACCATTACTTCGATATGCTTGTCGCCGATTTCTACCCCTTGCATCCGGTAAACACGTTGGACTTCTCGCAACAGATAGTTTTCAACAGACAGAACATCACGAACTTGTAGCAATTGTTTTGGATCGATTGATCCTTCTGTCAATGGAGCACCACGATGAATGTAATCACCTTCAGCAACTTTCATACGAGCTGTATAAGGCACTGTGTAGGTACGAGTATCAGTGGTTCCTTTGATGGTTACCTCTTTGCTCCGTGTAGCCGCATCTTCAGAGATGTCGATGACTTCACCAGTAACTTCAGTGATCACCGCTTGCCCTTTCGGATTACGTGCTTCAAAGATTTCTTGAACACGAGGCAGACCTTGTGTGATATCGTCCCCGGCAACCCCGCCGGTATGGAAGGTACGCATGGTCAACTGAGTCCCTGGTTCACCGATTGATTGGGCAGCGATTGTTCCGACTGCTTCACCAACTTCGACTTCATTCCCAGTAGCCAAGTTTCGACCATAACAATGTTTACATACGCCATGTTTAGTATTACATGTGAAGACGGAACGAATTGAAACAGTTTCAATTCCAGCTTCCACGATTTGTTTTGCTAAATCTTCAGTGATAAGTTGATCATTGCCAACAATAACTTCACCGGTTTCTGGATGAATCACTGATTTCCGTGTGTAACGACCCACTAGACGTTCGCCTAATGATTCGATGATTTCATTGCCTTCACGAATTGCTCGGATATCCAACCCGCGGTCTGTGCCACAGTCTTCTTCCCGAATAATTACATCTTGGGCAACGTCAACCAAACGACGAGTCAAGTAACCGGAATCGGCGGTTTTCAACGCAGTATCGGTCATTCCTTTACGAGCTCCGTGAGTAGAGATAAACATTTCCAAGACAGAAAGTCCTTCACGGAAGTTAGAAATGATTGGCAATTCCATGATTTGACCATTAGGAGCCGCCATCAATCCACGCATCCCAGCAAGCTGAGTAAAGTTGGAGATATTCCCACGGGCACCAGAGTCAGACATCATGAAGATTGGGTTTTTCGCATCCAAAGATTCCATCAATTTTTGTTGAATTTCGTCTTTGGCAGCATTCCAAACACCGATTACCCGTTCATAGCGTTCATCATCTGTAATCAATCCACGACGGAATTGTTTCGTGATGGTTTCAACTTGTTTGTGGGAAGTATCGATAATATCATGCTTTTCAGCAAGAACCATAATATCGGCAATCCCTACAGTAATCCCGGCATGGGTAGAATGTTTGTATCCTAAATCTTTCATCCGGTCAAGCATCATTGATGTTTCAGTTACTTTGAAACGTTTGAAGACTTCAGCGATGATATTTCCCAGATTTTTCTTCTTGAATGGTCCAACTAATTCTTGTTCCTTGATAAAAGCAGGAATGTCTGTTCCAGCATCAACAAAGTATTTGTCCGGTGTTTGTACCGTCAAGTTGAAATCAGTTGGTTCATTTAGGTAAGGAAATTCCGGCGGCATAATCGAGTTAAAGATGACTTTACCGACAGTCGTTACCATCAAGCGTGTTTTTTGTTCTTCTGTAAATGGTTTTTCACCCAAGGTTCTTGGATCAACAGCGATTCGAGAATGCAGATGGACATAACCATTGCGCCATGCAGTCACGGCTTCGTCCATGTCCCGGAAGAGCATGCCTTCCCCTTCACGACCGTCTTCTTCCATCGTCAAGTAATAGTTCCCTAGAACCATATCTTGAGAAGGTGTAACAACGGGTTTTCCATCTTTTGGATTCAAAATGTTTTGTGCAGCCAGCATCAGCATCCGTGCTTCTGCTTGTGCTTCTTCGTTCAACGGTACGTGAACCGCCATTTGGTCCCCATCGAAATCGGCATTGTAGGCTTCACATACCAATGGGTGCAAACGGATCGCACGACCTTCAACCAAGACTGGTTCAAAGGCTTGGATACCAAGTCTGTGAAGCGTAGGTGCCCGGTTCAACAGAACTGGATGTTCTCTGATAACATCTTCTAAAACGTCCCATACTTCGTCTTCTTGACGTTCAATCTTGCGTTTGGCATTTTTAATGTTTGAAGCAAGTTCACGAGAAACCAATTCCCGCATAACAAATGGTTTGAACAATTCGATCGCCATTTCTTTTGGCAGACCACATTGATACATTTTTAAGAACGGACCAACAACGATAACGGAACGACCAGAATAGTCTACCCGTTTTCCTAGTAAGTTTTGACGGAAACGACCTTGTTTCCCTTTCAACATATGAGAAAGAGATTTCAACGGACGATTACCTGGTCCAGTCACGGGACGACCACGACGACCGTTATCGATCAACGCGTCTACCGCTTCTTGCAGCATCCGTTTTTCATTTTGTACGATGATATTTGGAGCGTTCAAGTCTAACAAACGTTTCAAACGGTTGTTCCGGTTGATTACCCGACGGTACAAATCATTCAAGTCAGAAGTGGCAAACCGTCCACCTTCTAATTGCACCATTGGACGCAAATCTGGCGGAATAACTGGAATAACATCCATGACCATCCAGCTTGGTTTGTTGCCGGAAGCCCGAAATGCTTCTAAAATATCCAAACGACGGATTGCACGGGTCCGTTTTTGACCTGAAGCAGTTTTTAATTCTTCCTTCAGTTCAGCAACTTCTCCGTCCAAATCAACGGCATCCAACAATTGTTTGATTGCTTCAGCACCCATTGCTGCACTGAATCCTTGACCGTATTGGTCCCGTTTTTCACGGTATTCCCGTTCAGTCAATAGTTGTTTTTTCTCTAAGTTCGTATCGCCGGGTTCAATCACGACATACGACGCAAAATAAATGATTTCTTCCAACGCCCGTGGGCTCATGTCTAAAACAAGACCCATTCGTGAAGGAATACCTTTAAAGTACCAGATATGTGAAACTGGTGCTGCTAATTCAATATGACCCATCCGTTCACGACGGACTTTCGAACGAGTGACTTCCACGCCACAACGGTCACAAACGATTCCTTTATAACGAATCCGTTTGTATTTTCCGCAGGCACATTCCCAGTCTTTCGTTGGACCGAAAATACGCTCGTCGAATAGGCCTTCCCGTTCAGGTTTTAACGTACGATAGTTAATGGTCTCAGGTTTTTTTACTTCCCCGTAAGACCAGCTTCTGATTTTTTCGGGAGAAGCCAAGCCTATTTGCATACTTTCGAATTTATTTACATCGATCAAAAGGGGTTCCCTCCATTTCATTTCATGGCAAGCATCGTGCGCATCATCGTTTTTCCATGGATGGCTCCGCTGGAAAAACGATGGGTGGCACGTTCGTTATGAGCTGGCAAAAATTTTGTCAGTTCCTTCTAGTCTTTTAGATCCTCTGCTGTTTCAATTTCTTGATCCAGCGCTGCTTTATCAGCCTTTGCTTTGTCGGCAGCTTGTTGTTCTAATTCTTTTGCGGATTGTTGTTCAGCAAATTTTGTCAAGGCGTCAACGGTGATCAAATCATCATCGTCATCATCCATGTCCCGCAATTCGATTTCAGCATCATCGATATCCAGCACCCGCATATCCAATCCTAGAGATTGTAATTCTTTCACCAACACGCGGAAGGATTCCGGTACGCCTGGTTTTGGAATTGGTTCCCCTTTGACGATTGCTTCGTAGGTTTTCACCCGACCAACCACGTCATCGGATTTGTAAGTCAAGATTTCTTGCAGCGTATAAGCGGCACCGTAAGCTTCCAATGCCCAAACTTCCATTTCCCCGAAACGTTGTCCACCAAACTGTGCTTTACCACCCAATGGTTGTTGGGTAACTAGCGAGTAAGGTCCAATCGAACGGGCATGCAGTTTGTCATCAACCATGTGGGCCAATTTGATCATGTACATAACACCGACAGAAATTCGTCCGTCAAATGGTTCACCGGTCCGACCATCATATAAAACAGTCTTTGCGTCACTGGCCATGCCAGCTTCTCTTACGGTTTCCCATACATCATCATCCGATGCGCCATCGAAAACTGGTGTCGCAACATGAATACCTAATTGACGAGCAGCCATTCCTAAATGCAATTCCAATACTTGTCCAATGTTCATCCGTGAAGGAACCCCTAATGGATTCAGCATGATATCAACTGGTGTACCGTCTGGCAAGAAAGGCATGTCTTCTTCCGGCATAATGCGGGAAACAACCCCTTTGTTTCCGTGACGTCCAGCCATTTTATCGCCTTCATGGATTTTCCGTTTTTGCACGATGTATACCCGAACCAGCATGTTCACGCCAGGAGATAATTCATCGCCGGCTTCGCGGGTAAAGATTTTAACATCGTGGACGATTCCGCCGCCGCCATGAGGCACGCGTAGGGAAGTATCACGGACTTCGCGGGCTTTTTCACCGAAGATTGCATGCAGCAAACGTTCTTCTGCAGACAATTCAGTGACCCCTTTTGGTGTTACTTTTCCGACTAAAAGATCGCCGTCGTGAACTTCGGCACCGATGCGGATGATCCCCATTTCATCAAGATCTTTCAGGGCATCTTCCCCAACGTTAGGGATTTCACGAGTGATTTCTTCAGGTCCTAATTTAGTGTCACGGGCTTCTGATTCATATTCTTCAATATGGACAGAAGTGTAGACATCATCTTTGACTAAACGACGGCTCATGATGATGGCATCTTCGTAGTTGTATCCTTCCCAAGTCATGAAGGCTACCAAAACGTTTTGTCCAAGAGCCATTTCGCCATTTTCCATGGATGGTCCGTCAGCTAGAGTATCGCCTTTTTCCACTTTTTCGCCATGAGCGACTAGTGGACGTTGGTTGTAGCTGGTTCCGGAGTTGGAACGGCGGAATTTTGTTACAGAGTAAACATCTAATGCACCATTGTCGCGGCGAACGCGAATTTCTGACGCATCGACGTATTCAACGATTCCGTCATGTTTACATAATAGAGCGGCACCTGAGTCATGGGCGGATTTGTATTCCATTCCGGTTCCGACCCAAGGTGATTTAGGATTGATCAACGGTACTGCTTGACGCTGCATGTTGGCACCCATCAAGGCACGGTTGGAGTCATCGTTTTCCAAGAAAGGAATACATGCTGTAGCGACAGCAACAACCTGTTTTGGTGAAACGTCCATATAGTCCACTTTATCAATGGATACTTCCAAGTTTTCTGAGGTTGCACGAGCCATTACGACGTTTTCTGCAAACGAACCATCTTCATTTAACAAGCTGTTTGCTTGGGCAACCACATAATGGTCTTCGATATCAGCAGTCAGATAATCGATTTGATCCGTCACACGACCAGTTTCCCGATCTACACGACGGTATGGTGTTTCAATAAAGCCGTATTTGTTGACTTTCGCATAAGAAGCCAAACTGTTAATCAAACCGATGTTTGGTCCTTCAGGCGTTTCAATCGGACACATCCGGCCATAGTGGGAATAGTGAACGTCTCGGACTTCATATCCGGCACGATCCCGTGTCAATCCACCAGGTCCTAAGGCAGACAAGCGGCGTTTGTGGGTCAATTCTCCAAGTGGATTGGTTTGATCCATGAACTGTGACAACTGGGAAGAACCAAAGAATTCTTTGATACTTGCGACAACTGGACGAATATTAATCAATTGTTGCGGTGTCAATGTTTCCGTATCTTGGATTGACATCCGTTCACGAACAACACGTTCCATCCGCGCTAAACCGATCCGGAATTGATTTTGCAGCAATTCCCCAACGGAACGGATTCGACGATTACCTAAGTGATCGATGTCGTCCACATTACCGATGCTTTCCATCAAGTTAAAGAAATAACTCATAGAAGCAATAATATCAGCAGGACGAACAGTTTTCACTGCAGGATCTGGGTAGCCGTTACCGATGACATTGATTTCTCGTTCAGGGTCTTTTGGTGAAAAGACTTTAATAACTTGAACCGTCATTGGATCCGTCACTACGCCATCTTCTGATGGGTAATAGGTTACTGAATTCAAGCCGTTTACTAAGTAGTCCCCTAATGTTTCCATTACTTGATGAGACAAGACGGTTCCTTTTTCAACGATGATTTCGCCGGTTTCTGGATCAACCAACGTTTCTGCTAAAGTCAGATTCAATAAACGGGTACGTAAATCTAGTTTTTTATTTACTTTGTAGCGACCTACATTTGCCAAGTCATACCGTTTTGGATCAAAGAAGCGGGCATTCAGCAAGTTTCTTGAGCTGTCGGCGGTTTTTGGTTCGCCGGGACGCAGCCGTTCGTAAACATCCTTCAAGCCTTCTTCTGTTCGAGAATCGCTGGCATTTTTGTGTAAATCTTTTTCAATCGTGTTTCGTAAAGATTCACTTTCGCCGAAAATCTCAAAAATTGTATCATCAGACCCAAAACCTAGTGCCCGTACTAAGACGGTCAACGGAATTTTCCGGGTACGGTCAATTCGTACATATGAGATATCTTTGGCGTCGGTTTCCATTTCCAACCAAGCCCCGCGGTTCGGGATGACAGTAGAGCCAAATCCTTCTTTACCGTTTTTATCGACTTTGCCATGGAAATAAACACCTGGTGAACGGACCAATTGGGAAACGATAACCCGTTCTGCCCCGTTGATAATGAAGGTTCCTTGTTCCGTCATTAATGGGAAATCACCGAAGAAAACTTCTTGAGCTTTGATTTCACCGGTTTCGCGGTTGGTCAAGCGCAGGGTTACATGCAATGGTGCGGAGTAGTTCGCGTCATGGGCGCGGGCTTCTTCCACCGTGTACTTTGGTTCTTTCAGTTCATAATCCACAAATTCCAATGATAAATTGCCGTTAAAGTCGTCAATTGGCAAGATGTCTTCAAACATTTCTCTCAAACCTTCGTCTAAGAACCATTGGTAAGAGTCTGTTTGAATTTCAATCAAATTCGGTAATTCCAATACTTCACTGATTCGTGCGAAGCTTCTACGTTCGCGATGCTTTCCGTATTTTACTACGTGTCCAGCCAAGCTCTTCACCCCTCTAAAATTCTTTTCAAAAAGGCTATCCGATTTTCGTTACAAAAAGATGACAAATATTAATTTTTCGTAACAAAAAGTATTTTTTGCGGCTTTTGGGCATAAAAAAAACCAAAAATAGAACGTTCATTTTTGTGGGACCTTCTACTTTTGCTTTGTGTATGTAAGCCGAAACGGACAATATTTCGTTTCTACTTTCTTGTTTGTCAGATAGTTTTTGCAATTAATTATTATATGATAGAAAAGTTATTCTGTCAAGAAAATTTCTGAAAATTATTTTCAAACGGCTATCTCCTTTTTTTAAAAAATTCTCTATCGTTTTTATCCGGTCAGTGCCAACGAAGAAATAATTTGGTACACTAAAGAAAAACGACAGACGAGGCAGACTGAATGACGACCAAAAAAAAATTACTGCACCTATTAAAACAAAGCGACGAGATTCTTTCCGGTGAAAAACTGGCTCAATCGCTGGCGGTTTCCCGTACAGCGATTTGGAAGGCTGTTCGGGAACTGGAAAAAGAAGGCTATCGCTTTGAACATGCTGCTAGCGGCTATCGCTATTTGCCCTCAGATGTTTTAGCTGCCGAGGAAATCAAAAAAGAGGAATTGGATTTTTTAGCTGTCGAGATTTTGAATGCTTCGGAATCCACCATGAAGGATGCAAAGCTGGCCGCCATGCAAAAAGAGGCAGCCCCCCGCTTATTTGTCGCCGATACCCAAACCGGTGCTCACGGTCGCTTTGGTCGTCCTTTTTTTGCCCCAACCGGTCAAATTTACATGAGTCTGCTCCTTAGTCCCAACAAAGCGTTTGCGGAATTACCTCAGTACACGTTACTAGCGGCCGTTGCTGCCAGCCAAGCCATCGATCGGCTGACAGAAAAAAAGAGTCAAATTAAATGGGTCAACGATATCTATCTGGAGGGCAAGAAAGTTTGCGGTATTTTATCTGAAGCCATCAGCGACTTTGAAAGCGGCACAATCTCCCATGTAATTATCGGCATGGGGATCAATTTTTCGATTCCGCAAGCAGATTTCCCCGAAGAATTACAGGAAAAAGCCGGCTCGTTATTTCCTAATGAGGTACCTGCTGTTTTGCGAAATCAACTGATCCATGAAATTTGGCGCAACTTTTTCCAGCTGATTGCTCACTTACCCGCTACTGATTATTTGGCGGTTTATCGAGAAAAGTCATTGGTACTTGGGAAAAATGTGACCTTCACCCAACAAGGCATCACCTATCGTGGCGTTGCCGAAGCCATCACCGATCAGGGGGAACTCGTGGTTTCCACACCAGAAAAACAGTTTGTTCTTTCTTCCGGCGAGATCAGCCTGCAAAAAATTGACTAAAACTGAAAAAGACCCCTATTTCGTCATCTTCACGAAATAGGGGTCTTTTCATTTAGCTCAACTGTTGCCAAAGAATCGTCAATAAAAGTCCGATGGCATACGCACTGTTGAACAGTACCATATTTTTCAAAGAATAAACAAAGCTGTGGGGATGGGGCAGCTCTTTTCGGTGTGCCCGTAGATGCTGACGCACTTTGGGAAAGGTTCCCAACGCAATCAGAACTGGCCATTCAAATACTCGCAAGAAAACGCCGACAATTAAAACGGCGTAACAGCTCAACATCAGCAAAGAAAACAACTTAATACCGTGTTCCCGTCCGATATAGTAAACCAGCGTGTAGCGGTGGTTTTTGATGTCTGTTTCCAAATCCCGCAGATTGTTTGCCAACATGATATTGGCAATGGTAAAGATCAATGGCAGAGAAGCCCACACCAAAGCGGCAACTTGCCAAAAGTTCCCGGTCAAAGCAAACGTTCCCGCCTTTAGTTGCAGATCAAGATAAAAAACCTGCGGACTGACCGTATTGACGTAGACCACCATTGCAAAAATGCCCAATCCCATCGTTACACCACTGAAAACTTCCCCCAGCGGCATCCGCGATAAGGGAATCGGGCCAAAGGTGTAGAAGACGCCGATAAAGCAGCAGACAAAGCCCATGACCAGCAACAGCCAGCCGGTACGAATCGTTAAAATAATCCCAATCAGCAGCACGAAGACCAACATGCCTAAAATCATCCGCTGTACCAGTTTAGGCGCGACATTTTCCCGTCCAATCACATTTTGCTGGTACTTGTATTCTTCTGATTTGGCTTTTTCAAAATCCATATAATTATTGATGGCAGTGGTCGTCAAATCAAAAATCAGCATTCCGATAAAAAAGAGCAGTGTATTGAGAAAATGAAACCCATGAAAATAACTGATGGAGAACAATACCCCCATCAGAAAGGGAAATACGCTGGCGATTTTGGTTTTGATTTCAACGACCTCTAAAAATACTTTTAGCGACATTGGTTCGCCTCCTACTTCAAGTCACTACGGTTTCCCATGGTGTATCCCGAATCTTTGTCTAACACAAAATTATTCTGGATGCCTTTGGTCACGTATACCTGATCGTCTTTTGTAATGAACACGGCATTGGTTCCATCTTCCATTGCTTCGATGAATTCCAATCCTTTTTTTACACCCATCGCAAAGACTGAGGTTGACAACCCGTCTCCGTCAATCGACTTGTCGGTAATGATGGAGACACCAGCAATATCATTGTCATAGGGATAACCGGTTTTGGAGTTGAAAATATGATGGTAGGTCTTGCCGTCTACTTCCAAATAGCGTTCATAAATACCGGAAGTCACGACCGTTTTATCTTTTTCTTTGATGCTGCCGACAATTGACCCTCGTGCTTGGTTCGGATCTTGGATACCGATATTCCAAGGAGTGTTGTCCCCACGTGGGCTATGGCCCATAACAAACACATTTCCGCCTAAGTCCACGATAGCCGAAGTCACGCCATTTTTTTCCAACACTTTAACGACCTCATCGGTGATGTAGCCTTTGGCGATCGCACCAACGTCCACAATCATGCCTTTTTCTTCCAAAAAGACCGTTTGTTTCTGATCATCAAATTGGATTTTTCGATAATCAATGTGTTTCAAGGCTTCATCGATTTCTGATTGGGCTGGTTTGCGGGCATCATCAAAACCGATTCGCCACAATTGCGTAACAGCACCAATCGCCATGTTGAAGGCCTCGTCTGTTTCCTCCGTATAATCGTAGGCTTCCTTTAATAGGTAATAAATATCTTTGGAAACTTTAACGGGTTTGATTCCGGCCTGAGCGTTCAACTCGTCAATCTCTGAGCCTTTTTGATTGATGGTAATCTTATCTCCTAATTCTTTGATTCGGGCAAAAGCGGGTTTCAGCGCCTCTTCTTTGCCTTCATCGTAAATTCGGATACGTGTATAAGTTCCTAGTAAAAATTTTTCCTGATAGTAAGGTTCTTCCAATAGTTTCGGTTCGTCTTTTTTGCCACAGGCACCTAAAACCACCAGCAGCATCAGCAAAACGGCTGCAAATAAACCAAGCTGTTTCTTCATGTCTTTCCCCTTTTCGACTCTGTGTTTTTAACTTCCTTATGATAGCTTCTTTTTAGGAAATTGAAAAGTCTCTCGCCAAAATATTCCCTCATTCTGTGAAAAAATCCTCATAGCTGCGAAAGCTTTCCATTCAAAATGAGAAAAATACTGACTGTTTCCTAAGAAACAGCAAAAAAAAGAGCCCAATCACAAGGACCGGGACTCGTTTCAAGCAACGGTTTATTCCGTTACAAAATTGTCTACTTCGATAACTGCTGTGTCGCCTTTTTCAGCTGCGTTCAACAATTGTTGTGCGTAGATAACGAAAGAATGGAAGCTGTGGGTTGCCCCAGTTACTACATCCATGTTTGCTGGTGATGCTTCTTCTTCGTTCATTGCTGCTACAAAGTCTTTGTTGAATTGTTCGATATATTCTTTTGGTCCGATGCCGCTTTTATCTTTCATGTTTGCTTCGTATTCTGCGTCATCTTTTTTAGATTTGCCGTCTGCATTCACATTGTCGTAATTTGATTCAGTTACTTTACCACCGGCAACAGTAATGGCAAATTCTACATGGTAACCATTTTTGTCATTCTTTTCTTTCAATGTGTACGTACCGTCTTTCAAATCGGCACCGTTATCGATTTCGATCACATCGGTTTTACCAGCTTGTGCAGCTTGGATCAATTGTTGCGCATAGTTTTGGAAAGAATCAAAAGAATGTGTTGCGCCTGAAACAACTTCCATTGAAGATGGGCTTTGAGCTGCAACTAATTCTTCGTTGAATTTAGGAATAAATTCTTCTGGAGCAATCCCAGCTTTTTCTTTCATGGATTTATTGTATTCGGCATCCTCTGTCTTTGATTTGCCGTCAGCATTTACGTTATCGTAGTTTGATTCAGTAATTTTGCCGTCTGCTACAGTAATAGAAAATTCTACGTGGTAGCCGTTTTTGTCATTTTTTTCTTTCAGAGTATAAGTACCATCTTGCATTGCTTCTCCGGCAATTACTTTTGGTGCTTCGGATTCAGCAGTTGCAGATGATGCTTCAGTCGTTGAGCTTGCTGCTTGTGATGTCGTTGATGATGCGGAAGAATCATCACTTGCGTTGTCTGCACCGCATGCCCCCAATAATAGTGCAGAAAATGCTAATACTGTAACCCCTGCCATAAACTTTCTTGACTTCATTTTTTGTTCCCCTTTTCCTTTATACTTTTTTTCACAAATTCCTGTGTTGTGCTACACCTTTTATTTTAAATTATAAAAATAATAAGTCAACCGTTTTCTTTATAGGAAAAATGGTCTAGTTGATGTTCAGCAGAAATGCTTGAAAATACTGGCCTTTTTTCTGAAATGAGTTAGACAAATGGGAAAAATGTCTATATAATGTAATAGATTGTGTAATAATTATCAAATCTTATTTATTTTTAAGGAGCGGATTACCAATGGCAAAGAAAAATATTGTCGTTGTCGGTGCTGGTTATGCTGGGGTTTCAGCTACCAAATTTATGGCGAAAAAGCTGAAAAAAGACAATGATGTCGAAATTACTTTAATTGATCGGCATTCTTATCATACGATGATGACAGAGCTTCACGAAGTTGCAGGAGGACGTGTTGAACCAACTGCGATCCAATATGATTTGCAACATCTCTTCTCACGGAAGAAAAACGTGAAGCTGGTTACAGACACTGTAACGGGAATCGACAAGGAACAAAAAGTTGTTCAAACAAAAACAGGCGCTTATCCATTTGATTATTTAGTAATTGGTATGGGTGGCGAACCAAACGATTTCGGAACACCTGGGGTAAAAGAGCATGGTTTCACATTGTGGTCTTTTGAAGATTCGATTCGGATTCGTGAACACATCGAAACAACCGTTGCCAAAGCCGCATTGGAACCTGATGCAGCCAAACGCAAAGCGATGCTGACCTTTGTTGTCTGCGGTTCTGGTTTTACCGGAATCGAAATGATCGGCGAACTAGTTGATTGGAAAGACCGCTTAGCAGCAGACTACAAATTAGATCCAAGCGAATTCACGTTGAAAGTCGTGGAAGCAATGCCGACGATCTTAAATATGCTGAACCGTAACGATGCGGCAAAAGCAGAACGCTTTATGAAGAAAAAAAATGTCGAATTGGTACTTAACTCACCAATCGTGGAAGTTGACCACGACCATATCAAGTTAAAAGACGGGTCCACGATCCCAACCTACACCTTGATTTGGACCGCCGGCGTCAAAGGAACCACCGACGCAGCCGATTTTGGTTTGGAAGCTGCCCGCGGTAACCGCCTGGTAGCCAACGAATACATGCAGGCAAAAGGCTATGAAGACAAAAATATCTACATCATCGGTGACCTGGTTTATTATGAAGAACACCCAAATACACCAACACCACAAATCGTACAAGCGGCAGAACAAACTGGACACTGCGCCGCAGCCAATGTTGTTTCGCAAGTAAAAGGCGACAATGAAAAACATAAATTCAAGAGTAATTATCAAGGCTTTATGGTTTCTGTTGGATCAAAATGGGGCGTTGCCGAATTATTCGGTAAAATTCATTTGAGCGGTTTTATGGCGATCATCATGAAACACATCGTCAATTTGAAATATTTCTTTGACATTCGTTCCGGTTACTATATGTTCCAATACTTGATGCACGAATTTTTCCACATCAAAGACGACCGCAATGTGGCACGGGGACATTCTTCTCGCTACGGCAATGTTCTTTGGAGTGTACCTTTACGAATTTTCTACGGATTAGTTTGGTTCATTGAAGCCTTCAAAAAAATCGTCGGTAACGGCGAAGTTTTGAAACCTAGCACTTGGTTTGGTGAAGGTTCATGGTTCACCGGCAACAGTGTGTTCCCTTGGACGTGGGAATATGCCAAAGAAGCTGCCGCAACCACTGCTTCCAGTGCTGATGCAGTCGGTGGTGCTTCCGCTACCGGTTCTAGTACCGTTGCTTCTACTGTCGCTGATGCGGTCGGTGGTGCTTCTGCTACTGTTTCAAGTTCAGCTGACGCTGCTTCTGGCGCAGCAGCAAGTGGCGGTGAAGCCGCAGCCCATGCTGCCCACTTTGGTTTGAGCTATGCCTATGGAGAAGATCCAATGGTCGTGATTGAAAAATCACCAGGCTGGTTCACAAAAATCATGCAATTCATCATGCCGAACAATGATGTGGCAATGTTCTTCCAAAAATTCATGGTCTTCTTTGAAATTGCATTAGCATTAGCATTGATGGCTGGTTTATTCACTTGGTTGTCCAGTGCAACAACAATCATTTTAGTGGCTACCTTCTGTATGTCAGGGATGTTCTATTGGATTAATATCTGGTTTATCCCAGTAGCCTTTGCCTTGATGAACGGTTCAGGCCGTGCAGTCGGTTTAGACCGTTGGGTAATTCCATGGTTGCAACGTACATTAGGCAAGTGGTGGTACGGAACGCCGCGATCCTTATACGGAGAAAAATAAAACCAATAACGTGTCCTAGGTTGAAGAACCTAGGACTTTCTTTTGACCTATGCTAAAATAAGAAGGTCAATGTAGAAAGGAGCGGCCTTGTGAAAGCAAAAGAATTTATTCAAAACAGCCGTTTGAAACCTTGGGATATCATTATCATCCTCCTTTTGATCATCGCCTCATTTACACCCCTTCTGATTTTTGGTAATCAACGACAGCCCAGTGCAACGACTGAAGCCGTGCTACGGATCGACGGGGTAGAAAAGAAAACATTTCGCCTTACAGAAGGAAAAAATTATACGTATCGCTATGAAGATGCCGATGGAGATTACAATCTGATCGAAGTCAAAGGCAAACAGATTCGAATCAAAGATGCCAATTGCGGCGATCAAATCTGTGTTCGCCGAGGCTGGGCATCAGAAAACGGGGAAACCATCGTTTGTCTCCCTCATAAATTAGTGATTGAAATCAAAACTGCAGGAGGTGACGCTGACGATCTGATCTATTGAGCAAATCGTCACCAAGTATGAGTCGTTTGCAAAAACTTATTTTTATCTCCTTGCTGGTTGCACAAGGAGTAGTCATCGGTCTGGTGGAAAACATGATTCCATACCCCTTCGCCTTTGCGCCGGGAGCAAAACTGGGACTGGCAAATCTAATCACCATCATCGCCCTATTTACCCTACCGAAAAAAGACAGCTTTTTGCTGGTCTGGCTGCGGTTGATTTTGACAACCCTGTTAGGCGGCACGATTTCAACCTTTCTTTATAGTATGAGTGGTGCTTTGCTGAGTTATTTTGGCATGCTTTTGGTTAAGGCTTTAGGACCCAAACGTGTCAGCATTATCGGCATCAGTGCCACTGG
This sequence comes from Enterococcus songbeiensis, assembly GCF_005405265.1. Taxonomy (GTDB): domain Bacteria; phylum Bacillota; class Bacilli; order Lactobacillales; family Enterococcaceae; genus Enterococcus_C; species Enterococcus_C songbeiensis. The sequence continues at coordinate 238,289 of NZ_BJDS01000003.1, forward strand.
CGGTTTTATGCACAACGTAGGACAACTAGTGACCGCTTCTTGGATTGCGCAATCCTGGAGCGTGCTGCTTTATCTGCCGATCCTGTCTTTTTTCGGGATTTTATCCGGAATCGCCATCGGGATCGCCGCCAACTTTTTACTGCATCGTGTGCAAACCCTGCGCAAATTTCAAACAGAACGTGAACGTGAAACCAAGCAATATTGGCAGTAGCTTTTGAAAAGGAGTCACCATGAAACTTCATCCCATTTGGAACGATTACCCAACTTTACGAAACGAATTGACCGACACGCTGCAATTGATGGAAACTGCGGTCAAATTAAAAAATAAACCCGTGGAACAAGCGATTTTAGCCATGATCCACTCTGGTGGCAAATTGTTGCGACCGGCGTATCAACTGCTTTTTGCCCAATTTGGTCCTGAACAGGATCGAAAAAAAGCCATCGCATTAGCAGCATCAATCGAGATGCTCCACAACGCCACCTTGATCCATGATGATATCGTCGATCAAGCAGACCTTCGCCGCAACCTGCCAACGATTGCAGCTAGCTTCGGTAACGATGTGGCAGTCTATGCCGGCGACTATCTCTTCGTCTGCTGTTTTAAATTAATGGCTGATTATGCCGGCTCTATGCGCAGTCTGCAAATTAATTCCCGCAGTATGGATAAAATTTTAACTGGCGAATTAGGACAAATGGACGATCGCTATTCTTTGGATATGACCATTGACCAGTACATTGAAAATATTTCCGGTAAAACAGCTGAATTGTTCGCATTAAGCTGTTCAGTTGGTGCCTTTGAAAGCGGCACAAGTGAAAAATTTGCTAAAAGCGCAGCAGCTATTGGTCTGAATATCGGTTTAGCTTTTCAAATCATCGATGATATTTTGGATTATAGCCAACCGGAAGCCCAAATCGGCAAACCCGTTCTTGAAGATGTTCGGCAAGGGGTTTACTCCCTGCCGCTGCTCTATGCATTGCAAAAAGGACGGCAACAACTCACCCCTTTGCTGGAAAAACGCTCCGACATGACCGACGAGGATACTCAAGAGGTCTATCGCTACGTACAACACTTCCAAGGCGTAACCAAAGCCCAGCAATTAGCTGAAAAATATACCAACAAAGCCCTAAAAAGCATTCGTCAATTACCGGATACGCCACAAAAAACCAAAGAAACTCTTGAAGAAATCACCAAGATTATCTTGAAACGAACCAATTAAATTCAAAAAGCAACCAACCGGGAGAATCTGATGGATTTTTCCGGCGGATTGCTTTTTTTACTGGTGCAACTTACTGTCTACGTTGATTATAGTTAAGCGAATAGGCACTATTACAATGAATTTGCTCTTGATTAGTAAACGTCAAAAAGGTTAGGAGAAAAGAATGAAAATCGAAACCACAAGAGTATTATTACGAGAAATGAATCAAGATGACTATCTGTATCTTTCTAAAATACTACAGGATAAAGCTGTGATGTATGCCTATGAAGGACCTTTTTCAGACGAAGAAGTGCAACAGTGGCTGGATAATCAGAAGGCACGGTACCACCACAATGGATTTGGACTATGGGCACTGGTTTTAAAAGATACCAATGAAATGATTGGGCAATGTGGCCTCACCCTGCAAGAATATAAAGATCGACAGGTTCTTGAGATCGGGTACTTATTGAAAAAAGAATTCTGGGGTAACGGCTATGCAACAGAAGCAGCAAAAGCCTGCAAAGAGTACGCTTTTCAAACGTTAAAAGCCAATGAAGTATTTTCGATAATCAGAGATACCAATTTCGCTTCCCAACAAGTAGCGATTAGAAATGGCATGAAGGTGAAGGACACGTTTGTAAAACATTATCGCGGAGTGACTATGCCCCATTTAGTCTTTTCAGTATCTTCGATGGAGGATAAGTAAAAATAAGCGTTCACTAAATATAAAAAAAGCCAAAGATTGTCTGTCAAAAAGGGACAGTCTTTGGCTTTTTTATATGGTGCCGTTTTTTCATAAAAATTTCTCAAACTAATTTATCGCATCGTCACGAATTCTTCTGCACCGGTCGGATGGATGGCGACGGTATTATCGAAATCCGCTTTGGTGGCACCCATTTTGATAGCAACTGCAAAGCCCTGCAGCATTTCATCCACCCCGATCCCGATTCCATGCAACCCAATGATTTTTTCTTCTTTTCCTAAACAGACCAGTTTCAGTTCACATTTTTGTCGGTAGTCATTTAGTGCAAAATACATCGGTGTAAAACGAGAACGATATACCTTGATTTGTTCTTCCCCATATTCGGCGATCGCTTTTGCCTCTGAAAGTCCGATTGTAGCAATCGGCGGATGGGTAAAGATCACCGTAGGAATCAGATTATAATCCAAATAAAGATCCTTGCCATTGAATAAACGTTCCGATAAGCGGCGTCCGGCAGCGATGGCAACTGGTGTCAAATCAATTTTGCCAATAACATCCCCAACAGCATAGACTCCTTCAGCCGTCGTATTTTGGTAGCGATCCACCTGAACAAAACCACGTTCATCTACTTGCACCGTTGTATTTCCCAAACCAATCTGCTGGGTATTCGGCAAGCGTCCCCCGGCAAATAAGACATAATCTGCTGTCAGCGAAGAGCCGTTTTCAAAATGGACGGTATACTCGTTCCCCTGTTTTTCAATCCGAGAGGCGACGTATTGAGGATACACTTCAATCCCGGCTTCTTTATACATCTCCACCAAATTATCACTCAGCATGTCATCAAAGGCCCGCAATGGTCGTTCATTTCGATAGGCCCAAGCGACCTCTACACCGAATTGTCGCACCATGCCGGCAAATTCCACGGCAATGTACCCAGCCCCTAACACGATCATTCTTTTTGGTTTTTCCGTCAATTGAAAAAAATCGTTGGAGCTTTTGACATACTCACCACCAGGAATTCTCAATTCTCCAGGATGTCCGCCAGTTGCGATCAAAATATGGGGAGCGGTGAATTGTTCTTCTCCAACTGCAATCGTATGATTATCGATAAACTTGCCGTATCCCCGAATCACCTCTACCTGATTGCTGTCCAGTCCTCTTTGGTAGGCTTTGTGCAGGAAGGCAATATATTTTTCCCGCCGAGCCACTAATTCAGCAAAATCAAAGTTGGTGATTGTTGCATCAATACCATAGCTTCCAGCATCTCGTTGAATCATCTCGATCATTTCACTGGCTTGCCACATCACTTTTTTGGGAACACACCCTACATTGACACAGGTTCCTCCCAACTGATTACCTTCAATCAATAAAACTTTTTTGCCATACATCCCGGCACGATTAGCCGAAGCGATCCCGCCGCTGCCGCCGCCAACAACGATATAATCATAGTGCTTCATCTGTTTTTCCTCCATTTAATGAAAGAGGGCACCACTCCGGGTCACCCTCTTTTGGTTCTATTTTCGTTTTCGAATCATATCTCCAGGTGTCACCGGTTGAACCACCGGCATCGTTACCACCATCATTGGATTTGGTGCACGATCAATCATTTCTCCTTCTTCGTTCCACATTTCAGTGATGGTTTGGTCAAAATGTTGGAACCCGGGACCGTAAAATTCAATCTCATCGGCGACTGAAAAATGATTACGTTGGCGAATCGTTGCCAGCTTGGTTGCTTCATCATAAGCCAGTACTTCACCGATAAATTTATATTGCGGAATTTTCCGCCGTGCCCCGAATAATTGTTCATTTTCGGTAGGTGTCCCATAATAAAACCCGGTGGCTAATTCTCGTTGTGCCACTTTCCACAATTCATCGATCCATTCTTGCTTGCAGACATAATTTTCCGGATCTTCCATATAACTATCCACAGCCGCTTTGTACACATTCGCTACGGTTGAAACATAGTGAATGGACTTCATGCGCCCTTCGATTTTAAAACTATCCACCCCATTTTGAATTAAATCGGGAATATGTTCAATCATGGACATATCAACTGCACTCATGGAAAATTCTTCATTAACAGCACCTTTATCCGTTAGACTTTGGTGTTGTTCCGTTCCAAATGGTAAATCGAATAAATCATATTTCCAGCGGCAGGATTGTGAACAGCCCCCACGATTGGCGTCCCGCATCGACATGTGATTCGATAACGTACAACGGCCGGAATAAGAAATGCACATTGCCCCATGAATAAACGCTTCAATCTCGATATCCGTATTCTCCCGGATCGCAGCAACTTCTGCCATCGACACTTCCCGCGCTAATACCACCCGTTCCAAACCTTCTTCTTTCCAAAATTCCAATGTTTCAAAATTTGTAGCTGAAGCTTGGGTGGATAAATGAATCGGTAGTCCCGGAGCTTCTGTGGCACAAATTTCAATCAATGCCGGATCAGAAACGATTACTGCTGAAATGCCGACGTCCCGTAATTCTCGGAAAAAATCTCCGGCGCCTTCTTGATTGCCTTCATGAGTGACCATGTTTGCTGCTACATAGACCTTTGCCTGATGAGCTTTGGCAAATGCCACGCCTTCTGCCATTTCCTCGTAGCTGAAATTCCCTGCCCGACTGCGCAATCCGTAATCATTTCCGCCAATATAAACGGCATCGGCTCCGTAACGGATCGCTGTTTTTAATTTTTCTAACGTTCCTGCCGGTGCTAATACCTCAGGACGCTTTAATGGTTGTTTCATGTGTATCCACCTTCTTATTTAATCTCATCTGGATCAATATAGTAAAAACCGGTATCCAAGCCCCGCAGCTGCGGATGCTGCTGAATCACCTGCTGATTCAGTTTTTCTGCCAGTTCCAAGGACCATGTCCCAGCATCAATCGCTTGCCGAGCTTGTTGGAAAGCCTTCGCAATCGCCACAAAAGCTTCACCGGGACAAAAAAGACCATCCAATTTCCAAGTAGAAAAATTCTCGGTAGCCAATTCTCCCAATTCCTTCATCAAATCCACATCATTCGTGGCGAACACGTGGGTCCCGTGGCTATCTTCATAAATAGAATAATGCGTTTCTGGCTTCTTAGGTTCAGATAAAAACAACCCTCGACTACGATCCGTTTCTTCTGTTTGCTGAGTATAGTTATAATAATTTTGCAGTAACGGTCGTTTGGATTGATGGATACAGGTTGGACCATACACCAAAACCTCCGCCGGAATCTGCAACTCTTTACCCATAATCTGCATTTCACCAAAAGGAACTTCCCGTGCCAATACCGCACCGATTGCTCCCTTTTTTCCCCAGAAATTGATTTGACGGGCACTGGTTACCAGTGTTTCTCCGTCATAGATATAGGGAAGCTGCCATTCCGGATGTTTTTTTAGCACGTAAACAACCCCGGGATCTCCCACCAGAATCTGATCTGCTTGAATCTCTGCTAAAAAAGCCAAATATTCTGGAATCAGTGTCATTTTTTCCGGATGCATGATTCCATTGACAGCAACTGAGGCTTTTTTCCCCGCCTCATGGGCCAATTGAACCAACGTTTTTTGTTCTTCACGACTAAAAGAATGGGGCAGCCGCAACCCAAATTGTTCTTCTCCAAAAACAATCGTATCGACACCAACTGCCAACAACGCCTGCGCTTGCTCCAGGGAATCGACAGTTGCAATTAATTCACTCATCATGTACCTCCTTGCTTATTCCACAAAATACAAGTGGGACTATAGCTCAAATAATAGTATCACAGGATTTTCCACTTTCCAATAGACAAAGATAGGAAAGGAAGGTTTAACGATTTTTTTCAGCAAAAAAAGCCTACCATCGAAATGATAGACCTTTTTCATTAAACGTTTTGTAGTTTTTTGACTGTTTTTGGTTCCTTGACTGTCAACGTGATTTTGCCTTTTTTTGCACCAATTGTCACATGATCCCCTAGATGGATGGCTCCTGACAATAACGCTTCACTCAAACGGTCTTCCACTTCTTTTTGTAATGCTCGTCGAATAGGTCGAGCACCATATTCTGGATCAAATCCCGCTTTGCCGATTACGTCAATGGCTGCCGGTGTGATTTTTAAATGGACTTCCTGCTCGTCCAATCGTTTGACCACTGCCTTGCTCATGATTTTCACGATTTCATGAATCTCTGTTTCTCCCAAAGAACGGAAAACCACCGTTTCATCGATCCGATTCAGAAATTCCGGACGAAATGCTTTTTTCAATTCTTCTAAGATCCGCTTTTGCATGGCACGATAATCTTTGCTGATATCTGTCACATTGAAGCCAACACTTTTTTCCTCACGAATTTGTGTAGCACCAATATTCGATGTCATGATCAAAATCGTATTACGGAAATCAACTTTTCGTCCTTTTGAATCCGTCAAATGTCCATCATCCAAAACCTGCAGCAAAATATTGAAGACATCCGGATGTGCCTTTTCCACTTCATCCAGTAAAATGACCGAATAAGGTTTCGAACGGATTTTTTCCGTCAGTTGTCCACCTTCTTCATAGCCCACATAACCTGGAGGTGAACCAATCAATCGACTGGTGCTGTATTTTTCCATGTACTCGGACATATCCACTCGAATCAGTGCATCTTCGCTGCCAAACATCGCTTCAGCCAACGCTTTCGCCAATTCCGTTTTACCGACACCGGTTGGGCCTAAGAACATGAAGGAGCCGATTGGACGATCCGGGTCTTTCAACCCACTGCGGGCCCGACGAATTGCCCGTGCCACCGCCTTGACCGCTTCATCCTGACCAACTACCCGTTGATGCAGAATAGCTTCCAATTCCAACAAACGTTCGCTTTCTTTTTTCTCCATCTGTTGTAAAGGAACACCGGTCCATTGGGAAACCACTGTCGCAACATCCTCCGCCGTCACTCGATCTGCAAAACCGGAAGCACCTTTTGTTTCAGCAAAAGAAAGCTCAGCCAACCGTTGCCCGACTTTTTTCTCCCTCGTCCGTAAGCGAGCCGCCGTTTCAAAATCCTGCTTTTGAATAGCCGCTTCTTTGTCCCGCATCAATTTCGCGATTTCTTCCCGCAAATTTGCCAGTTCAGAAGGCTCGTCTGCCTTATCCAAACGCACTTTTGCCGAAGATTCATCCATCAAGTCAATCGCCTTATCCGGCAGTTGCCGTGAATTGATATACCGAACAGAAAGTTGAACTGCCGCATGCAGCGCATCATCCGAAATTTCTACACCGTGATGCTTTTCATAGCGTGGACGCAGCCCCTTCAGAATTTCTTCCGCTTCTTCCGGTGTTGGTTCATCGACTTGAACCCGGGCAAAACGCCGTTCCAATGCCGAATCTTTTTCAATGTATTTTTGGTATTCATCCAAAGTAGTGGCACCAATCGTTTGCAATTCCCCTCGAGCTAATGCAGGTTTCAAAATATTAGAAGCATCGATAGCGCCTTCTGCTCCCCCCGCACCAATCAACGTATGCAATTCATCGATAAACAAAATAATCTGACCGTCTTGATAGATTTCGTCGATCACTTTTTTCATACGGTCTTCAAATTCTCCACGGTATTTTGTACCGGCGACCAACGCACCCATATCCAACATCATTAAACGCTTATCCTGCATATCATCAGGAACTTCCCCTTTAATGATTCGTTGCGCTAAACCTTCCGCAATCGCTGTCTTACCAACTCCCGGCTCTCCAACAAGGACCGGATTGTTTTTTGTCCGCCGACTCAAAATTTGGATCAGTCGCTTCACTTCCTTGGCGCGGCCAACCACTGGATCCAATCGATTTTCCCGTGCCAATTTGGTTAAATCCCGTGCCAAATTATCCAATGTTGGTGTTCCTTGGCTTTGCGGTGCCTTGATTTGCCGACGACGATTTCCCGCTTGCATCTTGACATCATTTAATCCTAATTTTTGTTTTAATAGCTGCCGCATCTTAGGCAAACTTAATCCAAGATTTGACATGATTCGAGAAGCTAAAATCTCTTCATCCCGTAATAAGCCCAACAGCAAATGTTCCGTACCGATTTGGGGTGCTCCTAAGCGCTTCGCTTCATCCCCCGCATAAGCAAAAATTTGTTTTGCCCGTGGCGAATAAGGAAGATAAACCCCTTCCGGATAATTTTTGACAGTTCCATATCCGGTCAAATGTTCGATTTCTTCACGAATATCCGTTTCATCTGCATGGAGCTCCCGCAATGTTTTGCCTGCGATCCCATTTTGTTCCATGACCAATGCCAGCAACAAATGCTCTGAACCAACAGATTGATGTTTAAATGTTTTTGCTTCTTCTTGAGCAATAGTCAAAACCGCTTTTGCCCGTTCTGTAAATAATTCATCCATGGAAAATCACTTCCTATCTTCATAGCTTAATCGTTCCAAGACCGCATGCAATATCCCCGCACGAATCGCGGCTTCATCTGGAAAATCTGCCAGCGTACTCTTTGCCACCGCTGCTAAAAGCAAATTCCCCTCATTTCTCGTTAAAACTGCTTCTTCATAAAGCTTCTGAATAATTGCGAATGCGTCCTTTTCACTGAGTTTTTTTTCAAATAATTGATTGACCTGTTCCAAAAAATGATGTTTATCTGAAATCTTTACTTTTTCGATGCGGATATAACCGCCACCACCACGTTTACTTTCCACCGCGTATCCTCGTTGAATTGTAAAGCGGGTATTGATGACATAGTTGATCTGAGAGGGAACACAATTAAAAAGATCTGCCATTTCAGCTCTTCTGATCTCAATTATTTCACTATCTTCAAGTATTTTTTTCAAATACGCTTCAATCAAATCGGAAGTATTATGATGAGCCATGCTTCATTCCTCCCTTGACTAATACTGACCTTAATTATACCCAATTTTAGCCAATAATCAAAGAAACAGGTGCTCAAGATAAACAAAACTTAGATAAATAAAAAAACGAAACCATTATGATTTCGTTCTAACGCGCCCAAGAGGAGTCGAACCCCTAACCTTTTGATCCGTAGTCAAACACTCTATCCAGTTGAGCTATGGGCGCATAATATTTAATTAATTATTCTCATCCTTAGTATACCGTAAAGTAAAAAATAAATAAAGCAAAATCGGGAAGACAGGATTCGAACCTGCGACCCCTTGGTCCCAAACCAAGTGCTCTACCAAGCTGAGCTACTTCCCGATAATAAAATTAGTCTTAATGCAGTAAAAAGACTACGCGCCCAAGAGGAGTCGAACCCCTAACCTTTTGATCCGTAGTCAAACACTCTATCCAGTTGAGCTATGGGCGCAATGTATGCAATGCCGAGGACCGGAATCGAACCGGTACGGTGATCACTCACCGCAGGATTTTAAGTCCTGTGCGTCTGCCAGTTCCGCCACCCCGGCGTGTATTGTGGCACGAAAGCGGAAAACGGGGTTCGAACCCGCGACCCCCACCTTGGCAAGGTGGTGCTCTACCACTGAGCTATTTCCGCAGCTCTCGATGCCGGCTAAAGGATTTGAACCCTCGACCCTCTGATTACAAATCAGATGCTCTACCAACTGAGCTAAGCCGGCTTAATGCGGGTGAAGGGACTTGAACCCCCACGCCGTTAGGCGCTAGATCCTAAATCTAGTGCGTCTGCCAATTCCGCCACACCCGCATATTCGAAAATGAGCCGTACAGGGCTCGAACCTGTGACCCTCTGATTAAAAGTCAGATGCTCTACCAACTGAGCTAACGGCTCATATGGAGGTTAACGGGATCGAACCGCTGACCCTCTGCTTGTAAGGCAGATGCTCTCCCAGCTGAGCTAAACCTCCATGTTACTATTTAAAATCGCGTGGCGACGTCCTACTCTCACAAGGGGCAACCCCTCACTACAATCGGCGCTAAGAAGCTTAACTTCTGTGTTCGG